>JBFWNY010000037.1:0-36307 GCA_050250815.1 Hyphomicrobiaceae bacterium
GCCAATAGAGGCGATGTCCACTCACGCCCTGCTCGACGCGAAGGCCGGCGCCTCGGGCCAGAACACCCCAGCCCTGGCGCTGATCTCCTTTGGGTCGCCCGACGTCAGCAGCTCGACGCCGCCGCCCATCGCTCCGTCGCGATAATGGGGCTTACGTTCCAGATAGTCCTCGAGGCTGTATGCGACAACCTCCGGCTGGGAAAGTATTCGCGTCGAAGGCGCGAGATGGCGTTGGAACAGATGCTCGACGAGCGGAAAATGCGTGCACCCCAGGATCGCGCGGTGCGGCTGCACGCCGCTGGTCTGGTCGAGAATCCCCTGCACCGCGTCCTTGACCAGAGCATCAAGCTCCGCCTCGCTCGCTTCGTCCTCGATGGCGCCGGCCAGGTGCGCTGAGGCCTGCTGCACGATGCGCATGCGCGGACAGCGCTTGCGGATCTCTTCCGGGTAGACGCCCGACGTGATGGTCCGCGTTGTTCCGAACACCGCGATCGTGTCGGTCATGTATTTCTGCGGATACTGGGGTGCCGTTACCGCCCACGGCGTTTGCGTCGCAGCTTCGACCGTCGGCGCCACGATGCCCAGGATGTTGTGGCCGGCCCAGCCCGCCTGCGGCAGCCAGCTGCGCTGCAGCCGCCTGGCGGCGACAGCGGTGGCGGTATTGCAGCCGAGCAAGACGAGCTGGGCGCCTCGCGTGAAGAGGTGCTCGACCCCCCTGCGCGTGAGCTCGACCACCTCGCTGGAGGGGCGGTTGCCGTAGGGCACGTTCGCGTGGTCACCCAGGTAGACGAACTTGACGTCCGGAAAGCGCAGAGCCAGCGCGCGCAGCACCGTCAGGCCACCCAGTCCGGAATCGAAGACGCCGATCATGGGCGCGTCTCTTGGCCGAATGGAACGTCGGCGTCAAGACGGGCCATCTTCGAGCCGATCGGAGCAAAAAAGAAGCCGCGAAGGCTGGGATAGCCCCCGCGGTCCATGAACAACCGTGGAATGGATTGCGCAGCTCAGCCGCAGTCGCGATCGCAGACGCGCAGAGGGCCGATGCCCACGCAGTAGGTCTCGCAGCGGGGGCCGCGATACCAATACCGCTTGTTGCCGGGCCCGCCGCGATCGAATGCGACGCGCCGGCAGTTGGGGCCGGCATGACGGTGCCAACCGGCACCGCCCTTGCGCACGTCCCGGTGGCAGTAGTGAACCTGCTCGATCAGTGACTGTTGCGGGCCGACGGCTGCCGATGTCGCAGCCGTGAACGGCGAAGACGCTGCCACAGTGGCAGACGCCACAACGATCGCGCCGGCAACCAGCGTCGATCGAATTGAAGTGCTCATGCTTGTGACTCCCTGCTCCTACGTTGGCAGAACGTCGCAACACGTGAAAAGTTCACGTGAAACGACCGCTCGGCGCGGAACGACATGAGCTTGGCGCTGTCGCGGAGTCAATGGGCTGCTGCGCCCTACTCGGCCGCCTCGGAGGGCGACCGGCCACCACCCGCATTGCCGTCTGCCTCCAGCTGCTTCAGCGAGTTGAGGCTCGGCATGGAGATGGTGTTGTAGCCGCAGTCGACGAAATGCACCTCGCCGGTCACGGCGCCCGACAGCGGCGACAGCAGATAGAGTGCGGAGCCGCCGACCTCGTCCAGCGACGGCGTACGGCGCAGCGGCGCGTGCTCCTTCTGGAAATTGAAGATGACGCGTGCATCCGAAACGCCGGCTCCGGACAGCGTCCGCATCGGGCCTGCCGACAACGCATTGACCCGGATGCCCTGCGGCCCCAGGTCGGCTGCCAGATACCGCACGGAGGCCTCGAGCGCAGCCTTGGCGACGCCCATCACGTTGTAGGAGGGAACCGACCGTGTCGCGCCACCGTAGGACAGCGTCAGCATCGAGCCGCCGTTGGGCATGACGGCGGCGGCGCGCTGCGCAATCTCGGTGAAGGAGAAGCAGGAAATGACCATCGTGTTGGTGTAGTTGTCGCGCGTCGTGTCGACGTAGCGGCCCACCCGCTCCTTGGGGTCCGAGTAGGCCAGCGCATGCACGATGAAGTCGATGCTGCCCCACTGCGATTTCACCCGGTCGAACACCTTGTCGACAGTCGTGAGGTCGAGCACGTTGCACGGCTCGACGATCTCGGAGCCGACCGACTCGGCCAGCGGAACGGCACGCCGTCCGAAGGCGCCGTCCTGGTAGGTGAAGGCGAGCTTGGCGCCCTGACCGGCGAGCGCTCGCGCAATGCCCCAGGCGATCGATCGCTCATTGGCGACGCCCATGACCAGGCCGCGCTTGCCGGCCATGATCGGACCGGGTTTGGTGACATCGTATTGCGACATGGGAGCCCTCGCTCTGGAACCGGTCGAACGTCCGTTGATATCGAACCAGCCGCCGCCGTTGCGGTAAAATTTCATGTCCTGGCATCCTTGCGAGGCAAAGAGCCTCAACCTGACGCCGCGACACGACAGTTCAGTGAACTCTCGGTGAGCCGTTCCTAACCAGTATAGCGGCGGAATGCGAGGGTCGCATTCGTGCCGCCGAAACCGAAACTATTCGAGATGACACAGTTAAGCGAGGCCTTGTCGATCCGCTGACGTACGATCGGCATGTCCGCGAACGCCGGATCAATCTCGTCGATATTAGCGCTTTCGCAGATGAAGTCGTTGTTCACCATCAGCAGCGAGAAGATCGCCTCCTGCACGCCGATGGCACCCAGTGAATGCCCCGTAAGCGATTTGGTGGCGGCGATGTGCGGCACGTCGTTGCCGAATACCTCGCGGATCGCCTCGATCTCCTTGGCATCCCCGACCGGGGTCGCCGTCGCATGCGGGTTGATGTAGTCGACCTTGCCGATGCCCTTGCCGTCGAAGCCGGCAAGCGCCAGACGCATGCAGCGCACCGCCCCCTCACCCGACGGCGCCACCATGTCGAAGCCGTCCGAAGTGGCGCCGTAGCCCACCACCTCGCCGTAGATGCGCGCACCGCGGGCCTTGGCCCGCTCCAACTCCTCGAGCACGAGAACGCCCGCGCCGCCGGCGATGACGAAGCCGTCGCGGTCCTTGTCGTAGGCGCGGCTGGAGCGTGCTGGCGTGGCGTTGAACCTGGACGACATGGCGCCCATCGAGTCGAACAGCACCGACAGCGTCCAGTCGAGCTCCTCGCAGCCGCCGGCGAACATCACATCCTGCTTGCCCCACTGGATCAGCTCGGTCGCGTTGCCGATGCAGTGGGCCGACGTCGAGCAGGCCGAGGAGATGGAGTAGTTGGTGCCCTTGATCCGGAAGCTGGTCGCGAGTGCCGCGCTTGGCCCCGAACACATCGCCTTGGGTACCTCGAAAGGCCCGACCTTCTTGGGATCCTTCTGCCGGGCGGTATCGGCCGCCCAGACGATCGCCCGTGTCGAGGGGCCACCGGCGCCGACGATGATGCCGGTACGCTCGTTGACGACGTCGGCCTCCTCGAGACCGGAATCGCGGATCGCCTGCTCCATTGCGATGTAGTTCCAGCCGACGCCTTCTTCCATGAAGCGCTTCGGCTTGCGCGGCACCTGGGCCGCCCAGTCGATCTGCGGCGCACCATGCACATGGCAGCGAAAGCCCATCTCGGCGTACTTGTCGGCACGGACGACACCGGACTTTGCTTCCCGCAGCGAAGCCAGGACCTCCTGGGTCGTATTCCCGATCGAGGAGACGATACCCATCCCCGTGACGACGACCCGCCTCATTCCCGCTTCCCCTTCCCGGTTACCGCCCGATCCGCAGGGGCGGCATTTTCGTTATTCTGCTTATAGACTGTGCACGGCGCGCGCACCACGTAGCGCCGCTACGAACGCCTTCAGCCGCTCGGTGCCGCGGCTTCCGCGTCGAACAGCGTCACGCGCAGGTCGGTGGCCGTATAGATCACCTCGCCGTCGGCCTTCAGGATCCCGTCGGCGATGCCCAGCTTGAGCTTGCGCAGGATCACGCGCTTGATGTCGATGATGTACTCGACCTTGCGCGTCGTCTTCAGCACCATGTTGGTGAACTTCACCTCGCCGACGCCCAGCGCGCGGCCGCGGCCTGGTGCGCCGAGCCAGCCCAGGTAGAATCCGGTGAGCTGCCAGAGAGCGTCGAGTCCCAGGCAGCCCGGCATCACCGGATCACCCTCGAAATGGCAGTCGAAGAACCAGTCGAGCCGCTTGTTGCCGAGCACGTCGAGTTCGGCAACGACCTGGCCCTTGCCGTGCGCCCCACCTTCCTCGGAGATATGCGGAATGCGGTCGAACATGAGCATCGGGGGCAGGGGGAGCTGCGCGTTGCCCCGTCCGAACAGGCGGCCGTGACCGCATTCCAGAAGATCTTCGAACTGGTAGCTCGAGCGCCGCTCCGCCATGGTCCGCCCTCAGATTGTGTCCGCGCCGCGGTTTGCCGCCGTCATCCGCCACGCCTGCCGCGACCACCGGTGTGGTGGGCACAAGGCAAACCGCGTCCGAACCGGAGCCCGGACGGGTACCATCGCGGCGAAGGCTCCTGTTCAAATGGTAAACTCCGCCAGCGTCAAGCCGTAACCTCGCTGCGCGGGCGAACCATCCAGGTTGGTGCCATTGCAGAGCCGGCCGGCGCAAAATATAGTATGGGGTGAGAAAAATGCGGGCTCAGCGCCCGCATTGTGCCATCTGTGCTCACCGTTTCGGCCGCGAGCGGTCGCGGGGTCCTTCCCGCAACCGATCACGACTCCAAGCTGAGGTTTTGAGGCCCGATGTCATCGGAAGCAGGCTGCGAGGCCAACGCGCTCAGCGAAGCGCAGATCACCGAAAGGCTCCGCGAAGCGGGCTTGAGGCCGACGCGCCAGCGTGTGGCCCTGAGCGCGTTGCTGTTCGCAGCCGGCGACCGCCACGTATCGGCCGAAGATCTGCACGCCGAGGCCCTCGCCGCTGGCCAGCTCGTCTCGCTGGCCACGGTCTACAACACGCTGCACCAGTTCAAGAAGGCCGGGCTCGTGCGCGAACTCGCAATCGACGGCGCACGTGCCTACTTCGACACCAACGTGTCGAACCACAACCACTTCTTCGTCGAGACAGAAGGCGAGTTGATCGACATACCTGGCGGCGAAATCAGGGTCGATGGCCTGCCGGAGCCGCCCCAGGGCATGCGGATCAGCCATATCGACGTCGTGGTCCGGCTGGTCAAGGTCTGAGCCCCGAGCCGCTCGGATCGCCGTCCGACTTCATTGTTCGTTAATCAATCCATTCGTGTCTGCGAGGAGGACCTCGCCGGACGGTGCGCTGGCATCTGACGTGCATCAGGTGCTTGCTTGATTAACCCGCCCGACAGTGAGCGAGACATGGCCGCACCGCGCAACGCAAGCCTTTCTGGAATGATGGAGCCCGCCGACAACAGCTTCGGCGTGCTGCGTCTGGCGATGGCGAGCGCGGTTGTCGTCTCCCACTCCTACTGGCTCGCGACCGGCATCGGCGGTGTCACGGAGCCGGTACACGCCTGGACGGGCTACACGCTTGGCCAGCACGCCGTGCAGGTGTTCTTTTTCCTGAGCGGCATCCTGGTGGCGCAGAGCCTCGTCCGCGGCGGCGTGGTGCGCTTCCTCCTGGCCCGCGGCCTGCGCATTTTCCCGGGTTTGGCCGTTTGCGTGCTGCTAACCGCATTGCTGCTCGGGCCACTGGTCAGCAGCCTGCCGGCCGGTGACTACTTCTCCAGCACCCTGCTGCCGCGCTATCTCGCCGAGACCCTTTCGCTCAAGACTGGCCTGGCGCCCCTTCCCGGTGTGTTCACCGAGAACCCCGTCTCCGGAATCGTCAATTCCTCGCTCTGGACGCTGAAATACGAGGTCGTCTGCTACCTGGCGCTGGCAGTCTTCGGCGGGTTGGCGCTGCGGATCGGCCGTGTGCGGCTCGTGGGCTACGGCCTGCTGGCAGCCTTCCTGGCGAGCATCCTCTTTGCCAGACCGGAGCTGGCGGAGCAGAGTGGGCAACTCGACAAAGTCCGCTACTTCGCTCTGTTCTTCGGCACCGGCGTCCTGGCGTTCGCCCTGCGCCAGTACATCCGGGTGCACTGGTCCCTGGCCCTGACGGCCGTCGCGCTCCTGTGGCTGACCAACGGAATGCATTTGGCGGAGGTGGGGCAGGCCATCGGGCTTGGGTATCTGTCGATCTACGCGGCGTCGTTCACCTTCGGCCCGCTTCGCGCCTTCGCCAATCGCGACGATCTTTCGTACGGCGTCTACATCTATGGCGTGCCGGTGGGGCAGACGATCTGCTTGCTGGCGCCGGGCATCGGGCCTGTTGCGCTGATGGCGGCTACGCTGGCGGCATGTCTCGTTCTGGCACTGCTGTCCTGGCGGCTTATCGAGCGGCCCGCCATGGCCCTGCGCCGCCTGTACCGGAACGCCACACCCGCTCGGCAGCGGAAACTCGCGGTGCGGATCGCGCGGGTGACCGGAAGCCACGACCAGGCCCCCCGTCGCGATAACAAGGTGATCGCGCCTGCGACCATCGCCCCGCCCGCCACACCGACGGAGACCACATCAATTGCCGATCTGGGATTCGTGCCTCGTCGATACGCGCGCATTGTGCGCACGCCCGCCGTCCGCTGCCTCGCCTGAGGCATCCGCGCGTCTACTCGAGCTTTTCACGCTCGTAGACGCCCCACAGCTTCTTCTGCTCAATATAGCCGCGGAACCGCTGCACGCTGACGTAGCACCACAAGCCATCGCAGCTCTGCAGGTCGGCGATGACGCCGGCTTCGACCATCGCGACGGGCCGCGACCGCTCGCTGTCGCTTGAACGAACCGCTACCTGCGGACGCGGGTCGGCCTCTTTCACGTCCCACGGCACGACCAGCGCGGTTCGCCGCCCCGAGAGCAGGTTCTGAAGAATCCAGCCCGTCGTGCCGCCCGAATCACGCACCTTACGCCAGGTCTCGAACTCCTCGATCACCTCCAGCGGCAGACCGGCGCGCCGGTAGACCCACGTCGTCGGATACTCCGTGCCTGGGCCTGCCCGAAGGTTTACGCGGTCCGACTTGAGACTGACATAGCGCGGCAGCGGCAGGCCGCTTGCGCCCACCGTGCGGCCGGGAATCTGCTCGGCTGCAACCGCCGGCAAGCCCTGTCCCACTGCAACGAACGCCATCAGCGCTGCCGCCCCGCAGGCGCGCGCGAGCGAGGGTGGCCACGGCCTCCTCCGCGTCCGCGATCTCAGCACACCGCCCAAACACCCTGCTCCATGTTCGAAGTTCCGACCCTCGTCGACTGTATTGAGCCATGGCCGCCAAATCCGGCAAGCGGCGCGTTAGCGCCGGCCGGGGCCGGGCAGAGCCGGACTTTACTCGCCACTTTGTCTTCGCCAAGACCATCTGTTAGACACGTGCGACCCGCCCGTCCGGATCGCTCCGGTCCTGCTCGGCAGACCGCGATCCCCCGTTCCGAACGTCCAAGACCGAGCCTGGAAGGTTTCATGCCGACTACACCGAAGAAACCCGTCGTCATCGTCACGCGCAAGCTTCCCGATGTCGTTGAGACGCGGATGCGCGAACTGTTCGACGCCCGTCTCAACGTCGACGATCATCCCATGACGCAGGCCGAGTTGGTCGCGGCGGTCAAAGAGGCCGACGTACTGGTGCCAACCGTCACTGACCGGATCGACCGGGCGGTCGTCAGCCAGGCCGGCCCCAATCTGCGCCTGATCGCCAACTTCGGTACCGGCGTCGACAACATCGACCTCGATACGGCCCGCAACCGCTCGATCACAGTAACGAATACGCCCGGCGTCCTGACCGAGGACACCGCCGACATGACGATGGCGCTGATCCTCGCTGTGCCGCGCCGGCTCGCCGAAGCCACCAACTACCTCAAGGATCCGAAGACCCAGTGGGCTGGCTGGTCGCCCACCTGGATGCTCGGCCACCGCATATTCGGCAAGCGGCTGGGCATCATCGGCATGGGCCGCATCGGCCAGGCCGTGGCTCGCCGTGCAAAGGCGTTCGGGTTGCAGATCCACTATCACAACCGCCGCCGCGTCTCGGAGGAAATCGAGCGTGAACTCGAAGCAACCTATTGGGACAGTCTCGACCAGATGCTCGCCCGCATGGACATCGTTTCGGTCAACTGCCCGCATACGCCAGCGACCTATCACCTGCTGTCGGCGCGACGCCTGAAGCTGCTCAAGCCGACCGCCTACATCGTCAACACGGCCCGTGGCGAGGTGATCGACGAGAACGAACTCGCCCGGCAGGTCGAGGCGGGTGCCATTGCCGGCGCCGGTCTCGACGTGTTCGAGCACGAGCCCGCGATCAATCCCAAGCTGCTCTCCTCCGACCGCGTCGTGGCGCTGCCGCACATGGGCTCAGCCACCGTCGAGGGTCGCGTCGACATGGGCGAGAAGGTCATCATCAACATCAAGACCTACTTCGACGGCCACGCGCCACCCGACAAGGTCCACCCGGCGATGTTCTGAGGGCCCGGAGCAGCCCCAAGACACGAACGATCCGCGGCGCGTATCGGCATCAGACATTCTCTGCAAAGGACGTGACGATGCCGATAACCGCTCTTTATGCCGGTCTGCTCACGTTACTGTTCATTCTGCTCTCGATCCGGGTGATCCGGCAGCGCCGCACCGCGCAAGTGGCCATTGGCCACGGCGAGGACGCGACGCTGCTGCGCCGTATGCGCGTCCACGCCAACTTCGCGGAATACGTGCCGCTCGCACTCATCCTGATGGCACTGCTCGAGAGCATGAAGGCGAGTGTCTACCTGCTGCACGGCCTGGGCCTCGCGCTTTTGGCCGGTCGCTGCATCCACGCATTCGGCGTCTCGCAGTCGCGCGAGAACATATCGCTGCGGATCATCGGCATGACGCTGACCTTCGCCGTCCTCGGTGTCGCCGCGCTCAACTGCGTGCTGATGTCGGCGCTCGGACGCTTGAGCTTCGCGCCCTGATCACGGCGCGGCGGCGCACGCCGCCGAGGGCGCGATGCCGGCGTGGATCGACAGATCGCGAATAATGGGATTGCGGCCCGACAGCGCATTGTCGGGGTCCCAGGCGACGCGCACGCTTTCGAAGCGCCCGCCCTTGGCGTCATAGATCAGCAGGCGGCCGGCGAGGCTCTCGCCAACGCCAGTGATCTCCTTCAGCACCTCTGTCGCCTGCAGCGTGCCGACAACGCCGACGATGGCGCCAAGCACGCCCACCTCCTCGCAGTTTGCGACAGTTCCAGGCGGCGGAGCCTCCGGAAAGATGCAGCGATACGAGGGATAGGGTTGGCCATCCGCATCGTTGAGATGCGGCTTGAACGTCGTCACGTAGCCGTCGAACGGGCCGACGGCGGCGAACACCAGCGTACGCTTGGCGAGGTAGCAGGCATCCGACACCAGATAGCGCGTCGCGAAGTTGTCCGAACCGTCGCACACGATGTCGTAGCGGCCGATGATGTCGAGAGCATTGCTCGCATCGATACGTGCTTGGTAGGTCTCGACCGTGACGTGCGCGTTGAGCCGGCCGATCATCCGCCGCGCGCTTTCCACTTTCAGCGCGCCGACGTGCGGCGTGTCGTGCACGATCTGCCGCTGCAGGTTGTCGAGCGACACCACATCGTCGTCGATGACGCCGAGCGTGCCGACACCTGCAGCCGCCAGATACATGAGCAGCGGCGACCCGAGGCCGCCCGCGCCGATGATCAGCACGCGCGCCGCCTTGAGGCGCTGCTGCCCCGCGCCGCCCACCTCTTTGAGGACGAGATGGCGCTTGTAGCGCTGGATCTCCTCGGGGCTCAGCGCCGCCATTCTCAGATTGCCTCCACGGTTGGCGTCATGCGCCGGCGCTGTAGCCGCATCACGCGGCCGCATCCGGCGCCGGCGGCGCGGGTTCGGCAAACAGATCCGTCGACAGGTAGCGATCGGCCGACGACGGCGCGAACGTGACAACGGTCTTACCCGCCATCTCCGGTCGCGCGGCCACCGTCAACGCGGCTGCAACATTGGCACCGGTCGAGATGCCACCAGGGATGCCTTCGACACGCGCCAGCAGCCGTGCCACGTCGAACGCCATGTCGTTGGGCACGGTGATGATCTCGTCGATGAGGCCGCGATCGAGGATCGAAGGCACGAAGCCCGCGCCGATGCCCTGGATCTTGTGCGGGCCCTTCTGGCCTGCCGACAGCATCGGACTGGCAGCCGGTTCCACCGCGACCACGCGGACGCTCGGCTTGCGCGCCTTGAGAACGCGGCCGCAGCCCGTCAGCGTGCCGCCGGTGCCCACACCGACGACGATCACGTCAACGGCACCGTCGGTGTCGGCCCAGATCTCCTCGGCCGTCGTCTTCTCGTGCACAAGCGGGTTGGCTGGATTGTCGAACTGCGCAGGAATGACCGCATCGGGCGTTTCGGCCGCCAGCGCCTCGGCGCGCTTGAGCGCGCCGCTCATGCCTTCGGCCGCCGGTGTCAGCACCAGCTCCGCGCCAAGATGCACGAGGATCTTGCGCCGCTCGAGCGACATCGACTCGGGCATGACCAGCACCAGGCGATAGCCGCGCGCCGCGGCGACGAAGGCAAGGCCGATGCCCGTGTTGCCCGATGTCGGCTCGACGAGCGTCGTCTTGCCGGGCGTAATGCGCCCCATAGTTTCGAGCATATCGATCATCGACACGCCGATGCGGTCTTTCACGCTCGACAGCGGATTGAAGAATTCGAGTTTGAGCAAAACGTCGGCCGCGGCATTGGCGCCGGCCATGAGCTTGCCGAGGCGTACCAGCGGCGTATGGCCGATCGTTTCGGTGATGTCCTCGTAGATGCGGCCGCGACCCCAGCTCGTGGTGGCGGCGAGCGTCTTGATGTCTGGCATCTCGTTCATGGTGTCCTGCCGTCAGTTGGGGCCTAAGGCCGCGCCGGGCCGCCGCGGTCGGACGCGAGGTGCTAGCGCGAACATGCTGCTGCCAGCGGTTGTGGCAGCAATTGCCGCCACGCTCAAGCGAATGGCCGGCGGGCGTCGAGCATCGAAATCCTGCTCAGGCATTCTGGCCCGGCGATGGCGTGCAATCTCAGCGCTTCGTCCGACTTTTTGGCGGGTTCTTTTTCGGGGGCTTGCGCGGAGTGCCCGCCGCCCGGGGCTTGCCCGGCTTCTGCAGTCGCTTGCGCTCCGCGGTCCCGGTCGAGCCGAACCCCCCGGCGCCGCGCGCCGTCTCCTCGAGACGATCCACTTGGACGAGGGCGACGTGCTCGAACGTCGCCACCACCATCTGTGCGATGCGCTCGCCGCGCCGGATCACAAACGGCTCGGTCCCTAGATTGGCGAGCAGCACCTTGACCTCTCCGCGATAGTCGCTGTCGATGGTGCCCGGGCTGTTGAGCACGGTAACGCCGTGCTTGAGCGCGAGCCCGGACCTCGGCCGGACCTGCGCCTCATGCCCTGAAGGAACCGCCAGCGCCAATCCGGTCGGCACCAAAACGCGGCTGCCCGGCTCAAGCACCAGCGGATCGCGCGCCGGCACGGCCGCCACGAGGTCCATCCCTGCCGCACCGGCCGACTGGTACGCCGGCAGCGGCAGGCCCTCGCCATGCGGAAGCACGAGCACCGAGACCCGCTGAGGCCTGCGCCGCGTGTCGCTGCCCCGCGACCGTGCGCTCATTCGGCCGCCTCACCCTTGGCGCCGAGCCACTCGCCGATATGCGCAACCAGACGTTCCGCGACCTCGGCCTTGCTCATCTCAGGCCAGCTCTCCACGCCCGCCGAAGAGACCACGTGTACCGTGTTGCGATCCCCGCCCATCACGCCCGTCGACGGCGACACATCATTGGCCACGATGAGATCCGCTCCCTTCGCCTTCAGCTTGCGTTGTGCGTAGGCGATGACGTTGTCGGTCTCCGCCGCGAAGCCGACAACGAGCCGTGGCCTGCCGGACTTGCGCGATGCCACGGTGCGCAGGATGTCCGGGTTCTCGACCAGGGCGAGCTGGGGTGCCTTGCCGCCGGCCGATTTCTTGATCTTGCCGGCGACCGGCTCGGCGACGCGCCAGTCGGCAACGGCCGCGGTAAAGATGCCGACGTCGGCGGGCAGCGCTGCCGTCACGGCGTCCAGCATCTGCTGCGCGGTCTCAACGCGCACGACATCGACGCCATCGGGATCGGGCAGCGCCACAGGACCCGAGACGAGTGTTACGCGCCCGCCCGCCCGGGCCGCCGCAGCGGCAATCGCATGGCCTTGCTTGCCGGACGACCGGTTGGCGATGTAGCGCACCGGATCGATCGGTTCGTGCGTTGGACCACTGGTGATGAGCACGTGACGGCCGGCCAACAGCCCAGCTGCCCGAATTCGCGTCACCGTAGCGGTGTCGCCCGATTTTCGAGCTGGCATCGCATCTCCACCAGCCAGCATCGCCGTGATGGCCGCCAGCAGCTCAGGCACCTCCGGCAGGCGCCCCGGACCTGCCTCGCCGCGCTCGGCCATCTCGCCGATACCCGGCTCCATCACCTTGATGCCGTCGGCCTTCAGTTGTGCGACGTTGCGGACCGTGGCGGGGTGCAGCCACATACGCGGGTTCATCGCGGGAGCCACCAGCACCGGCTTGTCGGTCGCCATCAGCACCGTCGAAGCGAGGTCGTCCGCATGTCCACCCGCCATCTTGGCGATGAGATCGGCGGTCGCCGGCGCCACCACGATCAGGTCCGCCTCGCGCGACAGGCGGATGTGGCCAATCTCGCGCTCGGCGTCGAGATCGAACAGTCCGGTGAACACCGGTTCGTTGGTCAGCGCGCCGACCGACAGTGGCGTCACGAACTGCTCGCCTGCGCGAGTCAGCACCGCGCGCACGCGCACGCCCCGCTCGCGCAGCCGGCGCACGAGATCGAGGCACTTGTAGGCCGCGATGCCGCCACCGATCACCAGCACGATGCGCTGCTCCCGATCCGGCCCGCTTCCGGCGCGCTCGTCCGTCACTTGTCCCGCTCCATTCCTAATCCAGGCGCCGCACCCGCCCCGGCCGCAGTCAACGCTATTTGTCTGCTCGTCGCAATTCGGGCGGCAGACTATGGTAGCCCAAACCGCACGGCGCCCTCAGGGGGGCTGCCGTCGCTGGCACCTGAGGCCGCTTCCGCTACGACAATGAACGTCATGAGATCCATCGGTAGATGCAATCCCTGCCCGACAGCCCCGCCGCGGCGATTCCGCCGGGCGCGGATACTTGCGATCGCCGCCCTGCTGTGCGCTGGCGCCGCCGGCGGCCTCCGCGCAGACCCGGTCGAACGGGACGCGGCAAGCGACTGCTTCTCCGACGACAGCTCGCGCCGCATATCGGGTTGCACGGCTCTTCTGGAAGGCGGCGCATCACTCAGCGTCGCCGAAAAGAGCCTCGCCCATGCGCTGCGGGCCCTCGCCTATTCGCTGCAGGGCAAGTATGGCGACGCCCTGGGCGACTACAATGCCGCCATCGCGCTGCGGCCGGATTTCGACGTCGCCCTTAACAATCGTGCCTGGAGCCTGTTCAAGATCGGCCGCGCCGACGATGCGATGATCGACGTCGAGAAGGCGCTCAAGCTGACGCCCTGGAGCCCGCATGCTCTGGATACCCGCGCCCATCTGCATCAGGCGAAAGGCCGTCGCCACGAGGCGCTGTCGGACTACCTTCTCGCCATGCGTTTCGGCGGCGAACGCATCGTCAAGCTCTACCAGTGCGGGCTTGAGGCCCAGGGCCTCTATCAGGGCGAGATTGACGGCGTCGAGTCCGAAAGCCTGCGGAATGCACTTGTGGCTTGCGTGCGCGATGCGTCATGTGATCCGCTGCCACCCGACGAAGAATGCCGCCGGCCGACCTCCTGATCCCGGACGGCGCAGTCGTCTCAACCCCAGCAATATCCAAGGCAAAGCGATGAACTTCTACGCCTGTGCTCGCGCATCTCTGGCCGCGCTTGCGTCCGTGTCCGCGCTGCTGTTCGCGGCCTCCGACGGCGTACGCGCTCATGGCGCCGCCGCGGGAACCGTATCGGTCGCCCATCCGTGGACGCGGGCGACGCCACCGGGCGCGACGGTCGGAGCTGCATATTTCGAGATCAAAGCCGATGCCAAGGGTAGCGACACGCTCATTTCGGCACGGTCACCCGCTGCCGGACGCGCCGAAATCCACATCAGCGAAAAAGACGGCGACGTTATGCGCATGCGCCAAATCGAAAGGCTCGAGATAAAGGCCGGACAGACGCTGGTGTTTGGCCCGGCCGGACATCACGTCATGCTCGTGGATTTGGTGAAGCCGCTCCAGGAGGGCGATCTCATTGAAATCGAGCTGAACTTCGCCAAGGCCGGAAAGATCACGCTTGAGGCGACCGTCGAGCCGATCGGAGCCAGGGGCCCGCACGGGATGGACCATCAGCCCGGGCACGACGCTCACAAACATCATTGACTCAGGGCTATGCGTCGTAGGCACCCAACGCAGGCGGCGCCGTCACCGAGTCGAGCCGGGCGGATCGGCGATTGGCGGATGTGAGCCCTCGAGCTGCCCGAACGTGCCATCGAGCATCCATTTCATGGCATGGACACGCAGGTAGACATGCCGCCAGCCTGCGTGCACCAGCGCATGGGCGGTCCACTGCTCGCTCTGCGGAGGCTTGGTCGTCGCCCAGTTGATCAGAACGACACCCGAGGCGACCCCGACCAGCAGCGTGATCGCACCCAGAGCGGCGCGGGCCGGCCGCGCAGAGAGAACTCCGCCGACGAGAGCCGAAAGGCCGTAGCGCAGAGCACCCAGGACCGCCAGCACGACCAGGAACGGTGCAGCCGCAATGAGGATGAAGGCGGCGTAAGCGAGAAAGACTTCCATCGGTCACGACCCCCCAGAAGCTCCTCCCAGCATGGCCGAGCGCAAGAAAAATTCGCTTAACGCCCCCGCGCGGCCAGGGACACATTGAAGGCGACGCTGGCTTGATCCCCGCGGCCAACCCCGCAGCTACGGCTGGATTCTGAAATGATATAACGTTAATGTACCCGAACCCGACGCGCTCGATGCAAACCGCTGGAGGACAAAGACCATGCGCACGCTCATCACCGGACTGCTCGCCCTGCCCTTCGTGGCCACGGCCGCGCTGGCGGACAGCAAGCCCACCGAGGACGAGGCGAAGAAGATCACGGAGGCCCTGTCGGGGATCGGCTGCTCGGGCGGCGAGATGGAGAAGGAAACCGAGGCAACCGGCGTCTACGAGATCGACGACGCCAAGTGCAAGGACGGCCAGTTCGATATCAAGCTGGACAAGGACTTCAAGCTGCTCAGCGTGACGCGGGACTGATGCGCGTTCGATAAAATTGAAGGAAAGTTCACAACTAGATTTTGGGAATTGCAAACATAAGGTTCATCCGGGGCGTAAAATCGCAACTTCGGTGTGAACAAGATGTCCAGCAATCTCCTGCTCGGTCCCGTTGTCATCCGCTCTGACGATTCGCCGCGCAATTTCATCGATCGGTATCAGGGCCTTCACGCTCTGGTGCCGATCTTCTCCGTCGCTGGGCTCGTGCTCGCGACATGCACCTTCATCTTTCTGCCCATCGCGCCGCGCGTCGCGCTGACAGGCGTTACGTGGATGACCGCGATCATGATCGTGGCCGCCGCCTTGGGATTGCTGTCGCCGTTGTTCCGCCGCGACATCGTCGAGGCCACGTTCGACGAGGGCCGCAAGATGGCGCTGCTCGTGCGGCGCGGTCCGTTCGCCTATTCGGTCTGGTCCATTCCATTCTCGCGCATGGCCGGAGCGCGCATGGCAACGAGTTACGACGCCATGGGCAATAAGCGCATGTGGGCCGTCCTCGACCTGGTCGACGGCCGCTCGCTCACGCTCCCATCGGGGACCCGCTTTGAGGACATCGAACCGGTGCGCGAGATGCTACAGCGCGCCGCCCCGCCAAAGCCGCTCGTCAAGCGGCCACTGCCCACGGTCCGCGCCGCTCGCTGAGAGCTGGGTCCAGTGGAGACGACCCTCATCGCCACCACCAGGCCCCGGCGCGGCGGTGCATGACCGGCATTCGGCGATTCCCTCAGCCTCCTCCCTGCTCTATGCACGGACGGCGGACGAGGAGATGCGATTGACAGCACGGCCCGCACCACAGGGCGCGGAGAGCCGCGCGGCAGCCCCCTGGCCAGAGGGCGTGACACCGACTTCCGAATACGAAGCGGCGATCGATTTCGCGCGCGAGGGCCAAGGCAATCTGTTCGTCACGGGTCGAGCCGGCACGGGCAAGTCGACGCTGCTGCGCTTTCTGCGCGACGCGTTGGATGCCGAAGCCGTGGTCGTCGCGCCCACCGGCTTGGCTGCCGTCAACGTCGGCGGGCAGACAATCCACTCGTTCTTCGGCCTGCCGCCGCGCCTCATACGCTCCGACGACATCCGCCGCAGCCGAAACGGCCGCGTCATGCGCCGGCTCGACATGCTCATCATCGACGAGGTGTCGATGGTGCGCTCCGACCTGATGTGGGCGATGGACCAATCGCTGCGGCTCAATCGCGGCCGCCCGCGCGAGCCGTTCGGCGGCGTCCGCCTGCTGCTGTTCGGCGACCTGCACCAGCTTCCACCGGTCGTGCAGGAAGCCGAGGTTGCAAGCCACCTGGAGCGCGAACACGACGGGCCGTTCTTCTTCTCGGTTGCGTCGCTGCGCGAAGGCCACGGCACCAGCCTGCTGGAACTCTCCGAGGTCTTCCGCCAGCGCGACGAAGCGCTGCTCCATGTGCTCAACCGGGTCCGTGACGGCGAAGCGGATGAGGATGACCTTGCCGTGCTCAATGAGCGGGTCCACCCCATCCGCACGCTGGGCGAGGGCGAGCCCTACGTCATCCTCACCCCCACCAATGCGGCAGCGCAGCGGATCAACCTTGCCTATCTCGACGCGCTCCCGGCAGCCGCGCGCCGCTACGAGGCGGGCGTGACGGGGGAGTTCAATACCGCCGCCCAGCCGACCGACCACGTACTCGTGCTGAAGCCTGGCGCCAAGGTCATGCTTCTGCGCAACGATCCGGACCGGCGCTGGGTCAACGGAACCATCGCCCGCATCTCGCGGCTCGCGGAACGGCAGGTGTGGGTCGAGATCGACGGCCGCGAGTACGAGCTGGAGCCGGCATCCTGGGAAAGCCGCCGCTACGCGTTCGACCAGGGCGCGGAGAAGATTGTCGAGACCGTCGCTGGCACCTTCAAGCAGTTTCCGCTGCGGCTTGCCTGGGCGCTTACAATCCACAAAAGCCAGGGGCTGACGCTGGACCGCGTCTACATCGACCTAGGGCGCGGCACTTTCGCGCATGGGCAGGCCTACGTCGCACTTTCGCGCTGCCGTTCGCTAGAAGGACTGGCTCTGGCGCGCCCACTCAGAGCCACCGACATCCTGTTCGACGCATCGGCAATGGGCTACCGCTCCCTGTTTCCGCGCTTGCTCTGATCGCAGCCAACTGCCTGCTTTATCATCAGTTTTCCAAATCCCTTGTTGTGCGGTGCACAATACATATTCGGCCCTGACCAGGGCGGACCGGGGAGCGCCACATGCTTTAGTTTCGGGCGAAATGAAACCCTGCAACTTGCTTCATGAATCAGGTTCATCCCGCACAGCAGCAAATTCGATGTTGCATTGCACAACGGCTTGCTCTATATCCGTGGCTATAGCGATCGCGCACGGTCCGTTCGAGCCGCGCAGCAGACCGCAGCCCGAGCCACCAGAGACCAGAATTTTCATCCCTCAAACTGAGAAGGATCCAGGAGATGACCATGAACGAGCAGTTCACCCGCCAGGCCCAGGACATGTTCGCCGCCGCTAAGGACGCGCGTATCCCCGAGAACGTCAACGCGATCGCCGAGGAAGGCGTCGCCAAGACCCGTGAGGCTTACGTCAAGCTGTCGGCCGTCGCCAAGGACAACGCGAAGGTGCTCGAGGACGTCGTGCTCGCCACGCAGGCTGGCGCCAAGGCGATTGGCGAGAAGATGCTGCATAACACGTCGGTGAACACCGAGGCTGCTTTCGACGCCGCTCAGGCGATCGCCCGCGCCAAGACGGTGCCCGAGGTCGTCCGCCTCCAGGCCGACTTCCTGCAGCAGCAGTTCGCCGTTGCCGGCGCTCAGAGCAAGGAGCTCTTCGAGCTGTCCGCCAAGGTCGCCAAGCAGACGCTCGAGACCGTCAACGCCGCCGCTTCCAAGAGCTTCGAGCAGCTCAAGAAGGTCGGCTGATCAGCCCCCGGTTGAACGTCGCCGCGTCGGCGGGGTCACGGCAACGTTCAGATCAGGTGAAAGCGCTCCCGGCGAAAGCCTGGAGCGCTCTTCATTTTTGGGGCACTCAGCAGCCCGCCGCAGCGTGCCGCCAAGTTGCAGCACCAGCTTGCAAAAAGTAACTCACCAACGGCAAAGGGCCTCGCCGAGACGCGTTCTTTCGCGCTATAGTCAGGGCATGCTTGGTTCGAGTTCTACGGTACGCGTTCGTACAGGCCGTCCTGCCGATGCGCGGGAGCTGGCCGAAGTGTTCGAGACGTCCTGGCGCTATGCCTATGTGGGCATTCTGCCGGCGCAGCATCTCGATTCCCTCATCATTCGTCGCGGCAAGCGCTGGTGGGCAAGCACGATACGCTCGGGCGAGCCGGTGCTTGTGCTCGAAGTGGGCGGCACGATCGCCGGTTACGCGACGTTCGGACCGGCACGCCGCCGCGGCCGGTATCAAGGCGAGATCTACGAACTGTATCTGCTGCCCGCCTACCAGGGCCTGGGCTTCGGCGAACTGCTGTTCGAGAGCTGCAGGTACGAGCTCGACCAGAAGCGGCTCAACGGACTCGTCGTCTGGGCGCTGGCCGACAACCATGGCGCGCTCGACTTCTACTGGCGGCGCGGCGGCCGGCCGGTCGCCGAGGCGACCGATTGCTTCGGATCGTCTTCCCTGAAGAAAGTCGCTTACGGCTGGCGCTGAGCTGAACTGCCTGGATTTCCTGGTCTTCTGGAACGCGCCGACGCGAAGAGAGCCTCGGCGCTCGCGGGCGTCACCCCCAAAGGGGGAATTGCCGAGCGCCCCTGTCTCAGGCAGCTAAGGACGCGCTGGCGCGCCGCTCAATGCGAGCACGCCCGCACGAGCCGGGCCGCACTTCTCCAGCCACCCTGAAGAACAAAAACCGCCGCACCGCAGGAGCCCCCAATGCGCATCGACGCCATATCGATCGGCAAGCATCCGCCAGACGACATCAACGTCATCATCGAGGTGCCGGTCGGCGGTGAACCCATCAAGTACGAAATGGACAAAGAGGCGGGCGCCCTGGTCGTCGACCGGTTCCTCTACACGCCGATGCGCTACCCCGGTAACTACGGCTTCGTGCCCCACACGCTCTCGCCCGACGGCGATCCCATCGACGTCCTGGTCTGCAACACGCGTACGATCGTGCCCGGCGGCATCATCAATTGCCGCCCGATCGGCGTGATGGTCATGGAGGACGACGGCGGCGGGGATGAGAAGATCATCGCGGTCCCCAGCAGCAAGATCTCGGCGCGGTACGATCGGATCCGCACCGTCGCCGACCTGCCGCCGATCACCAAGGCGCAGATCGAGCACTTCTTCCAGCACTACAAGGATCTGGAGCCCGGCAAGTGGGTGAAGATCGTCAACTGGGGGGATGTGGACGATGCCAAGCGCCTCATCCGCGAGGCGATCGACCGCGCCGCCCAGACCAAACAGGAGTAGCGAGAAATCCGCTCGCCGGAGGGGGGCGGCTTCGCCCTCGTCACCGCCGGGCATACAATGGCAGTCCCGCCACATGGCCAAATCCGGGGTGGCGGTCGCCTGATTCTGCGCACTTTCAGGTGAGCCTCCTCGTTGCTATACCGCCCACGGCCGCCGGGCGACCGGCGGCCGTGGCGTGACGGTCTCCCATCGTGGCGATGGAGCCGGGAAGGGCAGTGAGATGGCCGACATGAGGATTGCTGTTATGGGCGCGGGCGGCCGCATGGGGCGGGAGCTTGCCCGTGCCGTTCATGCGAGCGACGGCTGCGTGCTGGCCGGTGGAGTCGAGCAGTCCGGCTCCGAGCACCTCGGCCGCGATGTCGGCGAAGTCGCCGGATTGGGCCCGGTCGGTGCGCCCATCACCGACGATGCGCTCGAGCTGTTCACCCGCGTCGACGCCGTGCTCGACTTCACCGCGCCGAAGGCGACCGTCGAATTCGCGGGGCTCGCTGCCAACGCGCGCATCGTGCACGTGATCGGCACCACGGGGTTCACCGCTGAGGACGAGGCCGCGATCGCCGCGGCTGCACGCCACGCCACCATTATCAAGGCGGGCAACATGAGCCTCGGCGTCAACCTGCTGGTCGCCCTTACCCGGCGCGTGGCCGAGGCGTTGGACGCCGACTTCGACATCGAGATCGTGGAAATGCACCACCGTCACAAGGTCGACGCTCCGTCGGGCACCGCGCTGATGCTCGGCCGGGCGGCGGCGGATGGCCGTAAAGTCGATCTCGACGAGGTGGGCGTGCGCGCGCGCGACGGTCACACCGGCGCGCGGCGCCGCGGCGACATTGGCATGCAGGCGTTGCGCGGAGGCAGCGTGGTCGGCGATCACACGGTGATCTTCGCCAGCGAGGGCGAGCGAATCGAGCTGACGCACCGCGCCAGCGACCGGGGCATCTTTGCACGCGGCGCGGTCAAGGCCGCACTCTGGGGCAAGGGGCGGGGGCCTGGATTGTTCACGATGTCCGACGTGCTCGGCATCTGAGACAGCCCCGCCAGCCCAAACACCAACCCGCAGATCAAAACGGGGACGACGACATGGACAACGTGCTGGTTCTGGTCCGTCACGGTCAGAGCGAATGGAACAAGCTCAACCTGTTCACGGGCTGGCGCGACCCCGACCTCACCGACCAGGGCGTGGCGGAAGCCATGCGAGCCGGCGAGCTGCTGAAGGATCAAGGTCTCCGCTTCGACATCGCGTTCACCAGTGTGTTGCACCGCGCCAACCGAACGCTTGATCTCATCCTCGACAAGCTCGGCCAGACCGGGCTGAAGACGGTCCGCGATCAGGCGCTCAATGAGCGCGACTACGGCGACCTATCCGGGCTCAACAAGGATGACGCGAGGCAGCGCTGGGGCGAGGAGCAGGTGCTGATCTGGCGGCGCAGCTACGACATCGCACCGCCCGGCGGCGAAAGCCTGAAGGATACCGCCCAGCGCGTTCTGCCGTACTACAAGGAGCGCATCTGGCCGGAGGTGCGTGCCGGCCGCAACGTCATCGTCGCAGCCCACGGCAACTCCATCCGGGCGCTGATCATGTACCTCGAGGAGCTGACCGCCAAGCAGATCATCGAGCGCGAGGTGGCAACCGGCGTCCCCATCATCTACCGCCTTACGGAAATCGGACAGGTTGCGAACCGCCGCGAGCTTGTGGCCTGATACCGGCCCGCTGCGGGCTTGACCATCCGGCCGGCGAATTCGCACCGCACTGGCGGCGGCAACGGGGAGGCGGCGATGAGCATCGACACGTTCAAGGCCTCCGACGAAGAGGTGCCCCCGGCGCGTGAACGCGATCGCTGGATCGGCGTCTACATCGGCATATTGGCGGTCATCCTCGCGGTCGCCGCGATGGGTGGCGACAACGCGGCCAAGGATGCCACGCTGCGCAATATCGAGGCGACCAACACCTGGTCGTTCTTCCAGGCCAAGAACCTGCGCCGCCAGATCGTGCGCACCCACGTCGACGACCTCGAGGTGCTGATCGAAACGACGCCGGGACTGACCGCCGAAGGGCTCGCCAGGCTCAAGCAACGCATCGCGGACGGCAAAGCCTACGACGCCAAGCTGACATCAGATCCGGCGAGCGGCGAAGGGCTCGACCAGCTCTTCGAACGTGGCAAGAAGCTCGAGAAGATCCGGGACCGCGCGATGGCGCAGGACCCCTACTTCGATTATGGGCAGGCGCTGCTGCAGATTGCCATCGTGTTGGCGTCCGTCGCCATCATATCCGGCGGCGTGCCGCTTCTGGTGCTGTCCGTCGCTCTGGGCGCCGGTGGCGCGCTGATGACGCTCAACGGCTACCTGATGTTCTTCACACTGCCGGGCCTGGGAACCTGAGTCGTGCGTGCGAACTAGATGGGCTGGGGCGGGGGGGCGGATGCTGATTTGATGCGATCGTCGATGTCGGGCCGGAGGCAACCCTTCTCTCCGGCGGCCTTGTCGAGAGCCCGCGCACGCCCCTCTGCTTCCCGCCACGTCCGACGGCCATGCGATCCGGCGTCCACGCCGCCGAAGGTCCGCTCCAGCACGCCGGTTACGGTATCAGGCAGCGCGGCTTGTTCCTTCTCGATGCGCGGCAGCTGCTTCTTCATCACGACAAGGTCGGACTCGATGCGCTCATTGAGCGCCCGGCAGTCGGCCTGCGATTCGGCGGCCGTGAGCACGTAGGAGCCGTTCGGTTGCAGGCCGGGGCGCGGCAAACCCGCAAGATCGACAACGGTCGTGCAGCCGGTGAGGCAGAGGCACACGGCGACGATCGCCGACGAACCATGCCACGTTGTGCGACCACCGCTACGCCCTGCGCCGCCCCTGTCATCCGGAGAGGGCCAGCGGTCTGCCATGTATCCCTTGCCGTGCCCCATGCCCCACACGACGGCGCCGCGGGCGACCGATTCGCCCATCTTGCGTCCACCGTAGCAGGATCGCGGCGCGCCGGTGAGTGAGGCGGGGCCACAGGCGTTATTCGATATTTACGACGATCCCATCGCGGCGATGGACCGTGCGGCCGTCGCGGATCAGCTCCACCACACCTTCGTAGCGGCCAGCCGGCCAGCGGCTTGCGGTGAGCCGCTTGCCGGCGAACGGCGCCCATACCGGCCTTCCGCGCGTCTGCGGCTCCGTCGTGCCAGCGAACTCAAACCCCGCCGGCCCTTTGATCTTGAAGGACATGCGGTCTCCCGCCCGCGCGTTCGAGACACGGGCAAAGAGAAGAAGAGCCGGGCTTGCCGCCATGGGAACCGGTGGCAGCGCCTCCTCCATCGTGGTTTTGGGGGGCGTTCCGGTGAAACCTGCGCTGAAGATCTCGCCGCTACGATAGGGGAAGGCCTCCAGCACCGCCTGTTCGAACAGCGGTTCTGCTTTCGGCTCGGCGGCCGGGTCGGCTCGACAGGGCGCGCCGGACTCCGTCCCGGTGAACGGATCGACATTCTTGCCGCCGCGCCTGACACCGAAATGCAGATGCGCGAATGAGGCCAGGCCCGAATAGCCGACGCCCGCGAGCGTCTCGCCGCGCATCACCTTCTGGCCCGGCGTCACGCGCACGCTTCCCGACCGCAGGTGGCAGTACTGGGTCTCCAGCCCGCCGCCATGATCGATGATGACCGCATTGCCGCATCCCTGTGCCGTGACTGCGCGCGCCATGTCCTCGTTCTCGACGACCCGGTCGGGCATGCCGTCGCGCCGCCGCAGAACAACACCGTCGGCGGGGGCCAGCACGGCGACATCGCGCGCGACGTCCGCGAGCGTCGATATACGGAAGTCCACCCCGGTATGGTCTTCACCCGTCGCCTCGCCGCAAAGCGGATCCTGTATGCCCGGACCCGGCTTCACATCGAGATGCCGCTGAACGAAGCAGTCCTGTCCCGGTGTACAGGCGAGCGGCAACGACAGGCGAACCGGCGGCCCCGGCGTCTGAGCGCAGGCTGTCCCGGCCGCAAGACCGAGCACGGCCGCCACTGCCGCGATGCGCGTCCCATTCGCAGAGTATGCCGGCATGAGTTTTCCTCCGCTGGCGGCAAGCCGCCGGGCCCGTTACAGCACGGCGATGCGCCTGTGAGGAACCATCCACGCGAGCAGGCGCCTCAGATCGGCGGAGCGAAGAGCGATGCAGCCCTCTGTCGGCGCGAACCCGGTGCGCGCGACGTGGATGAAAATGGCGCTGCCGCCGCCCCGCATCCGAGGACACCTATTGTGGTCAAGTACCACCAGCAGATCGTATAGACCATCCTGACGCCACATCGCCTCGGCGCTCGCCGGATAGGGCATACGCACCGGCCTGTTGTAGTTGCGGTCGCCGGGTGCATCGCACCAGCCCATGTCGGGCGCAATCGGGCGCACCGGCAGCTTGGTGGCCGGCCGGCGCACACGGTCGGGGCGATAAAGCACCGCGATAGGATGCCAGTCGCCGATTGGCGTCGCGCCGTCGCCCTCGCGCTTCACCGCTCGGCGGCCGGAGCGACCCAGTGCCACGGGAACCCCATGTGCGCCAGTCAACAGCAACCCGCGCGTGGCGCCGCGCGACAGGCCCGTCACGGCCATTTTACGAGGTGTGAGCGTCACGAACCGCGGTACCTCAGCGAAATAGCGGTCGGGGTGTCACAGCCCCGCCCCTCTGGCCTTCCAGGCCCGGTCATACTACTTCAGGACGTGGAGGGGTGCTAAGTTCCGCCACCGCTCGCCCGCCACCACGAACACCAATCGAACGGAGCCCCTCAGCATGAGCACCGCACGCCGGATTCTGATTGTCGATGACGATGAGGATCTGCGCTCCCTGCTGCGCGACCAGCTCGCGCTCCACGACGAGTTCGAGGTGACGGTGGTGGGCACCGCCACCAAAGGTGTCGAGACCGCGCGCGGCGACCACTTCGACCTCATCCTGTTCGACGTCGGCCTGCCCGACATGGACGGCCGCGAGGCGGTCAAGCTGCTGCGCAAGTCGGGCTTCAAGGGCCCCATCGTCATGTTGACGGGCAACGACAGCGACGCGGACCAGATCCTCGGCCTCGATGCCGGCGCCAACGACTACGTCACGAAGCCGTTCAAGTTCGCCGTGCTGCTCGCCCGCATCCGCGCACAGCTGCGTCAGCACGAGCAGAGCGAGGATGCCGTCTTCGCCATCGGCCCCTACTCGTTCAAGCCGGCCTCGAAACTGCTGGTCGACGAGAAGGGCTCCAAGATTCGTCTCACAGAGAAGGAGACTTCGATCCTGAAGTATCTCTATCGCGCGGGCGAAAAGGTGGTGACACGCGACGTGCTGCTGCACGAGGTCTGGGGCTACAACGCCGGCGTCACCACACATACGCTCGAGACGCACATCTACCGCCTGCGCCAGAAGATCGAGAAGGACCCGTCGAACGCCGAGCTGCTGGTGACGGAGACCGGCGGTTACAAGCTGGTGCCATGAGACCATCAAGTCCGTGGCTCAACGCGCGAGCGCACGACCCAACCTGACAACGAGCGGCACCATGAAGATCATCGCGGTCGTTGCCCTGCTCGCCGTGACCCTGCTGCCCATGAGCGGCGCCTTGCCCGAGGCGAGCGTCGGCGCGGCCATGACACTGACCCTTCTGTTCCTGATCGCCGCGCTGGCCGTCGGCATCTTCGAGGCCTGGTCGATGAGGCGAGGACTGCTCGGCTGGATCGTCAGCATCGTCGCCGCGGTTGTCGGCGGCTTCGTCGGTGCCAGCATCGGTGCCATGATCCTGGATATATCGCTTACGCTTCTGCAGCCCGAGGGGCCGCTCATGCAGACGCGCCATCCGTTGCTCTATGTCAGCCTCAACGGACAGATGCTCTGCACGCTGGCGGGCGCCTGGATCGCGCTGTGGCTCGTGAACCGGTTACGATCCGCGTCGTGAGCTGGCAATCCGCAGCTCTGCATACCCAGTGGCCATGCAGCCCGGCCGGCAAGTGGAGGACCTAACGCGATGCCGCACGAGGACCGGACCAACGACGAGGGCGCCTCGAACGAGCACGTCATCGCAACCAAGATGTGCAACGCGCTGTTTGCCGACGCGAAGATGAGCGCCGCGGCCGAGAAGCTAACTGGGATGGTCGGCGCGACGGGAGCAACGAAGGGCGGCGCTGATCTGGTCGCGCGCATGAGCGGAGGCTACTGGGTCGGCGGCACTGCGACGCTCACCGACCACGCTCTCTACTTCGCGCCTAACGGCATGAACGCCTCGCTGCAGGACGGCATCTCGAACTTTGCGATCCCGCTTGCCAGCGTGCGCGACGTACGCTGGCGCTGGGGCGTTCTCACCGGCATCGTCGACATTGTGACCGCGGAAGCGACCCGCTCCATCCGCTGCTTCAACGCCAAGGCCTTCGCGCGCAAGATCGATGCCGCCCGGGCATCCGCCTGACCCCCGCAAATTGACGAACCCGCTTTCGAGCGACAACCAGACGTAACCTCGCTAGTCGGGTACTCGCTGGTGCATGCCAAATACTATTCGAAGGACGGCATCGGACCGGACTCGGGAATGACCAGGATCGTCTGACGGGTCGGGAGTTCTGCAACCGAAAGCGTGACCGTTGATATGTCGGAATTCTGGACATCGAACTGCTCGCCCATGCGCTTCACGAACTGCGCAAGAGTGTACGGGCCAAAAGCATGCATCGGAATGATCAGACGCGCCTTCAACACTTGAAGGGTGCGCACCATGCTCGCGTGGTTGAGCGTATAGGTGCCATCAACCGGTGCCATGATCACGTCGAGCTGTCCGATGGCACCTATGTCTTCAGGGGCGAGTTCGTGATGCAGGTGCCCGAGATGGCCAATGCAAAGGCCCGCGACTTCGAAAATGAATATCGAGTTCCCGTCCTTCTCGCGGCGGTCCAGCCCGAGCCGTATGTCCGTCGGCACATTCCGAATCAAGACGTCTGCCACCTTGAGATGGTGACGAGCGGGCCCGCCTGTAGGGTTCCAGCCACGCAGAACATGCTTGATCTTGGGATCAATGAAATCGGTGTAGTGCGTGGCGTGGGCGTGGTTCATGGTCACGACATCGGGGACCGGTCCTGCGCCGGCGAACCCGGAGTAATCCGTTGCAATGGTCACGCCTTGGGCGGTCTCTATTCGGAACGTAGCGTGCCCGACGTACGTGATACGAACCTGTTCGGCACCGATTGCAGCCTGCTGCAGACGTACCGCCACGACGCGCGGCGACAGACCAGCCATGGCAAAGCAGCGGCTCACCTCGGCGTGCGCCGTCAGCGCGAATGCGCCCAACATCCACAACGGAGAGAAGATCATCACGATAGCTTTGAGCCGCCGACCTTGATGTTCGAGCGGCCGCGTCCGGTCGTCCAACATGTGTAGCGCTCCCGAAAAAACGGCTGCTGTTGTACGAGGCATATCGTGGGCACTGGCCACCACTATCTATCCGCAGCCATGTCAGCATTGGCAATACGATATCGTGGCACCGCCCACGGAAGGGCGTTCAAGTGAAGCGCCCACTTTGCGGGAAGGAGCCGCCGTGGTTCGGACCAGCCGATGTGCACCACAAAGAAAACGCCCGCTGACATCAGCGGGCGTTGGCGTTCTGTCGGGTATGTGACCGGCAGCAGCGGCGCTCATCGCGCGCTGCCGAACCTCAAGCCGCCTTCGGCAGCATCTTGCGCGCAATCATCTCCTCGGCGATCTGGATCGTGTTGAGGGCCGCGCCCTTCAACAGGTTGTCGGACACGATCCAGAGGGCCAGACCGTTCTCGACCGTCGCGTCCTCGCGGATCCGCGAAACGTAAGTCTCGAACTCGCCGGCGCACTCGACCGGCGTCGCGTATCCGCCTGGCTCGCGCTTGTCGAGAACGGCGATGCCGGGCGCCTCGCGCAGGATCTCGCGCGCTTCATCCGGCGACAGCGGGCGCTCCAGTTCCAGGTTGACGGCCTCCGAATGGCCGACGAACACCGGCACGCGCACGCACGTCGCCGTCACCTTGATGCGCGGGTCCATGATCTTCTTGGTCTCCGCCATCATCTTCCATTCCTCCTTCGTGTAGCCGTCCTCCATGAAGACGTCGATGTGGGGAATGACGTTGAAGGCGATCTCCTTGGAGAACTTCTTGGGTGCGAACTCGGTGCCCGGCACGTACTTCGCCTTCGTCTGGTGCCACAGCTCGTCCATCGCGTCCTTGCCCGCGCCCGAGACGGACTGGTAGGTCGAGACGACGATGCGCTTGATGGTGGCCGCGTCGTGGATGGGCTTCAGCGCCACCACCATCTGCGCGGTCGAGCAGTTCGGATTGGCAATGATGTTCTTCTTGGTGTAACCGGCGATCGCCTCCGGATTGACTTCGGGCACGATCAGCGGCACGTCCATGTCATAGCGCCAGCACGAGGAGTTATCGATCACGACGCAGCCCTGCTGGCCGATGCGCGGCGCCCAGTCCTTGGACACAGACGACCCCGCCGACATCAGGCAGAAGTCGACGCCGCGGAAATCGAAAGACTCGAGGTCACGGCACTTGAGCCGCTTGTCGCCGAAGGAAACTTCCGTGCCGATCGAACGGCGGGAGGCGAGCGGGATCACCTCGTCGGCGGGAAAGCGCCGTTCGTCGAGCACGTTGAGCATTTCGCGGCCGACGTTGCCGGTGGCGCCGACGACGGCAATCCTGTAGCCCATAGCGGTATCCTTCGAGAATTGCAGGCGCGGGGGCGCATCCCCTGCGCATCGCGCATAAGTCAAGCGCGTTCCCATACGCGCGGTTGGCAGCCCTGGCAAGGTCGTCTCTCGCCCAAGGTGCAGCACACCGGCTCCGGCCCAGCCATGCATGGGCCGCAATCCTACCATGCCCGCCGTCCCAACCCGACGGATCACCTGAGCCGGATCGTTTGCCGAAGGTTCGCCGCGTCAAGCCGAACCCAAAAGGGAGACGATCATGAGCAGCTACCCACAACGACTGAGCGGAACGACGATCGGCCTTCACTGGCTGCTGGCCATCGGCATGATCGGCATGCTGGTGTTCGGCCTCGTGCTTGAGGACATGCCGCGCGGCGAAGCGAAGGCCGCCGCCATGTGGTGGCACAAGGGCCTTGGTGTCGCGGTTCTCGCCTTCGCCCTATGGCGCATCGGCTGGCGCCTTGCCGAGGGCATGCCAAAACCCGTGACGCCCATGCCCCCCTGGCAGAAGCGGATGGCTGCAGCCACCCACGGCTTCCTGCTGCTGGGCACGATCTTTATGCCGGTCTCGGGCCTGATGATGTCTCTAGGCGGCGGCCGTCCCGTGGACGTGCTCGGGCTTTTCATCATTCCCGCACCGGAAAAGATCGCCTGGATGGATCAGGCCGGGCACGTGATCCACGGCCTGGGCAGCAAGCTACTGATTGCCGCCATCGTGCTGCATGTCGCCGGCGCACTCAAACACCAGCTGATCGACAAGGACGGTACGGTTGCGCGTATGATGGGCCGGCGGGTCGAACGGCAGGTCGCCTGAGACGGACGGCAACCGGAAGCAGGGGCAGGCAACCGCCTCCCCCGGCTCCGGCTTGGAACGGACACGATCGCACGCCAGATTCCGGCCCGGCTCAGAAGCGGCGTCCAGAGGAGGCGTTCATGCCCGAAACATGGTTCCGGATTTCGACGGCCAGGGCCGCGACCGCAGCAGCCTTCGGCCTCGCGCTTGCCGCGGGCCCGTCTCTGGCCCTGCCGGCAGCGGTGGCGGCGGACACGCCGTGGCTGGGCGAACCGGAAATTCGAGCCGCCTTCGCGGGCGTCACCCTGGAGGGCCGCTACGGCAACGGGCAGCCGTTCTCCGAGCGCTATCTGGACGACGGCCGCATTGAGTATTCGGAACGCGGGCACACGGCGCGCGGCCGCTGGTCGCTGCAGGCGGGCACGTTCTGCACCATCTACGACAGCGATCCGACGGGCGGCTGCTACCGGGTGAAGAAGGCGGGCCTCAACTGCTTCGAGTTCTATTTCGTCGCCCGCACCGAGGAGCAGGCCGAGAAGGCGCCACGCGATCCATCGTGGACGGCACGCGGCTCGGTCGTCGGCAAGCCCGGCACCTGCACCGACGAGCAGACGGTGTGACGCGACACGGGCGCTCCGCCAGGCCGGGTATCAGTCCAGCACGCGGGCGAACAGCCAGGCTGTCGTCTCGAGCGTCGCGCCTTCGACCGGCTCCCGATTGAGAAGCTCGGGATCGGCGACCACGTCGAGCGTCGCCTCCAGCGTGTCAACCGTGAGCCAATAGAACGGAGCGCCCGTCACCTCGTTGTCGAGCCGCCGCGCTGAACGGATGATGCCGGTCATCAGCACCGTGGGCAGCGGCGTCGCGAAAGCGCCGCCGTCGTCGGCCGCATCCTCGAAGGACGCCGCCAGAGTGGCTGGATCGTCCTGCCCCTCCGTCAGAAGCCCGATGGGGATCATCGCCTGACGCGCTAGGCCATGACCTTCCGCAAGGGCGGTCGGCTCCTCGTTCGCGTCCAGAACGCGCGCCTCGCGGCAGAAGGCGACGACGCGGCCGGTCCAGTCGCTCTCCGACGCCCGCTCACGGCTGGCCGCGAAATCGACCGCATCGAGGGCCAGCGGGTAGACGCCAACACCGCTCTCTGCATCCGGTGCAACCCAGGCTTTGAGAATGCCCTCGAACGCGTTGTCGTCGGGGCGTGTCTCGGCATCTGCGGGACCGAAAGGCACCCGGCTCGTTCCCTCGAAGAACGGCGTCAGTCCGACGATCTGGCGGGCGCTGCCGCCGGACGCCGCAGCGTCGTCCGCAACCGCCAAATGGAACCACAGCTCGGCTCCCGTGCGCGAACGCCAGATCGCGTACTCGCCGCCGGGAGCGGCCAGCCGTGCGACCGCATCGTTGGCGAGGCGCGTCATCGTTTCCTCGAACGCGGTGTCGGTTTCGAACACGAAGCCGATCGAGGACAGGTTGCTGGCCATCTGCGTTGTCGAGCCCCCGCCCGCGTCAGGCGGCGAGCGCCTCCATCTCTTTCAGGATGGCGCCGCCCATTTCCGTTGTGCCGACCTGGGTCTTGCCGGGCTGCATGATGTCGCCCGTGCGCAAGCCCTTGTCGAGCACCTTGGCGACGGCGTTTTCCACAAGGTCGGCCTCGCGGCCCATGTCGAAGGAATAGCGCAGCGCCATGGCGAACGAGGCGATCGTGGCAATCGGATTGGCGAGACCCTTGCCCGCGATGTCGGGCGCCGAGCCGTGCACGGGCTCATACAGCGCCTTGCGCTTGCCGGTCTTGGGATCGGCGGCGCCGAGCGAAGCGGACGGCAGCATGCCCAGCGAGCCGGTCATCATCGCCGCCTCGTCCGACAGCACGTCACCGAACAGGTTGTCTGTCACCACGACGTCGAACTGCTTGGGGTTGCGGATGAGCTGCATGGCGCAGTTGTCTGCGAGAATTTCGTGATACTCGACGTCGGGTGCATGAGACTTGTGGATCGCCGCGGTCACCTCGCGCCAGAGAACACCTGAGCGCATTACGTTCCACTTCGCAGCCATGTGCACCTTGTTGCGGCGCTTGCGGGCGAGGTCGAAGGCCATGCGGGCGATGCGGTCCACCTCGCGCGTCGTGTAGAGCGTCGTGTCAACGGCACGTTTCTCGCCGTTCTCCAGCGTCACGATCTCCTTGGGTTCGCCAAAATACGTGCCGCCCGTCAGCTCGCGCAGGATGAGGATATCAAGGCCCTCGACCAGCTCGCGCTTGAGCGAGGACGCCTCAGCCAGCGCGGGATAGCAGATTGCCGGGCGCAGGTTGGCGAACAGATCGAGGTCTTTGCGCAGCCGCAGGAGCCCGGCCTCGGGCCGGTGCTCGTAGGGAACCTTGTCCCACTTCGGTCCGCCGACCGCGCCGAAGATGATGGCGCCGGCCTTTTCTGCCTTGCCCATCGCCTCCTCGGTAATCGACACGCCGTGTGCGTCGTAGGCCGCGCCTCCGACGAGGTCGGACGTCGTCTCGAAGCGGCCGGCGTTCGAGCGCTTGTTGAGGAAGGCGATTATGCGCTCCACCTCGGCCATGGTCTCGACACCGATGCCGTCACCGGGAAGCAGGAGCAGGGAATGGGTAGCCATGGGCAGCACTCGTCCGAATTGGAGATGAGGCGGGAAGGGGCGGGAGTTCAGGCCGCGGATCGCCGCGCGGCGCCAGTGCTAATCGCTTGCCGGGCTCGCCGCAACCGAGAATGCCTGCCCCGCGTGCAACCAAGCTGGTAGCATCGCCGTCAAAAACCAACAGCAACCGGAGGAAACACATGCGAGGATCACTCAAGATTGCCTGCGTCGCGCGGGCGCTGGGCCTGGCCCTGCTCATGGCCGTGATCGGGGCCACATCGCTGGCGCCGCAGGCCAGTGCCGAAAGCCGCTATGGCAAGCAGAAGGTCGTCTACCACATCAACTACCCCGGCGGGGACGGGGCCAAGGCCTACATCCGCGCCCTGCGCAACGTGCAGAACCACATCACCGCCGTCGGCAAGGACAACATCACGGTCAAGGTCGTGCTGCATGGCGACGGCGTCGACCTGCTCAAGGAAGCGGTCGGTAACGCGAAGCTTCAAGGCGAGGTGACGAGCCTCAAGACGCAGAACACGAGCTTCGTCGTCTGCAACAACACGCTCGTCGGCCGCAAGATCGACCCCGACAAGGACCTGTTCGAGGTCTTCAAGGAGGACATCGTGCCGTCGGGCGTCGCCGAGCTGTCCTACCTTCAGGGCCAGGGCTACACCTACATCAAGCCCTGATCGAGCTGGCACTCCTCGCCAAATGAAAAAGGCGCCGACGGGTCTGCCGCCGGCGCCGAAGTCTGACCTTGGGAGGACGTCTAGGGAAAGGTCAGGACCGCGCCAGGGCTTGACCGGGCGCGGTCCCCTCGTGTCAGTGAACCGACTCGCCGTGCAGGCGATAGTCGAGGCCTTCGATCTCGGTCGGCTCGTCGACCCTGAGACCCATGATCAGCTTGACCACCATCAGGATGACGAAGGTGGCGACCGCGCACCAGGCGATCGTGACGCCGATGCCGTAGAGCTGCGTCATGACGCTGGCGCCCTTGCCCAGCTCGTTGACGGCGGGAGCCGCGAACACGGCCGTGAGCACGGCACCAACGATGCCGCACATGCCGTGCACGCCGAAGGCGTCGAGGCTGTCGTCATAACCCAGCGCGTGCTTGATGTAGACCGCGAAGACGAAGCCTGTGATGCCGCCGGCGACACCGATCCAGAACGCACCCATCGGCGCGACGAAGCCGGCCGCAGGCGTGATGGCGACGAGGCCGCCGACCGCACCCGAAATGATGCCGAGCACCGAGGGCTTGCCGCGGAGAATCCACTCCGCCAGCATCCACGCGAGCGCCGCAGCAGCGGTCGCGATCTGCGTGTTGGCCATGGCGATGCCCGCAAGAGCGTTGGCGGCGACCGCCGAGCCGGCGTTGAAGCCGAACCAGCCGACCCATAGCAGCGAGGCGCCGATCAGCGACAGCACGAGGTTGTGCGGTGCCATGTTGTCGGTGCCGTAGCCCTTGCGCTTGCCCAGCACGAGCGCGGCAACGAGGCCTGCAACACCGGCGTTGATGTGGACGACCGTACCGCCAGCGAAGTCGAGAACGCCGTCAGAGCCCAGCATGCCGCCGCCCCACACCCAGTGCGCGATCGGAGCGTAGACAATGATCGACCACAGGCCCATGAACACGAGCATCGAGGAGAACTTCATGCGTTCGGCGAACGCACCGGCGATGAGCGCCGGCGTGATGATCGCGAACGTCATCTGGAACATCATGAAGACGTATTCGGGCACGGTGCCCGCAAGGCTGTTGGCGCTCTCCATGCCGATGGCGGCGAGGAACGCGTTAGAGGTTCCGCCGATATACTTCTGCAGCTCGCCGCCGTCCGAGAAGGCCAAGCTGTAGCCGATCGCGAACCAGAGAACCGTAACGAGCGCGCACACCGCGAAGCTCTGCATCACGGTGGCGAGGACGTTCTTCTTGCGCACCATGCCGCCATAGAAGAGGGCGAGACCGGGGATCGTCATCATCAGGACAAGCGCGGTCGATGTCAGCAGCCACGCGGTGTCACCGGTATCGAACTTCGGCTTGGCAGCCTCCTGGGCCAGTGCCGGCTCCAAGGACAACGCAAGGAGTAGCGCAGTCGTCAGACTGGGGAGTACGAGACGTCGAAAGGACATTGAGCTTCTCTCCGAGAACTATGGGTGTCGGGTTTTCCGCAAGTGACAGACGGCGATCACGCTCGATTAGAGCGCGTCGGCATTCGTCTCGCCGGTGCGGATGCGAACCGTCGTCTCGACGGGCGACACGAAGATCTTGCCGTCGCCGATCTGGCCCGTGCGGGCCGCCGACTGAATGGCGGCGAGCGCCTTCTGGACCTGGTCACCAGCGACGACGACCTCGATCTTCACCTTGGGCAGGAAGCTCACCGCGTACTCCGCGCCGCGGTAAATTTCCGTATGCCCCTTCTGCCGGCCATAACCTTTGACCTCGGTAACCGTCATGCCCTGATAGCCGAGGTCGGTCAGCGCCGCGCGGACCTCCTCGAGCTTGAACGGCTTGATGATGGCTGTAATGAGCTTCATGCGTTGACCCCCTTGGGATGGCGCACCGGCCGGATGACGTTCGCCTTAAGAGAGGGGGGAACGGGCCGCCGGTCTTTCTTGACGGGGCGTTAACATCAAGTCCTGTGCCAGACGGCGAAAAAATAGGTACGCTGCTGAAATATCTAGATTTATCTGGAGCGCCCCCCGCCGTGGCGGTGTTGGGCATGCCAACTTCAGCCTAAATTATGAGCAGATTTTTACTTTTAATCGACGGATGCACAAAAATTAGGCTTCGCGTTGCCGCATCAAGCCTTCCTGCGCGGTCGAAGCCAGAAGCCGGCCATCGCGGCTGTAGATCGCGCCCCGACAGAACCCTCGAGCACCGCCCGCGTTGGGGCTGTCCTGGGCGTAGAGAACCCAGTCGTCGAAGCGGAACGGCCGGTGGAACCACAGCGCGTGGTCCAGGCTCGCGAGCTGCATGTCGGCATCGAACAGCAGCTTGCCGTGGCCTATGAGCGCCGTATCGAGCAGGGTGAAGTCCGTAGCGTAGGCGAGCAGACACTGGTGCAGGCGGGGATCGTCCGGCAACGGCCCGTTGGGCCGCATCCAAATGTGCTGGACGGGCTCGCGCGGCTCCCGCGACATGTAGCGCGACAGGTCCACCGGGCGCATGTCGATCGGCCGCTCCCGGCTCCAGTAGGCGCGCATGGTCGGCGGCAGGCGGTCGACCAGCTTGGCGAAAACATCGTTCGCCGAGGCGAGCTGCTCCGGCGGTGGCACGTCCGGCATGGCAGCGGCATGCTCCATGCCCGGCTCGGCCGCCTGAAACGAGATGCCCATCACGAAGATGATGCGCCCGTGCTGGATCGCCTTGACGCGGCGCGTCGAGAAGCTGCCGCCGTCGCGCGTGCGCTCCACCTCGTAAATGATGGGATGCTTTGGATCGCCGCCGAGCAGGAAATAGGCATGCAGGGAGTGCGCCGTGCGGGCGGCCTCCACCGTACGCGCGCCCGCCATCAGCGCCTGGCCGAGCACCTGCCCGCCGTACACCCGCTGCCAGCCGTCGGAGGGACTGCGCCCGCGAAACAAGTTCTTTTCGAGCGGCTCGAGGTCGAGGATCGAGAGGACGGCCGCAAGCGCGCTCAAAGGCATTACTCCTGATGTGGCCCCGCGCTTTCCCGGCGCGGCAGTCGGGGGCTATAAACGCACCGGCCGCCGGACGGCAGCGGGTCACGATTCCCCTATGCCGGCCACCTTTGGACGGGAGCCGACCCGGGCTTGTCAAGGGCAAGGCCGGCGGATGCATGCGGGCGCCTTGTCCGCCGCAAACGCCGCAGGTAAAGGCAACGAAGATGGAAGCTTCAAGCAACCGCACCGTCGACGTGCTCGTTTCGGGCGGCAGCTATGCCGGCCTCGCCCTCGCCGTGGCACTGGCCGATGCGATCGACGGCCTACGCATCCTTGTCATCGACGCGCAGCCCGAACGTAATGGCGCGGCCTCCGCGCCACCGGACCCGCGAGCGTTCGCCCTGTCTCTATCCTCCCAACGCATGCTGGAAACCCTCGGCATCTGGGCTCAGATCGCACGTGTGGCACAGCCTATCGCCTCGATCGAAATCAGCGATTCTGAGTTGGAGGCCGGCGTACGGCCGACCTTGCTCAAGTATGCCAACGACACGCACGAGGGCGACGCCGCCTCCTTCATCGTGCCGGGATCGGCGCTCACGGCGGCGCTCGAGGCGGCGGTCCGGCGCCACCCCGCAATCAGCGTCTTGCGACCCTTGGGCATCGTGCGTGCCGATCGCGACGGTCCTGCTGCCCGCGCAGTCTTGAGCGACGGAAGCACTGTTGAAGCCGCCCTCGTGGTGGCGGCGGAAGGTCGGCGCTCGCCGCTGCGCGAAGCGGCCGGCATCAAGCTCGTCGGCTGGTCATATGGCCAGCTCGGCATCGTGCAGACGATCGCGCATGAACTTCCCCACAACGGTCTCGCGGTGCAGCACTTCCTGCCGGCGGGACCTTTCGCGATGCTGCCACTGACCGGAAACCGCTCGTGCATCACATGGTCGGTACAGGAGCCAAGCGCGCGCCATATCCTGGCGCTCGACGATACTGCCTTCCTGGCGGA
>JBFWNY010000038.1:0-34584 GCA_050250815.1 Hyphomicrobiaceae bacterium
GATGTCGGCCGCCGCGCACGTCGCTCGCTTCGCGGCCGGCCTGTGACGGCACCAGGAAGGTGACGACGAGCCGCACGCGGTTTGTAGCCCACGCGACGGCGCTCCCTCCAGACCATTGACCGTGGTTGCGGGAAGCGCTTCCGTGGCACCCGAGTGCTGTGGTGGATGATGGCTTGCCTGGAGCGAGGTGGCTCAGGGTAGATCGCGCAAAGCCCGCTTGTGGCATTCGGCACGGATGAGCATGACGCCCACGCCCGATAACATCGAACTGTTTCAACGCTTCCTCGTCGCCGTCGCCATTGGGCTCCTGATCGGCCTGGAGCGCGGCTGGCAGGAGCGCGGTGACAAAGAAGGCGGTCGCTCGGCCGGCTTGCGTACGCTGGCGCTGTCGGGTCTGCTGGGAGCGGTCTGGGGTGCAATCGCCGTCGGCCGAGGGCCGGGCGGTGTTATCGCGCTGGGGCTGGCCTTCGCGGTTTATGCGCTGGCCCTGGGTGTCTTCCGCTACCGCGAGACCGCCGCCGAAGGCACGTTCGGTATGACCACCCTGGTGGCGGGGATGATCGCCTTCTCGCTCGGCGGTTACGCCGTGATGGGGGATCCGCAGGTCGCGGCCGCTGCCGGCGTCGCAACAGCGGCGCTGCTCGCCCTGAAACGAGCGCTGCACGATTGGGTGCGCAGGCTGACATGGGAGGAGCTGCGGTCGGCTCTCGTGCTGGCGGCGATGACGTTCATCGCGCTTCCTGTTCTACCGGACCGGCCAATCGAGGCGCTGGGCGGCTTAAACCCGCGCGAGGTCTGGCTGATGACGATTCTGATCGCGGCCATTTCGTTTGCCGGCTACGTGGCGGTCAAGATGGTAGGGCCGGGAAAGGGCATCTTCATCACCGCAGTGACTGCGGGACTGGTATCGTCGACCGCGGCCACTTTGACGTTGGCACGCATGGCACGCCAGAACGAACCGCGAAGCGGCTTGATGGCGGCCGGCGCTCTGGTTTCCGGCGCAACGATGCTGGCGCGGGTCGCCGCCGTTGTCGCACTGCTCAACACGACACTCCTGCCTTACGTCCTGCCTGCGCTGGCGGCGGCATGCACCGTGCTGGCGTTGGGTGCCGCCGTGCTCGCACGGCGCTACGCGGCCGACGAGAAAGCGCCAGCGATCGCGCTCGGCAACCCGTTCGAGACGAAGACCGTGCTGACCTTCGGCGCGCTGCTCGCTGCGGTAATGCTTGTGGTGGGCCTGGCGGTGAAATATGTCGGCGCTGGCGCGGTCGTGCCGCTGGCAGCGATCTCGGGCTTGGCCGACGTCGATGCGATGACGCTCGCGATGACGCGCCAGGCCGGCGCGATCGGAGCGGCGACTGCTGCCGGCGGCATTCTGGCGGTGGTCGCCTCCAATACGCTCGCCAAGGCGGCACTGGCCTGGTTCAGCGGCGGCGCTGGCGTTGGCAGACCGATGCTCGTCGTATCGGCAATAGCCATCGTGGCGGGCGGTCTTGCCGCAGCAGGCGTTAGCTTGGTGTGAGGGTAGGCTAGCACGCTCTCGATGCCGTCACGCCTTCTGGTGGCGGGCCGTCGCCGCCCGCTCGAGCGCCGCACAGGTGAGCTTGTCGATGGACAGGGCTTCGGCCAGCAGATCGAGGAAACGGATTTCTTCGGCTGCGATGCGGCGATCGCTGGCTGCGACTTCCGCGGCCAGAACGTAGGCGGTCTCGCGCAGCTGCTCGGGTAGGCTCGCGGTAACCAGATCGAGGACGTGCCGCATTCCGCCGTCCTTCGCCAGCAGCCGACCGCACTCCTGCGCCTCGCTGGCCAGCCAGTCCTCGGGATAGGCCTCGAAGACCGGCAGATTGCGTACGATCGAGCCGATCCGCTTCAACTCGGCGTCCGACATGCTCCGATCCACGGCCGAGACGGTGATCATCGCGTAGATCAGCGCCTGCTGCGGTTCCAACGGCTTTAGCATACAACTTCCCTCATCGATCCTCAGTGGCCTATTTAGCGGCTCTCCCATGTCACGCAAGGGCGAGGTGGACCCGGCGCGAAAGCCTGCCTCCTACATTTGGAAGTGATGTCAGGCGTCCGGCTCCGCGTTGACGCTTAATGGGACGGTGAATAGGGTGCGCACGCCTTCGCCATGGGGCGAAGTTCAGCAACGCGCAATAGCCTTTCGAGGACTGGTCCCGTCCATGCCCGCCGCCCCCACCATCGAACTCAGTGCCGCACTCGCCGACGCCAAGGCTTGGCCCTTCGAGGAGGCGCGCCGGCTCATCAAGCGCCTCGAGCGGTTGCCGGGCGGCGCAGAGAAGACGGTGGTCTTCGAGACCGGCTACGGGCCATCGGGACTGCCACACATCGGCACGTTCGGCGAGGTGGCGCGGACGTCCATGGTGCGCCACGCCTTCGAGCAGCTCACCGGTGGCGAGCGTAAGACGCGCCTTCTCTGCTTCTCGGACGACATGGATGGGCTGCGCAAGGTACCCGACAACGTGCCCAACAAGGAGCTGCTTGCAGCGGCCCTCGAAAAGCCGCTCACCAGCGTGCCCGATCCTTTCGGCACGCACGAGAGCTTCGCGCACCACAACAACGCTCGCCTGCGCGCCTTCCTCGATGCCTTCGGCTTCGAGTACGAGTTCCTGTCGGCGACCGAATGCTATCGATCCGGCATGATGGACAAGACGCTGCTGCGCATGCTCGCGGTCTACGACGACGTGATGGCGATCATCCTGCCGACGCTGGGGCCGGAGCGGCAAGCGACCTATTCGCCGTTCCTGCCAGTGTGCCAGCGCACCGGACGCGTGCTGCAGGTGCCGATGGTTGCGCGCGATGTCGCCAAGGGAACCGTGACGTACAAGGACCCGGAGACTGGCGCGGAGATCGAGACACCCGTCACCGGAGGCCGGGTCAAGTGCCAGTGGAAGGCCGACTGGGCGATGCGCTGGACGGCGCTGGGCATCGATTATGAGATGGCCGGCAAGGACCTTATCGACTCGGTCACACTGTCCTCGCGCATCTGCAAGGCCTTGGGCGGCACGCCACCCGAAGGCTTCAACTACGAGCTTTTCCTCGACGAGAACGGGCAGAAGATTTCCAAGTCCAAGGGCAACGGGCTGACTATCGAGCAATGGCTCACCTACGCCAGCCCGGAAAGTCTCGCGCTCTACATGTACCAGAAGCCCAAGACCGCCAAGCGGCTCTATTTCGATGTCATTCCGCGGGCTGTGGACGACTACCTGCAGCTGCTCGCCGCCTACCCTGGTCAGGACGGCAAGCAGCGGCTCGACAACGCGGTCTGGCATCTGCACCGGGGCGAGCCGCCCGAAGCCGACCTGCCGATCACGTTTGCGCTGCTGCTCAACCTTGTTGCGGCCTCCAACGCGCACGACAAGGAGGTGCTGTGGGGCTTCATTCGCCGTGTTGCGCCCGGCGCCACCGCGGACGAGCATCCCCTGCTCGACCATCTGGCTGGGTATGCGGTGCGCTACTACGAGGACTTCGTGGCGCCGGAGAAGCGCTTCCGGCAGCCGACCGACGCCGAGCGCGCGGCGTTGGCCGCGCTCGATTCGGTGCTCGCCGCCGCTCCCAAGGATGCCAACGCAGAGTTGTTGCAGAATGCCGTCTACGAGACCGGCAAGAGCAACGGCTACACCAAGGAAACGCTGCGGCAGTGGTTCCAGGCGATCTACGAGGTTCTGCTGGGTGCAAGCCAGGGGCCACGCTTTGGCTCATTCATCGAGCTCTATGGCATCGACAATACGCGCGCACTTATTGCACGGGCCCTCTCCGGAGAGCTGGCCGACCGCGCCTGACGGTTGCCGGCGTCCATTCGCCGCCGCTTCGCTTGTATCTCAACGGCGGACGTCGATGTCCCATTGGCGGAAGAGCCGCCGGATGAGGTCGTCGGTCCGCCGTGCGATGACGTCGTATCCCCAGTCGGGTTCATTGGCGGCGCTTCTTGAGATCGCAAACGCCGAGCCAGCCAGGATCTCGCGCTTCAGCTGGAATTCCTGGCGGCCGGCGAGCTGATTGTCTGCCGCGCTCAATAGAGTGAGATTACCCAACATGTTGAGGTGGGTCTTGTGCTTGCGCCTCTCCCGCCAGCCAAGTTTGCGCGCCGGGCTCCTGGGCGTGACATGCTCGATCGTCGCGGAGGCATGCGCCTGGTCGGTCGGATCATCACCGAAGGCGACACTGATCCGACGCAGGACGCTTAGCGCGTAGTGCTTCTCGTAGAAATTGGAGCTGCGCAGGTTTACGGTCGCAGCGTCGATCGCCTTGTCCGGGATCTCGAATTCCTTCATCGCAGCAACGCTGGTTCCCGCGTCAATCTCGCCGAGCAGGCGGTTGAGTCTGGTTGCTTGGGTTGGAGGATCGGTTCCGGCGATCCGCATGCACCAGATGACGCGCTCCAGCCGCTGGAAGAACAGCGTGGTCTGGGGGTCGTCGCCACCGCGCATCTCAATCCAGTGCAAGGCCGCCGGTATCCAGGCCTGCGGATTGATCAGGTTGAGATGGACCAGCGCGTGCCTTACGGCCGCTGGGGCCGGAGTGACGCCGATGATGCCGCGCCTAAGTGCGTCGAGACGATAGGCGAGCGTCCGCACCTCGCCGCTCAGGAAGGCCAATCCCCCCGTGTCGAGGCGAAATGCGCGGCTGAGGTCGGGTGCGAGTGGTGCGTCCGAGCGCCGCCGGAGGCGCAGCGTACGCACATGACCCAACAGCGAGTACATTTCGGTGGGGCCCAGGATCGACTCGATTTCCTGCCAGACGAGATTGGCCTCGTCGCGCTCCTGTTCCGGGAACACCTCGATCAAGCTTGCCTTGACACGCGCTGTGGCATCGAATGCCAGGTGCGTGTCCTCGTCGAGCTGATAGAAGCGCCAAGCCTCCCTTTCATCGTGCCAGATTTCGCAAGTGACCTGGCATCCGTCCAGCAGATAGGCAGCCAGCGCGCCGCGGCGCGCTGGTGTCCAGCCATCGGCGGACATGCGCGACAGGAAGTGCTCGCGGATTTCGATGGCATTGCGCTCGCTCACCGAGAACGGTCCGTCGGCTTCGTCGATAGGCCTCAGTGTCGACCCCGACTCCTGGACGTGCATTGTGATGATGCGCTCGAGCGATCTCTGGGGAGAAAGGCGATGGGGGGTGACTTCGCGGCAGGTGTCATCGCCGGGCGAAGCGGCAACGAGACCGGCAAGGCGGAGGCGGAGTTCTGCCGCAATATCGAGATCGCGTAGAACGCAAATCAATATCGTGAGCGTGACGATCCGCTGGTGGCCGTCGACGATCGACAGCATCTCGCAGGTGTCCGGCGTCGAGGGTGCGCGCGCCAGACGGATCGAACCCAAGTGGTACCGTCTGTCAGCGCTGGGGCCTTCGGCTCGCGCAATGATGTCCGAGAGAAGCTGGCCCGCATTCGGCTGCTCCCAGGCGTAGGCGCGCTGAAACCACGGGATAGCGAAGCGCCGGTTCCCACCAAACAGCTCGGCGAGCGTCGCGTGCGAAGCGGACATGGTTTCGCTGACGGGCACTTGCGGGGTCATTGTGCTGCTTTCCGCGACGCAAACACGCGCTCCGCCTGCTCGCCGGCGGAGGCACTTCCCCGCAGGTCGATGCGCAGGAAGTCCGACAGAATGCGCAGGAAACGCGCCTCGCGCTCAGCGATCGCTTCGAGCGACCATTCGGTCGCCGCCAGCATGTCTCTGGTGATCGCGAGGTTCTCGCCGTCCTTCAGGTTCTCGATGAGATAGGCCCGCTTCTGCGGGAACCAGGCATTGCCCAACTTGCCATTGAGTCGTGTGGGAATGATCGCGAAGTTCCCGATACTGTGCGTGGCGGCCCGCCGTGCTTCAACGTCCGTGATGGGATCGTCCCCGCTGCGGGGTGGGTGCAGCGGATAAACGTGCTCGAGGCTCAGCTCGTTGGCATCGGCGGCACACACTTCGTCGCCGACAAGATCACTGAGGCGCAGCAGAAGCGGCTTGCAGAGCTTCTTGACCTCGTTATCGATCGCACGAAGCTTCGCGGCGGCTTTTCGCGCCTGATCGGGCCGGGGGAGCAGAATGTCGTGATCGCCGGAAAGGGCCGCGCCACGGCGGATAGCCATGGCGACACTATGCATCCGCGCCATGCGGCGGTTGGACTGCTCGCCAGCCAGACGTAGCACGTAGGTGAGCCGTTCGATGCCTGCGACGAGGGAGATCAGGGTGTCGGGGTCCGAGCTGTGGAGTTCAAAGGCGGTCACGACGGGAGGGAGCCATTCCTCGCCGCGGAGCCGCGTCAGGCTGACGATGTGCGCGGAAAGATCGTTGGCGGTGCTGCCGGGCGTCGCGAGGGCGCGAACGCGGGCGAGATTATCGGCGAATGGGAAAAGAAAAGAGTCGAGGAACGTGGACGCATCGCCCGACTCGGCGATCAATGTGCGGATCGAGGCGATGATCTTCTGGTCGTTCGCGTTGCTCTGTCCGTGAGCCTTGGCCAAATGCGACAAGAGGCTCTCAAAATCGGCGCCGAGCAAGCGCTCCAACTCGTCCCACCTGACGATCTTTTTCCTATAGTCGTCGGCCACGATCTGGGCCTGGATCTCAGCCTTGATGATGTCGTGCGTGCTGAGCGGCTTGCCGCGTTCGTTGAGGACGACGAACATGCTGTGCGCGCGATCAATGTCATGCGTCAGCGTCACGATGAAGTGGCAGCATTGCAAAAGGAAGAATGCGAGCCGCTCCCGATTGGGTGCGGGCATCTCTATCAGCGTATCGTTGATCTCGTCGCGGACATCAGCCAATCGGCGCGTCGACGGAACGAGGTCATTGATTTCCTCGATTGGCAGCAACGTCGCGCCGCGAGCAAGGACGTAGCGGTCCAGGAACTCGTGGCTGTCGCCCGACAGCTCGATTCGGAAGCCCCGTCCGCCGGCCGTTTCGATCAGTGCATTGAGCGCGTCGACATACGTCGCCCCTTCCGGCGCGTTATCGCGCAGGATCGCGGCGATGATATTCAGCGTGACCATGCGTTGCTGGCCGTCGACAATGGCGTAATCGCACGGCAGCTGTTGCTTGTCCGCCGGGGCAGGGCTGGCGGGAGGAGGCGTGCCGGGTTCAGCCAGCAGCAGCAGCGTGCCGAGGAAATAGTCGGCCTTCGCGCGCTCCTCGTCGTCGGCGCCGCACGCCGCAGTCAGGTCATCCAGCAACTGTTGAGCGTGCTCGCGTTTCCAGGAGTACGGCCTCTGGAAATCCGGTACGGAGTAGCGCGAGTTCTCACCGAGCAACTCGCCGAGTGTTAGCGAGGCGGCAAATAGGCGCGGCGGCATGGTTTTGAGATCCGAACTGCTTGCAATGAGGTGAACGTTATGACCTTCGCTGCAGCGCCGGTTCCGGCCCTCGAACATGCATCCGCGAGACGGTGTCGTTTCGGCAGCGTTGCCGGGGAGTGAATGTCTAACTTAAAGGCGCGCGCGTCCACCCGTGTGTCAAAAAATGTACATATGCGCCATAGAACGGTGTTCGATAGGGAGACACTTGTGATCGAGAAACGGAAGAACATCTTCAAGCTGGAGACACGAGACGTCTGGGAGGCTGCGTGCGCCGCTGGTCGCTACGACGGCTCGGACCACGACCGGCGAGACGGCTTCATCCATTTTTCGACCGCAGAGCAACTTCTCGAAACCGCGCGCAAGCATTTCTCAGGACGCACCGGTCTGTTTCTGATCGCCGTCAGAGTCGACGCCTTGGGCGTTGCGCTGAGATGGGAGCCTTCGCGCGGAGGTGCGCTGTTCCCGCATCTTTACGCACCGCTTCAAACCGGCTCTGCACTTTGGTCGGAGCCTGTCGATCTGGACGCTGCCGGCATTCCCGACGTGCTGAGCGTTCTCCGCATGAAAGATGTGAAGGTCGCTACTCAGGATCCTGACCGATGATCTATGGCGTTATGCGGCCGCTGCTCTTCCGTCTCGACCCGGAAGCGGCACACGATTGGGCTCTGCGCCTTCTGGAACGCGGCGCGTTCATGCGCGATGCCCTGATCGATCCGCCAGAAATCGCCGTACATTTCGCGGGATTGACGCTGTCGAACCCCGTGGGAATCGCCGCCGGATTCGACAAGGACGCGCGGGTGCCAGATGCGGTGCTCGCGATGGGCTGCGGATTCGCCGAAATCGGAACGGTGACGCCGCGTCCGCAGTCGGGTAATCCGCGTCCACGCCTATTTCGGTTGCGGGAGGATCAGGCCGTCATCAATCGTCTGGGCTTCAACAACCAGGGCCATGCGGCGGCACTCGCGCGATTGCGCGCGCGTCGGCCGGGCGGAGTGGTCGGCGTCAACGTCGGTGCCAATAAGGACAGCACCGACCGGGCGGCGGACTATGTCGCTGGAATCGATGCGTTCTATGACGTAGCGAGCTATTTCACCGTCAACATTTCGTCTCCCAACACGCCTGGGCTGCGCGACCTGCAGGCGCCAGCGGCACTCGATGAACTGCTTGGCCGGATCATGGCCGCGCGCGCGGCGCATATGGCGCGGGGAAGGCCGCAAAGGCCGATCGTGGTCAAGGTCGCCCCCGATGTCGCAGACGCCGACATCGCGCCCATTGCAGAGCGGCTTCTCGCACACGGAGTTGATGCCGTGGCTGTTTCCAACACGACGCTCGCGCGGCCAGCGCTTGCCAGCCATCACGCGGGCGAGCAGGGCGGGCTCTCCGGAGCCCCCCTTTTCGAGCGCTCGACCGTAATGCTGGCGCGCTTTTATCAAGCGTTGGGAGGCAGTGTGCCGCTCATCGGGATCGGTGGCATCGACAGCGGCAAGCGGGCTCTGGAGAAAATCGAGGCCGGAGCGAACCTCATCCAACTCTATACCGGGCTCGTCTACGAGGGCCCTGCCCTGATCGGGAGGATCAAGCGCGCGCTGACCGACGCGGTGCGCGCCGAAGGAGCGGCGTCGATCGCGGCGCTAACGGGACGCCGCGCCGCTGAATGGGCCGCGCGCACGCTTTGAGAGTTGAGGTGCACGGCCCGGCGTTGCGACCGCGAACGAGGTTCAGCCGCCGGTCACGCTCATGTGCCGGGCGAGCGCGGGCTTGGCGGCGCGTCGGTCGATGACGAAGTCGTGGCCTTTTGGCTTGCGCGCGATTGCCGCATCGATGGCAGCCGCGACGGCGTCGTCGCCGGCTCCATCTCGCAGCGGTGCGCGAAGGTCCGCGGCATCATCCTGGCCCAGACACATGTAGAGCGTACCCGTGCACGTAAGGCGGACCCGGTTGCAGCTTTCGCAGAAATTGTGAGTCAGCGGTGTGATGAAGCCGAGCCTGCCGCCGGTCTCCTTCACCTCGACGTAGCGCGCAGGACCGCCGGACCTATAAGGACTATCGACGAGCGTGAAGCGCTCGGCCAGGCGTCGACGGACGACGTTCAGCGGCAGGTACTGGTCGGTGCGGTCACCATCGATGTCTCCGAGCGGCATGGTCTCGATGAGCGTGAGGTCCGCGCCGCGCCCGTGTGCGAAGCGGACGAGATCCTCGATTTCGTCCTCGTTGGTTCCTTTCAGCGCGACGGCATTGATCTTGAGCGCGAGGCCGGCCTTCTCGGCCGCCCGCAAGCCGGCCATGACCGTCGAAAGATCGCCCCAACGGGTGATCGCCTTGAACCGGTCAGGGCGAAGCGTGTCCAGGGAGACGTTGATCCGCTCGACGCCGCAAGCCTTGAGGTCGGCCGCCATGTGGGCAAGCTGGCTGCCGTTGGTGGTCACCGTCAGTTCGTCGAGCGCGCCGGATTCCAGGTGGCGTGCCAGCGATCGGAACAGCCAGAGAATGTTCTTACGGACGAGCGGCTCACCGCCGGTGATGCGCAGCTTGCGGACGCCCTTGCCGACAAATATCGAGCAGAGCCGATCGAGTTCCTCGAGCGTGAGCAGGTCACGCTTCGGCAGGAACGTCATGTGCTCCGACATGCAGTAGACGCACCGCAAGTCGCAGCGGTCGGTCACCGAGACGCGCAGGTAGCTGACGTGGCGGCCATGTCCGTCGATCAGCGGCTGGTGCGACGCCGTGGTTTTTCCGTCTGAGGCGGGGGGCGTAACGGCTTGCTCCTGCTCGCCTTCACAAGCCCCAACGCAGCCACATCCTCCGGCGCGATCCATGCGCTATTCCCTTCAGGCGTGCCGGTTGCCCGCCGCTGCCGCAACGCGGAGCCGCCACACGACGTGCCGACCTATTCCCGGCCGAACTTAGCAATCGCGAGACGGTTCGCAAGACGCATCCCGTGCTGCGACGCGGACCGACTGAGTTGCAAAATCATGCAATTACATGCACATAATTGTATTTCACAGAATGTGGTAGCGAAAACATGCAATAGCGTGATGGTGCAATGCTGCGATGCGAGATCACATTGAAAATTGGGGTATTTTTCTGGAGCTGAGAAGGTTTGACGCCCTGGCTTTTGCTGCCAAGATGCCGTGGCATACAAGGACCGACGTGAATGGGTCCGGGAGGAGACAGCGTGCTGCACCTGCAGTCGCAGACAAGCGTTCAACCTAATGCCGAGTTCGGTTCCGCCGTTTCGGAGGAAGACCTCCTGCGCGCGCAGCACTACCGCTTGCTTGCGCATGCCCTCTCCGGTCCGCTGGTATCCCAGTCCCTTGCGATGATTTCGGCGCTGAAGAGCGACGCAGCGACACCGCTCGGCCGCGCAATGAGCGAGTGGGTGATTGCGGCACAACGTGCAACGGTGACGCAGCTTGCCGAACAGTACCAGGAACTGTTCATCGGCCTGGGGCGGGGCGTGCTCGTACCGTACGGCTCCTACTATCTCACCGGATTTCTGCACGAGAAGCCGCTCGCTCGGCTGCGTGAGGACATGGCGCGTCTGGGCATCGAGCGGAACAAGGACGTCAGTGAGCCGGAAGATCACATCGCCTCGGTTCTCGAAATCATGGCGGGCCTGATCGACGGCAGTCTAGGCGGAGATTTGGCGCACGACGAGCAGCGCCGGTTCTATGCAGGTCACATCGGCTCGTGGGCGCGGCACTTCTTCCGCGATTTGGCGGAGGTGCGCGATGCACCGTTCTACGCCGCGCTCGGGACCGTGGGTGGTGCATTCCTCGAAGTCGAGGAGCAGGCTTTGGATTACGGTTGAGCGAAGTGCAATTACGCGTCTGGTGAGACGACGGCGTAGCGGAGATAGGCACGAGACAATTTGCACCCCGAGGGGTGCCAATCAGGGAGAGGATGAGATGAGGCAGTCAGACGAGAAGAAGAGCCCCGCGTCCGACCGGCGCAGCTTTCTGAAGCTTGCGGGTGCCGGCGTCGTCACGACGGGCGCGGCGCTCGTGGCCTCCAGCGAAGCGACGAAGGCCGAGGCCGCTGCGCCCGCCGATGCCGCAGGCGGATACCGCGAGACCGATCACGTGCGCCGCTACTACGAGCTGGCGAGATTTATCTGATACGGCGCCTGCCGGTCCGGGCGCGCGATGCGCTCATCCTGGACGGCGGAACAGGGAGATAGACATGCTCAAGAAAAAGGTGAGCGGCACGGCACGCAGCTCGAAGCTGTCGAGCGCGGTGCGGGAGCAGGGCTCGCACTACACGGTCGACCGGCGCGCGTTCCTGCGCAACTCCGGTCTTGCCGTCGGTGGCATCGCCGCGGCGTCCGCGCTTGCTGGCAGCCGCGTACAGCGCGCCGAAGCGGCGGCGCCAACGGCGGGTGGCGCCAAGGTCGAGCTCAAGAAGTCGATCTGTACGCATTGCTCGGTCGGCTGCACCGTCATCGCCGAAGTACAGAACGGCGTTTGGGTGGGTCAGGAGCCGGGCTTTGACAGTCCGTTCAACCTGGGTGCCCACTGCGCCAAGGGCGCCGCGGTGCGCGAGCATGCGCATGGCGAACGCCGGCTCAAGTATCCGATGAAGCTCGTTGGCGGTAAGTGGCAGCGCCTCTCGTGGGATCAGGCGATCAACGAGATCGGCGACAAGATGCTCGACGTGCGTGCGAAGTCGGGGCCGGATTCGGTCTACTGGCTCGGCTCGGCGAAGTGGAACAACGAGCAGTCCTACCTGGGCCGCAAGTTCGCCGCGTACTGGGGCTCCAACAACATCGACCATCAGGCGCGTATCTGTCACTCGACCACGGTCGCGGGTGTTGCCAACACCTGGGGCTACGGCGCGATGACGAACTCCTACAACGACATTCTGCTGTCGAAGGCGATCTTCCTGATCGGCGGCAACCCGGCCGAAGCGCATCCGGTCTCGCTGCAGCACATGCTGAAGTGCAAGGAGCAGAACAATGCGCCGCTGATCGTGTGCGATCCGCGCTTCACACGCACCGCCGCTCATGCCTCCGAATACGTGCGCTTCCGGCCCGGTACGGACGTCGCCCTCATTTGGGGCATCCTCTACCACATCTTCGAGAACGGCTGGGAGGACAAGGAGTTCATCCGCAAGCGCGTGTGGGGCATGGATCTCATTCGCGAGGAAGTGAAGAAGTGGACGCCCGAGGAGACCGAGCGTGTCACCGGCGTACCTGGCTCGCAGATGCATCGCGTGGCACGCACGCTTGCGACTAACCGCCCGGGCACAGTGATCTGGTGCATGGGTGGCACGCAGCACACCAACGGCAATGACAACACGCGCGCTTACTGCGTGTTGCAGCTTGCGCTGGGCAACATGGGCGTGGCCGGCGGCGGAACCAACATCTTCCGCGGCCATGACAACGTGCAGGGCGCCACTGACTTCGGCGTGCTGATGGACAGCCTGCCCGGCTATTATGGTCTGGCCGCAGGCGCCTGGAAGCATTGGGCGCGCGTCTGGGAGACCGACTACACTTGGCTCGCCGACCGGTTCGCGAAGATGCCGGGCAAGGGCAAGGACGGCAAGGATCTCCTGATGATGGAGACCGCTGGTATCCCGGTGTCGCGCTGGATCGACGGCGTGCTCGAGGACAAGAAGAACCTGGACCAGCCGGACAACACGCGTGTCATGGTCATGTGGGGCCACGCACCCAACTCGCAGACCCGCGGCCCGGATATGAAGAAGGCGATGGAGAAGCTCGATCTCCTCGTCGTCATAGATCCCTATCCGACAGTCTCGGCGGTGATGCACGACCGGACCGACGGCGTCTACCTGCTGCCGGCGGCGACGCAGTTCGAAACCCACGGTTCGGTAACCGCGTCGAACCGGTCGCTCCAGTGGCGCGAGAAGGTCTTCGAGCCGCTGTTCGAGGCGAAGACCGATCATGAGATCATGTATCTGTTCGCCAAGAAGTTCGGCTTCGAAAAGGAGATGTTCAAGAACATCAAGGTCGAGAAGAACGAGCCCGACATCGAGGACATCACGCGGGAGTTCAACCGCGGCATGTGGACGATCGGATATACCGGCCAGTCGCCGGAGCGGCTCAAGCTGCACATGGCCAACCAGCACACCTTCGACAAGGTGACGCTGAAGGCCAACGGCGGCCCGTGCGACGGCGACTACTATGGTCTGCCGTGGCCGTGCTGGGGCACCGACAAGATGAAGCATCCCGGTACGCCCAACCTCTACGACACCTCCAAGCCGGTGTCGGATGGCGGTCTATGCTTCCGTGCGCGTTTCGGCGTGAAGGCGCCGGAGAAGTACGCGAAGGGCAACGACTCGGCTGACAACCTGCTGGCGGTCGAGAGCTGGCCAGAAGGCTCCGAGATCAAGGACGGTTACCCCGAGGTGACCTACGCGATGCTCGACAAGCTCGGCTGGACGGGTGACCTCACGGCCGAGGAGAAGGCTGCGGTCGTGAAGGTCGCAGGCTCCGATGATCCCGCGAAGCTGGGTGGTGTGAACTGGAAGATCGATCTCTCCGGCGGTCTGCAGCGCGTCGCCATCAAGCACGGCATCGCGCCGTTCGGTAACGCCAAGGCCCGCGCCGTGGTGTGGACGTTCCCGGATCCGGTGCCGCTGCACCGCGAGCCGCTCTACACGCCGCGCCGCGATCTGCTCGACAAGTACGCGACCTTCTCGGATCGCAAGCTGCATCGCGTGCCGGTGCTCTACGAATCCATCCAGAAGAACGACTTCTCGAAGGACTACCCGATCATCCTGACCTCGGGACGGCTCGTGGAGTACGAGGGCGGTGGCGACGAGACACGATCGAACCCGTGGCTCGCCGAACTGCAGCAGAACATGTTCGTCGAGATCAACCCGAAGGATGCCAACGACCTGGGCATCAAGGATGGCGAGACCGTCTGGGTCGAAGGCCCCGAGAAGGGTAAGGTCAAAGTCATGGCCATGGTCACCGAGCGGGTCGGCAGGGGCGTTGCCTTCATGCCATTCCACTTCGGTGGTCATTTCCAGGGCAAGGATCTGAGATCGAAGTACCCGGAGGGGGCGGACCCCTACGTGCTGGGTGAGGCGACCAATACGGCGCAGACGTATGGCTACGACAGCGTCACCCAGATGCAGGAAACCAAGACCACGCTCTGCAAGATCTGGAGGGCCTGAACCATGGCACGTATGAAGTTCCTCTGTGACGCCGAGCGCTGCATCGAGTGCAATGCCTGCGTCACTGCCTGTAAGAACGAGCACGAGGTCTCGTGGGGCATCAACCGTCGGCGCGTCGTTACCATCAATGACGGCCGGCCCGGCGAGCGTTCGATCTCGGTCGCCTGCATGCACTGCTCGGATGCGCCGTGCATGGCGGTCTGCCCGGTCGACTGCTTCTATCAGACCGCAGAAGGCGTGGTGCTGCACAACAAGGACCTGTGCATCGGCTGCGGTTACTGCTTCTACGCGTGTCCGTTCGGCGCGCCGCAGTATCCGCAGGCATCCAACTTCGGCAGCCGCGGCAAGATGGACAAGTGCACCTTCTGCGCTGGCGGACCCGAACAGGCCAACTCGGAAATCGAGTTCAAGAAGTATGGCCGCAACCGTCTTGCGGAGGGCAAGCTGCCGCTGTGCGCGGAGATGTGCTCGACGAAGGCGCTGCTCGCCGGTGATGGCGACATCGTCTCCACCATCTACCGCGAGCGCGTCGTGGCGCGCGGCTTCGGCTCCGGCGCATGGGGATGGGGCAAGGCCTATCCTGGTCCGCAGGGCTGACGACTTCGAACACGCTTGCGACGAAGACACGGGAAAGGGCGGCTTCGGCCGCCCTTTTTGCTTGCGGAGCTTTGTCGCAGGCAGCGTCGACGTCCATCGGAATTGATCGAGGATAAGAGAGGCCCATCATCGCCCTGCTACTATCGTCGAGTCCGCCTTCATGGCGTCACGTTGAATCTCTGCCGCGAGGAACCACGCGAATATGATGACGACGGCCAAGGCCATTCTCCGTTCGATGCGGCTACGCGTGTTGCTGCCCGTGGTGATGGCCGCGATGCTCTGTATCGGTCTGACAACGACTACGGATGCGCAGGGCAATCCGAACGTGCGTCCGCCCGCGGGCGCGGTGGGCAATGCCGTGCCGCCGCCGCCGCCGGATGGCAACCGTCCCGTGATCGTGCCCGAACGCGGCGGCAACTATGACATCCGCCTGTGGGAGCGCGTCCGTCAGGGCGAGGCCGGCTATGTTTCGGTTCCGGCCGAGTCGGCGGGCATCCTCGTGCAGTCCCAGGGTGAAGACTGGCGTCTCCTGCGCGACGGGAAGGTGAAAGGCTGGGGCGGGCTCGCGGTGCTCGCGGTGGGCGGATTGATTGCGCTCTACTTCCTCGTGCGCGGTCGCATCCGCATTGCAGACGGGCGCACTGGCCGCGTGATACCGCGCTTCTCGCTGACCGAGCGTGTCGTGCATTGGCTGACGGCCGGGCTGTGGCTGCTGCTCGCGATAACCGGGCTGATCCTTCTGTTCGGTCGCACCGTGCTCATTCCGGTCATCGGTCCGGCGGCGTTCGCGGCGATCGCCAACGCGTCGATGCAGGCCCACAATCTGCTGGGGCCCGTGTTCACCGTCTCGACCGTCCTGCTGCTGGTCACGTTCATCCGTGGCAACTTCTTCCGGCTCGTCGATCTCAAGTGGATCTTGAAGGGCGGCGGCTTCTTCGGCGGACATGCCAGCTCGCACCGCTACAACTTCGGTGAGAAGTCCTGGTTCTGGGCCGCGGTGATGCTGGGGATCGTGATCAGCGTCTCGGGCTTTGCCATGCTGTTCCCGGAGCTTGCCGGCTCACGTGCGACCCTGCAGCTCGCCAACGTGGCGCATGCGGTTGCCGCGCTCGCCTTCATCGCATTCGGTCTGGGCCACATCTACCTTGCCACCATTGGCATGGAGGGTGCGCTCGAAGGCATGACACGCGGGACGGTCGACGAGAACTGGGCCAAGGAGCACCACGATCTGTGGTGGCAGGATCACAAGGATGAGGCGCGAGTTGACGTTGTGAGCGCCGAGGCGGACGCCGCGCTCGGTCGCGTCTAGGCCGCACCGCTACAGAAATCCAATCGACTGAGGAGGCCGCAAGGCATGACGGTCATTGAGTTTGTCGAGGGCCCGATGTGGTACTTCGCAGCGACGGTCTTCCTGATCGGTGCGATCTGGAAGGTCGTAGGTCTCGTGCTGATCGGCAGGAAGCCAGACCTCAGCACCCCGCGCGCGTCCGCGGCTGGCGGCTTCGTCATAGGCAACCTGCGCCATTTCCTGCCCCGACTGAATTTTGCAGAACGCACATGGATGCATGTACTCGCGGGATACGCCTTTCATATCGGGCTGTTCGCTGTGCTGCTCTTCGCCGCGCCGCATGTGAAGTTCATCGCCGATCGCATAACCGGCTTCGGTTGGCCGGCGATGTCGCGCACGTGGTTCATCATCATGGCCGAGGTCGCGTTTGCCGGACTGATCGTGCTGTGGGTGCGCCGGATCGCAGACCCCGTGATGCGGCAGATTTCAGATGCCGATGACCACATCGGCTCGTGGCTGACGTTCCTCGTCATGCTCACGGGTTGCTTCGCGCTGGGCGAGACGAGTGTCGCGCTGCGCGCCCTCCACATGGGGCTGGTGAACCTGTGGCTGATCTACTTCCCGTTCAGCCGCCTCATGCATGCGTTCACGTTCTCGCTCGCCCGGGGCTATACCGGGGCGACCTACGGCCGCCGGGGAATCACGCCATGACAGCGACCACAATCCAACGCCAGCAAACCGCCGCCGGAAGCGGTGCTGCCACGGCCGCTCCGGGCATCGGAACGCGCGCCGAGGCGGCCGTCGACAAGTTCCTTCAGGTGACCGACTCTGCGATCGCCTCGTACCTGGAAGCGTGCGTCCACTGCGGCGAATGCTCGGAAGCCTGCCACTTCTACCTTTCGACCCACGACCCGCGGTACACGCCGATCTACAAGCTGCAGCCGCTGGTAAAGGCTTACAAGCGGCACAAGGCGCCGCTGTCCACCGTCACGCGGGCGCTGGGTCTGGCACCGGCGGAAACGACGTTCGATGAGCTCCAGGCCTGGTCGGAGCTCGTCTACGACTCCTGCAACATGTGCGGGCGCTGCACGCTCGTCTGCCCCATGGGCATCGATATCGCTGGCAGCGTGCGCAAGATGCGCGAGGGGTTCGTGGCCGCCGATCTGGCCCCGGAAGGCCTGCGCACGTCGGAGGCGAACGCGCTGCGTACCGGCAGCCCGATGAACATCACGCCCAAGGCTTTGCGCGCGCAGATCGCGGGCCAGGAGCGGGAGACGGGCATCCCCATTGCGCTCGACAAGAAGGGCGCCGACTACATGGTGATCCTGTCGGCCATGGAGGTGATGGGCTACCCGGAGGTGATAGGCGCTCTGTCACGCATCTTTGCCAAGGCGGGCGTCGATTGGACCATTTCGACCAAGGCGTTCGAGGCGACGAACGTTGGCGTGCAGATCGGCTCGCGCGAGACGGCACGGACGCTTGTCTCACGGGTGGTGGAGGCCGCCGAGGAGCTGGGCGTGCGCTACGTTATCAGTCCAGAATGCGGCCACGCCTATGGCGCGCTGCGCTGGGAAGGCCCCAACCTGATGGGGCGCGGCTACAAGTTCGAGGTCGTGCACATCCTCGAACTGCTGGACCAGCTGCGGCGCGAGGGGCGGCTCAAGTTCCGCGACAAGGACAAGCGGCGCGTTACGCTTCACGATCCCTGCCAGATCGTCCGTCGCGGCGGCCTGGTGGCAGAGCCACGCGCGCTGATGAATGAGGCGAGCGAGGGCTTCGTCGAGATGCGCGACAGCGGCGTCACCAACTTGTGTTGTGGCGGCGGCGGCGGCGTTTCCGCCAATCCGCGGGCACACGGCATGATGACCAAGGCGTTCGCCTGCAAGCTTGGCCAGTTCAACGAGATCGACGGACTGGAGCTGGTTGTCTCTCCGTGTGCCAACTGTCGCACGACGCTCGAGGAGGGGCTTGAAAACTACGAGGTGAACCTGCCCGTCATCGGCCTGGGCGAGTTCCTTGCCGAGCATCTCGCGGATTGAGAATCCGACATTTCGTCACCCACTTGTGCTTCGAGTACGGCGCGCTTCGATCGTATAGTCGGGCGTGAGGCGGGCCGCAGTGCACCGCCGCGTGCCCGTTTGGCGCGGGCCGGCCCACGCAAGGAGGTGTGATGGCGACGAAGGCACGTCTGGCGGTTGCTTCCATGATCGTCCTGGCGACGGGAGCGTTGACCGCCTGTGGCGACGGCGGCTCGAAGCGTCCATTGCCGCCCGAGGCGACCCGGGGAAATGGCGCCACGCCCTACCCTGGTCCGCTCGACGAGACGCTGACGGCTGAGCAGCGCGACGAGCTGCGGCAGCGTGGAAATCTGCAGCGCTGAACGGGTGCGCCTTTCGCCCGCGGAGACCCAATTTGGGGGCATTCGCGCTTGCGCGCCCAAGTGGGGGCAACTAGTGGGCGCCTTCCTTTCGCATTGATTCATATCAAATCTGGATGCGATCCTCGGTCCAACCCATTAAGCTCGGCCGGTGACAACGAGATGCGGGGCGAGCCGGCATACGCCGATCGACCCCGCGCAAGGAGGAACGAGGATGCTTCACCTGAGAACATGGCCAGCGGGAACATGGCCGGTGGCGCCGCGCCGCATGGTCTCGCTCGCATTCGCAGCTGCGCTGGCCATCTGCCTTATCGTTCTGTCTGCGGGCAGCGGCATGGCTCAGGGGGCCGTGCGGCCGCCAGCCAATGCTGTCGGCAATGCGGGGCCAGCCGAACGTGTCATCACGACTCCGGAGAAAGGCGGCAGCTACGATATCGAGCTCTGGCAGAAGCTGCGCCAGGGTGTGCGCGGCAGCGTCTCCATACCCGACAAGAAGGCGGGCGTGCTCGTCCAGTCGGGTGGCGAAGGATGGCGGTTGACGCGCCGGGGCGAGCTGCCGCGCTGGGGCGGCTACGCGCTTGGCGGCATGCTGGCGCTGCTCGCATTGTTTTTCCTGGTTCGCGGGCGCATCCGGGTCGATGGCGGGTTGTCGGGCATCAAGATCGAGCGGTTCGAAAACCTGGAGCGTGTCGCGCACTGGTTGATGGCCGTGTCGTTCATCATTCTCGGGTTGACTGGATTGAACGTGCTCTACGGTCGCGAAGTGCTGATGCCGATCCTGGGCAAGGAAGCGTTCGCGGGGCTCTCGGTTGCAGCGAAATGGCTGCACAACTATGTCGCGTTCGCCTTCGTTGCGGGGCTGATCCTGAGCTTCGTCGTTTGGGTGCGGCACAACTTTCCCAACCAGCACGACGTGGTATGGCTCGCGCGCGCCGGAGGCATGCTGAGCAAGCACTCTCATCCACCCGCGCGGAAATTCAACGCCGGCCAGAAGATCCTGTTCTGGCTCGTCATGCTCGGCGGCCTGTCGCTGGCGCTGTCCGGCCTGTCGCTGATGCTGCCGTTCGAGTTTGCGCTGTTCTCCAAGACGTTCTCCCTGTTGAACGCAGTAGGCTTCAACTTGCCGACGAACCTTAGTGCCGTCGAGGAGATGCAGTACGCCGCGACGTGGCATTCGATCATGGCACTGTTCCTGATCTGTGTGATCTTCGCGCATATCTACATCGGCACCATCGGCATGGAGGGCGCGTTCGACGCAATGGGCAGCGGTGAGGTCGACCTCAACTGGGCCAAGGAGCATCACAGCGTGTGGGTCGAGGAGGAACTAGACCGAGAGCGCATGGTGCCGCGCGGCTCGACAGGTGGTCGGATCCAGCCGGCGGAGTAGCGGCGTTGTCGCGACGCGGCAGAATGGTGGTGGCCGCGCTCATCTTGGGCGCGGCCCTGGGCTACGGAACGATCGTGCCGCGGCTCGCCGTCGCCGAAACACCATCTGGTGGTGCTGGGACGAGCGGGCCGGGATCGCCTGCCGGTGCGTCATCTGCTGCGCGGGCCTCGTCCAAGGAAGAGCGGCGCAAGGCACGCGGCAACCTGGAAGGGCATGGCGGGCCGATCAAAGCGCTCGCCGCAGACGCAGCAACCGGGCGCGTGCTGACGGGCAGTTTCGACTATTCCATGATGGCCTGGGATGTCATGGCCGACCCGCCACGATTGATCGGCCGGTTCGCCGACCATGATGGAGCGGTGAATGCTGTCGCGTTCCTGCCTGGAGGGCGGCGTGCGCTGGCGGCGGGTGACGATGGGGCCGTGTCGCTGTGGGATGTCGACGCCGGGCGGCGGCTGCACCGCTTTGAAGGGCATACCGCGAAGATCAACCATATCGCCGTGTCGGACGATGGGCGCTGGGCGGTCTCGTCGAGCTGGGACCGGACGGCACGCATCTGGGACCTGGAATCTCTCGCAGCCGGTCCGGTGCTCGCCGGCCACAAGGGGCCTGTCAACGCCGCGCAATTCACGGCCGACGGCGCTGGCGTCTACACCGCAAGCTACGACGGGAGTGTCGGCTACTTCGATCGCGCGGGCGGTACCTTCGTGCGCCCGGTGACCAAACTCGGGTGGGGCATCAACGTTCTGGCTCGCGTGCCCGGCGGCGAGCAGTTGCTCGCTGGCGCGCTCAACGGCGCATTGAAGGTGGTGGACGGCGCCAGTGGCGCCGACGTCAAGGACCTCGAGGCGTTTGAACGGCCCGTGTTGTCGGCTGCGATCATTGCCAAGCCCGGCCTGGCTGCGGTCGGAGCAGGCGATGGCAGCATCCGCGTCATGCGCGTCGCCGACTGGTCCGTCATCGAAACGTTCCAGAACCCGTACGGCCCGGTGTGGGCGCTCGCATTCGCACCGTCGGGCACCGCGCTCTACTACGGTGGGCTTGATGACTTCGCCACCCTCTGGAAAATCGCACCGCGCGAGCCCTTTGAGGCGATCGACAGCGCGTTCCCGCGCCGGTTCCAAGTTACGGGCTCGTCGGATGACCCGCTTGCGCGCGGTGAATTGCAGTTTGCCCGCAAGTGCAGCGTCTGCCATACGCTGAGGCCCGACGGGAAGAACAGGGCCGGTCCGACGCTGCACAACGTTTTCGGCCGGCGTATTGCCAGTGTCGAGGGCTATCCCTACTCGAAGGAGCTGACGCGGCTCGATATCGTTTGGAACGAGGATACGATTTCGAAGCTGTTCGAGCTCGGCCCGGAGAACTTCACGCCCGGATCGAAAATGCCGCTGCAACGGATGACCGACAAGGCGCAACGCGACGCGCTGATTGCCTTCCTCAAGGTGGCAACCCACGACGGCGCGAAATCAGACGCAGCTCACGCGCCGACCGCGCCGTCCAGCGACCGGCCGGCCAGGAAATGAACCCAACGCAAACGGAGCACGCCCATGAGAGCTTTTGTAACCAGTATCGTGGCCCTCGTTGTCATCACCGCAATCGCGGCGATCGCGCTCAACATGGTGCCCATGTCGGCGCGGGACACATATACCGAAACGCAGAGCGTGAGGCTCTGACGGGGCGCTGAAGCCTTGGCGGTTGCCGCAACCGGCGGCTATAGAGTTCGGCGAGCGGCAGCAGCGCCGATGGGAGGATGTGCCCTTATGGACGACGACAGGCTCAACATGGGTCTCAGAAAGTTTCTGAAGCAGGTCGGTGTGACCTCGCAGCGCGAGATCGAGCGTGTCGCCGCGGTCGCCGCCGCGGGGGGTAAGAAGTCCATCCGATTGCGCATGCAGCTGACGGCGGAGGGCACCGACCTGTCGCATGTCATCGAGCAGGATCTGGATCTTGGCTGAGACGCAAGCATGCTGGTCGAAGATCCGCGCCTGCCGCCGCTGTTGACGGGACATGGGGTCAAGGCGCCGCTGAGACCGTTCGACGAGGCATGCCGCGCGGCAGCCGAAGGCCGTCTGGGCGCTGCGGATCTGGTCTATGCGCGCCACACCAGTCGCGTCGATCTGGCTCTGATCCTGGAGCCGGACGTTGTCCGATCCAACGCGCTGCAAATGGTTCCACTGTTCGTGCTCGCAGCGATCGAAGGTGTCGGTGCGTTGATGCCACCACAGACGTCCGTGCTCTGGCGTTGGCCCGAGCGGCTTGCCGTCAACGGCGCAGAGGCTGGCCGGTTCTCCTTTGCGATGGCTCCGGCGGACCAGGACGAAGCGCCGGCGTGGATGGTACTCGGCATCGACATCGATCTGATGGAGCGGAGCGCGGGACACGAGCCGGGTCACACGCCCCATCGTACGACCTTGCAGGTTGAGGGAGCCGGCGAGACCTCGCGTTCGCAGTTCATCGAGACCATCGCCGCATACGCGCTCACCTGGATCAATCGCTGGACGGAAGCCGGATTTGGGCCAGTGCACGGCGCACTCGTCGGTCGCATCGAAGGCCACGGCGATGAGCCCAGCGAGTTCACAAGCTCCGGGGACCGCCTCAGAGGCAGCGTGTTGGGGATCGACGATGAGATGCGCTTGCTCGTCAAGCTAGCTCAAGGCGGTATTCGTGCGCTGCCTATCGAGGAGTACGTAACCTCAGGCCCACACGGTGACGCTGGCGTGAGGTGTGCACCGTGAGTTCGGGAAGGATCAAGCTTCTGCGCACGATCCGCTTCGACGCGAGCGACGACGCCGTCTACGATCTCGCCGCCGGGGCCGACGAATGGGCGGTATCTGGGGCGTTCGCGTTCGCCGACCTGCCCGACGAGGCGCTTACCGGCAAGACACGCCAGGCGTTCGTCAACGGCTTCTTAGGCGTGCCGGGCCTCGGCCGCTCGACGTTCGTGACGGTGGGCGAGGCGGACGAGGACGCCGTCAGCGAACTCGTCTATCGCCTCGCGCTGCATTTCGTCGACGCGTACGGTGCTCCGGACATCGCCGCAGCAATGCCCGCGGCCGACGCCGAGGTGGCCTTCGCGCGATCACTGGCCGAGGGACAGCCCATCAACACCGTTCTTACCGTGCTGCGGCGCCGTGGCGAGGACGGCGAAATTCGCGAGCAGTTCCGCACCATACGCCCCCCGTCGGCCGAGCCTCTGCACGCGCGCATCTTCTCGGTGGAGCCGGATGGCACGTGATTTCTGGAAATCGGCCGGCATGCATCTGCTGGCGCCCGGTGCGGAGGGCTGGCTTGCAGTCACGCCCGATTTCGTTCGCGCCTACCTGACGCGTCCGGAGATCCATCCCGTCGAGGATTCCTGCGCATCGGAGATCGCTCTGCATGAGGAGCTGATGGAGCAGCCGGCGCTGCCGGTCTCCGATCAGCGACTTGCGGTGCTGCGCGATCCAGATGCGGTCGAGAACTATCGCGCGTTCCTGTCGTTCCGCGATCACCTGCTTGCCGCGGGCACGATCGAGGGCGCCTATCTGCGGTTGGCGCGAGCGAGCGACCAGCACGTGCCTCCCGTATTCCTCGATCAGCTCGTGCACCTCATCCTGCGCAATGTCCTGAAGGATGTCCGCGATCCGATCCGCGTGCGGGCCGCAGAGCTGTTCTTTCGCGAGCAGACGGTATCCACCGAGGACGGACGCATTCTGCTTGCCGATCGAGAAATCGTCGACATGAAGGTCCGCAGCGCTGCGGACACAGGGCTGGCCCAGTTGCTGGCACAGACCGGGACGCCGATGCGTTCCGTCAGTCTCGACGTTCTGGGCGAGGACAATGGTGACATCTACTGGCCGCGATCTGATCGCTTCGACACTGTCATCGACCTGCGCTTCGAGCAGCCGGCACTCGACGCACTTGCACGTGTCATCGAGAGCTGGTTGGCCCATCTGCTTCGCATCGACACGAAGGTGGAGCCGCGGCCCAAGCTCGAGGATGCGGATTGGCGCTGGCACATCGGGCTCGATCGCGAGTCGAATGCGATTCTGAACGCACTCTATCGCGGGGAGCCGGTTGCCGCGGATGACATTGCGCGCCTTGTTGCGCTGTTCCGTTTGCGGCTCGCCGACGACGATCTGGTGATCGATCGCGTCCGAGGGAAGCCGATCTACATGGCGCTCGCCATGACGCAGGACCGCAAGCTGCGGATGAAGCCGCAGAATCTTCTCGTGAACCTGCCGCTGAGGATCGGCAACTGATCCACTCGCCGAAAACCAGCCGTCGTCGGCGCGATGCGTGCCGGCATCAGCCCAGGAAGTCGTCCGGCTTGCGCGGCTTGACCGATTGCGCCGCCTCGCGCTCCGCCAGATAGTCGTCCGTCGTGCGCACGCGCGGCCGTTCGCCCTTTGCGAATGGATCGTCTGAGTTTGTCGCCATGGCGACGACGCGGCAGTTGTCGCACATCTGCACGATGGCGAGTTGCTTCTCGTTGGGGAACATCGAGTGGTTCTTCAGCCGCTCCATGACGCGCGTGATCGTCGACTTGGCGCCGAAGGGCTTGCCGCACGAGATGCACGCGAATGGTTCCTCGGTGTGCAGCGTCACCGGTGACAACACGGCGGGCGTGAAGTCGTAGCGCGGCTCCAGCGTGATGACCTTTTCCGGGCATGTGGCTTTGCAGATGCCGCATTGCACGCAGGCGGCCTCCGTAAAGCGCACCTCGGGACGTTCGGCATTATCACCAAGCGCGCCGGTCGGGCAGGCGCCGACACAGGCCAGGCACAGCGTGCAACCCTCGGTGCGGATGGCGATACGGCCATAGGGAGCCCCTTGCGGCAGCACGATACGGTCGGGACGCTGCGGTGCATCCGAGTGCAGCGCGAGCAGCGCCGCGCGCGCTGCCTCACGCTTGCTGCTCGTCGCGACAGGTGCATGCAGACGGGTTTCCGCGACAACGGGCAGATCGTGCAATCGATCATCTATGACGAAGGGATCACGTTCCCGGATGATGTGCAGCCGGTCGGTTCCGTAGCCGAGCGGGCCGAGCAGCGCGCTGGTAAGCTCGACCTGCTGCTCCAGTGCCGACAGCTCCTCGGGATGTTCGTCCGGCACCAGGATCGCAATCTGCGATGCGCCGAGGGCGAGAAGCTGGGTCACCGTATCGTGGCCGATCACGAGTGTGGAATGCAGTGCGAGCGGCAGAACGTGCGCCGGCAGACCCCGCCCGAAGCGCGCAGAAGCGTCGATCATACGCCGCCCGTGGTCTTCGTCGTGCAAAAGTACGGTGGCAGATTTCCCGCCAGCGGCACGATAGGTCGACAGCAGCGCGGCGGCGCGTCCGGCCAGATCGTTGCGGTTCGGATAGGCGTAGCTTGCCGCTCCGGTAGGGCACACCGCGGCACAGTTGCCGCAACCGCCGCAGATGGCCGCATCAATGTGGACATGATCGCCGTCGGGGGAAATCGCGCCGACCGGGCAGTGATCGAGGCAGTTGTGGCAGCCGACCTTCGCGCTTCGGGCGTGAGCGCAGATGGCGGCGTTAAAGGCGATGTAGCGCGGCTTCTCGAATTCGCCCACCAGATCGGTGACCGCGAGCAGTGCGCGCGCGACGGCGGTCTCGTCCTGCGGGTCGGCACGCAGGTAGCCGTCGCGCCGTTGCCCGGCAGCGAACAGCGGCTTCCCGCCGGAGAGGTCGAGAATGACGTCGCACTGCGATTTCGCCCCGTCGCGCGCCATCGCAAACTCGAGGCGGGCGCGGGACGACGGCAACACCGGCGCGTAGCCATCCACATCGACCTGGAAAGCACCGAGGTGGCCGCTTGCTCCTTTGACGCGGCCGCGGGCGATCGAAGCGTTGGCGGTGGAGGGGGGTAAGGCGTCGCCTGCCTCGGTCAGCAGCACCGAAGGCGACAGGCGACCTGCGAGCGCCTTGGCAGCGTCGAGCGCGACCTCGCCGGGGCCATAGACCAGGCAGGTGCCCTGCGACGTTAGCGTGAGCGAAGGCGTTGGCGCGACCTGGTAGGCATCTGCCGCCAGCAGCGCGGCGATCTTGGGGGTGGCCTTGGCGCCCGCTTCACTCCATCCCGCGTTTTCGCGGATGTTGGTGAACGTCAGGCTGACGTCGCCGACGGCCGGCTCCTCGGCCAGCTCGCGGAACAGAGGAGCTTCCTGGGTGCAGGCCACTTGCAAGCAGCCGCCACCGGCGACGGCAGCTTCGAAAGCGCCAATTTCGCCGCGGCACAGCGCCGTGTGCACCTTGAGAGGCGCCTCCAAACCGAGGGCGCGGCCCAGCTCCGCAGCATCAATGTGGATGCTTCGCTGGCAGTCGCAGACTAACGTCTTGTCGGGCTTTCGAGCGTTCATCGGCCGTTGCCAGACCTTTCCACCATGGGTTGGGAGAGAAACTCCGCTGCTCTTTTAATGCGTTGGCGAGCCGCGCACACTGCTTTATAAACTTTAGTCTAGGCATCGGGAAAAAGGGAGCACACCTGCCGCATGAGTGTCGAGCTGACTGTTCCGTTGGGTCTCGTCGTGGCGCGTGAGCGGATCGATCATCCGTGGCAGGAGTATCGCTGGCGTGCCCATTCCGTTTTCCTTGATGCGCCAGCCGAGGCCAGTTGGCGCAAGATCTACAGCTCGGCGGGCACCGATCACTATCATGCTGCAACGTTGCCGCTCGTCCTGCATCGCAAGGAGGCGATGTCCTACCGGGTCAACTTGGCCAACGGGGAGCCTTCGCTCTACGTAGTGATGCGCGAGGACAGCGATGGCGAGAACGGTGCTCCGATCAGCGTCCACTCGGTGACGGCATCGCCGTTCGAGGCGCAGTCCTACGGCAACATGGCGTTTGAACAGGTCGATCGCGTGGGCATGCCCCACCGGCTCGTGGAACTGGTCCGGGCTTTCGTGGATGAGCACCACGTCGAGGACAATTTCAAGAAGCGCACGCGGCAGCCGCATGTGAAGCAGGATGAGTATCAGTTCGGCCAGGAGCCTATCTTCGTGCTCCGCGAGCGGATGAAGTCGGGGTTCGGCCAGACCTGACATGGTCGCCATCCCAGGCAACAGGCGATCGGGCGCCGGCATCCCGGTCACGACCGGAGTTCGACGACACCATGACGGGCAGTTCCGAGGATGGCTTCCTGACGCGCTGGTCGCGCCGCAAGCTGGAAGCGCGCGGCAGCCGGCCCGACGCTGAGGCGCAGCAGGGTCCGGACGGACCGGCGCGCCACGCCGCGCTCGACAGTGGGCGCCAACGCGGCGATGCCGCTGCAAGCCCCGAGCAACTCGACGCCCCAGGCGAGACGTCAGCCCCCGCCGAGGGTAAGGGGCGCACGGCACCAGACTTCGCCGATTTCGATTTCGACAAGCTCGACTTCCAATCCGACTATCGTCAGTTCATGGATGCGGATGTGCCGCACGACGTGCGCAACAAGGCTCTGCGCAAGCTGTGGCTCTCCAATCCGGTGCTCGCCAACATGGACGGTCTCGACGACTACTGCGAGGACTACACGGATGCCGCCATGGTGCCGCTGGGCGGGGTCAAGACCGCCTACCGGCTTGGTCGCGGTTTCCTGTCGGACGACGAGGTTGCCGAGTGGGAGGCGCTGGGCCGGCCCGAGAAGGAAATCGCAGCGGTGGATGACACGTCAGTCGGTGCGGATGAGGCGGCTGCAGATGAGATAGGCCGGTCCGAGCCAGGCGATGAGATCGACGCACCAGATGAGGCGTCTGACGGACACGAGCAGGCGTCGGGTGCCGCCTGCGGGGTCGCGGTCAAGCTCGAGGAGCAGACGGCGATCGGCGAGTACGAAGCGACCGCTACGGAGGTGGGCGGATCGGTTCCCCGGCGCGCGGGCGAGGCTTAATGGCGGCGCGCGTCGCAATTGAGTTCCGCGAAGTGATTGCGGGGGTTCTGCTCGCAGGTGGCCAGTCGCGCCGCATGTTTGCGCATGGTGGCGGCGGCGCGGCCGAAGGGGCAACCGGCGACAAGGGTCTGCTCGAGCTCGATGGCCGACCGATGCTGTCTCACGTCATAGAGCGACTTGGGCCGCAGGTTGGCGCTTTGGCGCTCAACGCCAATGGCGATCCTGCGCGTTTCGCCCCGTTCGGCCTGCCGGTCATCGCCGATACCGTCGCCGGATACGCGGGGCCTCTGGCCGGCGTTCTGTCGGGGTTGCGCTGGGCGGCACGGGACTGCTCGTCCACCCGCTATGTTCTGACAGCGTCAACCGATGCGCCGTTCCTCCCCGGCGACCTCGCCGAGCGCCTTATGTCGGCGCTGGAGGCCGAGCCGGCGTTAGGGGGGCGGAGGATTGCATTGGCCCGGTCGCAGGGACATCTGCATCCGGTCATCGGCCTATGGCCCGTCGATCTGGCAGCCGACCTCGAGCAGGCGCTGGGGAGCGGCGTGAGGAAGGTGCTGGCGTGGACGGACCGCCATGGTACCTTGGGTGTCGATTTCCCGCCTGTCCGTTTTGGCGGCACAGAGGTCGACCCATTCTTCAACGCCAACACGCCCGCAGAGCTCGACGAGGCGCGGCGGCTGTTGGAATTGGTGGCCTCGGCCTGACGCATAGCTCCACTGAGCATAGCCCCACTGAAGAGAGCTTCGCACTTGATCCCGTCCCGCACCGCCAAGGCCACGCCAATCGTCGGAATCGCCGGCTGGAAGAAGTCCGGCAAGACAACACTGACCGTGCGCCTCGTTGAGGAATTCACCAAGCGCGGGCTGAAAGTCGCCACCGTCAAGCACGCTCATCACGCCTTCGACATCGACGATGGTGCAACCGACAGCGCGCGCCACCGGCGGGCCGGCGCACGGCAGGTTGCGGTCGTTTCGGGCGCGCGCTGGGCTCTTGTTACGGAACTGGCCGGCGCGCCCGAGCCCAACTTCGAGGAAGTGATTGCAGCGCTCGAGCCGGCCGACCTCATCATCGTGGAAGGATACAAGTCCGCGCCAATCCCCAAGGTCGAGGCGCGGCGTCTGGCCTCCCTGACCCGCAAGCCGTTAGCGGAGGAGGATCCCAACGTGATCGCGATCGCTGCCGACCATGAGGTCGACGGCCGCGGGTTGCCAACCTTCTCCCTGGACGACATCAGCGGCATAGCCAACCTGATCGACAGCCATATCGGGCCGTTGCGCGGAAGCGTGGCTGATGCGGAGGCAGCGGCGATCGGAGCCGTGAAGGAAGAAGAATCGGGCGGGCCGCTGGCAAGCTCGGCCAGCCTTGGCGTGGCATGCGAGATGCAAAGTCTGATCCGCGAGTCATTGTCGGACCACGATGCCGGTGCCGCTCGCGAGTCGCAACCGTCGCGCCGCCCGGGCTCGCAGAACGAGGCGGGCGGAGACTGATAACGGGGTTTCCATGCGCCCACCCGCTGCTGCTTGCCGATCTGTCCGCAGTGTCTTGGCCTCTGTCTTTATGGGCTGTGCGGTACTGCCGGCCGCTGCCGCCGATCCGGTAGTGCCGCCAGGTGAGGACCCCGGGGGCGTCGCGTTGGCCCTGATCGGCCCAGGCATCGACTACCGCTCGCCGAAAATCGCACCGCGGCTGGCTCGCGACGGAGAGGGCGAGCCGATCGCCTGGGATTTTGTCGACGACGATCGCACCCCGTTCGGGGGTGAGGGCGACGGGAGTGGCGCGGCAGGCACGGCGATCGCAGAGGCGATGGTCGCCTCGTACACGCACGGGCGCCTCGTCCCGCTGCGCGTCGCGACCGGAAATCCCGGCGCCCTGGCACGTGCCATTGCCTTTGCCGTCGGCACGCCTGCCAAGATCGTCGCCATTGCGATGCCACTCGAAACGCCCGCCGAGCAGGAAGTCATTCGGCAGGCATCGGCCCGCTTTTCGGACCACCTGTTCGTAGTCGCCGGCCCGACACTCGCACGCGCCGATACACCATCTCCCGCCGCACCCGACGCCGATGCCAAGGTCGGCACGCTGCTCAATATCGGCAACGTGCTGGTGGTGACGGGGGCACCGGACGTGGAAGGCCGCAGCGCGGCTGCGGTCTCCAAGGCCGTCGATCTCATCGTCGTTTCGCGTGGCTCAAGCATGTTCGGGGGAGCGCCGGGCGCGCCGCCACGCAATGCGCTCGAGGCAGTGGCGCTGGCCGCGGCATCCGCAGCCTGTCAGGGCCATGGCGGCGAGCCCCTGCGCGGTTCGGCGGCGAAAGCCGCGACGTTCGATGCCAGCCGCCCGCTTGAAGGCGGGGGCGGCCTGCGTGTGCTCGATCCGCTGTGCTTCTATGGCGGCCGCCGCATGTGACCTTCGGCGGCCGGGCAAACGAGCGGCCATCAGTCGTCGTGGATGATCTACGATCCGCCGCCGCCTCGCGACAGCGCCGGGTCCGCCAGATGCTGGCGCAGCATGTCGCGGTACTCGTCGACCATCTCTTTGACGAAGGTTTCGTGATTGTCCACGTCGAGGACGACCTTGGCCACGTGTGCGCTGTAGCGCGCGGAGGCAAACAGGAAGGCGAGATGCAGGTCGGTGGCAGCGATCTTCTGGTTCTCACGGTTTGCCAGGTCGATGAACCGGTCCGCGATCTTGAGGAACGCGGCCGTGTCGAGCACGCCCTGGCTGCGCAGGGCGCGCCGCTCCGTGCGGTTGGCCGGTGGCCTGCTACTGTCACTCATGCACCAAATTCCTTCGTCGTAGCGTTTGTCGGCCCCAGTGTGCGGCAGCCGAGAAGGGCGTGTCCAGAAGGCTCGCAGCAGGGCTGTTTGCGGTCCATGCCTCTTGCCGTGATAGAGTTGGTGTCAAGCAACGGCCAGGCCAAGAGATGCTGAAGCAACACATCAATACGTCAAACGCTACGGAACTTGGCGAGTTCGCGGTCCGGCCCACGCCGGATGATCCGCGCTTGTCGACAGCGGTCGATGGTATCGATCACGAAGGCAAACCGGTGACCGTCGATGTCGTCACCGAGCGGCCGCTGACGCTGTTCCTCAACGGCCGCGAGATCGTCACGATGATGACGATCGGCGACCATCCCGACCTGCTGGCAGTCGGCTTTCTCTTGAACCAGGGCATGCTCAAGCCGGACGATGTGATCACACGTATCGACTACGAGGACGATATTTCGACCGTGGTCGTGCGCACGGAACGGCAGACCAACTTCGAGGAGAAGCTGAAGAAGAAGGTGCAGACGTCGGGCTGCGCACAAGGCACCGTGTTCGGCGACCTCATGGAAAGTCTCGATGGCATCGTACTCGACAGGGAAGCGCGCCTTAAGACGTCCTGGCTCTACGGTCTGACGAAGAAGATCAACACGGAGCCTTCACTCTATCTGAAGGCAGGGGCGATACACGGGTGCGTGCTGTGCCGGCAGGACCAGCCGCTCGTCTACATGGAAGATGTCGGCCGCCACAATGCGATCGACAAGATTGCCGGCTACATGTTTCTTCACGGCATCGCGGCAGATGACAAGATCTTCTACACCACCGGCCGGCTGACGTCGGAGATGGTCATCAAGTGCGTGCGGATGCGCATACCCATTCTTGCCTCGCGTTCGGGCTTCACAGCGTGGGGCGTGGAGTTGGCGCGCAAGGCCGGCCTGACGCTGATCGGTCGGGCACGCGGCCGGCGTTTCGTGGCACTCTCGGGGTCGGATCGCATCGTGTTCGATGCCGATCCGGCAGCCGCCGACTCTGAGCACGAACGGCATCGCCGCAAGGGCAGCAGCGCGGATCGGGACGAGTAGGCGGTTTGGCCACCGACGTCAGGTGGTGAGCGCGCTCAGCAGATCGCGCGAGATGCGGTCGGCGAGACGTCGCATGACGCGATAGCCACTCGCCGTATCGCCGTCGAAGTAGGCGGTAAGGCGCTTGCCGTCGATGGCGAGCAGCACCGAATCTTCCAGGCACGTCGCCGTCGCAACGCGACGGGGCGATTCGCCGATGAGGGCGGCCCAGCCGAATGCACTGCCGGCTTCCAAAATCGTCTGGGCCGAGGCGCGGTTTCCTACCCCCAGCGAGAAGCGTACGCGGCCCGATTTCACGATGTAGACGGCGGAAGCGGGATCGCCCAGGCCATAGACCTCGTCACCCTCTTCCAGCGACTGCAGCTCAGTCAGGCGGGCGATGGCGTCCACGGCTTCGCGCGGAAGGCCGTCGAACAGCTCCGCGCGGGCCACCACGTCAGAAGCGTTGCTCGTCTGGCTCATCGTGCTCTCCAAATGCGTGCGACTTGCACTTCCGTGACGGCAGACTTGATCTCTTCGCAGTCCCGATGCTGCCGTGATCAGCCGAACTTGTCGTAGCGAATGAACTGCGCCGGCAGGCGCGCTTCCATGATGAGCATGCGCAAGGCGCCGTCCACCATGGGCGGCGGGCCGGCGACGAAGCCGACCATGTTGTCGTATCTTCCCGCCATGGCGCGCGCCGCTACCTCGTGCACGAAGCCGCTGGCGAGGGCGACCTCGGGATGCTCGGGATGGTGCGAGGCGGTGGCCGTCTCGTTGGACAGCGCGACTGTGACCTCGAGCGCGCCATTCGAGCGGCGCACATAGTCCGCGAACTCCCGCATGTAGAAGCAGTCCTCCAGCGTGCGTACGCCGAAGAAGATGTGGCCGCGATGCCCATCCATATAGCCATTGCTCGTCGCGTGTTCGGCGATCGCCATCATGCCGGCAATGCCCGAGCCGCCCGCGATACAGACAAAATTCTTGTCTTCGTCCGGCCGGAAGGTCGCGCGGCCGAGTGGGCCGAAGACGCGCACAGGTGTGTCGCCGGATGCCCGGTCGAACAGCCAGTCGGAGAAGCCGCCGCCCGGTTTGCGCTTCACGACGAAGACGAGACGATCCGTGCTCGCCTGATGGTTGACCATCGAGTAAGCGCGGCCGCCTGCGACGTCGCCGATCTCGAGCACGGCGAACTGTCCGGCGAGAAATGACATGGGTGCGTCGAGCGTTACGTCAAACTCGACGACATCGTGCGTCAGGGGGCGCGGCTTGGAAACCGTTCCAGAGAATACGCGCGGCGCGCCCGGCGGCGTAGCTATCGCTCCAATGTTTGCCGGGACGCGGATCGTGCAGTTGCCGCGCGCGGCAGCCTGACAGAGGAGGACCTCGTTCTTTTCCCGCTTGACGAAGGCGAGGCCTGGCGCGCGGTCCCAGCGCAGATCGACGTCGCCTTCCATGATGCGCGCGCGGCAGGTGCCGCAGGTCCCAGTCGCGCATTCATAGGGAAGGGCTACACCGCAGCGCAATCCGGCGAACAAAAGGTTCTCGTCCTCGTCGCAATCGAACGAGGCGATGCCTGACTTGCTCTGAACAGTGACTTTCATGATGGCGGGTCGTGAGCGAGATTCCAGTATGGGGGCACGGAGCGCAGACGGGAGGTGGTGCATTTGAGGCCACCGCCTCGGCGCGCCGCAACGGACGGCCGCCTCACGCCTTGGTGAAGAAGGCGTCGTCGTCCATGTCGTCCTGGTCGTCGAATTCGTAGACGATCTCTTCAGCGACAAACGCCATGACACTGCCGTCCTCGACCTTGCACTCGTAGGTGCGGAGTGGCTTCTGCGTCTCGGGGCCATGCAGCGCGAGCGATTTCAGGTCCCATGCCCAGAGATGCTTGGTGCAGGTGAGCACGCAGTTGGAGATGACACCGGATTCCTCGAGTGGCTCTTCCATGTGCGGGCACACAGGAGGCATGGCAGCAAAGCCGCTACCGTAGTTTGCGATGACGACGGGTATGCCGCCGGCCACCCAGAACTTCTTGAGCGAATTGGGCGCCACGTCGGAGGCCGCGCACACTTTCGTCCAGCTCATGGGTCTGTCCAGTCCTTGCCAGAGTTCGTTCGTGGAGGCCGGTCCGGCCATCCGCAGGGTCGCGCAAAGTCCGCTAAGGGTTTACCTGTCAAAGCGGCCAGTGGGAGCCCTTGTCGAGGCGCCGATTGTCAAGGCGCACTTCGCGCTTCACGAACTTGGCACCATGACCGTTGAGCTTGAACGTATCGTAGTACTTGCCGACCACGAACAGCCGGCTTTCTCCGGCGTCGATGTGCGAGTTAATGCCGTCGAGCAAGTTCTGATAGATGACGAAGGAACTCACGGCGGTGGCGCTGCTGCCGTCGTCGGAGACGTTCACCTTGTAGACCGAGGTGTGCCGGCGCAGCGGCGAATGGTCGGTGTTGTGCTTGGGGAGCAGCCGCACCAGAGTTTCCATCTCCTTGCGCGCGCCCTGCAGGTAGATCATGTCCCTGTTGATCTCGGGACTGAATGCGGTGATGGCGTAGTGGAAGTCGGCGTCGCACAGGTCCAGCCAGTCCTCCCACTTCTGGTCGTCCAGCGCCATCGTGGCTTGGTAGATCGTGTCGCGCACCATGGAGGCGGCGTCGGCTCCGTTGGCTGGCATGGCATTTCCTCCGGACTTGCTATTTTTCGAGTTTAGTGAACCGCGCCTCTTCTCGGGGCGGCTGGATCGGTCAACAGTTCGCGCCGTCTCAGAACTTCGGGCGGCGCCTGCACGGCAGCCGCCCGTCTTTATGGTCCCGACCGCG
>JBFWNY010000039.1:0-32448 GCA_050250815.1 Hyphomicrobiaceae bacterium
GATCTGCCTCGTGAAAGGCATGGCTCAGGAGTTCTGGCAGACGTGACGTGTCACGCGCGGTCGCCGCCCATTTGGTGAACGTTCCGACGAGAGGCTCGACGGCAACCTCCTGGAAGGCGCCGCGGCCGAGCACTTTTGTCGGGGGCATGCCGACGAGGAGCAGCAACGGCGTGGCGTCCTGCATTGCGACATGCAAACCGCTCAGCGCATTGGCAAGGCCCGGCCCTCGGGTCACAAGCGCTACGCCCGGACGAGCCTGTCCGCGCCATCCCGCAAGACGCGCGTCGGCTTCCGCCATCATGGCGGCGCCCCCTTCATGACGGCAGGGCACCACGGAGGGCGCGCGCACGTCATGCAGAGCGTCGAGCACCGGCAGGAAGCTCTCACCGGCGACCGTGAAGATGCGGTCGATTCCGGCACGAGCCAGGTGATCGACGATGATCCGGCCTCCGGTGCGCATTGACCTCTTCGCGACAGGTTGAGAATTGCAGCGTGCCGGTCCTGGATGCGGCGCTCGCCGTGTCGTCGGCGCCACTGTCGCACTGCCTCCCGGGTGTTCCCAGGCTTTTCCCGCCGCTTGGTTGCCGCAGCACCGTGGACAGACGGACCCGGGCCGCTGCGATGCAACCGGCGCTGCCGTATCCTCGCCTCCGAATCGGCCGAAACCAACAAAGTCGGCATCCATCGAGGAGTCCGGAAGACGTGGCGGGAGCCTGTCGCAACAGATCGGAGGCGATGACCGCTACGCGGCCGATGCTGCGTCGCACGCGCTCTGTGGGCGTATTCGCGCAGGCGCTGCTGGCCTTCATTCTGGCACTCGCGCTTCCGGTCGCGTCGGCAGGCGCGGAGAACCGCATTGCGCTGGTGATCGGCAACAGCGCCTACACCAAGTCGCCGCTCGCCAACCCCGTCAACGACGCCCGCGCCATCGCCGAGAGCCTGAAGCGGTCCGGCTTCGGTGTGACGCTAACGCTCGATGCCGATTTGCAGGCCATGCGCCGGGCGATCCTCGCCTTCGGCCGGGCACTTCGCGAAAGCGATAGCGTGGGCGTGTTCTATTTCGCCGGGCATGGCGTGCAGGTGGATGGCGAGAACTACCTTATTCCGGTGGGCGCCGATATCGACGAGGCGCGCGAGGTCGCCATCGAGGGCGTCGGCCTCAGCGAGCTGCTCAAGACCATGGAGCGTGCCGAGAGCCGCCTCAACATCGCGATCCTCGACGCTTGCCGAGACAATCCCTATCCGTCAACGACGCGTTCGGTGTCGGGCGGACTTGCGTCGGTCGAGGCGCCCGCCGGAACGTTCATCGCGTTCGCCACCGCGCCCGGACAGGTGGCGCTCGACGGAGCAGGTGGCAACTCGCCCTATTCCGCGGCGCTTGCGACACATATCGTCGAGGTTGGCATCTCGCTCGAGGAAACGTTCCGGCGGACCCGGCGCGACGTGCTGGCGGCGACCCAGAGCAAGCAGGTGCCATGGGAGCACTCTTCGCTTACGGGTGAGTTCTTCTTCCGGCCGAAGATGGCGGCGCCCGACAGGAGTCCTGACGCCGAAGCCGGCCTCGATGGGCCCAATCTTGTCGAACTCGCCGCCTGGCAGCGCATCCGTAGCAGCAAGGATCGCGCGGTGCTCGAGGACTATCTGCAGCGCTTTCCCGACGGCATGTTCGCAGAGGTGGTGCAGCTACGCCTCAATCGGCTGGGAACTCCGCAAAGTCCCTGGTCGTGGATCGTCACGGGTAGCACGGCGACGGCCACCATGCGGTCCGAGCAGACCGACACCTACGAGGATGCGCTGGAGATTGAGACCAAGGCCACCGGCTATGCTGATTACGCGCGCGCCGCGGTTCTCTACGGCCGCGCCGCCGAACGTGGACTGCCGGCCGCGATGCATCGGCTGGCGCGGCTGTACGAGAAGGGATCTGGCGTTGCGCACGATTCCGGCAAGGCGGCAGAACTCTACCGGCATGCTGCCGAGCAGGGTTATGCGCCGTCGATGACGGCGCTGGGCGCACTTCACGAGTACGGCCAGGGCGTTGCACCAAATCTCACAGAGGCGGCTCGCCTGTACCGCCGGGGCGCGGAGGCTGGCGATGCTGCTGGCATGGCGAGCTACGCCTACCTGTTGAGCCAGGGCAAGGGCGTAGCGCGCGACGCCAAGTCGGCGCGTAGCTGGTACCAGCAGGCGGCCGACCGCGGCGATCGCCGTGCCATGTTCAACCTCGCGCTGATGCTCCAGCGCGGGGAGGGCGGAGCGCCCGACAGAGTAGCGGCATTGCGCCTGCTGCAACTTGCAGCCGAGCGCGGACACGCGGGGGCGCAGCGCGAACTGGCCTATCATTTCGACGAGGGCCGGGGCGTTGCGCGCAGTGCGGAAAAGGCCGCTGAGTACCTGTTGGCGGCCCTCGCCTCGGGAAGCAAGGAGATTGCGGAGGAAGTGCAGCGTCGGCCGGGAGTTTGGAGCTATGCCACGCGCCGCGCCGTACAGGCGCGCCTCAGGGCGCGTGGCCTCTACAGCGGCGCGCCGCACGGGATATTCAACCGTGCCACGAAGACCGCACTTCAGAGGGTGGCCTCTGGCACCTGAGGCTGGGTTCCCGCGGCGCCCGTGTCCGCGGTGACCCGTTGCGCGGAAATTCATGCGTATCGCGATCGGCTGTGCCGCCGCCGTGTGGCGTGGCGACGCCAGTCGCTCTAAGGTCCGCCGGGGGTGGGCGTACGGAATTTGGACTTGGGCGTTTGTGCGAAAGAACGGCGCACGGAACACGGGCGCTATGCCGTCCTGGATCTGGGACGTGCACCTCGGCTGCGGTCAACCGGCCGGGCCCTCGTTGCCGTCATGGTGGGTCTTGGCGGCAGTGCGCTCATCGCGCTGTCAACATCCCTGTCCGTGGTTGCGCAGCCGGCGCCGGCAACGTTAGCCGCACCCGCCAGTGACGTTCCGCCGATCCCGTCGTCTCCCGCCGTTCCGTCGAACGATTCGGGCAACGGTGTCGCACCTGCTCCTGAGCAGGCGGGTGCCGATCTGCGGGCTACGCGCGCTGCTGCGGTTCTCGAACGGCACTGCTCGCGCTGTCATGACGCGGCTCGCCTCGAACCGGGCCAACTTCCTGCGGGTGGACTCGGCAACATTCTCGACCTCGACGCATTGGGCCGCACACGCGCACTCGTGAGGCGCGGCGAGCCCGATGCCTCCACTCTCTACCAGTTGATGATCGCGCGGCAGATGCCGCCTGGACTGACCAACGGCGCGACCGATGGAGCACCGACCGCCGATGAAATCAGGGCCGTGCGCGAATGGATCGCAGGGCTGGACCCGGCGGTCTGCGGCCGCGAGCCGAGGGTGACTGCGCGCGATCTCGACGAATTGATGCGGGCGTGGCTCGCCGACCGCGAGCCATCGGCAGCGGCGAATACGCGCTTCGTATCGCTGGCGGGTCTAGCCAATGCGTGCGCGAGCGATGCGCAGATGAGCGCCTATCGCAAGGCCGTCGGCATCATGCTCAACGCGCTGAGCTGGCAAAGTGATTGGGCATCGCTCGATACGCTTGGCGATCGGCTCGCACTGCTCGCCTTTCGCATCGACGAACTGGGCTGGACCCCAGAGCACTGGCAGGCCATCGTTCGCGACATCCAGCCGACGTCCGTGGCGGGCGAGGCGACAGACGCTCAGCCAGCGACGCCGGTGCCGCTCGTCGACGCATCGTGGCTGGCGATGCGGCTCAGTGAGCCGGCGCTTTACGCCAGTCTGCTGGGCCTGCCGCCGACGCTCGACGAGCTTGGCGCGCTCCGTCGCATCGATTTTGGCGATGCGCGTGAGGAGGGCGGTGCGCGCCGGGCGGTGACATTGCTGGGGAGCCATGGCCCATGGTCGCGAGTGCTCGAACATTACCCAGGACGTGACGGTGGTCTCTGGCTTGCTCACGAATATCCGCTGGCAAGGAGCGCCGACGATCTGCTCGACAACCCCCTGCTGCCTTGGGCCGCGACCGGATCCCGCGAAGTGCCCGACGGTCCGGCGGTGTCCAAGTTGATGATCCGGTTGCCCAATGGCCTTCCGGCCTTCGCCTTGTTCGACCACGAGGAGCGGCGGCAGGACCGCATCCGTCTGACCCACGAGAGTTCGGACTCCACCGAGCCGGAACCTGGCAAAGTCGCGGGGCTGGCGGCGACCGCGGGGCCGGGCTGCCGGGCCTGCCACGCGCTCGGAGTGCAGCCCTTCGACGACCGACTGGCCCCGCACCTGAATGGCACGCGCTTCTCTGGGGCCGCCGTCGAGCAGACGGTGGCACGGAAGATGATCTTTGAACCGGAAGCGATCGCCAAACTGATGGAAGAAAGCCGCGGCACGCACGGGGCCGGGCTGAAGCGTCACGGTATCGATACCGACCTGCGGATCGCGGGATACGATCCGGTTCTAGGTCTCGCCAGGTACCACATGGCCGATCTCGACCTGAGCGCTGCTGCGGCCGAGTTGCTGGTTGAGGACAGCGATTTGGCGGTCCGGCTCGATCAAGTGCACGGGGAATTCCGTTCTCTCGCGCTGCGCCTTCGATACGGGCGGCTATCACGGGCGGAATTCGGCCGGCTGCTCGTTGGGCTTTCGGCCAGCGGGGTGAATGGCGGACCGCCTGCGACGGCGCCACGACGGCCGGGTGGGCTCGCGACGACAGCATCCTTGGGCAGCGCGGCACCTGGAGTGATCCCAGGGCACGGCCACGTCGACGAGCGGTCGCAGCTTTTGCGTCTCGACCTGTGGGCGGAGACGAGAGGTGGCGAGCGGGCGACCGTCATATTGAGGGCAAGGGCGACACGAGACTGTCATCTAACCATCATCAACGTGGAGTCGAACGGCAAGGCGACCGTCCTGTTCCCCAACGAGTTCGATCGCGACAATCTCCTCAAAGCCCAGACCGAGCTGGCGTTGCCGGGCAAGGCTGCGAGCTACGCTTTTGCGTTGAAGCCCGGCGTGCGCGAGCACTTCGTCGGCATCTGCGAGGTGGGCGAGCCGGTGCCCGCAGGCATCGAACCCGACCTGCAGCGGCAGAACTTCACGGCGCTCGGCGACTGGCAGGCGTTCCTCGATACGGCCCACGCGGCGGCATCATCGCACCGCTTCCCCATCGACAACGGCGACGATCGTGACAGCCGCCGCCGCGGTGCGAAGCCCAGAACGAAGCCTGCTCCCGAAGCGGTTCCGAACCAGGCGCGCGCCGCGATCATTGTCGAGCCACGCCGGTGAGTCCCGCCCTCTGGATCTGGGGTCTCGCCCGTCCGGGTCTTTACATGGGGGGCGACATGCCTCATATCACCCCCTCGATTTCTTTCTCGTCGGCGGTCTCTGCTGGTTAGCAGCGCCATCTGGTCCAACTCGACTGGTGGAGGTCCCATGCGATGGAAAAACTCCCTTCTGCCGATGCGCTGATCGCGTCCCGTAAGCCGGATCGTCCGGTGCTGGGGCTGCGCCCGCATGCCGCTGGCCGTGCGGCTCGCTGGTTCATCGAGAATTTCCCTGGCGACGTCGCCTACGCCTACAAGGCCAACAGCTCGGTGTTCCTCATCGGCGCGCTCTATGGCGCGGGCATCCGCCACTTCGATGTCGCCTCACTGCCGGAGCTTGAAGACGCCGCGACGATCCCCGGTGTCGAGATGCACTTCATGCATCCGGTGAAGTCGCGTAACGCGATCCGCCGCGCCTACGACCTGGGCGTGCGCAGCTTCGCGCTCGACAGCGAGGATGAACTCAGGAAGATCGCCGAGGAGACGGCGGGCAGGTCCGGCCCGGCGCGTGACCTGCGCCTGTTCGTGCGCGTCGCCGTGCCGGCCAAGAACAGCCGTATCCCCCTCGAGAAGAAGTTCGGCATCCAGGGCGCGGCAGCGGCCCGCCTGCTCGTCAAGGCGCGGCAGGTGGCGCAGGAGCTTGGCATCACGTTCCATGTCGGCTCGCAGACGACGACGCCGGATGCCTACGTCACGGCGCTCGCCGACGTGCACAAGCTGATCGTCAAGGCCGGCGTCGTTATCGACCGTCTCGACATCGGCGGCGGCTTCCCCGCACGCTATGCCGACAGTGCGCCCGCGCCGCTTTCGGCATTCATGGAAGCGATCGAAGCCGGCATCGACAAGCTGCCGGTTCGCGAGAACGTTCGGCTGATGTGCGAGCCCGGGCGGGCGCTGGTTGCCGAGGCCGAGAGCCTCATCGTGCGCGTCGATGGCCGCCGCGGCAACGACCTCTACATCAACGACGGCGCCTATGGCACGCTGTTCGACGCTGCGCACCTGGGCTTCGTATTTCCTGCGCGCATGGTGAGCCGTCCGGTCAAGGCCGACGAGCCGCTGACGCCGTTCGAGCTGTGGGGTCCGACGTGTGACTCGATCGACCAGATGAAAGGGCCGTTCCTGCTGCCCGCCTCGATCGCCGAAGGCGATTACATCGAGATCGGCAATATAGGCGCCTACGGCCGCGCAATCGCCGGCTCGTTCAACGGCTACGGCCGCTACGATGAGGTGATCCTGACCGACGAGCCGATGCTGTCGATGTACGGTGCGGCAGCCGGTGCGGGTGCTGAGCGTTCCGCCCTGGTCTAAGAAGGACGCGGCGCAAGCCGTCCGGGTCTCGGACGTGAAATCGACAGCGGCTCCCGTCGCGCTGCGTACGGGAGCCGTTGGCTTATGATGGTGTTCGCCCAGTGCAGCGCGCGACAGTGCTCTTACTCGGCGGCTACGGCGTATTCGGCGCGCGTATTGCGATGGCGCTGGCGCGTGACAGCGCCTGGGATGTCGTCGTGGCCGGACGTGACCTGTCGGCGGCCAACCGCTTCGCCAAGGTCCATGGAACACGCGCTGCCCTAATCGATCGCGATGCCGCCGATCTTTCCCAGCGCATCGCGCACGAGCATCCTTTCGCCGTCGTCGATGCCGCCGGTCCATTCCAGGATTACGGAGGAGATCGCTATCGCGTGGCGCGTGCGGCGGTGGCTGCCGGCGCGCACTATCTCGACCTGTCGGATGACGCGGACTTCACGCGAGGGATTACCGCACTGGACGAAGCTGCGCGTGAGGCCGGAGTTGCGATCCTGTCCGGTGTCTCCTCTGTCCCCGCACTCTCGTCCGCCGCCGTCGCGGTGCTGAGCGAAGGACTGACGCGCATCGATCTCATTGACAGTGTGATCCTGCCAGGTAACCGGGCGCCGCGCGGCCTGTCGGTCGTGCGCGCCATCGTTGGTCAGGCGGGGCGCCCGCTCCGCGTGCTGCTGGGCGGAACGTGGGTTGATGTCCCGGCATGGTCGGCCATCGACCGCGTCGATCTGGCGGTTGCGGGTCGCGCGCCGCTGAAGGGGCGATGGGCGAGCTTCATCGGTGCCCCGGACATCGACCTATTCCCTGAAGCCTTCGACGCGCGCAGCGTGCTGTTCCGTGCGGGTCTGGAACTCAAGATAATGCACGGCGGCTTGGCGATGCTGGCGCAACTCGTTCGTTGGGGTCTCGTCGCGACGCTCGCGCCAATGGCGCCGTTGCTGAAGCGTGTCGCCGATTGGTTGGAGCCGTTCGGCAGTGACCGCGGTGGCATGCGCGTCGCCGTTGTTGGGCGGGACAGCGAAGGGCGCATCGAGCGGCGGACGTGGACACTTGTCGCGGAGGCAGGCGACGGGCCGCACGTGCCGGCCGTACCGGCACGCGTGCTGCTCGTCGATCTGGCGGCCGCAAAGGTTGCTGCCGGAGCGCGCCCCGCGATCGCTGTCTTCCCGCTCGCAGCCGCGGAGGCTGCCATGTCGCATCTGTCAATTGCGTTCGGCCGGACGCGTGAGGCGGTGGAACCGCTGTTCGCGGAGCAGTTGGGCCGCGATCGGTGGTCGACGCTGCCACCGGCGCTGCGTCGACTGCACGACGTGGCTTTCGCCGATACCTTCGCCGGAATGGGCGAGGTCCTGCGCGGCACAGGTCTCGCGGCGCGGCTGATTGGCTGGGCTATGGGGTTTCCTCCGGCCGGTCGCAATGTGCTGGTCAACGTGAGAATGCAGCGTGTCGGCACGGACGAGGTCTGGGTGCGCGACTTCGCTGGCCGCAGGTTCCGCTCGCGCATATCACCGGGCGGATCACGGGGCTCGGGTGAGGTCCGCGAGCACTTTGGACTTCTGTCGTTTGCGATCCCCCTGGCCTTTTCGGACGGTGCACTGGCGTATCCCGTGCAACGCGCCTTCCTGCTCGGCGTGCCGCTGCCGCGGTGGCTGACGCCGCGAAGCGAAACACACGAGCGGGTGGATGAAGCGGGGCGTGCTTGTTTCGACGTGCGCATCTCGATGCCGGGCATCGGTCACGTCGTGTCCTACATGGGTTGGCTCGAGCCGGTATCCGACCAACACGAAGGCCGACCCCAGATTTGAATGCGCGGCGCCACCAGGCCGCTTACTCGCGCGCCGCCGTTGGGCGGCGTCACCCGCCCGCCGATCAGCGATTGCCCGGCGCGGCCTCGACTGACTTGCGCAAAGCCTCGATAATGATGCGGCTGCGCTCGACCTCTTCGGCGGCATCCTTGAGCCGCGCCGCTTCGGCCTCGGCCTCGGCGAGACGCCCGGCCGTTTCGGTGGCCTTGGCTTCCTGAGCCGCGAGCGCCTCCGAGACGCGCGTGCGCTCGGCTTCCGCCTCCTGCTGTGCCTGCGTGGCCTGGGCGAGCTCTCGCTTCAACCTCTCGATCTCGGCCGCGGCTCCGCTGCGTGCATCCGCCTGACTTGCGATCTGGTCTTCGAGACGCTTCTTCTCCTGCGTCAGTCGCGTCACTTCGGCGGCCGTGGTCGTGCGTGCCTTCTCTGCCTCCTGCTGAGCCTGCGTGGCCCTGGCGAGTTCCTGTTTCAACCCGTCGATCTCTGCCGCGGCTCCGCTGCGTGCATCCGCCTGACCTGCAATCTGGTCTTCGAGACGCTTCTTCTCCTGCATCAGTCGCGCCACTTCGGCAGCCGATGCCGAGCGTGCCTGCTCAGCCTCCTGCAGACGTGTACGCAGGCCCTGGGCCTCCCGCTTCAGCGCTTCAGCTTCCACTGCTGCCTGCCGCTTTTCTTCTTCGAGTGCTGGAGCCTTGGCGGCTTCCGCCTTTAGTTTGGAGAGTTCATCCTCGAGGCGCTTTGTTTCACCGCGCGCTGTTGCCAGCTCCGAAGCGGTGTTGGCGTGCATTGAGGCCTGGGCTTCGAGCTTGTCGAGCTTTTCGGCGTCGGTCTTGCTGCTCGCTTCGGCCCGTTCGCGCGCGGCATCGGCCTCGGCAAGCTTCTGGCGCGCGGCAGCCAGATCCGCTTCGAGGGCCTTGGTGCGCGCGCCGGCTGCGTCGGCAGCGTCCGCACTCTGCTTTGCTTCCGCGGCCTGCTGTAGCGCGGCCTTGCGCGCGGCTTCCTCGGTTGCAAGGGATGCGCGCAGCGCCTGCACTTCGGCCTGCAGGCGCTGCAAGTCGGCGTGGGAGCGAGCATCCTCGGCGCTGGCATCGGGTAGCCGCCGGTCATCGCTGAAGGTCGGGGCGGCCGGCACGCGCGTCTGTGCCTGAAGGAGCGTCGTCGCCGAGATGCACAGTGCGGCCGTGGCCGCGACGGTGATGACGGCAGGCCCGGCCCTGAGCAGCCAGATCGCTAGAGGTGTCATCGGTGTCACCTGCCCTGGCTCGACAGTCGAGCGATGGCGGCGTCGACATCGCGGCAGCCGCCGTTGGCCCGCGCCCGGCGGTAATTGGCCAGCGCTTCGGCAGGTTGGGCCGGAACGCCCAGGCCCTGCTCATAGAGCGTTGCCAGGAAGCAGAAGGCGACGGGATCGCCCTGCGCCGCTGACAGCTCCCAGAGCACGCGGGCGGTCGCGTAGTCGGGTGGGCCTGAGCGTGGCGAAGCGTAAAGCGTGCCGAGCTGTGTCATCGCCCATCCCATCCGACGGTCTCCCAGTCCAAGCACTAGGGCGCGTCGCAGCCAGAACTTCGCCTCGTCCGCGTCTCGCGATGCGTCGGCTTCAGAAATGAGCCTGTCGGCGCGCTTCAGGGCCTCGTCGATGTTGACGTTGGCAGTATCGAGCCCACGCTCGGAGCGATCGGGGACGTCGAGAAGCTTTGTAAGGAGGGTGAGGCGGTCGGCCTCCTGTGTCGCAAGGACTGCTGCAGGCGCCGGCAAGCGGCCCGGCGCGAGCAGAAAGAGCAGGCCTGCAAGGGCACCGGTGACCACGAACGCGATTGCGAACGCGCGCATCAGGCGCGGCTCCCGGTCGGGCTTGCGCACCGCAGTCGCGATTTCGATCCGGGCTGGCGTAGCAGGCGGCCGCGCAACCTCCACCTGTTTGGAGGTCGGAGAAGTTGCGGTCTCCGGGACGACGATTTCGGTGGGCGCTTCCGACGGATCGATCGGCACCGTCATCTGCGGTTCCGCAGGCTGGGGCGGCAGTGGCGGCGGTGTCAGCGCGTGAGAGGGCGGAGCGGTGTCGATAGCGTCATTGACGGCGCGTGCATCGACTGGCGCGTCAACGTCAACTGGCGGAGCGGCGGTCGCTGGGCTACCGAGCGAAAGACCAGCCGGCAGCCGCGCTTCGCTGACCCGCGGCGCGGCAGTCTCGACCGCCGAAGCGGCGCCAACGAGGTCTGGCAGGGCGGGAGGGGGAGGCTCGGATGGCGGCCGTGACTTGAGACGGGAGAGCGCGTCACGGGTCTGCATCTCAACGGCAGCTTTGTCGGCGGCGGCAATGGCGGCGACCAGTTGCTCGATCTCGGCTCGCTGGGCGGCCGCGCGGGCGGCAAGATCAGCGGCCCGCCGTTCGCCGGTGACTACGCCGCCGCCGCGGCGGCGTGGGCGGGCGATGGGCAGGCTCGGCCACAAGAGTTCGGTGCTCGCTTGCGCTGCGGGTACGGTAAGGACCACGGGCGTACCGGGCAGGAGCGCCGGCGACTGAGTGACCTCAGGGCCCAGCACCAACTCGACACCCTGATCGCCGATCCGAGTCTCGATGGGTGCAAGGTCGCCCGCGGGCCAGCCGTCGGGTGCGGGCGCACCGCTCTCGTCGTCGATGGGTTCGATGCGGAACGTGGGCGCCTCCGGGAGGATCCACATGCCGTTGAGCCGGATCACTGCATCGCCGGCCTTGTCTGGTCCGGCCTCTCGTACGACCTCGATGCTCACGACGCTCACAACTTGACCTCGAGGTTGCTGGGAAGGAACTGGGCCAGCAGCCTGGCCAGATCCGACTTGGCTTCGCCGTCCGCCATAAAGCTCGCCGAGGCGATATTGGCGTCGACCATGGCGGCAAACGACGCGCACCACAGTTCTGTCACAGGTAGGCCCGCGGTCCAGGCAGAATTGAGGTCGGCAGCATCCGGGCAGTTGGCAGTGTGATGGAACGAGGCTGCACCTTCATGACCGTTGGTGCCTGTCTCCAGGCTCAACCGCTCGACAAAGCCGTTGATGACGGCGCCCGCGGTGCCGGCGAAGACGTGTTCCTCGTCGGCTCTCTCGCCGATCGTGTGAACGAGCCCGTCGGAGAGGCGGCGGGGCAAACCAATGCGAATTGCTCCTAGACCCAACTCGTCGACGATATGCTCGATCGTGTCGCCAGACAGTCCGATGGGGATCAGCACCGGGCCGTCTTCGGGATCGCTCTCCTCGACGAAACGTGCGCGCGTCGATGCAACTGCGCTGGTCGGCAGCTCGATGTCGATGAATTTGGGGCCGGACCGCGGCACGAGCCGCGCCACCGTTCCGCGCAATGGGTGCGCGGGTTCGCGGCTTTCAGCCTCGGCGGATGGCGGCTCCGCCCGTGCTGGTCGCTCGGAGGCCACCATCAAGCCCTTACTCAATTACAATTCGCCCGGATTTCACATCCGGCACTCGTCAACTCTCCCGCCCGTCAGGTACTAATGCCCAACCGGACGAAAGGGATTGGCCGCCGTTTTGAAGCCCGATCCCCATTCTTGTGCCGCAGCACCCGGAGCATGCGCCAAATACGGTCCACGGCTTGTCCGGATACACGGGATGGCAGAGGTAGCAAATCTGCCCCGCGATGCCAATTGTGCGGTCGCCGAATGACGCCGGGCGAGGCATCGCCACAACACATGCCGGCCTAGCCACGGCGAATGAGCGAAATTGAGTTTGGTTAATGCCGCCGGAAATTGCCGAGTTGGATTAGCTCATAGGCCCGTCAGGCAGCCTGTTGTCCTTCCGCGGTTTGTTCAGAGGCGCCGTCCTGAGACGAGCGCGGCGCCGTGACACCGATGACGTGGTCGAGTTCGCGCAGTGGACGCGGCTTGCTGAAGAAATAGCCCTGAGCCTTGTCGCAGCCGATGGCAGCCAGTGTCGAGAGCTGGTCCTCTGTCTCGACGCCTTCAGCGACCGTTGTCATGCCCATGCAGCGGGCCAGCGAGGTGATGACATCGATGATCGACCGCGAATGCTTATTCTGGCCCAGTGCCCGCACGAAAGTCTGGTCGATTTTGATGATGTCGATGGCGTAGGTCTGAAGATAGCTTAGCGAGGAATAGCCGGTGCCGAAGTCGTCGAGCGCGACCCGCACGCCGAGCTGCCGGATCTGCTCGAGCTGCCTCAGGGTTGTGCTGTCTTTCTTCATTAGCAGGGACTCGGTAATCTCGATGATGAGGCGGGACGGCGGCAACCCGGAGACGCGAAGCGCGCTTTCGACGGAGGCGGCAACATCGCTGTCGCGGAACTCAATCGCGGAAACGTTGACCGACAAAGAAAGATTCGGTGAGCACTCGGCAATGTCAACGCAGGCGCGTTGCAGAACCCATGAGCCGATCTCGACGATGAGGCCGGTCTGCTCGGCGACAGGAATGAACATTCCAGGCGGAATCAGCCCTTTGACCGGATGTCGCCAGCGTATGAGCGCCTCGACGCCCGTGACGCTGCGCTCGGCGATGGAATTGATCGGCTGATAGTGGATCTCCAGTTGGTCGCCGACGATCGCTGCCCGTAGACCAATCTCGATCTCGCGGCGAGCACGTGCCTCCTCGTTCATGCGGTCGTCGTAGATCCGGAAGTTGCCGCCGCCGCCGTTCTTCACTGCATAGAGGGCGAGATCGGCCGATCGCATGAGCTGGTCGGAATCCCGCGCGTCGTCGCAATCGGCGAGGATACCGATACTGGCGCCGCCTTCCACGCGCACGCCCTCGATCTCGTGGGGCTTGGCAAGCTCCCGGCATAGCCGCTCGCCGAGTGCCTCGGCGTGCTCGGAGCGCGAAACGTCGAGCTGGATCACGGCAAACTCGTCGCCGCCCAGTCGAGCGACCATATCGCGCTGGCGGACGCAGCGGCGCAGCCTCTGGCCGACCGCGACGAGAACCGCGTCGCCTATGGGATGACCGTAGGTGTCGTTGACGTCCTTGAAATTGTCGAGGTCGATGAGATGTAGCGCGAAGGGCGTCGCTCTGCGGCGATCGTTGATGAGAGCAGCCAGTCGGTGGGCGAACTCGGTGCGGTTGAGCAGTCGGGTCAGCGGGTCGTAACTGGCGAGGAAGCTCAATCGCTTTTCGATGCGGCGGCGGCGGAAGATGCTGGCCGCCAGGACGGCAAGCACCGCGAACGTCAACAGGCCGCCGCCGGCGACGTAGGCTTGGCGGCTTTTGCGCCAGGCAATGTATTGGGGAGCGTCCGAGCGTGTGATCACGGCCTTAAGCGGGAAGTCGCGTCCCTGGCGGCTCGCAGTGATGAGGGGGCCGCTTGCCGTCTCCCGTATCGTTTCCAGAATGCCCGAGCTGTCCCGAACGGCCGGGTTTGCCTCGGCTTCCCGCGGCAGCGGCTGGCCCAACAGGTCCGAGTAGATACCGGCGCCGGCGCGAACGATGCCGTCGGTGCCGACGATGGCGAGGCCACCGTCTTCACCGACCATGAGCGAGCCGAAGGAGCGCGTCAGGTAATCGGGATCGAGCGAGACCACGAGAACACCGGCGAAGGCGCCGCTACTGTCACGGAACGGGCGAGTGAACTGAACCGACCAGCGGTGCGAGGCGCGGCCGAGCACGGGCCTTGAGATGAACAGCTCGTCGGTTCCGGACGCCTTATGCACGCGGAAGTGCTCCCGATCGCTGAGGTCGATGGGCTTTTCCGGAAAGAGCATTTTGCTCGAAGTTATCATCATGCCGGTGCGATCAATGACCGCGATCTGCACCGTTCGCTTGCTGAACGTGAATTCTTCCTGCACGAGAGTGGGCCAATCCGCTTTATGGCCGTTGCGCTCGTAGCTGGACCTCAGATACTTGAGGATGCGATCGATCTCGCTGGCCGTGCGGTCGGTGCTCTGCTCGAAGACGAGCGCCAGGTTCGCCGTCTCCTGCGCCATCGCCCTCACCATCGTGTTGTGGTGAGCGCCGATCTGGAGACCGACCGCGATCCAGATCGTGGCGATCAGGGCCGTGCCCAGGCCGAGCAGGGGAAGTTTCCATGAGAGCGCGGCTCGCGCGAACAGGGCGCGGGATCTGGACAGGCGTTTCAACGCAGTTACTCCGGCATGAAGCTATGGATGCATCGCGCTGCGGGGCGCGAGGTTATCGAGCATCATGCCGGGACACGGCTGGCGCCGTCGGGGCCCATGGCCCCGCGCCGGATCGTGGCCGGCGCGTCCTCCTCGAAGTTGGACCAGGATCGCACAGAGTTTTTGTGGAAGCGTAACCGCAGCGGGTAACGCTGCTCGCTCCCGATTAACGCGTCGGATGGATCATCCGCCTACGTTGCAATTTAACGCATCAGCATGCCGATGCCCGACACGAGCAGCACGATGAGGATCGCGCTTCGCACACGTTCGGCCGGAATGCGGGCGCGCAGGCGGCGGCCGATCTCAGCGCCCAGAAGCGCTGGCACGATTGCGAGCACGGACAGGGCAATAATGTGCCCATCGACAAGTCCGGTCGCGAGCACACCGATGAGCATGGTGGCGGAGGCCAAGGTCACCCCCAGGTTGATGGCCTGCACGGAACGGGCTGGCGACAGGTCGAGGGCGAGCACATAGGGAACCAGAGGCAGCACTTGCGACCCGGTCAGACCGGTGAGGAAGCCATTGAGTAGCCCGACCGGTATCATGAGCAGCGACGCGGCGCGGCTGCCGATGCGCCATCCCGGGCGCAGCAGGGCCAACAGGCTGTATCCGATGACGACGCTACCCAGAATGCCAACGGCGCGCCGACCGTCGATGTGCCACAGCAACGCCAGTCCGGCTGCGATACCCGGCAGCATGGCAACGTAAAGCACGGCGAAATCGCGCCAGGTCTCGCGCAAGTGGCCGTTGCCGAGCGCGACCGCGATGTTGGTCGCCATCGCCGGGACCAGGACGAGGCTGATAGCCGTCTTGAGGCCGACCGCATAGACGAGAAAGGGCAGCGCGCAAGACGCGTAGCCGAGCCCCGTTGCGCCCTTCACGATGCCGGCTGCGATCAGGCCGGTGACGAGAATGGCGGCGAGCTGCGGCTCGAGCAGCATGCAACGTCTCCGCAGATCGGCCGCGCGGGGTCACATCCTGCCGGGGCAACCCTTATGCCGCGGAGGATGCCGCGCTCTCGTAAGCACGGCCGCTGGCGTCAAGAAACCAGGGCTTCGTGCTCGTCCCTTGCTTCAGGGAGTACATGTAGAAGACCGGAAGCGTGGCGGGGAACATAGCCCGGTAGGCTCGGCCATTGAAAGTAACGAAAATCGCATGGGGGAATGCCGCCGCAACGGCCTCCCGCTCGATCATGTTGAGTGCCAGGTAGCGGCGGGCCCCTTCGCGGGGGCTGTCGCCGCCACGGAACCATTTGGCGGCGCAGCGTTCCAGTTCGGCGAGCATCGACTCGGGCATCGGGGCAACACGTGCCTGACGGCCGGCGAGGCGCCCGACCAGAGCCGAGAGCCGGACCGTGTCCATACCGAAGTCTCGAGCGGCTTCATCGATCTGAGCGAAGTAGCGCGTGATCGAGCTTTCCGAATGCCCATTGAGCCGTGCGTGGGTGTCGGTCTGGCACAGCGTGAAATGCGCGCCCGGCGGATAGTTGGCGGCGATCCGGCGGGCCATCGCCGACAGAAATTCCAGGCAGGCCACATCGGGCTGCTCGGCGGTGCTGCGCGGCCCTTTGCCCCAATAGAGCACGAACGAGACAGGCTCTGAGGCGGAGCAACGCGCAGCAACCGTGCCCAGCAGCAATTCCGGCTCGGAGGGCTGTTCGCGTTTGAACGCCCATGTGTTGAAGCTCCGCACGATATTTCGGGCGGTGGCATCGGAATACTCCAATGGCGACGAAGGCGAAGCGGCACGGGACTTGGGCATCGGTACTCCAGTGATTTTTTCGAGAAAATTTTGCGGGAGCATCTATTCGAATGGAGTTTTTGTCGAGAATAAAATGGTTAATAATGGGGAGGCGATTTGCAAAACGCAAATAAATGCCAGATGTTAGAAATAGGAAAGGCAAATGATAGTTGGCGTTATTTGTCATTCATCATGTAGATGACATTTCACAGGGGCAAGCATGCTGTCGAATGATCTGGGGTGCGCCGCGCGATCTCCGCGAAGGCACGAGCATCGCCACCAGGGGGAAAGCCGCTGCACACCGGTTGCGATGCGCGTTCGGCTCATCGGCGATACCGGCGTGCAGATTGACTATGGCGACGGGCCGGCCGCCCACTTCCGGTCGGCGGTGCTGGAATTGGACCGGCGTATCGGCGCCGCGCGTCTGGCGGGCGTGATCGAACTCGTGCCCGCCTACAACTCGCTGCTCGTCATCTTTGATCCGTGTGAGACCAGCGGCGAGCTGCTGTCGCGGCAGATAGAAGAGTTGGCCGGTAGCGTTCCTGGGAGCGGCGCCCACATTGGCGCGGGCATCCAGCGGCGTGCCACGCGCACGTGGCGTATCCCCGTCGCCTACGGCGGCGTCTTCGGTCCCGACCTTGGCGAGGTGGCGGGCCGGCTGGGTCTCGAGGTTGATGCGGTGATCGCGCTCCACGCGGGGGCGCGCTACGTGGTCTCGATGCTGGGCTTCCTTCCCGGCTTCGCCTACCTGAGCGGTCTACCCGCTCGCCTTGCTGTTCCGCGCCGGGCGACACCGCGCCCGCTGGCACCACCGGGCATCATTGCCATCGGCGGCGCGCAGACGGCGGTCGGCTCGGTCGCGGGTCCGTCGGGCTGGAGCATCATCGGCCGAACGCCGCTGCGCACGTTCGATCCCCAGCGCGAGCCAGCGAGCCTGCTCGCGCCGGGAGACGGCATCGTCTTCGAGCCGGTTTGTGCCCGAACGTTCGAAGCCTTGAGTGCGGCGGGAGCGCGGGGCGGGAGCGTTTCCCACGCGGGCGACCTGCCGGTTGTCGCATGAGACGTATCGTCGTTCTCTCCTGCGGTCCGGCAACCTCTGTGCAGGACCGAGGACGCATCGGCTATCGGCGCATGGGGCTCGCCCGCGCCGGCGCCATGGATCAACGGGCGCTCGCAGCGGTCAACGCTCTGGTCGGCAATCCTCCGGACGCGGCGGCCATCGAGATGGCGTTCGTCGGCGGCCGGCTGGCGGTACTGGGCGCATCCGCGCGCCTTGCTGTCGCGGGCGGCGTGGCGCACTTGAGCGTCGATGGACAGGCCAGGCGGATGAACACGTCCTTCATCGTCGAGGCGGGCGCGACATTGACCATCGGACGGGCGGAGCGCGGCAGCTATGTGATGGTTGGCGCGGAAGGCGGGATTGACGTTCCGCCGCTGATGGGCAGCCGGTCCTGCGATGTGCGGGCCGGGTTTGACGGCGTGCTTGGCCGGCGTTTGGTGGCCGGTGACGTGCTACCGCTCGCACCAGCGCCCAGTGTGGGGCGGATGGAGCTGGAATGCCCGCCGGTGTCGCTCGATCCCGATGCTCCTATCCGTATCGTTCTCGGACCGCATGAGAGCCACTTCGGAGCCCCAGGCATCGATAGGCTGCTGGGCAGCTCCTACACGGTATCGCACCACGTGGATCGCATGGCCTACAAGCTCGATGGCCCCGCGATAGGGGCGATGAGCACCACCGACCTCGTCTCGCAGCCGATCCTGCCCGGAGCGATCCAGGTGCCTCCCGACGGCGCGCCGCTGGTTCTGATGGCCGATGCCCAGACCATCGGCGGCTATCCGAGGATTGCAACCGTGATCGCGGCAGACCTCAACCGGTTAGCGCAAAAGTGGCCCGGCGAACCAGTGCGGTTCTTGGCTATCGGCGCGGAAGAGGCGCAGGCCATCGCACGGGCGGAGGCCGCGGCATCTGTTGCGGTGAGGGACGTCAGTTGTCCGGAAGCAGCTGGTGCGAATGCGGCCGGTGCACTCGACGGTGTGCAAGATGCGATGGTCGACGCCTTCGACCCGGCGATGTGGGAACTAACCCGGTAGTGCCGCCTGATGCCCTGCCCGCCGGCCCTACTGCTTCAGCACCTCGATCTCGGCGACGTCTCCGTCGGAAACGGAGAACTGGCGGCGGAAGACGCGGCCCTGCGAACGGGCCACGACCAGATAGCTGCCGGGCGCCAGCACATGCGAGGGCAAGGCCCCGACACTTTCGCGCACCATCTGGCCATCGTCGGTGAGGATGCTCCAGGCAGCATCGGGCAGTGCCTCGCCGCCTTCGCGTGTGACTAGCTTGAGGGTCACGCGTGCCGACTTGTGGGCTACCGTAGCCTCCGTGAGCTTGCCCGCTTCGACCGTCACGTCACTCTCGAGACTGGCGTTGGCGTCACCGTACGTCGAGACGATGCGGTAGATGCCGGAGTTCAAGCGGATCACGACGCCTGGTTTGGCCTTCGCCAGCACCAGCGCGCGGTTGCCAAGCTGGTCGCGTTCATCCGTCATGATATCGAAGTGGACCTTGTTGGCGTCGGTGCGTCCGGTCCCCTCAGCAACGGTAACGCGCAGTCCTCCGGCGTTGAGCACGAAAGGCTCGGTAGCCTGCACGCCATCGGCAACCGTGAGCCGGCGGGTGACGTGAGCGCGGCCGAACGCGGCATTGACCATATAGCTGCCCGCGGGCAGGCGGACCGTGGGCGATGCCTCCTTGGACGTGATGAGGAGCTTGCCGGGGACGCCGCTCGTCTTCGACTCGGCGAACACACGCCAGACGAGATCCTGCTCGATGCGCTGTCCATCTGCGGTCAGAAGCGCGACGAGCTTGATCTGCGACGGGTCGCCTCCGCCTTCGGGGGACGTCTTCTTGACGATTGTGCTGCCTTGCGCGGGCAACCCGGTCTGCGCGGCGGGCGCAGGGGTGGCCGCGGGACGCTCGTCCGGCGCGGCGGGCGGTTGCCGTGGGACGCTTAGGTCGGTCTGCCAGCCCGGCTGTTGCTGTGCGGCAGCGGAAAGGGCGCCGGCAAGCGTCAGAAGCGCCAGCAATGCCGCGGAATACGCCGTTCGCCGCCGTGTGCCGAAGTGCGGATGTGCGCCGATGAACATGCCCTCTGCCCCATCTCGCCGCATGCCGGACAATTCGATCCAGTGGGCACTTGCGCGGTGCAAAAGCGGCGCGAGGATGGCACGGGCTGAATTGCCGATAGGACGGGAGAACATCATGGCGCCCGCGGACCGACCGACAGCCGCTGCCCGGCTTCGACCTTCACGGCCTGGCGGCGCTCGGCCTCGGCCGATAGGCACCGGACAACGTAGTCGCCGGGCTCGACCCGGGCGGATGCGTTGGCAGCCACCGAACGCAGAATGATGGCGCCGTTGCGATCGACGACGTCGCAGCGGGCAATGTTTGCGCCTTCGGGTGCGGTCAGCGAAATGCCCGACGAGGGCAGCGGCAGATCGAGCGACAGGGCGCGGCCGGCCTGGATCTCGAATGGTCGCCGGACGGACGGTGCGTTGCCGCCGAGCATGAGGGTCGCGACGTAGCGTCCGACAGGCAACTCGATGGCGATGCCGGTTACGACGCGACGCGCGCTGGCGGTGTCGCCCTCGCGCGTCACGATTGCGATTGCAGCGGGGTCGTCGAAGGCGCTGCCGTCGCGTGTCGGACGCAGCGTGAGGCGGCCGCTGGAAACGGCGAAGACTTCGCGTGTTGCCTGCCCGCTGCGGACGGCAACCGTGCGGCGGATGCTCTCCTCGCCCACATGAGCTGTGACGTAGTAGGCCCCGGTGGGCAACACGAAGGCTGGCGAGGTGTGTGCGCTGCGGGCGACGAGGCGCCGGCCATCGCCGGCGCTTGGATCGTCGGTCTCGACGGCGAAGACGATTCCAGAAGCCGACGGCACCCCCGTTGCGGTAAGCTCGAGGCGGCCGGCCGAGAGTGTCAACGGTGTAGCCTGCTCGCTGCCCTCCGCAACGTCGATGCGTGCTTCGGCGCGGGCCAACCCATACTCGGCCACGGCCCGGTAGCGTCCTGCTGGAAGGATGGCCTCGATCGCCTTGCCGCGCGCGATCCACAGCGGTTGGCTGGACGCGGCACCACCCTCTGCGGCACCGGAAGCTGAGACAACTTCGATGCGTTCGATGCGCATCAGCGGTTCGTCCGCTTCGCTCGCGAGCTGCTGGGCGCCTGTGTCGAGACGCACGATCCCTGCACCGAGGGGCAACTGCACGCGCGTCGTCCCGGATGCGGCAACGTCTGCGATGCCACGCGCCTCGATGTTGCCGACGTTCGCCACGATACGAACGCGGCGCGGTGGCGATTTGACCTGCAGCGTCGGGCTCGCGGTATCGGCGAGCAGCCGATCGTCTGCCGCGTCGAAAACTCTCCAGCGAACTGGGACCGTTACTTTCGCCTTGCCTGCTGCAAGCACGGCTTCGGCGACGAGTTGCGGCGGGCCCGACGGTGCAGTGCGTTCCGTCTCCCTGGCCGGCGCAGGCGAACGGTCGGCAGTGGCAGCGGCAGTGGCGGGAGCGGCCGTGCGGCCCTGGCTCAACATGCCGCGGAGCTTGTCCAACGCGGCAGCGAGCGAAGCTGCATCCGTCACGGCGAATTGCGCACCCTTCGTCCGCCGGGCGAGGCACGAGATGGCTTCCTGCTCGGCCGGCGCGACGCCCAGAGATACGACGTGCACTTTGAGCATGGGATGGGTCGAAGCAAGACGTTCGGCAGCAGCGCAGATGTCGCCACCGCAATTGTCGAGCCCATCGTGAAAGAGGACGATGTCACCGGGCGCTGCAGGCGGCATCGTCGCGGCAGCACCTTCGATTCCAGCAACGAGCGGACCACGGCCGCGCGGGTTGAAGCGGTCCAGTGGCGCCAGCAGCCGGACGGCGTCGTAGTCCCCGAGCGGTGTCATCTGGTCGGCAGCCCGGCATCCCGGTCCGAATGCGACGAGGCCCGTGCGCCGGGTCGAGGCCACAGGCGGCAGTACGCGCTGAAGCTCACGCCGGACTGCGATGTGCTTGGCGACCGACTCACCAACCAGAGCCCCCCACATGGAGCCCGAGGCGTCGAGGACGATCTGCAAGCTCGGTGCGGCCCCGGCGGCCTGCTGTGCGGGCGATTGTGCCTGCGCGGCGGGCACCGCCCAAAACAGAGCCAGAGTGGCGCAGGCAACCCGAAGGGAAGTGTCGTGTTTCGCCGCGGTTCGCCGCACGCCTGTTGCTCCTCATGCCGGTCATCGGCTCGCGCAGCTCGACCGACTCGCCTGCTTCGGGTGCGGGCATTGTAACAGAACCCGATTTCCGTTAGCGAGACGGCTTCTCGGCACGCCGGGCAACGGCCTCCCGTGCAAGATTGTCGGCACGAGCGAACGCTACAGGGACACGAGGCAACGACATGGACAACGCGACGCTTGCCCTGCTGAAGACGCGCCGCTCCGTCAAGCCCGACCTGATGGGCGCGCCCGGACCCGACTCGCGCCAGCTCGACGAGCTGTTGACGATCGCAGCGCGCGTACCCGATCACAAGAAACTCGTGCCGTGGCGCTTCATCGTGTTCGAGGGCGAGGCGCGCGGCCGTTTCGGCGAGGTGATGGCAGCGGCGCTGGCAGCAGAAGAGAGCGAGGCACCCTCCGAGGTCCGCCTCGAGTTCGAGCGCAAGCGCTTCGAGCGTGCACCCGTTGTTGTCGCAGTAATATCGCGCGTTACCGACAGCAAGGGCGCCCCGGAGTGGGAGCAGGTGCTGTCCTCCGGAGCGGCTGCCATGAACCTGTGCGTTGCCGCCAATGCCATGGGCTTCGGCACGAGCTGGCTGACGGAGTGGGTCGCCTACAGCCCGCGGGTGCGCGCAGGGCTGAGGCTTGGTGACAACGAGCGCGTCGTCGGCTTCGTCTATATCGGCACGCCGCGGGAGCGCTCGCCCGAGCGTGAGCGCCCGGCACTGACGGACGTCGTGACGCGCTGGAGAGGCTGAGCGGATCGCGACTGGTCGCTGGGGAAGATCCGCACGAGAGATGGCATGGGCAAGCTGCTCCTCCATTCGGTCGTTGCCGTCCTGCTGACGCTGCTGACGCAGATCGGCGGCATCGCATGGCTCGGCGCGCTGACGTTTAGGCGCTACGTGCTTGCATTCGTGCTGATCTACTCGGCCCTGTCCCTGGTCACGACCTGGGTGGCGCCGATCTTCGGCAGGACGCCGCTGAGCTGCACCGCGTCAGGACCGCTCAGGGTGCAGTCGCTTCTCTATTGCGCGCTGAACAGGAATTACGTGCGGCCCGAACTCGAGGATGTGCTGGTCGATCTCGCCAAGGCGTTGGACCAGAGCCATCCGGGAACGCTCGTCCAGGTTCTCGATGCCAACTTTCCATTCCTCGACGGATTTCCGCTGATTCCGCACTTGTCCCATGATGATGGCGAGAAGGTCGACATCGCATTCTTCTACGCGGAGCAGGGTCACTATCTGCCGGGCGCGACGCGTTCGCCCATCGGCTATTTCGCTTTCGAGGAGGGTCCAACGCGGTGTCCCAGAACGTGGCCATCGCTGCGCTGGGATCTTGGCATGCTGCAGCCTCTCTGGCGAAAGCTCGAAGTCGATATTCCGCGAACTCGAGAAGCGGTCGTCAGGCTGGCCCAGGACCGGCGGGTCGGCAAGCTGTTCCTAGAGCCGCATCTGCAGCGTGCTCTGGGCGTCGCGCATCAGAAAGTGCGCTTCCAGGGCTGCAATGCGGCCCGCCATGACGATCATGTTCACGTCCAGCTGCGCTACGGCCGCGACTATTGACCTGCGAGTGGTCGCGGACGATGGCGCACGATCACTGTTGAAGCGCGACCGCTCTCAGTAGCGGAACTGCTCGGCGATGATGCGCTCGTCGAGGTCGTGTCCGGGATCGTGCATCATCAGCAATTCGATGGCGTGCGCCTGCTCGATCTCGACGCGCGCAACATGCCGCGTCTCGAAATGGTCGGCGACCGCGCTCACCGGGCGCTTTACGGGCTCGAGCACGCGAATGGTAATCCGTACCGTGTTGGTAAGCAGCGCGCCCCGCCAGCGCCGCGGCCGGAACGGGCTGATGGGTGTCAGCGCCAGCAGCGGTGACGAGATCGGCAGGATCGGACCGTCGGCCGAGAGATTGTAGGCAGTCGAGCCGGCAGGCGTTGCCACCAGAACGCCGTCGCAGATCAGCTCCCCCAGGCGCACGCGTCCGTCGACCGCGATCTCGAGCTTGGCCGCCTGGAACCGCTCGCGGAAGACGGAGACCTCGTTGATGGCGAGGGCCTTCAACGCCTTGCCCGCGGCGTCATAGGCGATCATGGAGAGCGGGTGGATGCGGCTGATCTCGGCGGCGACCAACCGCTCGCGCAGGCCGTCCTCACGGTATTCGTTCATGAGGAAGCCGACCGAGCCGCGGTTCATGCCATAGATCGGGATGCGATCGTTCATGAAGCGGTGCAGCGTCTGCAACATCAGGCCGTCGCCGCCGAGCGCGACGATCGCGTCAGCCTCGGAAGGCTTCACGTTGCCGTAGCGATGCGACAGGCGCTGCAGCGCCGATTGTGCCTCTGGCACGTCGCTGGCGACGAACGATATTCTCTCGAACGTCTTGCGGTCCAAGGTCTTGAGTTGGGCAGGCATGCGCTGGTGCGGGCTTTCAAGGTCGATGATGCAGGAGGCAGTGGCGATGGGCGAAACGGACGGTCCCGTTCTCATATACGTCACGTTCCCGGATTTCGAGAAGGCGCGGGACATCGCGCGCGCCCTGGTGGAGGCGCGGGTGGCGGCGTGTGTCAACGTGCTCGGGCCGATGACGTCGGTGTACCGCTGGGAGGGGAGGATTGCGGAGGACGGCGAGGTGGCCGCGCTCGTCAAGACGCGTGCAACGCTCGCGACTGCCGTGACGGAGTTCGTGAGGGAGCGCCATCCCTACCAGAACCCGGCAATTGTCGTGCTGCCTGTAGCGGGAGGCTCGGCGCCATTCCTGGCGTGGATCGGCGAGGAAACTGCCGCGGGAGCCTGATTGATCGTCTAGGGCGTCCAGGACGGCGTCAGAACACGCCGCCCAGGCTCAGCATCAGGTTGTGCTGCGGAGAGCCGCGGCGGACCCTGCCCTGGTAGGTGCGGACGGAGCCTTCGGCGTAACCGCGGCGTGAGGGCTCGGGACGGGCCACGGGGCTCGGCCGGTCGGACCGCCGCGCGGACCGCTCACGCGAGCGACTTGGCTCGTGAACGCGCGGGGCTGACGGCGCTTCTTCGACGACGCCTGCGGGCAATGCGGCGATGGCGCGCTGCCGCGCTTGCTGCTCGGGCTCGACCGGAGGCGTCACGACCGGAGTCGCTGCGACCGCCGGAATACTGGCCGCGGGCATTGCGGGTGCACCAATGGCCATGCGTCCGGGCAGGGGCTCGCGAGGCGCACTGTCGGTTGCCGCGACGGGGGGCTGACGCTCTGCGACGGTCACAGCCGCCGGTATGTCACGTGCGACGCGGCGAGGCTCGGGCACATTGAGCGGCTTTGTCAGCTCGCGTGCGACGGCGACCGTGGTGCGCTTGCGCCAGGTATCGCTGTCGGCCTTGCGAAACGAAGAAGGTGCGACCGGGTCAGGCATGGCGATCACTTGCCGGGACCTGCTCTCCGTCGAATGGCGCGGCGAGAGGGCCGGGGGCGGCACGTCCGCAACGACCAGATTGGCAGCGGCCGAAGTATCGGTTGAAGAGGCCGTGGCTACTGCAGGTGCAGTCCGCTCTTTCGCACGCGCTATGATTGCCGTGGGCAGACAGCGGCCATCGTTGGCGAGGGCCTGTCCGCTTGGACAAGACACGCCGCACGCACGATCTGCGTGACCCTGCACGAGTGTCAGCAGGATGTAGTCGGGGCTGTCGGTCGGCAACGTCGCGTTGACCCGTTCGAGGAAACCCGCCATTGCGCGCTTGCTGCCCATGCCCCAGTCGCCGTCGACATCACCGTAGTAGCAGCCGACACGCTTCAACTCGCCCTGCAATTTGCGGGCGAGCTCGTAACGCGCCATGTAGTCGCTGGCCGCTGGCGCCGCTGCGGGCTTGGAGTCCACGGAGGCGCGTTCATGGATGATCTGCGTACGCCAGGGCGAGCTGGCGCCCGCCGCGTCGCCTGCAAGGGCCTCATCACGCGTACGCGCCTCGACCGTCTGGGCGGCCATGCGGAACAGCGGAGAAGACGGCGAGAAGCTGCGGGGACCATCAGTACGCGCCGCAGGAACGGCAGCAGTGAAATCGAACGCGGGCCGCACGGCTTCGTGGGTGTTCCGCTGATGGGAGACAGCGTGGGCGCTGGTCACGAGGGCTGGGCGAGGCTGGCGCAACACCGCGCTCGGTGCGTAGAGGTACGAGCCGACCAGCGCTGCCGCGGCGACGAACACAAGTACACTGAGGACGCGCATTTCCGTCGTCTCCTCTGCGGTGCCCACCCCGTGGCTCGACACCCGCGCGTGGAGTTTCTGTGTCTATACCACAGATCCTGCGGGTTCGCGCCAGTCACGGAATGTCTGGCCAACCGTCATAACGGCTAGCGGGAACTCAAACCTCATTTGACGAGGTCCTGCACCCGCAAAGCCATCCGTGCACCGTTTTATTCACAATAGAGAATTCAGTGGCCGTTGCAACTCACGAAGCGTGCGCCGTGGTCAGTGTGGCGGTCCAGCCACTCGCCCCGAACGTGCGGCTGTGGCAGCTGCTCGCGTAGGCTCGAAGAGTTACGGCGCAGGCGGCGCCAGAATATGAGGCAATGCAACACTAGGTTTCGCGTCTTGGCCCAGCCGTAACGCCCCAGATGTTGTGGATTACAATTCCCAAGTCCGGTGGACAAGCGGGGAAAGCCGGTGGCTCGCCTGTGGACGAGGGGGCGGGTTGGTTCGTTGCGATCTCCGCCGGGTGATGTGGTGAGGCTTCGCCTGCCAATTCTAGCGGGCTGATTCCCTTAACTAATCGTAACGAATCGCTTTAATCTCCCCGGCGAGGGGGCGTTTGTTTGCGTCAAACTTGTTATCCCCGCGGCGGTTTTTCCGGTTTTTGCACAGGCCAGGATCGAGCGGCGATCCAGTCTGTCGTCACGCCGGTCTCCGCGCGGAGACTCCTGCTCTCGCGTGCGCAAACTGAGGTTGCGCCCAACGTTCGCCGGTGCCCATTGGGGAATGGCTCCGGAAGCTCAACGGACGGTGGGTCGGAACTGCATCGGTGTTGCTGCGCGCACACGAGTTTTGCGTGAGAGCGGTGGCCTGCCCCTCCAGGATCAACAAGACCGTAAGCCGGCGGTTTCGCGTCATGGCCGGCTGTCCGCACAAGGAGAGGGCAAATCCTATGAGACATGCTCTAGGTGTACTAGGCGTTCTCGCGGCGGGGGTACTGCTAGCAGTGTCCGCGGCGATGAACTGGCGTTTCGGATTAAGTCTCGGCAAAACGGAACTCGACGGACAGATCTACGGTGCGGCAAGTGCCGCGGCCGACTGTCTGAAGGCGCTGATCCCGTTCTTTCTGTTCGCCGCCATCCGAAACAGAATGTGGTCGCAAGCTGCGGCGTCTGCCGTGGTGTGGGTCGTCGTAACGGCCTACTCGCTGACTTCGGCGTTCGGCCATGCAGCGCTCAACCGGTTCGATACGGCCGGCCAGCGCAGGGTGGCGGCTGAGACCTACAAGGATCTCAGAGCCGATTTGAAGCGGGCGCAGGAGCAATTGTCCTGGGTGCCTCAGCACCGCCCGGCGGCAACAGTCCAAAGCGACATGGAGGCGGTCAAGAACGACCGCGCCTGGAGCTGGACGGAAGGCTGCACCAAGGTCAAGGGCAAGTTCCAGCGCACCTACTGCGACAAGTACCATGCCCTCGCAGCCGAGCTGGGTTCGGCCGAGCAACGGTCTGCGCTCGAGGCGCGTATCGCCGAGACGCAGGTCAAGCTCGACAAGGCGGGAGGCGGCAGCGTGATGGCTGAAGCCGATCCGCAGGCCGCTGTGCTGGCGAAGATTGCCGGCATCGATGTCGACACCGTGCAGATGGCGCTGACCGCGTTCATCGCACTGTTGCTCGAGATAGGCTCGGGCTTCGGCATGTACATTGCCTTCTCCACTTGGCGGATCGACGATCGTCTCGCCCCGGCGGCTCCCAAGCCGGTTCGGGTCCGCGAGACCCGCGCCCCCGTGCGCAGCCTCGAGATCGAGGCACCAGCGATCGCGATCCAGAAGGAGGCCATCGAGAGCACCAGCGTCGCACGCGCAAGCGTCGAGACTGGCACCGCCGCGGCAGCGGTGGCGGAAGCACCGGCGGAAGCCGTGGCTGACGTTGCAATCAGCGAGCCGCATTCCGGCGCCAACGACAATCGTCTGGCGCCCGTCACCCAGCCGCAGCGGCTGATGGCTCCCGAGACCGATGTGGAGCGCTTCTACAAGGAGAGGATCGATACTCAGGACGGTTCGAGTCTGACGGCCACCGCGCTGTACGAAGACTACTGCGCATGGTGTGAAGAGCAGGACAAGGAGCCGCTCGCACTGCCGACGTTCGGCAGGGAGTTCGGAGAGCTCGGTGTTCAGAAGGCCAAGATCGCAGGACGCGTGCGGTACATCGGTATCGCTCTGAGGTCCGGAGCCGGCGAAGTGGAGGATAAGAACGCGCCGGCCTTGGGCACACAGGCCGCCTGAACAAGGCAATCACAGCAAGGGCCGCCGCGAGGCGGCCTTTCGCTTTTCAGGCCGACTGTGTTGCAACGTCGGTCTGGTGCAGAGAAAAAAGGGGCGGCGCAGGCCGCCCTTTTCTTTTGGCGGCTACTAAGTTTCGACGCTTGACGCAGCCGCCGTCATTGTGGACACGCACGGGTGCCCAACCCAACGGGATCCCTCGCGCATGAGCCGCAGCACACAACCCCAGCCTCCGAGCCCCGTGCGCATCGTCAAGACGATGTCGCTCTCCCGCACCGAGTTCGAGAAAAGCATCGCGGTGCTCGGCGCGGCAGCAAGCCCTGCGCGCGCCGGCGACCGGGTCGAACTCGCGATCGGCGGCGAGAGTGCGGGGCGGGCGACCATCGACTTCGCGCCACTTGCGCCGCGGCGGCTCGGCGGCCTCCTGCTGCTGCCGCAGGCGCGGGTGACGATCGAAATCGAGGATGCGGGCGAGGCGGACGTCGCGGAATTCCTGCAACGCTTCGAACTCGCCTTCCAGCGCGGCGGCGGCTGAGCCGCCTAGGACGACGTTTCAGGTCAAATGATTGTCCGATGACTGCATTTATGATGCAGGTCAGTTCGAGCAAATGCTAACGCTCTTCGCGCAATTGCAGCAGGGAGCTTTGCGCGTATGACGTTTACCCTTCGCCACCGCCCTTTCGTGCCGGCGGATGCGGTCTTTTTCGCTCGCTGGTTGATCGACGAGAGCGGATCGTCCGACGAGACCGCTAGGGCTTTCGAGCCGGCGCTGCGCAGCCTTTTCGAGCGCGAGCGCATGAAGGGTGTGATCATCGAACGGCTGGAAGACGACGAGGGCGGCCGGTGGCAGCCGCTTGCTGGAGGGATCTCGGGTTTCGTCGTACCCGACGCGATAACCGCGCATCTTTGCGCTCCGACACCGTTCCTGATGGCGCAACTCCTGCAGCGCTCCGCCGCCGATGCGGCAGCGGTGTTCCTCGATCACGATGCAATCGCGCGCGGCAACTCCAGCGGTGGTCTCGACCTGCTGCTGCACTGGATCCAATTGGGCTGGGACCTGATGGATCCGCTGTGGCGCGCGGTCGGCACGATGGCACACGAAGCCTACGTGCGGGATCACCGCGGCTATCGCGTCAACCGCATCATGCATGAGGACTGGGAGCGTGAGGTCGACGTCTATCTGATGACAGGCTACCGCATCTTCGCGACTTTCGACCTTTCCCATATCCCCTCGCCGCCTGGAGCGAAAGCGGGCGTGTCATTGCGCCATCTCTATTACTCGCAGCCTGACGAGTCTTTGCGCGTGGCGCCGGGAACGACCGTTTCGCATGTCTTGCAGTATGCTCCGCCGCGCTGCCGTTTCGCTCCGGCAGAGCAACGCCTGCTGCGCCTGGCGGTCGCGGGTCAGACCGACCAGCAGATCATGACGGCTCTCGATCTGTCCCAGAACACGATCAAGGGCACGTGGCGTTCCATTTACGATCGCATTCAAACGCACGCGCCGTTCGTTCTCGCCGACACAGGGGACGAGCGCGAAGCGACCGGACGCGGGCCAGAGAAGCGGCGCCGCGTCATCGCTTTCGTCATCGCGCATCCGCAGGAGCTTCGTCCCTACCACTGGCCGCGTTGAGACTCGGACGATTGCGTCGATAGCGGTCCACCCTTTTTGGGTCTGGCGGCTCACGCGCACGTCGTTGCACGATCGCGGTGTTTCACGGTCGAAGTCTCCGCCGGTGGCCGCGCGAGCGATGCCGGGCGGCGAGGGATAGCTCACGACAACACGAATGAATGGCGGGCGTGGCAGCGCGCCCGAATGGACAGGCACGTGCCGGTCCAAAGGGGCGATCGTGCCCAATCGAAGCGGACAGACAAGCTCCGGGGGGAGAGATGAAATACCTGCGCAGGTTTGCCGGACGGGCCGCGATGTTCGTGCCCTTCACGCGATATCGCTATGTTGGCGAGCCCGCGTGCTGCAATCTGTGCGGCTCCACGCTCAGATCGGAGGTCAGTCGCTACGACCGGCGCCTGAAGCGATTGACGACCGTCGTATGCAGCGATTGCGGGCTGCTGCGCACTGATCCGATGCCGACGCGAGAGGAACTGGCAACCTACTATCGGACGGAATACCGTCTGGACTACCAGCTGGCGGCCGGTCGGCCTCCGCGCGACCACGTCTGCAAGAGTAGCGCTGCCGCACAGGCGCGTGCCGACCTTCTGAGCGAGAGGCTCGTCCCCGGCGCGCGCGTTCTCGATTTCGGCGCTGGCTCGGGCGAGTTCCTCGCCGTCGCGGCGGGCCGCGGCTGCAAGGTGATGGGCATCGAGCCGGGATACGACTACGCGGCCCATGCGCGTGTGACAACCGGCGTGCAGGTTCTCAGCCAAGAGTGGGAGGATGCCGTGCTGCCCGACGGCGGCTTCGACGTGATCACCTGCCATCATGTGGTGGAGCATCTGCGCGATCCGCTGGGGGCGATTCAGCGCATGGCACGCTGGTTGTCGGACAACGGCGTCGTCTACATCAGCGTGCCGGATATGCGTGCCGACGGGCGACCGGCATTCCAGCGTCTGCACTTCGCACATGTGCACGGGTTCGTGCCAACGACGCTCACGCAGATCGCCATGGCCGCTGGATTGGAGCCCGATGCGCGCTTCCCCCAGCGAAGGACCACGATGGTATTCCGCAAACGGGCGCTCGGTCCCGCGACGTCGGTGCAAGATGTCACGCGGGCACGAACCGTCGCGAGGCAATTCCACGACATGAGCCTGCACCGATATTTTCTTGGCGGAACCTGGGTTGCCCAGGTGGTCAGGCAGGTTCTGCGTTCGTGCGGCGTGAGGCCGCCGGCTCGGCGGTCGGCGGGTTCGGCAGACCGGGCCTCGAGCGGCGTGGAAATTCTACCTGGCGAATGACGGGACGGCCGTGCGTCAAATGCCGGCGGCACCGGCCTTGCCCACGATCTTCAGGGCGAATGCGTAGGCGAGGGCGGTCTCCTTGAGCGCCTCGAAGCGTCCCGACGCGCCTCCGTGCCCAGCCTCCATGTTGGTCTTGAGCAGAATGAGGTTGTCGCCCGTGCTCACTTCTCTCAGGCGCGCGATCCACTTCGCGGGCTCCCAGTAGGTGACGCGAGGATCGGTGAGCCCCGCGTGCGCATAGATGTGCGGGTAGGACTGGGCCCGGACGTTGTCGTAGGGGCTGTAGGAACGGATGGTCGCGAAATCCTCCGCGCTCTCGATCGGGTTGCCCCACTCGGGCCATTCGGGCGGTGTCAGCGGTAAATCCTTGTCGAGCATCGTGTTGAGTACGTCGACGAACGGCACGTCCGCGATAATGCCCAAGAACAGGTCTGGCGCCATGTTGGCGACGGCACCCATCAGCATGCCGCCAGCCGAGCCGCCGTGCGCGACGATGCCGCCACGCGAGGTGAAGTTGCGGGCGGCGAGGTGTTCCCCGGCGGCGATGAAGTCGGTGAACGTGTTGGTCTTCCCCTTGCGCTTGCCGTCCCGATACCAGTGATAGCCCTTGTCCTTGCCGCCGCGCACGTGCGCGATCGCGTAGACGAAGCCGCGGTCGACGAGTGACAGCCGCGTCACGGAAAAGGAAGCCGGCATGGCGATGCCGTAGGCGCCGTAGCCGTAAAGCAGCAGAGGCGCGCTTCCGTCCAAGGGCGTCGTGCGATGATGGAGGATGGAGATGGGCACGTCCGCTCCGTCGGGCGCCTTGGCAAAGACCCGCCGCGTCACGTAGTCGGCCGGATCGTGTCCGCTGGGTACCTCCTGCCGCTTGCGCAGTTCCCGCTGCCGCGAGGCCATGTTGTAGTCGTAGACTTCGGCCGGCGTCGTCATCGAAGCGTATGTGAAGCGCACCATGTCGGTGTCGAACTCGTAGCCTGAGGACAGTCCCAGAGAATAGGCTTCCTCGGCGAATGCGATCTGGTGCTCGGCGCCAGTGGCTAGTTCGCGGATGACGATACGCGGCAGGCCGCCTTCGCGCTCCAGGCGCGCCATGTGACGAGCGAAGAGAGCGACGTCGAGTAGCAGACAGCCAGGGCGGTGGGATACGAACTCCCGCCAGCTCTCGCGGCCCGGCTGGTCGAGGGGCGCAGTGACGATGCGGAAATCGTCCGCCCCGCCCGAGTTGGTCGTGATGTAGAGGACGCCGCCGCTTTCCTCGATGTCGTACTCCTCACCCGTGGCGCGCGGAGCGACAAGCCGCGGCGACGAGAGAGGATGGGTGCTGTCGATGACATGCGTTTCACTCGTCTCGTGATCGGATGCGGTGACCAGCACCAGGCGCTGCGACTGCGTCTGCGAGAGGTGGACATAAAAGCCGGTGTCGGTCTCCTCGTAGACGAGCACGTCTTCGCTCTCCGGCGTGCCCAGCCGGTGCCGATACACGCGAAGCGGCCGGTGCTTCTCGTCGTAGCGCACGTAGAAGAGGTAGCCGCTGCACGCCGACCAGACTGCGTGGCCATGCGCATTGGTGATCTCGTCCTCGAGATCGAGGCCGGTCGCCATATTGCG
>JBFWNY010000040.1:0-30111 GCA_050250815.1 Hyphomicrobiaceae bacterium
CAGTTGCCGAAGCTCGTGCTCGGTGCCAAGTTCAAGGACGGGCTGGAGGTGGTCGCGACCGCCGATCCACAGCCCAAAGCCGCCGCCTGAACCCTCAGGCCGTCACCAAGATTCGGCGATAGCTCGCCGCCATGCCGCGCAGCTCTACCGCCAAGTTCTCCGACCGCTGGCAGCGGTCGGTAGGCGACGAGGGCTTCCTGGACCAGGTCGTCGAGCGCTGGCGCTCTTCTGGCGCAATCGGTGACGACGACAACAACGCGTCGGTTGCGATGATGGCCGACGCGGTGCTCGGCGCCAGCCGGGCCGATGAGCATGCCGAGGCGGAGCCGCCCCGGCGCGCGATCGCTCGCGATACCCAGCCTTCCCATGCACCGATGCATATGCCCGAGGCCGCTGCACCGCGCAGCTACGATGCGCCCGCGCAACGGGCTTACCCGGCGACCGTACGTCACGAAGAGCCGGCACCTTTGCGGTCCTCGCGTTCGCCCGAACCATCTCCGGCCCGTCAACCCGACAGCGGCATGCCCGCAGGCGGCAACGCGGGGCAGGGGCGACAGGGTTCGCTGCTGCGTCGCGATCCGGCGGGGCGGCAAGCCTCTCAGCCCGCACAGCAGCGCTATGCCGAACCCGCACATGCGGCCCCTGCCGACGGTGGCGATGCAGGCAGCCAGTCGCTACGTTCGCTGCGCGACAGGCTGATGCAGCGGACACGCTGAGCCTGCCCCTACCGCACCTAATCGGACAGACGATCAGGTCTTCGGTTCAGGCCGTATCTCCACGAGCCGCGGCGCCGCGCGAGCGGGCTGCTGATCGGTCGTCACCGGCTGCTGGGGCGATGCGGCGTCGGCAGCGGCGTTTTCCTCGCCCACGCCAAGCGAAACCTCGCCCTCTGCCGGCTCTGGATCTCCCTCAAGAGCCAGGCGGCGCTGGAAGCGGCGCCACACGAGCGGGATCGCGGCCAGGTACGCGATCGTCGTGCCGGCGAGTGTCTCGTGCGGATAGGTGACGAGCATCGCGACGTAAAAGACGCCGACCATGAAGATCGGGAGCACCCATTCGCGCGATATGCGCTCGCCGAGCAGCTTGCCCGAGTAGGTCGGAATATTCGACACCATCAGGAAGGCGATCAGCAGCGTGTAGGCAAGAATGACCTGCTTGGACCAGATCGCCCCGCGCAGATCGAAACCAAGTGCTGCCAGATAGACGGGCAGCAGCACGACGATTGCCGCCGCCGGCGTCGGCATGCCGGTAAAGTAGTCCTTCTGCCATTTGGGTTTGTTGTCGTCGATGGTGACGTTGAAGCGGGCCAGCCTGAGCGCCGAAGCAAGGGCAAAGATCATTACGGCGATCCAGCCCAGGCTCTTGAGGTCACCCAGCCCCCACGTGAAGATCATGATGGTCGGCGCCACGCCGAAGTTGACGAAGTCCGCGAGGCTGTCCAGTTCGGCACCAAACCGGGACGACGCCTTGAGTAACCGCGCTACGCGGCCGTCGATGCCGTCGAGTAGAGCGGCGAAGACGATCGCCGCCAGCGCCAACTCGTAGCGACCCTCGATCGACATACGGATCGATGTCAGACCCGCCGACAGTCCCAGCAGCGTGAAGAAGTTGGGCACCAGCATGCGCACGGGAATGCGCCGGTGCCGGAACAGCAGCCGGCCGCGCCGACGCCGTGTCTCTTCCTCGAGCCTCGGTACGACGGGATCCATTGGCGCCTCCCTGTTGAAGCACGCGGCGGGCGGGCAAGTCGCCGCCAAATTGAGGGCCTCTACTAACGCCCTCGGATTATAGCTCTATTCGACACCTAGTGTCGGAACCTGTCAGCTTCGACGCGATTCCCGCTCGGTCTCGTGCGACTGGAAATCCGCCAGAACCGTCTCGCCGCCGATGGCACGCTGACCTACGGCGACGATGGCCGTGCGGCCGACCGGCAGATAGACATCGACGCGCGACCCGAAGCGGATGAGGCCAAAGCGCTCGCCCACGCCCAGCTGATCACCTTCTTGTGCGAAGGCCACGATGCGGCGCGCAATGAGCCCCGCGATCTGCACCACCGCAATCTCGTCACCAGACGCCGTCTGGATCACGATCGACCGTCGTTCGTTCTCTTCGCTCGCCTTGTCGGCAGCCGCATTGATGAAGGCGCCGGGCACATAGACCGAACGCACGACGCGGCCCGCGACAGGCGCCCGGTTGATATGGACGTCGAGCACCGACAGGAAGGTCGACACTCGGACGCGCTGGCCTTCACCCAGACCCAGTTCCATCGGCGGCTGGACGAGATCGACCCCGGTGACCACGCCATCGGCCGGCGCGATCACGAGGCCGTCACGCAGCGGCGTGACGCGTGCCGGGTCGCGGAAGAAGTAGGCGATGTAAAGCGCGGCGAGCAGAAAGAGCCAGCCCAGCGGGGCGTAAAGCAGGAACCCCAACAGCGAAAGAGCCGCGGCGATGGCGAGAAACTTGTAGCCGTCCCGGTGGACCGGCGCGAGGCCGTCCAGGATCGTATTGATCAGACCATGACCGTTGGACACCCGCTGCACCTCCGTTGAGCGGCGCCGCGCCGCCTCGTCTCACACACGCCCGACGTCTCAACCAAAGGGCACGGCAACAAACCGCAAATCACCTTTGCCGTTCTCGATACGCAGAAGCACGGCCTTGCGCCCCGTGCGCGTGACCTTGTCTATGCTGCGCGACACATCCTCTGGCGTCGCCACGGCATCCTGCGCAACCTCAACGATGATGTCGCCCGGCCGGATGCTCTTGCGCTCGGCAGTGCTTCCCGGCTCGACGGCCGTGACGATCACTCCCTTGACCTTGTCGCCGATCTTGTACTGCCGGCGCAATTCGTCGGACATCACAGCCAGCGTCAGGCCCAGCACGACCTTGGGCGGCGGTGGACCGGCTTCGGGCTCCGGCGTGGCCGCATCAGCGGGCTCCTCGTCCATGAGCCGGGCGATCTCGACATCCAGTCGCTTTTCGTCGCCCCGGCGAACAACCTCGACCGTCACCACCTTGCCGACGTCGGTGCGCGCGACCAGGCGCGGCAGCGACCGCATCGTCTTTACCGGCTTGCCGTCGAACGTCACGATGAGGTCGCCGGGGGTTATGCCAGCCTTCTCCGCCGGGCTGCCCGGCGTCACCGAGGCGACCAGCGCGCCCCGGTCCTCGGGAACGCCGAGCGAAGCGGCAATCTCTTCGCCGACTGACTGCAATTGCACTCCAAGCCACCCGCGGCGCGTCTCGCCGTACTTGCGCAACTGCTCAATCACGGCCACCGCCGTATCGGACGGGATGGAGAACCCGATACCAATCGAGCCGCCGGTAGGCGAGATGATGGCGGTATTCACGCCGATGACTTCGCCGTCCATGTTGAACAGCGGCCCACCCGAATTGCCGCGGTTGATCGCAGCGTCGGTCTGCAGATAGTCGTCGTAAGGGCCGGTATTGATGTCGCGGCTCTTGGCAGAGATGACGCCCACGGTCAGCGAGCCGCCCAGGCCGAACGGATTGCCGATCGCCATCACCCAATCGCCCACACGCAGGTCTTCAGAAGACCCGAAGCGCACGTCCACCAGCGGCTTCTTGGGCGTCACCTTGAGCAGGGCGAGGTCGGACTTGGGATCGCGCCCAAGAACCTTGTCGACCTTGAGCTTCGATCCGTCGTGGAAGTTGAGCACGATCTCGTCGGCATCGGCGATGACATGGTTGTTGGTGACGACGAGACCTTCCTTGCCGTCGATGACGAAGCCCGAACCCAACGAGGAGAATTTGCGCGGCACGGCCTGCGCACCGGGACGGTTGAAGAACTCGTCGAACAACTCCTCGAACGGCGAACCCTTGGGAACATCGGGCAGCGGCAGACCCTGCGGACCCTTGGTCGTCTGCGATGTCGAGATGTTGACGACGGCAGGCAGCAACGCCTCGGCCACTGGGGCAACCGACCTCGGCCCGCTGCGGGCAGTCGCTTCGGGCGCCGCAAGTCCGACAAACACGGCAGCCGCAATGGTCGCCAGCAGCATACGGCTCACGCCGCTGCACCGAGGTATTGACCGCGTCGACGAGCGCATGTGCGAAATCCTTTCACCGCCTGGGCGTCGCCTCTCCTGCCACGAATCCGGCGGCAGGTCACGCGACCGCCTGAGGATAACGGGGAGCACGATCGGGCAGCCAGCCTGGGACACGTCGCCCGGCGCGGGATCGTCAGCCTCTAATCAGCCAGATGACGAAAGCGCCCAGGCCGATGGCCACCCAGCCGGCTCTGGCAAGCATGCCGTCCGACATCTGGGCGGTCATCGCCAGCATCCGCCGGCCGAAAGCGGGATTGATGGCCCAAACCAGCCCTTCGATGACAAGAACGAGGCCAAGTCCTACGGCCAGATCCTCCATCGACAACCCCTGCCGCCGTTCGCCGCGTACGACTACTGGCCGGGCTGCGCGGCCGAAGCCGCTGGCCGGGCAGGCGACGACTGCGCGGGCCGAGCCGGTGCGGCGCCACCGACGCTGTTGAAGTAACGGAAGAAGTCGGAGTCGGGCGAGATCACCATTCGGGTTTCGCCCGATTTCAGACCCTGCTCGTAGGCCTGCATCGACCGGTAGAAGGCGAAGAAGTCCGGATCACGCCCGAAGGCCTCGGCGAACACGCGGTTGCGCTCCGCATCGCCCTCACCGCGGGTCTGCTCGCCCTTCCGGGTCGCCTCCGCCTTGATGACGGTGGCCTCGCGGTCAGCGGTCGCACGGATGCGGTTGGACGCCGCGGCACCCTCGGCGCGGAACTCCGCGGCCTGCCGCTGCCGCTCCGTCTGCATCCGTTTGTAGATGGCGTCGCTGTTGGCCTCGGGCAGATCCGTCCGCTTGATGCGCACGTCGATCACCTCGATGCCGAAGCTCTTGGCCTCATTGTTCACCTGATCGCGCACCTGATGCATCAGCTTCTCGCGCTTGTCGCGCACCACGTCCTGGAACGTCGCCGAACCCAATGCACTGCGCATCGACGATACGAGGATGTTGCCCAGCCGCTCGCGCGCTATGCCTTCGTCACGCAGCGTTTTGTAGAACTCGAGCGCGTCGATGATGCGGAAGCGAGCGAACGCGTCGACCACAAGCCGCTTCTGATCGGAAGCGATCACCTCCTGCGAGGACATGTCGAGATCGAGGATGCGCTTGTCGAAGTAATCGACCGTCTCGACGAACGGTACCTTCCAGTGCAGGCCCGGCGTCGTGATCGTCGCCTTGGGCTTGCCGAACTGGAGGACGATGGCCTGCTCCGTCTGGCGCACGATGAAGGCGCCCATGTAGAGGGCGACGGCAGCAGCGCCGACGAGCAGGAGAAGGAAAGCGAGGAAGGGGCGCATGTTCACTGGCCTCCCGACTTGGGCTGGCGTGCGCCGAGCTCATTCAATGGCAGATAGGGCACGACGCCCGGTCCTCCGGACTGGTCGAGGATGATCTTGTCGGTGCCGCCGAGCACCTTCTCCATCGTCTCCAGATAAATACGGCGGCGGGTCACATCTGGAGCCTTTTTGTACTCTTCGAGCACCTGGGAGAAGCGCGACGCCTGACCAATGGCCTCGGCGATAGTCTGCTCCCGATAGGCCTGGGCGGCCTGGAGGATGCGCTCGGCCTCACCGCGAGCCTCGGGCACAATCTTGTTGGCGTAAGCGCGGGCCTCGTTCTGCAGGCGCTCCTGGTCGGCGCGCGCCGCCTGGACGTCGCGGAAGGAGTCGATGACCTTGGACGGCGGATCGACCTTCAGCATCTGCACGCGCGTGACCTGGATGCCGGCGCCGTAACCGTCGAGCGTCCGCTGGATGAGATCCTGCACCGCCTGCTCGGTCTTCTGCCGCGCCTCGGTCAGGATCGGCTGGATGTCACTCTGGCCGACCACCTCGCGCATCGCGCTCTCGGCGACCTCCTTGACCGTGCTTTCCGGGTTCTGGATGTTGAACAGGTACTGCTCGGCGCCGGTCTGCCCCGTCGCCTTGTCCTTGACGCCCGTCTTGATGCGCCAGAACACGACGAAATCGACATCGACGATGTTCTCGTCGCCGGTCAGCATCAGGCTTTCCTCGGCGACATCACGCGCTGCGATCGCGCCGCGCGAGCTGATCGAGCGCAGGCCGACCTCGATCGACTGCTCGCGCGTGACCTTGGGCAGCAGCACTTCCTCGATCGGAGGTGGCAAACGGAAGTTGAGGCCGGGATTGGCGGCTCGGTCGTATTTGCCGAAGCGCAGGACGATACCCTGCTCATCGGGCTTCACGGTGAAGGTGAAGGCATAGAACGAGAGGGCGCCCAGACCCAGCAGGATGAGCAGGGCGAGCAGCGGCCCGGGGACGCCACCACCATGCATGACCTGCTTCATGCGGTCCTGGCTGCGTTTGAGAATTTCTTCGAGGTCGGGCTGATTACCGCCTCCACCTCCGCCCGGACCCTGGCCCCACGGGCCTTGCCCCCATGGACCACCACCACCTCCTCCTCCGCCGCCGCCACTCTTCCAGCCGCCATTATTCTGATTGTTCCAGGGCATACGTGAGGTCTCTCGCGCTACGGCATCGATGGGAATACGGACGGCCGCAGGGCGGGCCGGCCTTAGCATTTGGCCGGTTCGCGCGCCCGGAACGGAGCCCGGAGGAAGGTTCGGTCGCTTATAGGGCAGCCCCCAAGCGCATGCAAACCTCTGCCCGTTCAGATGGTAATCCCGCTCACGGGGTCAAGGAGGGCGCAGGCTGCGGCAAGATCGATCCGGCAGCCGACCCGCCTGTCAGGGACCCGCCCGCCGCTCATAGACTACGAGTTCGGCTGAATGGTCGTCCTTGTCGCCACGCGGGAGAGGCTCCCTCGACGTCACGCGCCATTCGGCGGCATCGAGCGGATCGAAGTGCGCATCGCCCGCAGGTTCAGCGTCAACCCACGTCAGGTAGATCCGGCCGGCCTCGGGCATGAGCGCACGGTAGATCTGGGCGCCGCCAATCACCATCACCTCGCCTGTCCCTCGCTCCCGGGCCAGCCGCCGACCCAGCGCGAGCGCCTCGCCCGGAGTGCGTGTAATGAGCGCTCCTGGCGCTGCAAACGAGGGGTCGCGCGTGACGACGATGTTGTCACGCTGGTCGAGCGGCTGCCGTTTCAGGCTCGACCATGTCCTGCGGCCCATGATGATCGGCTTGCCCAATGTAAGGCGCCGGAACAGCTTGAGGTCGGTGGACAGCCGCCAGGGCAGGTCGCCGTCGCGGCCGATGACGCCGTTGCGCGCCACCGCAACGACGAACGCGATCACAGCATCGCCATCGGCGCGGCTGGGTGCGGGATCTGCTGCGAGGCTGCCAGCCAACGTTCTTATGCCCTGGGTGGCGGGCCGCTCCGGTGGAACCGGTGCCCGCAGTTCTTCTGAATCGTGGCGTGCTCGATGGCATCGAACTCGCCCCTGAGGCGTGCCAGCTCGGCGGTAGTCTGATCGTTCCCGCCGACGAGGAACGCTTCGGGCCAAAACAGCACTATGGCGAAGCCGGTGGCAACCGCATCGTCGAACGCGTGAGGAGAAGAAACACCCGCCCGTGCGCTCGGCAAGCCGATGGGCTTGAGCTCGCAACCGTACGTGTGGAGACGTTGCCAGCCCGCCACGACGGCATCGGTTACACGGCGACGGGCGCCTTGATGTGGGGATGCGGATCGTAGCCGGTGATCCCGAAGTCCTCGAACTGGAAGCCGAAGATCGAATCGACCTGGAGATTGACGTGCAGCCGGGGCAGCGGCCGCGGCTCGCGCGCCAACTGCCGCTCGGCCTGCTCCATGTGATTGAGATAGAGGTGCGCATCGCCAAACGTGTGCACGAAGTCGCCGGGTTTCAGACCGGTGACCTGCGCCATCATGTGCGTGAGCAGTGCGTAGGAGGCGATGTTGAAGGGCACACCCAGGAAGATGTCGGCGGAGCGCTGGTAGAGCTGGCAGGAGAGCCGACCCTCGGCGACGTAGAACTGGAACAGGCAGTGGCAGGGCGCCAGCGCCATCTTCGACAGGTCGGCCGGGTTCCAGGCCGAAACGATGATGCGGCGGCTGTCCGGATCACGCCGGATGAGGTCGACGGCCTGAGTGATCTGGTCGATGGTCTGCCCGTCGGGCGCCGCCCAGGAACGCCATTGTCGGCCGTAAACCGGCCCGAGATTGCCGGCCTCGTCCGCCCATTCGTCCCAGATGGAAACGCCGTTCTGCTTCAGGTAGGCGATGTTGGTGTCGCCTGCCAGAAACCAAAGCAGCTCGTGTACGATCGACTTCAGATGCAGCCGCTTGGTCGTCACCAGCGGAAAGCCCTCGGCGAGATCGAACCGCATCTGGTAACCGAACACCGAGCGCGTACCTGTGCCGGTGCGATCGCGCTTCTCCGCGCCGTGGTCGCGCACATGGCGGAGAAGATCGAGGTACTGCCGCATCGGTCTCTCCCGTGGATTGTTGCAAGCAGCCGCGCGCCGCCGCTCGATGGCGGCCGGCCGGCTCGTGCCCCGGAGGTTAGACCGATTCCGCCGCTCTCTCAGCCCACGGCTGGCTGCGTGAGGCCGGGGATATCCACCAGCATGACGATCAGCACGACGACCAGGTTGTAGATGCCGTGACAGACAAGCGGGACCTTGAGGCTGCCCGTCCGCCAGACGAGCCACGAGAAATAGAGCCCGACTAGGAACACGGCCACGAGACTGGGAGGCGAGTAGCCCACGTGCAGGCCAGTCCACAGCGCCGACGAGATCAGACTGGCACCCACGAACCCCAACCGGCTGCGCGACAGGGCCGTCATCAGGAAGCCGCGGAACAGCAGCTCCTCCATGAGTGGTGCTCCGACGCTCGCGGCGAAAAGAGCAAGCCACCAGGCATCCGAGCGCGCCAGATCGCGGAAGGGCGCGAGGTCGGCCTCGACAGACGAGTGGTCGACGAGCCAGGACAGTGCGCCCAGCAGAGCCACGCCGACGAGCATGAGAGCAAAGGCGGACACGTAGACGCCGATGCGGGCGACAGGGCGCCACGCGAGGGCGGCAGCCGGGCTGGGCGAGAATGCGCGTGCCGCAAGAAGCGTGAGCACGACGGCGGCGAGCTGCGTGCCCACCAAAGCAGTCAGCGCGAAGTACGCGCCATCTGCCTCCACGACGGAGCCGAGCGCGGCCTTGACGACCAAGGCGGAGAGCAGGCCAGCACCGAACGACGCGGCGAGAATGACGAGCGTGGCACCGAACGCAGCGGCAGGCGGCCAGCGATTGGCCGCGTCGAACAGCGGCTGTCCGGCGAACAGGCCGCGGCGCGGCAGAAGCTCTGCCTCAGCCATCGCCATGATCCCCGCCGTGCCTCCACCGGTGCCCACCAGACACCGCGCAGCGCGTGCCCCCCGCTCCGACATTAGCGTTGACAGCAAGGCTCAGCCCCATATCTCCTCGCAACGTCATTACCTTGATCCTAATCCGCACGGCAGCATTGCTGCCGGCCCCGCCACGGAGAGCAGGAGCACGCATCGGTGAAATCGCTGAGGGAACATCTGCGCTACCTTTACCACAGCCACGAAAAGCCCGCGCGACTGTTCCGCTTTGCCATCCTCGCCTTCGACGTCGCAACGATCGTGTTCTTCATCGCGTCCTCGCTCGCTCGCGAGCAGCCGTGGATCTACACGGTCGACGCGATCATCGCGGTCTTCATCATCGCTGATCTTGCGGCCCGCTTCTTCATCGAGCATCAGCCCTTGCGCCTGTTCCGCCAGATGGCGACGTGGGCCGACATCATCGTCATCATCACACTGCTGCTGCCCACCGTGCTCGAGAGTTTCCTGTTCCTGCGCGTGCTGCGGGCAATGAGGCTTCTGCGCTCCTATCGCATGCTGGCCGATCTCAGGGACGAGTTCAGCTTCTTCCGCCGCAACGAGGAGATCATCCAGAGCGTCGTCAACCTGCTCGTGTTCGTATTCATCATGACGGCGCTGGTCTACGTCTTCCAGGTGCAGACCAACCCCAAGATCACCAACTACATCGATGCGCTCTATTTCACGGTTACCGCACTGACCACGACGGGGTTTGGCGACATAACGCTGGAGGGCACCAGCGGGCGATTGCTTTCGATCATCATTCTGCTGATCGGCGTGGCGCTGTTCCTGCGGCTGGTCCAGACAATTTTCCGCCCCCCACACGTCAGCTTCGAGTGCCCGGACTGCGGCCTGCGGCGTCATGATACGGACGCGGTGCACTGCAAGCACTGCGGTCGCGTGCTGCACATAACCACGGACGGCGAATCGGACTGACGCTCGCAGCGGGAGTTGAACAGCCGTCAAGCCCCCGGGCGTTCGCGAGCCACAGCGCATGCGGTGGGCGCGTAGGCCGCGGTGGCGGCACTTTCAATTCACGTCTGCCACGCTATATTGAGAGTGCCGGAGCAATCCGGCTATGGCGATAAATGGCCATCGGAATAAGCCGATCGGACCCGGGGGCAGTACCCGGCGCCTCCACCATCAGCCCACGGGGCCTTCCGCCTCCGGCTCGGACCTCTTGCCATTCATGCGTTACACGTCTTCGCATGCGGCGGCCGGGAGCCGACTTCGTGGTCTGATGATGGGGGCGAACCAGCATCGACGAAGGTGTAAAGGGTGTGCTTTTGCCCGGCATGGTTCCGCCGTTATCGGGCCGTCCAGAATAGTTGCCAATGACAACTATGCTGAGGCTGACCGGGTCGCGCTTGCGGCTTGAGATGCCTGAACCAAAGTCCTTGCTCCTAGCCGGGTAAGGCGCGGTACGGAGGGCACCGGGCAACAGAAGCCCTCCACTTACTTACCCCGCGGCCAGACGGTGGGCACCCGCCGCCGACGGGCGAAACGCCTCATCCACCAGGCGCAGCTCATCGAACAAGGCGAAGAGCGAGACGAATGACTTCCGGCCCGACGATCGACTACGAGGCGCTGCAGCAGGATGCCATGCGTGGCGTCGTCAAGGCCGTGCTCGCCGAAACGGCGAAGTCCGGCTTGCCCGGAGACCACCACTTCTACGTGTCCTTCAACACACGCGCACCGGGCGTATCGCTGTCGCGGCGGCTCAAGGAGAAGTACCCGCAGGAGATGACCATCGTCCTGCAGCACCGCTTCTGGGGGTTGACGGTTTTCGAAGAGCGCTTCGAGGTCAATCTGACATTCGATGGCATCCCTGAACGGCTGGTCGTGCCGTTCCAGGCCATTCGCGTGTTCGTCGACCCGAGCGTGCGCTTCGGCCTACAGTTCGAGGTGGCCGAGATCGGACCCGAGCCGGAAATCGCAACGGCAGCGGCGGGCGAAGCCAACGATCCGCGCGGCTCATCGCGCGGTGAAGGTTCGGCCGCTGCCCAGGGCGGTAAAGCCACCACGCCGCGCCGGCCGCGTCCGGCACGCAAACCTCGTGCGGATCGCGCCGATCGCAGCACTGAACGCGATGCCGCCTCCAGCGGCGAGCGCGGCGATGCTGAGACGCCGGCCACCGCCCCATCCGCAGCCGACAAGCCCGATGAGGCCGTCCCGGCCGCCGCCGCGGCGGGCGCCCCTGCCAACGTCGTCAGCCTCGACGCCTTCCGAAAGCGCTGAGGCGGCGCCCCGATCAGCTTGCAACGTCTTTCTTCCGGTCGCCGTCCTCGTCGTCGGGGCGGACCTTGAAGTCGAGCATCAGGCGACCGTTATCGAGCTCTGAGCATTCCACGTTTCGCACGAACGGGTCGCTGGCCTCGATGGAGGCCTCTGCGATGCAATGGGCGACGTTCGCCATCGGCTTCACATGCACGCCGCTGTCACCGTTGGGAAGCGCGAGCGTGACGATCATCACGATGATCTTGGGTTCCATGGCGTGTTCCTTTCAATCCATGACCGCACGAAGGGCACGGGCCGAACGCCCGGCAAAGCGATGCAACGCGACTGGAACACGACGACTCGAACGCTTGCCTGAGCACGAGGCGCCCAGAAAACGGCAACAATTAGAGCGAGTTAACCTCGCCGATGCGATATGGGCGGGTGGTGGCGCCGACTTCCGTTCAACTGGAGACACCGGCGCGTGCGTGCTACCTCGGCCGTTCGACAGATTTCTCCCCCGAGAACGAACCCCCGAGAGCCAGACATGACCGAGCCCAAGCGGAACCGCACCGAGACCGACACCTTCGGCCCCATCGAGGTCGATGCCACGCGCTATTGGGGCGCGCAGGCGCAGCGCTCACTCGGCAACTTCAAGATCGGCTGGGAGAAGCAGCCGCAGCCAATCGTGCGCGCACTCGGCATCGTCAAGCGTGCGGCCGCCGAGGCCAACATGGCACTCGGCAAGCTCGACGCGAAGCTGGGCGATGCGATCGTCAAGGCTGCACAGGAAGTGATCGACGGCAAGCTCGACGACCACTTCCCGCTGGTCGTCTGGCAGACGGGCTCGGGCACGCAGTCGAACATGAACGCCAACGAGGTCATCTCCAACCGCGCCATCGAAATGCTCGGCGGTGAGATGGGATCGAAGAAGCCGATCCATCCCAACGACCATGTGAACATGAGCCAGTCGTCGAACGACACGTTCCCGACGGCCATGCACATCGCCTGCGCCGAGGAGGTGCAGCGGCGGCTGCTTCCCGCGTTGCGCCACTTGCATGCCGCACTCGATGCGAAGGCCAAGTCGTGGAACCACATCATCAAGATCGGCCGCACGCACACGCAGGATGCGACACCGCTGACGCTCGGTCAGGAGTTCTCCGGCTACGCCCAGCAGATCGCCAATGGCATCACGCGCATCGAGATGACGCTGCCGATGCTGATGGAGTTGGCGCAGGGCGGCACCGCGGTGGGCACCGGGCTCGCAAGCCCCAAGGGCTTCGCCGAGAAGGTCGCCGAGCGTATCGCCGCGATCACCGGCCTCGCCTTCACGTCGGCACCCAACAAGTTCGAGGCACTGGCCGCGCACGATGCGATGGTCTTCACGCATGGCGCCATTACCACGGTCGCCATGAGCTGCTTCAAGATCGCCAACGACATCCGCTTCCTTGGCAGCGGCCCGCGCTCCGGATTGGGCGAGCTGGCGCTGCCGGAGAACGAGCCTGGCTCCTCCATCATGCCCGGCAAGGTCAACCCGACGCAGTGCGAGGCGCTGACGCAGGTCGCGGCACATATCCTTGGCAACAACGCCGCCATCGCATTTGCAGGCAGCCAGGGCCACTTTGAGCTCAACGTCTTCAACCCGATGATGGCCTACAATTTCCTGCAGTCGACACGCCTACTGGCGGACGCCGCCGTCTCGTTCACCGACAACGCGGTTGCGGGCATTGAGCCGCGTCTCGATTCCATCGCCCGCGGACTGGCCAACTCGCTGATGCTGGTGACGCCGCTGAAGGAGAAGTACGGCTACGACCTGGCCGCCAAGGTCGCCAAGACCGCGCACAAGAACGGCACGACGCTGCGCGAGGAAGCCGTCAAGCTCGGCATTTCGGGCGAGGACTTCGACGCCATCGTTCGCCCCGAAAAGATGATCGGCCCGGATCCGGCCTGATCGCATTGTGGTTGGGCGATCCGCGTAGACGCGAGGCGGACGCCGCCATATCCTGGCAGCGCCAAAACATGAGCGTGTCCTAAGACGGGTGTCGCGATGTCGGCCGCGCCAATTCGAAGCCTCGCGTCGAGTTCCGCCGTGCGGTCTGTCCAGGTCGTCATGGCCGGGCTCACGCTCGTTGCGGCGCTTGTTGCGGCAACGGCCATTGCCCAGGCCGAAAAGCGGCTGGCGATGGTCATCGGCAACAGCGCCTACCAGCACACCAGCACCCTTGCCAATCCGCGTAACGACGCGACCGACATCGCCCGCCTCCTCGGTGGTCTTGGCTTCGAGGTTGCAGTGCACATCGATCTGGGCAAGGCCGGCATGGAGAGCAAGCTCCGCGACTTCTCCGACCGTATCAACGGCGCGGACGTCGCAGTCTTCTTCTATGCCGGCCACGGCTTACAGGTGGCGGGCACCAACTATCTTGTTCCAGTTGATGCCCGCCTCGCCAGCGAGAACGATGTCGAGCGCGATGCCCTGTCGCTCCACGACGTCATGCGAGCCATGGAGGTCCGCGCCCGCAGCAGCGTGGTCATGCTCGATGCCTGCCGCAACAACCCGCTCGCCGACCGCCTGCGCGGCGCTTCGACATCCTCCAGGATCGGTACCGGCCTCGCCGATGTCGGCAGCGGCGCGGCCGATCAGCTGATCAGCTTCTCGACCCATCCGGGAGCGACCGCGGCCGACGGCCGCGGCCGTAACTCACCCTATGCGGCGGCGATGCTGCGCTATCTCGGATGGCCCGGAGACGACCTGCTGACAACCTTGCGGCGCGTGCGCAAACGTGTCGTCGAGGCGTCCGCCGGCGCACAGACCCCGTGGGACCATAATTCACTGCGCAACCCCATCTTACTGCGACGGCCCCTCGATGCTCAGGCCGATGCCGACCGGCCGCTCCCTCCTCCGCTTGTCATTCTCTACGATCAGTACTGGGTCAACGATGGGGCCACGACCTACGGCAGCTTCAAGCGCCAGAGCGCCGACCACTGGACCGAGGTGGTGCAGACGAAGAGGCGCAAGGAACGCGCAGCGATCTTTCATTTTCGCCAGCACGAGATCACGCGCGACCGCATCGTGCTCGTGGATGCCGATCGGCCCGGCGGTGCAATGTGGGTGCGGATCGAGCTGTCCGAGGGGCGCATCTACTGGAGCAACGACGGCCGCCGGACCTGGAACTACATCTACCGCGTCGTCGACGTGGACTGAGAAGATACCGACGCGCGAGCGCCGAGTACCGCCACTCTCAATCGTTCTCGTGGCAGCCTTCCTGCGCGTTCCAGCCTTGCCCGGGCTTGCAGCCCTTCTTGATCGCCTCGATCTGCCAGGACGGCAGCTGTTTCTGCGGCGGCGGCTTGCGGTAGCCCTGCACGCATCGTGTTCCGCTCAAATGGTAGCCCGGACCGCACGCCGTCGAAGCATCGCGCCGCAGCACGCAGCGGCCATCGACTACGACGAAGCCGCGCTTGCAGCGCACGGGTCGCTTTGCCTTGATCGGTACGCAGTTGTCGGTTTCGGGGACTGGCCGCATGCCCGGTGGACACCCACCCGGCTTCTCGCCCTTGCGGATGCGGATGCATTGCCCATCGACGAGCCGCTGGCCCTCCTCGCAGCCGGTCACGCGCTGCGCGGGTGCCCGTGGAGGCGGGCTCGGCGCGGTCAGCCGGGGCGGCGGCGGCGTTGGCCCCACGGATCCGGCAGTGGCCTGGGTGATGTCGTTGAGGCGTACGAACGGCTGCTGCGCGTGGGAGTACCAGACGACCGCGTTTTCGACGTCGAGCGACAGATGCACGCCGCGTGAGGCATCGTAGAGGGTGACGTCGCGGTCGGTCCGCTCGCGCTCCTTGAAGCGGAACACCGCCGAGCCGTTGGAGCCCTGCTCGACCCAGGTATCGGGCCCGTTCTTGACGAAAGCGCCGCCCGGATGGAGCACACTCACGACATTGCGGCCGGTGACGCCCGGAAAGCGCGCGCGCTCGGAGGGACCGGTGTCACCGGCACCGAGCTTCTTGAGATAGGCGCGGGCGAGGTCGGCATAGAACCCCGACGGATAGCTCGACAGGAATGCCCGCCAGGCCTCCGCGGTGCCAAGGTCCTTGGCGCTGTCGAAGGCGTGTTTCTCGTCGGTCGAAGACGCGGAGGCGCCACCGACCCGTATCAGCAAGCCACGCGCGGCGTCGCGCTCAAGGGCCGCGGCTGGGCCAGAGATCATTGCCGCTACGAGGATAGGCAGACACGCCCAAGTCCAACACCTGCCTACCAAAACCATGCCTGCGAACACCCTTTGCCTGAGACCTTTGGCCTCAAGCTAGGTCCATTGCAGTGTGGCATCAACCTCGTGCCGGCGAACGTGGTTGCATCAGCGGCGAATGGAGGCCGCGCGGCGCGAAACCTCGGCCTTCGACACTTCGCCGGCGGAGATGAGCGCATTGACGCAGCGGCCCGACAGCCGGGTTCCGTTGGCGGACATGCAGCCGCGCAATGCGGCGCTGCCGACCGGGTGCTGGCTGCAATAGGACAGATAGTCCGACGTGCAGGCACGCTGAACAGACAACGAAACGGCGGAGACTGCGCCCGTCTGGACTGCCAGACCCGTCGTAACCAACGCAACCACGGCGATGGACTTGGCGATCATGTCGGATTTCCTTGAGATGTTTCCCAGTGGTGCGCTGCCCCCGAGCATCCGTGTCGCTCTGTCGTAGGCCTGCGCCGCTCAGCGCGACGAGCACGCCTTGCCGCCGATTTTTTCATCGCATGGTCAACAAACCTAAAACGCCCGCGCCGTTATCGGGCGCGGGCGTTCGAAAATTCGCGATTTACGGTCTGATCAGCGGCCAAGCGCCGCGGCGCGGCGGGCGACCTCGGCCTTCGAAACCTCACCAGCCTTGATCAGTGCGTTGACGCAGCGGCTCGACAGGCGTGCGCCGTTCGCCGACATGCAGTTGCGCAGCGACTGGCTGCCGACCGAGTGCCGGCTGCAGTAGGCGAAGTAGTCTGCCATGCATGCCGTCTGGACGGCGAGCGAAACTGCGGAAGCGGAAGTGGTCTGAACGGCCATGCCGAGAGCGAACAGGGCGCCGAGGGCGATGGACTTGGTGGACAGCTTGTTGGTCATCGGTGATCTCCAGGGAGCGAAGGTTGCAGCTCGTTGCATCTGGGTTGGAGATTACCCGTGACAGGCTCGCTGCGCTGTTCCCGGAGGAACGGGCAGCAGTTTCATTTTCCTGTGCTTTTCTAATATCTTCCGCGTGTCCTCGGAGACGGTTAATATTCCCAGAACCGTTAACCATGCGCCGCCCCGGAGCCGCCCGTCATGACCGCCGAAATCGTCAACCTGCGCAGGGCTCGGAAGAACCGCGAGCGGAAGCGGCGCGAGGCAGAGGCAGACGCCCGGCGCCTGCAGTTTGGCCGCACGAAAGGCGAGCGGCAGCGTGACGACGCCGACCGTAATCGCCGCGATCGCGAACTCGACGGCGCGCGCCGCGAACAAGCCGACGGCGACTCCCCTGCTCCGGGCGAGAATGATCTTGGCGGGACGCCGTCATGACACGCCCGATCAAGCGTTCGTTCGCCATTCGCGGCCACCGCACGTCAATCTCGCTCGAAGAGCCGTTCTGGGAGGCGTTCCGTGAGATTGCTGCCGATCGCAGAGAGAGCCTCGCAACGCTCGTGGCGCGGATCGACTCCGAACGGCCCGTCGGGACAGGGCTTTCGACCGCGGTGCGGCTGTTCGTTCTGGCGGCGCTGAGGGCCAGAGCGGCACTGGACACGCCTGCCGGCGGCCCGACCAAACTCAATACTGATAAGGATTGAGCGACCGTATCGTCGTATCGCCGGCCGACGATGGGCGCGCCGGCTTCGCCCGTGCGGGCGCCGGATAGGCGCGGCGGATCACGGAAGCCCGCGGGGCGGCACCACCCGGTGCAGGCCCATCGGTGAGATCGGCCGGACCGGATGCCGGCGGGGATGCAGGCTGACCGTTGCCGGACTGTGGACGCGCAACCGGTGGCGGGACCGGCAACGGCACCGGTACGACCGGCGGCTGCGCCGTTTCGCCCGCCGCGTCGGGGCGGGCCTGCGGCCCGGATGCAGGCGGTCTCTGGCCCTGCGCCGCCGCTCCGCCCTGGCGCTCCAGTCGCCGCATGGCTTCGATCGCCTCCTGCCGTTCGCGTTGCAGGCGCAGCCTCTCCTCGGCAAGCAACCTTTGCCGCTCCCGCTCCTGTCGCGCCCGCTCCTGGTCCTCGCGCCGCAATCGCTCCAGCTCTTCGACCTCGCGCTCCATGCGGCGGACCGTGAGTTCTCGCTCGAGCCCGCCGAGCGCCACCTGCGGCTCGACGCCCGATACATCGCCCGCGGGCCCGACGTAGAGGATCGACACGACCGGCCAGGTGGCGCGCTTCTCGGACTCGCCGCGCGCCGCAAGCCGCCATTCTGTCTCTCCGCGTAGACTCGCCAGATCGACAGTCGACAGCACCTCCACGCGGCCCGTGGCGAGATCGACCCCGGTACGCTCGATGCGCAGAGCGCTATCGATCACCTCGAGCCCAACACGACGCGATCCGAACATCGTGAGGTTGGCGCCAAGGCGTTCGGTGAGGGCGCGCGACAAAGCCTGTGGAGTCAGTTCGATCTGCTTCGCGAGCGCTGCCGCGACGGTCTGCTGCACCGCCTCCGTCGCGTAGCCCTCGACCGCCGCATCCTTCAACTGGACAGCGCCGCCGCCCCGCAATGCCGCCACGAGCGCGCTTGGCGAGAGCGCGCGTCCGGTGACCTTGAGGCTCGCGTCGCCGCTACCGATCGCGGCACGGCTCGCGCCGATGGAACGCGCCAACTGCGCGAGGTCGAGGCCGGCGATGTCCAAGCTTGCGTCGAGCCCGACGCCTGCCGGGGCACGGACAAAGGTCGCGATGCCCTTGGCAGCCCCGCCGAGTGCACGGCCACTCTCCAGCCGGCCAACGACCTTGCCCGGAGCGAAGTCGAGTGCCAGGCGCGCAGCGCTCACGGCGACGTTGGGGCCCAGCGCGAGGCGCGGTGTCTCAATCGCAACCGTCCCTTCGAACCGGTCGAAAGCCTCGCCCACGAACGGCTGGTCGGTCCACAGCGGCGCGGCGGGATCGGCAGCGTCAGCTGCGGTGGCTGGCGTCCCTCCCGTCAGCCCGGCGACGAGCCCGGGGATTGAAACGCGATCCGCCGACAGCCGGCCCGCGATTGCAAGCCGCGTGTCTTTGGCCTCGCTGACGACCAATTCGCCGTCCAGACGAACACCGGCGACCGTCAAGCCTTGCGGAGTAAGTTTCAGCGCACCGCCCGGCGCCGTCGCCACGCCGACGGCGCCCGTCACCGCATGGGCCAGCGTGTCCGTCCGCGCCTTCGTGCCGAGTGCGACCAGGACATCGCCCAACCGGTCGGCGGCGACTTCCGCGGTGCCATCCAGCGAAAGGCCGCCATCTTCGCCGGCGAGCGCCCGGCCGTTGTAGGATAGGGTCAAGCCGCGACCGGTAATGCCGAAGTCGGCAACCATGCCGCGCGACGGCACGCCCACCGCCTTGAGGGCGGCGCTGGCGAGGATGCCGCCACCGTCTGTTGCCGTTCGCGGTGCGCTGCTCGCCGCCGCCCCTGTCAGCAGTGCGGCCAGCCGCGAGGCCGGGAGGTCCTCGCCCGAGACGGTCACCTCGACATTGCCGTCGCGCCAGGCGTCGAACCCGCGCGCCAGACCAGCACGCAGCGCGAGCCGCCCTCCTGCTGCGGCGCCATCGAGCGTCACCGTGACGCCGGCATTTGCACCGCCGCGTTCGACACGGCCGGCCAGCCGCAGCGGCGCAAGCGCCAGCACCTCGGCGCGGCGCGCATCGACACTTACATTGAGAAGGCTGAGCAGCCGGTCGATATCTGTGCTCGAAGCCGCACGGACGAGACCATCAAAGTGGCCGCGACCCGCGCCTTTGGAGTCTACAATCGAGCCGCTGAATTCCGCTCCTGCGGCCGCACCCAAGTTGAAAGCCAAGCGCGCGACGTCGGTGCGCCCGGCGCCTACCGAAACATTTGCGGCAACGTCCTCAAGCATGAGCTCCGCCGCAGTCAGCGACCGCGCGGTCAACTTGAGCGATAGCTGTCGCCCCTGAGCCTCCGCGGCCGTGCCCCCGGCGCGAGGCATACTACCCTTCCCAGCGAGGCGTTCGAGCCATGTCTCCACGCCGTTCCGATCGAGCTTCCCCGACGACAGCCACGACCAGTCAAGGCGGTCCGCATCCAGATTGACGTCGACCTGTCCCCCCTCGACGAACGGCAGTCCAAAACTTCCCGTGATCGTCGCTCCAGCGAACGTGGCGCGGGTATCGGTTAATCGCAGCCGGTCGTCTCCGATCTCGGCGCGCGCGTCGAAGCTGAACGCGCCATCGCTGCCGGGCATGAAGCGGTCGAGGTCGGCCGCAATCCAATGCATAAGTCGCTTGAGGCTCGGACCGGAGGCTGTCACCTGTGCGTCGAGCCGGCTGCGCGGAGCCACTGGAGCCGTCGCACCGGTGGCTTCGCCTATCGTTCCGGAAACGACGACGCGACCTCCCGCGGGCAGGCTCGCACTTGCTACCGGCAGAGTGAGCGGCCCACCGGGCGGGCGGGCGAGGCGCACTGCGACATTGCCTACGCCTTCGCCACCCAGAGTGACGAGATCCACGTCGAGCCGTGCCGACGTCTCGGCGCGCGGAGGCAGGCTCGCCAGTACCGCGTCGGCTAGCGTCCGCAGGCTGGCGGTCGGAGAAGCGTGGGCTCCCACGCCGGTCAAGCGGTCGAAGTCCAGCCACCTGGAGCTCAGTGTCAGGTCGAGCTTGCCGATCTTGCCGAGGACGTGCGTGAGCTTGCCAGTGATCAGCTGAGGTTGGCCCACGTTCTCGATGCTGGCCTGGACATCGTCCAGCGCAAAACGCCTAGCGTCGGCATCGAGCTTGGCCTTGATCTCCAGTGTCACCCGTCCGTTCGCTGGCGCCGTTCCCGGACCCGTGGCATCGGGCTGACGGGCCGCGGGAGGAAGCGCCGGCAGCGGAACGGAGAGGGCGAGCGCGCCATCGACGGCGACCGCTCCGTCGAACCCCGTAACGCGACCCTCGAGTGTGGCGCTCGTCCCGGCAGCGTCCTTGTCTGCGTCCTTGGCGCGCGCCGTCGCCTTGAAGCGGATCGCACCATCCGGATCGCGGCGCGCGGTCGCCAGACGCAACTCGCGTCGCGCGCCCCAGGCGAGAGCCTCGCCGGCGAAGCGCAAAGGCCCTTCGAGCGTTTCGGCCGAAAGTTCGCCCGACAGCGAGTCGAGGCGGAACAGTTCGCTGCCGCTCGCATGCTCCAAGACGAGCGTCCCGTCCTCGATCTCGACCCCGTTGAGTGCCACCTGGCCCGGCACGAACGGCAGATCGATGGTGCGCAGCGACAGGCCGGTCCACGTCCCGCGGCCGTCGCCATCCAGAGCCAGATACGCCTGGGGTTGCTTGAGCGCAGCGTGCCTCACCTCGATGTTGCCCTGCAGGAGCGGAGGCACCGACAGCCACACGGTGAGGCTCTCGGCACGGAACAGCGGGTTGCCGCTGCCGGGCCGGACATCGGCGACGCGCACCTTCTCGAAGCGCAGGTAGGGAGTCGGCAGGAGCCGCAAGTTGACATCGCCCCCGACACGCACATCGCGGCCCAGGATGCGGGAGACTTCCTCCTCGAAGACGCCGCGATAGCCGTTCCAGTCGATGAACATCGGAACGGCGAACAGCGCTGCGAACAGCGCCGCCAGCAAACCGCCGACCCACATCACCAGGCTGTTCAAACTCGCGGCCTCCCTCGCTGCAATCGACCGCCGCAATTATCACGCTGGCGGCGCAAAGCGTCCTCGCCGCCGATCTAACACGAAACCGTGGCGCGAGGCCCTTCGACGCGGCGCCGACAATCACGTATTGTTTTGCGGCATCACCACGACGGCACGGGCGCCAGGTCGCCGCCGCAAACGAAAACAGACGCGACCCGCGGTGCTTCCTCGGCGTCGCTGCCGTGGCACAGTAACGGCCCGCATGAACAATCCCCCCACAGGCGAACGGCTCGGACCGCCAGATGGCGAAGGCGCATCGGACTTGGCGCCGGAACGCTTGACGGCAGCGCCGGAACCGCGCGGCTTCCTGCGGATGGCTGCTGCCAGTCTACGCAATACCCTAACAGAGCGATTCTATCACAACTTCCGCGAGTTCACGCACGACCGGCAGCCCCTCAACTGGCTTCTTGCACTCGTCATCGGCATAGCCGTCGGCTATGGCGCACTCGCCTTCCGGAAGCTGATCGGTATCGTCCAGCTCACCTGGCTCCATACGACCAGCGAGTTCGTCGTATCCGCCGCCGCTACGGTACCCTGGTGGCACATTGTCCTGGCGCCCGCGATCGGCGGCGTGCTGGTCGGCTACATCCTGGAGAAGTACATCTCGGGGCGCCGCGCGCATGCGGTGGCCGACGTGATCGAGTCGCGCGCGCTGCGCGACAGCAAGATCGATGTCCGCACCGGCATCCTCAGCGCCGGCCTGGCGGCCCTTTCGCTCGGTGCAGGCGCCAGCGCGGGCCGGGAAGGCCCCGTCGTGCACTTCGGAGCTACGATCGCCTCATGGCTGGAGGAGCGGTTCGCCCTTTCGGCGGCAAGCCGCCGCTCCCTGCTCGCATCCGGTGTCGGCGCAGCGGTCGCTGCCTCGTTCAACGCGCCGATCGCGGGCGTGCTCTTCGCGCATGAAGTGATCCTGGGCCATTACGCACTGCGGGCCTTTGTGCCGATCGTGATCGCCAGCGTGACCGGTGCCGCCATCAGCCGGTTTCACCTGGGGAACTTCCCGGCATTCCGCATTCCCGAGTACCAGATCACGAGCTATCTTGAGTTCCCCGCCTTCGCCCTGCTGGGCATCACCTGTGCGCTCGTCGCCATCCTCTTTCAGTTCGCCATCATGGCAACCGAACGCGTCATCTGGCACTTCGAGATGCCGCTGTGGCTGCGAACCGGACTGGGCGGTCTTGCCGTGGGCCTGATTGCACTGGTCTTCCCGCAGGTTCTGGGTGTCGGCTATGAGACGACCGACAAGGCGCTATATCAGCATCTACCACTCGCGCTGCTGCTCGGCCTGATCGTCGCCAAGACGGCTGCGACCGCCATTTCGCTCGGCGTTCGCTTCGCCGGCGGCATCTTCTCGCCATCGCTCTACCTTGGCGCGGTAACCGGTGCTGCCTTCGGCCTCATCGCAACCGCGACGTTTCCCCAGGTCGGCTCCAGCCACGGCCTTTACGCGATCCTTGGCATGGGAGCGGTGGCGGCCGCCGTGCTCGGCGCACCGATTTCCACGACCCTCATCTGCTTCGAGCTGACGGGCGGCTATGAAATGACGATCGCGCTGCTGCTGACCGTTTCGATCTCGGTGGGCCTAACGCAGGCTGTGCTCGGTCAGAGCTATTTCCACTGGCAACTGGGCAAACGCGGTCTGTTCCTGCAGGAGGGCGCCCACAAGTCCATCATGCGGCGTCTGACGGTAGCGAGCTTCATGACCGAGGAGGAGAGAAGGCCAGCGGACGGCGATAGACCCGCCGAGCCCCAGCGCCTCGACACGGCGAGCGGTGAGCTGTGGCTTATGCCGTCCGACACCCTCGAACGCGCGCTGCGCACATTCGACAAGGCCGGCAAGGCGCGGGTCGCGGTCGTTGCTGAGAGCGACCCGACCCTCATCGTTGGCTGGGTCGACCGCATGCTCGCACTCGACGCCTTCAACAAGGCGCTAATCGACGCCCAGGTGGAAGAGCATCGGTGAGCGCCGCAGCACCCCCAACAGCCCTGGCGACTAGCCGCGCGGCCCCACACGCCGGGTCGGGCAAGCGAAACGGCCGTGGCAGACTACCGTCATTTGGTATATTGCATGCCAGTTGAATTTGGGGCTCCCTCTCATGACTACCGCGCGGCGTCAGCTCGTCCGGCTCTGTCATTTGAGGTTGCACGGATCCGGATCAAGGCGCGGACCCTGGTGGTCCGGCAGATGCAAAACATCGAGGCGGCGAAACAACGCCCAGGGAGGACGTGATGGCCATCAAGGATCTTCTGGTTGCATACGACGGCAACGAGGCATCCCAGCGCGCGCTGGAGTTCGCTACACAGATGGGCCGCAAGTACGGTGCCACTGTTACCGGCCTTACCGTTTCGCGACCAGAGCCCTTCGAGAGCCATTTGCGCAAATGGATTCCTGACAACGTCAAGGAATCCATGGTGACGGCCCGACTGGAAGCGACGCGCTCGATCGAGACGCGTTTCCGTGAGCAGCTGGCCCAGATGGGGCACACCGGCGAGACACAATGGCTGGTGGAAGAGGGCCAGCCCGACCTGACGCTGGCCCGCTCCGCCCGCTTCTTCGACATCCTCGTCATCGGCCAGTTCATAACGGCCTTCACGACCGAGCACCGGTCCGTCGATCCGCAGGAGCTGCTGCAGAGGGCCGGCAAGCCGATCATCATCGTGCCGCGCGACTACAAGGTGAAGTCGTTCCGAGAAGTCGCGGCTGTTGCGTGGGACGGCAGCCGTCACGCCGCCCGTGCGCTCACAGATGCGATGCAAATCCTCGAGACCAAGAAGAAGCTGTTCATCCTGACAGCGCGTGCCGACAAGCAGTCTCGCGACATCGGCGAGTTGCCGGGACTCGATTTACAGGTGCATCTGAAGCGGCACGGCGTCGACTCCGAGATCGTGCACTTCGACACGACCGCCCACGGGATCGGGCCAGCGATCCTTGAGCGCTGTGCCGAGATCGACCCGGACGTGCTCGTCATGGGCGCCTACGGGCGCGCCAAGTTCGGCGCCCAGATGTTCGGCGGCGTGACGCGCTACATTCTCCAGCACCACAAGGTGCCGGTTCTGCTGTCTCACTAAGTACCGCAGGGGAGCGGAGCCTGCGCGCCATCTTTCGGGGGGAAGGTCGCGCGCAGGCCCTCTCGTTCATCGGACACCGACGACGGCAGGCTCAGTGCAGTGTGCGTCCCATGGCACCCAGGCCAGCCTTCGTGATGTGCCAGGCGCCGTCGTGCTGGACGGCGAAGCCGCGTGCCGCAAGGCCATGCGCATAGGCCAGAACCAACGGAGGGAAGAAAGAGATCGGACGCGCCATCAGCAGCTCAAGCACTGCGGCTTCGTTCTGGTCGAGAAGGGCGTAATCAGCCGCGCTCTGCGCGATCTCGCGCGACAGCATTGCGGCGTTCCCATGTCCCGGCATAGCAGGCACCCCATACATCAGGTCAGACACGACTCGAGCGACAATAGCCACCAGAACCGCACAAACGATTCTGTCGCGGCGCGCGCGGCCACCCTCTGGCAGGCCGTGACACGCCACTGGAACGAAACGCTACGAACGCTACGATTACGCGATCGCGACCTAACTCAAGGCCCGCGACATGCCCGTCGAACCGACGGACCACTTGATACTGCGACCTTGCTCAGTTGTGCCGGTCGCGAGGCTTATTGGGCCAGCGCAGAGCCATGGTGGTCTAGTGAAGCGGGAGCACAATTCTGCGGATAATGTCATGCAGCGGGCGGGAAGATCCGAGATTTCTTGAAGTTCTACAATGTCCTAGATCAGCTTTTGTCAGACGACATTTCCGGTGGAAAACTTGAAGATGAGGCACACACGGCGTCAACCGATTCGCGCAGGGCGTGCAGACTTGGGCCAAACCGCAATTTGCGGCTGAGCACCAACCGATCATCGAGGTCTTTCAGTCCACCATTCGTGTCGCGGCCCGCAGGAGGATGGCAAACGTGGGCGTCTCCCAATCGGACGGTCGGCATGGCGGTGGCACCGGCCAGGACGTTCTGGCGCGACTCTCAATCGACATCCGTTCGCTGCCCCAAGCGGCGCGGCACGCGGCCGAGTGGCCCGGTGTGCTGGAGGCCATCGGTTCGATTCCCCGTGCCAATTTCTGCCCGCCGGAAGTTGCGCCACGTGCCGCCGACGACATTCCTCTGCCTATCGGCTTCGGCCAGACTATCTCTCAACCTCTCATCGTTGCGGTGATGACGGGATTGCTGCAGCCGACGTCGTCGAAGCGCATCCTGGAAATCGGCACCGGCTCGGGATATCAGGCTGCCGTCCTGTCGAGGCTGGTGAACCACATCGATACCGTCGAGATCATTCCGGAACTGGCCGCCGGCGCCCGCAGAGCCATCGACGCACTCGGCATCGGCAATGTCGCGGTACATGTGGGGGACGGTCGCGCCGGCTGGCCCGCGGGCGCGCCGTATGACGGGATCATCGTCACGGCTTGCGCCACCCAGCTGCCCCAGGCGCTCCTGAGCCAGCTCGGCGAAGGCGGTCGACTTGTTATTCCGGTTGGTCGACGAGACCAGCGGCTGAAGCTCCTTGTTCGGCATTCAGACGGGCGGATCGACGACCACGACATCCTGGCCGTTCGTTTCGTCCCCTTTGTCTGACCGGCCCTTTGAGTTGAGGGGCACGCGTGCCGCCTGGTTCGCGCTGTGCGCCAATGTCGCAGGCGCCCGGTGAGCCGAGCAATCGTTGCAACACCGAGCAGTTGTTGCAGGTGTTGCAACGGTTGCATAGCCAGATTTTTCGGAAATCATCCTGTTTACAGCATGTTAACGCGCTACCGCGTGGACGTACGTTGCAGCGTTGCACGAAAGCCTGCAAACGAAGGTTGTTGATTTCATTGTTATATTCGTGAATTCGAATGTTGGCATGCGCCTTGCGAAGCTTATTGGCATCGGCGCCGGCCAATCGCCCTCACCCCAGGCCGACGCAGATTATCGGGCAGGAAAAGCTATCGAGCGCGATGCCCATTCGCGCGCAAACTCAAGGAGCAGGACCATGAAGGCTATCAAGTTCTCCGCACTCGCAGCGGCTCTCGCCATCGGCATCGCCGCCCTTCCCGCGACCGACGCCAAGGCCTGGGGCTGGGGCCCCTGGAACGACAGCGGCTGGGGCAACGGCTGGGGCGACGGCTCGGGCTCGGGCAACTTCGCCATGAACTTCGGCGGCAACATGAACGGCCGCGGCAACGGCTTCGGCAATGGCTATGGCTACCCGGGCTACGGCTACGCCCCCTACGGCTACGCTCCTTACGGCTACGCCCCGGCTCCCTACGGCTACGCCCCGGCTCCCTATGGCTACGGCTATGGCCCCTACGGCGCCCCGGCTCCTGTCGGCCCGCAGGCCAAGGCTCAGCCGCCGGTCCAGCCGGCTGCTCCGGCTGCCAAGCCCGCCAACTGATCTACTTCGCTAGCAAGACGGTCGCTGGCTTCCACCTCCGGGCCAGCGGCCCCATACTCGAACGCCCGCCCTCACCAGCGGGCGTTCTTTTTGAGACCTTGCGTTGATCCCGCCGAGTTTGGACCTGCCCTTTCCGGCAACGGCCCACTTCACCCTTTCACAATAAAATCAGCGTATGCAGACGAAATGTCCGATGCGCTTTCTGGTTCTCAAGGGTTTGGCCGCCGTGGCATGTCGCGCGGTGGTCGGCCAGCCGCCGTACCAGCCGGATTCCAGCCGAGGCAATCCGCACCAAATCCAGAAAATTTCCGCTATGCCTCCGAAGCGCGCGAAGCGGTCGGCGCTCATGCGAAAGCTGAGGCCAACGCAGAGCGCTTCGTCGCCAAATTCAGGAAGGTGACGGTGTGGGTTGCGGCCGCCTCTTCTTGGGCGGCGTTTCGGCCCTGCCGGAATTCTGGGCGCCACCCGATCCCCATGCCCCTAAGATCGTTTCGCTTACCCCTTACGATTGGGAGCTGTTCCTGGCCGCGACGATCGGATTGACCATCATCGGCGCCCTGTTTCTCGTAAAGGGCTTGCTTGGTGGGCGCGCCCTCGTCATGACCGACAGTCACGTGGCGATTTTCACGATTGTCGGCACCAAGAAGATCCGCTGGGAAGATCTCTCCAAGGTCACGCTCTCAGCAAATGATACCTTTGGAAAGGAACTCCAGTTCTACAAGAACCGGAGGGGTTGGGGGGTAAGCTACGTCCCGTTCTACGTGGCCGTCACCGATCAGTCCGTCGACGACGTCATGGCAGCGATCCGCTATTTCCGTCCGGATCTCTGACAGCCAGGAAAGTCGCCGGGCAGGCAGGGCATTTACGCGCGGTCTACGAAGCTGTCGACCACGCGCTTGCGGCCCGCCTTGTCGAAATCGATGGTCAGCTTGTTGCCGTCGACGCCGACAATCTGGCCGTACCCGAACTTAAGGTGGAACACCCGTTCGCCGATCTCGAACGCCGGGGCCACAGACGACGACGCCACCAGTTCTCCCTCTATGACCAGCGGCTGCCGCGACTTCTGCGCTCGCGCGTCCCTGTTCCAGTCGTCCGCAGTCCGCTTCTTGGCGCGCTGCCAGCCCGGCGTGTCGTAGGTGCCGGCAAAACCGCCGGCCGCCGGAGCCGATCGGTCGCCGCGATTGCCGGTCCGATCCATACGATCGAAACGGCTAGCCCCGAACGGATTGCCGTACAGCCGCCCGACATTCTGGTACGCCCCCCCGAAGGGCCCCTTGGCCTCGACCACCTCGACGTTCTCCTCGGGCAGTTCATCGACGAAGCGCGAGGGGATCGCCGATTGGTAGAGGCCGCGGTTGCGCCGGTTCTGCGCGAACGAGATGCGCGCGCGACGCTTGGCCCGCGTGATGCCGACGTAAGCGAGACGCCGCTCCTCTTCCAGACCCGCCTGTCCACTCTCGTCGAGTGCGCGCTGGTGCGGAAACAAACCCTCCTCCCAACCGGGCAGGAATACGGTGTCGAATTCAAGCCCCTTGGCGGCATGCAGTGTCATCAGGCTGACGCGATCACCGTCATCGCCCTGGTCCGCGTCCATGACGAGGCTGACATGCTCGAGGAAACCCTCGAGCGAATCGAATTGGTCCATGAACCGCACAAGCTCTTTCAAGTTCTCGAGCCGCGACTGCGCCTGCGGGCTCTTGTCGGCCTGCCACATCGCTGTGTAGCCCGACTCGTCAAGGATCAGCTCGGCAAGCTCGGTGTGCCGCATGCCTGCGGCGCGCATCCGCCAGCGCTCGAAGCTCGCGATGAGATCGGCCAGTGCCTTGCGCGCCTTGCCCGTCAGCTCCTCCGTCTCGACAATTTCGCGTGCGGCGGAAAACAGCGGCATCTCCCTGGCGCGCGCCAGCTCGCGGATGCGCTTCAGCGAGGTATCGCCCAATCCGCGCTTGGGCACGTTGGCGATGCGCTCGAACTTGAGATCGTTGGCTGCGTTGAGCGTAACGTCGAGATAGGCGATGGCATCCTTGATCTCGGCCCGCTCGTAGAAGCGTGGACCACCGATGACCCGATACGGCAGACCGAGCGTGACGAAGCGGTCTTCAAGCGAACGCATCTGGAAGGAGGCACGCACCAGCACGGCGATCTCGTTCAACGCGTGGCGCTGCCGCTGCAGCTGCTCGATGTCCTCGCCGACGACGCGCGCCTCCTCCTCGTCGTCCCAGACCCCGGTGACCGTGACTTTCTCGCCCGATTGTCCGTCGGTGAAGAGCGTCTTGCCCAGGCGGCCCTGGTTCTTGGCGATCAGGCCCGACGCCGCAGCCAGGATATGGCTCGTGGAACGATAATTCTGCTCCAAGCGGATAACAGTGGCGCCGGGGAAGTCCGCTTCGAAGCGCAGGATGTTGTCCACCTCGGCGCCGCGCCAGCCGTAGATCGACTGGTCGTCGTCGCCCACGCAGCAGATGTTGGGCGAGCCCTGGGCAAGCAGACGCAGCCACAGGTACTGGGCGACGTTGGTGTCCTGGTACTCGTCGACGAGAATGTAACGGAACCGGCGCTGGTACTCGGCGAGCACGTCGGGCCGCGTCCGGAAAAGACGCAGGCATTCGAGCAGCAGATCACCGAAGTCGACCGCGTTGAGATCCTTGAGGCGCTGCTGGTAGGCGGCATAGAGCACGCCGCCCTTGCCTCCCGCGAACGCCTTTGCCTCGCCCGCGGGGACCTCAGCCGGCGTCAGCCCGCGGTTCTTCCAGCCGTCGATGTGACCCGCGAGCTGTCGCGCTGGCCAACGGTCCTTGTCGAGACCGGCGGCCTCGATCACCTGCTTCATGAGCCTCAACTGGTCGTCGGTATCGAGGATGGTGAAACCGGATTTGAGGCCGACGAGCTCTGCGTTTCGCCGCAGCATCTTGACGCCGATCGAATGGAACGTGCCAAGCCATGGCATGCCCTCCACCGCACCGCCGACGAGGGCGCCGATGCGCTCCTTCATCTCGCGCGCCGCCTTGTTGGTGAACGTCACCGCCAGCACCTGACTGGGCCAGGCACGCCCGGTTGCCAGGATGTGGGCGATACGTGTGGTCAGCACCCGTGTCTTGCCAGTGCCCGCACCGGCCAGAACCAGCACTGGACCGTCCAACGCCTCGACAGCGGCGCGCTGCTGCGGGTTGAGACCTTCGATATAGGGCGGCGCCACGGGAGCACCGGCCGCCTGCAGCGCACGCTGGGAAATCGACGGACGTGGCGGCGCATCGGGCACGGGATCGTGTGCCGGGTCGTTGCGCGGCGGGAGAGGCGGCATCGAGGGCGCACCCAGC
>JBFWNY010000041.1:0-29927 GCA_050250815.1 Hyphomicrobiaceae bacterium
GCTCGGCCGCGGCGCCTTCCAGGAGGTTGCCGTCGAGCCTCTCGTCGGAACGTTCACCAAATGGGCGGCGACCGCGCGTGACACGTCACGTCTGCCAGAACTCCTGAGCCATGCCTTTCACGAGGCGCTCTCGGGCCGTCCCGGTCCTGTGATTCTTGGCTTGCCCGAGGATGTCCTGGATGCCGCCTCGGACGTTGACGAGGCGCCGACCGTTACCAGGAGTTCGCCCACGCCCTCATGGCAAGACCTCGGTCGGCTTGCCGATGCTCTAGAGCATGCCGAGTGGCCGATGGTGCTGGCCGGCGGCACGGGATGGACGCCGCCTGCCTGCGCGGCGTTAACGACCTTCGCGGAGCGCTTTGACCTGCCCGTCGTGGCGAGCTTCCGCTCACAGGACGTCATCGACAATCGTTCACGTCAGTATGTCGGCCATGCCGGTCGCGCCATGTCGCCGAAGCTGCAGAGGGCGCTGGCATCGGCTGATCTCGTCATCGCAATCGGAACGCATTTCGACGAGACGACGACAGGGTCCTATCGCGCGCTGCCGTTGGTGCCGGGACGCGCACGACGCACGCTCGTGCATGTCCACCCCTCACCCGGTGAGATCGGCCGCCTGATGGCAACCGACTTGCCGATCGTATCGACGGTCACAGCCTTCACCGAACGTCTCGAAGACGTCGCACCCTCCGTGCGGTGTGGCATGCGGCAACGCTGGAGCACGCTGCGCCGCGACCTGCGCAGCACCTTCGAAACCTGGCAGGCCTTTCCGCCTTCGCCCGGGCGTCTGCGGCTGGAATCGGTCGTGCGACACATGTCCGAGACGCTCCCCGCCGATGCGATCGTGACGAACGGCGCAGGCAATTACGCTGCCTTCCTACATCGCGCCTATACGTGGAAGGCACCGGCGACACAGTTGGCACCGGTATCTGGATCTATGGGCTACGGCCTGCCGGCAGCTATTGCGGCCAAGCTCGCCGAGCCCACGCGCGAGGTCGTCTGCCTTGCCGGAGACGGCTGCCTGCAGATGTCCATCCAGGAGCTTGCAACTGCTGCCCAGCTTGCGCTGCCGATCGTGGTGCTCGTCGCCAACAACAACATGCTGGGAACGATCCGCGCCGAGCAGGAGCGCCGCTATCCTGGCCGGGTTGTCGCCACCAGTCTCGTCAACCCCGACGTGACTGACCTGGCGCGCGCCTATGGCTTCCACGCCGAGCGGGTGGACACGGACGATGCGTTCCCTGCCGCGTTCGCAAGAGCACGCCGCGCCGCATCGCCCGCCCTTATCGAATTGGTGCTCGACCCCGCGGCACTAGCACCCGGCGAAGTCTTGGCAGATCGAATTAGCCCTTCGGATTCGTAAAATCCGCACGTACCAGTCGCACCACCAACTCCTAATGAATTCCTAAATTAACGGTTTGGTCGTTAGTCAAAAAGTTTCGAAGCATTGGACCGGAGCCGCGTGCTGGGTTAGAAAACATCTAACAGAACGCGATCGGATGTATTCGCTGACGACGATGGAAACCGGGGTTGTGCGACTGGAGCGGGAAGGGACGAAGAACTGGAGCAGGGTAGCCGCTTTTATCTGCTTCGCCCTTGCGGGCATTCTTCTCCTGGCAACGCTTCTAGCTCCCCACACCGCCCGGGCCATTTCGAAAGGCGAATTTGAAATCCTCGCTCCCGCTCTTACTGCCCACTGACGCTCGCCTACTGACCCTGCTGCCGCTGCAAAAAAAAATGAGCCTCTTTCCGGAAACGGGAAGGGGCTCATTGACCTTTTGGGGCCGCCTCGCGCAGAGCGGGACGCACCGGCCCGCCCGTGATCTCGAACCGGTCTCAGACGCCGGGAAACACCAGCCGGAAGTCGCAATCCCGATCGAGCGCTGCAACGAGCGCACGCTGCTCGTCGAGTTCGAGTTCGACGAGTGGAGGTCGCAGCACCCGCCACTGCGGATCATTGCGGTAGTGCGCGACGAGCGCCTTCAGTCCAGGTATCAGGGGCACGTTTTCGAAGGCGCGCCTCACCCGGCTCACCTGCGCGTGCAGTTCGTCCGCCTCTGGTGCCTCGTAACGGTCGTAAAGGGCGCGGATCTGGCGCGCTGCCACGTTAGCGCTCGCAGAGATGCATCCGGCCGCGCCGTGCCGCAGCCCCTCCAGCAGCAGCGCCTCGGATCCGGGAAAAATCGCAAGGTCGGGAAAGCGCGCCAACAGCTCGAGCGTGCCCGCCATATTGCCCGACGAATCCTTGAGTCCGACGACGACTTCGGGATAATCGGACGCGAGCCGCGCCACGAGATCGGGCTTCAGGGGCACACCGGTGAGCTGCGGGATGTGATAGAGGTAGAGCCGCATGCGGTGATCGCCGACCTCCTCGATCAGCTCCGCATAGTAGCGGTAGATGCCCTCTTCACTCGGCTGCTTGAAGTAGTACGGCGGCAGCACCAGAACGCCAGCGCAACCGACGTCCACCGCGTGCTCCGTGAGCACGATGGCATCCATGAGCGAGGGTGCTCCGGTGCCGGGCATCAGCCGCGAGGGATCTATACCGGCCTCCACCAGCGCATCGAGCAATTCCATGCGCTCGTCGAGCCCGAGGGACGGCGCTTCGCTTGTCGTGCCAAACGGCGCCAGTGCAGTGCAGCCTTCCGCCAGCAGCCACTCGCAATGCTCGATGAAACGGTCCTGATCGGGCGCCCCGTCCTCACCGAACGGCGTGAGTACCGGTGCGATCACGCCATGCAACTGACCTGCCTCTGCCATGAAGATGCCGCCCTCCGCTCGCGGCCCGCCGCAGCAGGGGCACGCGGCGCGGACACTATGCGGTCCAGACAGCGAAGGGAAGGCATACGCAGAACGAGAGCCCGCCAAATGGCCGCCCCGCCGATCGTCGCAAGGCATGATCCTGGTCGTCGATTGCGGCTCGACCACGTCCAGGCCGGTCTGTCGGGCACTAAGTCATGCGCGTGAATAGAATCCAGGCTGTCACGACGAGGGGCGACAGCAGCGTCGAAATGAGGACACTGCCGGAGACAAAATGCGGCTGCCGGCCGTACTCGGCGCAGAACAGCGCGAGCAGAACGCCGACCGGGGTCGCGGCCGCCACCACGTAAAGGTCGGTCAATCCCTCCGGCATGCCCATCGCGCGCGCGAGCACCAGCGTGAGCGCGGGCGCCAGCAGCAGCTTCAGTACGAGCAGCAGGCTCATCGGGCCCGTCTGAAAGCGGCCCTTGCCGGTCTCAGCAAGCTGCGCGCCCAGCGCCAGCAGTGCCAGCGGCGGAAACGTTGAGCCGATGAGTTCGAGCGGCAGCCCGACGATCGGCGGCAGCCTCACGTCGAGTGCGCGAAGGGTCAGACCGAGCAGGACGGCCGGAACCACGGGGGTCTCGAAGGCGACTTTCAACCGCGCCAGCACTCCTCGTCCCTCGCGCGGTGGCGCCAGCATCCAAGCGCCCACCGAGACGATCAGCATGGTCATCATGCTGGTGATCACGGACTGATGCAGGATGAATTCTTCGGGGAACGCGAGTTTGACCAGCGGTATACCGTAGTTGCCGACGTTGGCATACACGGTCGCCATGGCGAGCACCGGACGCAGCTCGGCTGGCAGGCGGAACAGCACGGCCGCGAGCCAACCCAGCGCCATCAGCGCAGCGAATTGGATGGCCGTGAAGTAGATCGTCGGCCAGACAGCTTCGATCGGCTGTCGCGCTGAGGCCATGAAGTGAATGAGGAAGGCCGGCATAATGACGAAGACGAGCAGCCGGTTCAAACTCGGCACGTCGAGCTTCAGCTTCTTCTGCACGCCAAAGCCCAAACCCACGAGCACGATGATGGGCAGCGTGACGGTAAGAAGGATGTCGGAGAAAAGTTGCATGAGTGTTCCGGATGCGAGGCGTCGCTATAGCCGAAGCCCCGCCGCACAACAACGTGGTTTGCAGCCCGATGGGTCGCCACCGCTCCGCCCAGGCAGCGGCTTTACTCCCGGCCGTCCCCCCAGACGATCCACAACCCGAGATCGCCGGGGATGTCGTTGTGGTACTCGATCGTGCGGGCGACCAGGCGGAACCCTCCGCCTTTCAGCTCTCTTGCGAAGCGCATCCAAATCTCCGCAGCTTCGCCGCGTAGCGTCGTCGGCCAGTCCGGGGCGCCGATGCCGATGCGTCGACCGCCGTCGCTGCACGTCTCGCGTGGAAAACGCAGCAGCTGAAAGTCGCGTTCGCCGTTCTCTGCCGCGTGCCGGGCGGCCAACAGCAGCCGGTGCCAATCGTCGTCCGAAACGTGCGTCCCCAGGATCACTTCGATGTCATGCTCGTGGCGCTCTGCCTCGCGCCGCGCGATCTCGGCCCGCTCGATCGCATCGCGTTCCCGGTGAAGCTCCACGGAGTTGCGGAAATCCGCTGCCGTGAGCGAGGGCTCGTGCCGACGCGTCCTTTCTTGCGCCCGACCTGCAATTGGGCGTTCGGCATCAAGAAACTTCTTGTCCAGGCCGATCAGTGCCGCGCCCAGGACGGAGGCCGTGGCTGCCTCGCCAGGACGTTGCAAACCTGACGCGAACGCGCCGATCAGATCGGCCCGGCTGACGATGCCGACGAGGCGTCCGTTGCGCACGATGGGCACCCGCTTGATATCGTGCGCGGCCATGAGCCCTACGATTTCCGCGACGGAGCTGTCATCGGTGCTGGTGATGACCGGTGCGCTCATGACGTCGCGCGCGGTCCAATTGGCGGCGTCGGGCCGACCGAAGTCGCCCGCTTCCGCTGCCGTCGCAAAGATGGCGCGCAGCAGGCGATTGGACTGCAGCTCGCGATTGGGCACACGTGGCCAGACCAGATCACCCTCGCTGACGATGCCGACAGGGACATGGGCCTCGACCACGGGCACCGCGCTGATGGCGTGATCGAACAGTAGCCTGGCGATGCGAGCCACCGGGGTGGCCGGATCGACGGTGAGGACGCTCGATGTCATCAGGTCGCAGATCTTCATGCCTAGATCTAACCAACCGCACGGCGTCGATCAATCTGGCAGGCCCGGCTCCGGCTTAGCGGGTGCCCGCCGGCACGCGGAGACCCGGCTAGCGGCCGCAGGGCACGAGCATTCTGTGTCGCGGCGATCGACAACGATTGCGGCGCGGGCCCGTTCGTTGTCTCATAGACCCAACATCCGAATCGGCGGCTTGAAGCCGCCCCCCGGTGACGACAACTGCGCACGAGATCGCTTCGCCATGCCGCTCGAGATCGCCCCCGAGAAAGTCGCCCACGTGATCATCAAGGCGCGCGAGTACGACGCCAAAATGGATGCATGGAACGTCGACAACGACGAGGACGACGGCGCCGAGGAATCGGGTGCCGACGAGGGATTGCGCAACGAGATCGCCGGCTTCATCGATGCGCTGAACGACGACGAGCAGGCCCAGCTCGTGGCGCTGTGCTGGGTGGGCCGCGGGACCTTCGAACCAGAGGACTTCGCCGAGGCCGTCGAGACGGCCCAGAACGAGCAGGTCAATACGGCGGCCGACTATCTGCTTGGCGTCCCCCTCCTGGCCGACTATCTCGAAGAGGGCCTCGAAAAAATGGGCTTTTCGGTCGAGGATGCGGAGAGCGATGTGCTCTGAGACGGCCGCGGCCGTCCGCATCGCCACTTGCGACCGGCTCCCAGGCGCTCGAAACTGTACCCATGACCGGCACGTCGGACTCAACATTGCGCATCCGCCTCTACCTGCCCAACGGCACCATTCTGGGGCCAGGCAAAGCTGATCTGCTCGCCCTCATCTCCGAAACCGGATCGATCGCCGCGGCCGGCCGCGCGCTTGGCATGAGCTACAGACGGGCCTGGGGCCTCGTCGAAGCCATGAATGCGATGTTCCGCGAACCGGTCGTCGAAAGCTCGCGCGGCGGCGCCGGGCATGGCGGGGCCACTGTGACGGCCATGGGTGAGCACGTGCTCACCCTCTACCGCGCGCTTGAATCCAAGGCGGCGCAGGCAGCAGGCACCGAGATCGACCATATCGAAGGACTTCTGGCCTTTCCCGACAGCGACACAATCCGTGGCCGGTCCGATATGTCCCCCAAAAAATAGCGCTTGCTCCTGCGTGCCGTCCATGCCGTTATTCCCAACAGGATATATCGGTGGGAAGGGCAGGCGTCCGATGGCACGACGGCCAAGACCGGCACATCTCATAGGCACCGTCGTCCTCGGCCTATTGGCTGTGACGATTGCAGGCTCTCAAGCCGCTCACGCCGCCGAGAGCATCGTCGTGTTCGCGGCAGCAAGTCTCAAGAACGCGCTCGACGAAATCTCCGCCGCCTGGTCGCGATCCACCGGCCACACTGCGCGCTTGTCACTGGCTGGAAGTTCCCAGTTGGCCAAGCAGATCCAGATGCGCGCCCCAGCCGACGTATTCGTCTCCGCAATGCCCAAATGGATGGATGTGATCGAGGCGGATGGCCTGATCGAGCCGGGAACGCGTCACGATATCGTGGGAAATCGCCTCGTGCTCATCGCGCATGGACGCAATGCGCCCCCGTTGCCGCTGAGTCGAGGCTTCGATCTCGTGGCGGCCCTCGCTGGCGGCAAACTTGCGATGGCGATGGTCGACGCTGTGCCGGCTGGCATCTACGGCAAGGCCGCGCTGAATTCACTGAGCTTGTGGGATGCGGTCGCATCCCACGTCGCCCAGGCCGACAACGTACGCGCCGCATTGGCGCTGGTCGCCCGCGGCGAGGCCCCCTTCGGCATCGTCTACGCCACCGACGCCGCCGCCTCCGATAACGTTACGATCGTCGCGACATTCCCGGCCGATGCGCATCCGCCCATCGTGTACCCCGCCGCAGTGCTGGCCCATAGCGGCGCGAAGGAAGCCGCCCGCAGCATGCTCGCATTCTTGAAGTCTGAAGCCGCTGCCGGAATATTCGCCAAGCACGGCTTTACACCTGCACCCCGGAGCGCTGTCCCATGAGACATCCGGCCTCCACGTCATGACCGGATGGCTGTCGCCAGATGAATGGACGGCCGTTGCGCTGTCACTGCGCGTGGCCTTGACCGCCACGGTCTGCTCGCTGCCTTTCGGCATCGCTGTGGCCCTGGCGCTGGCCCGCGGCAACTTTCCAGGGCGTCAGCTGTTGAACGGTCTCGTCCACCTGCCGTTGATTTTGCCTCCGGTCGCGACCGGCTATCTGCTCCTGCTCCTGTTCGGGCGGAACGGGCCCTTTGGCAGCTTTCTGGAGAGCACACTGGGCGTCGTGCTCGCCTTCAAATGGACCGGTGCTGCGCTGGCCGCTGCCGTCATGGCATTCCCGCTCATGGTCCGTTCTATCCGACTTGCCATCGAGGCCGTCGACCCCAAACTCGAGCAGGCCGCAGCCACACTCGGCGCCAACCGCGTCTGGACGTTCGCCGTCGTCACCCTGCCGCTCATTCTGCCGGGCATCATCGCCGGTAGCATCCTCGCCTTCGCCAAGGCGATGGGCGAGTTCGGCGCAACGATCACTTTCGTCTCCAACATCCCCGGCGAGACGCAGACCCTGCCGTCAGCGATCTACTCGTTCCTGCAGGTGCCGGGCGGGGACGCTTCTGCCATGCGCCTCGTTCTGATCTCCATCGCCGTTGCCATGGTCGCCCTGCTAGCGTCCGAAATGGTGGCCACGCGCGTTGCTCGTAGGATCGGCAATCGATGAGCCTCGATCTCGCAGTCGCGCACCAGTTCCCCGGGTTCCGCATCGAGGCCTCGTTCGTGGCCCCGCGCGGCATCACGGCGCTGCTCGGACGCTCGGGGGTCGGCAAGACAACGATCGTCAATGCGGTCGCCGGCCTGTTCAAGCCAGACAAGGCCGAGATCCGTGTCAACGGTGAGACGCTGCACGATACGACTGCAGGCGTTGACGTGCCTGCCCACAAACGACGCATCGGCTACGTCTTCCAGGACGCCCGCCTCTTTCCGCACCTCACGGTGCGCGAGAACTTGGCATTCGGCAGCTGGTTCAACCGAGGCGCCCGGGCGGCGGGCACGTTCGATCAGATCGTCGAGCTGCTGGGCATCGAGCCATTGCTGCAACGGCGTCCGGACACAATGTCGGGAGGCGAGAAGCAGCGCGTCGCCATCGGCCGGGCCCTGCTCAGCCACCCGCGCATGCTGCTGATGGACGAGCCGCTCGCATCGCTGGACGCGGCGCGCAAGGCGGAGATCTTGCCCTACATCGAGCGCCTGCGCGATGAACTGGCCATTCCCATCCTTTACGTCAGCCACGACGTGCCGGAAGTCGCCCGCCTCGCCACCACCATCGTCGCCCTTTCGGATGGCCGCGTCATGCTGAGCGGCCCTGCCGCCGACGTGCTCGCCAATCCCGATGCGTTTCCGCTGCTTGGCCGCCAGGAAGCCGGCTCCATCCTGATGGTCAGGATCGTCGCGCACGACGAACGCGACGGCCTGAGCGAGCTGTCGTTCTCGGGCGGCCGCATACTCGCGCCACGGGTCGAGGCGGAGGTGGGCACCGAATTGCGCGTGAGGATCCGGGCGCGCGACGTCATTCTGGCCTTGCGCCCGCCAGAGCAGACGAGCGCGCTCAACATTCTGCCCGCCACCGTGCGCACGATCGGCGCGCAGGACGGCGCCATCGTCGATGTCGCGATCCGATGCGGCGAAGCGGACCTGCTCGCGCGTATCACACGGCGATCCCTCGAACGGCTCGGGCTGTGCGAAGGCATCCAATGCTTCGCCGTGCTGAAATCCGTTGCCGTCGCCCGGCGCGATATCGGCGTCGCCAAGCGCGGCTGATCGACGTGCGCCTGTGGTCGCTCAGCCCAACGAGGCCAGCACCGCATCAGCATGACTGTGCGGGGGATGCACCGGATAGTGGCAGCACTCGACGATGCCATCGCGTGCGATCAACGTCAGCCGCTTGAGGTAGCAGACTCCGCCCGTGGCGAAGCGGGGCAACCGCAAGGAATCGGCAAAGCCGAAGCCTTCGTCTGACAGCAGTGGAAACGTGAGCGCCGCGCGCCGGGCGAAGGCCTCCTGCTCGGCGAGCCTCTGCGCGCTGAGACCCATCACCTTTGCTCCCCGAAGTGCAAACTGCGCTGCACGGTCGCGAAACCCTTCCGCCTCAGGCGTCGAGCCGTGGGCACCTGGGATGTGGTCCCATCCCAGCGGGTTGGGCTCGCCCGGCGTCCCCGTGAACGGATAGACGAACAGCACGAGGATTCCCCCGACGCGCGAAGGATCTATCTCCACGCCTGCGGTCGAGGGAAGTGCGAGCGAGGGCAGACTCAGCCCCGGTACGAGATGCGCGGCGGCACCATCATCCGGCGGCGCTGGCCAGGGCCATGCCTCGCTCATAACCGATCCCTGAAGCCTTGAACGGAACAGAAAGCCAAAACCCTACCCCTCACCCCTTCTCGCGCATCAGCCGCGCCTTCTGCCGGTTCCAGTCGCGCTTGGCTGCATCCTCGCGCTTGTCGTGCAGCTTCTTGCCCTCGGCGAGCGCGATCTTGAGCTTGGCGCGCCCCTTGGGGTCGAAATAGAGCTCCAGCGGCACCATCGTCATGCCCTTGCGCTCGATCGCAATGGCGAGATTGTGCCGCTGGCGTTTCGACACCAGCAGCTTGCGCTTGCGTTTGGGCTCGTGCTGGAAAAACGCACCGGCGCCCTTGTATTCAGGAATGTAGGAGTTGATGAGCCACAGCTCGCCCTCCTCGATGGTGGCGTAGCTCTCCGCGATGTTGGCCTGCCCGTTGCGCAGCGACTTCACTTCAGTGCCAGCCAGCACGAGGCCCGCCTCGATGTCCTCTGAGATGCGGAATTCGAAGCGCGCCTTCCGATTTTCGGCGACCAGCTTGCGGCCGTCGTCCTTCTTCGCCGCCATCGCTGCCTCGTGCCGCTTCTATCGCAGGGTGAGCCGACGCGCCATCAGGCGGCGGCGCTGCCGGCGTTGGCACCGTCGATGAGGCCCACCTTCACGAGTACGGCATCGACGGCCCGTCGCGTCGCCTCTGAAACCGGCACCATCGGCAGGCGTGCTTCCGGCGAACAGAAGCCCAGCCGCGACATCGCGTACTTGACCGGGCCGGGATTGGTCTCGACGAACAGCACGTCGTGTAACGGCATCAGGCGATCCTGCAGCGCGAGCGCCGACTTGAAGTCGCCCTTGAGGCACGCATTCTGGAACTCCGCGCACAGGCGCGGGGCGACGTTGGAGGCCACAGAAATGCAGCCATGGCCGCCGTGCGCCATAAAGCCGAGCGCTGTCGCATCCTCACCGGACAACTGGCAGAAGTCCGGCCCCATCGCCGCGCGCTGCTGCGAGACGCGCGCCAGATTGGCGGTCGCATCCTTGACGCCGACGACGTTCTTCAACTCGAACAGCCGCGCCATCGTGGCGACCGACATGTCGACCACCGAACGGCCTGGAATGTTGTAGATGATGATCGGCACGTCGGCTGCGTCGTTGATCGCCTTGTAGTGCTGGTAGAGGCCCTCCTGGGTGGGCTTGTTGTAGTAGGGCGTAACGACGAGGATCCCATCGGCTCCGGCCTTGCGGGCGTGCCGCGCGAAGTCGATGGCTTCCGCGGTTGAGTTGGAGCCTGCGCCGGCGATCACCTTCGCCCGCCCCTTGGCAACGTCTATCGTGAGTTCGACGACGCGCTTGTGCTCCTCGTGGCTGAGCGTGGGGCTCTCGCCCGTCGTGCCGACGGGAACGAGCCCGTGTGTGCCCTCCGCGATCTGCCACTCGATGATGGAGGTGAGCGCGGCCTCGTCCACCGCCCCGTCCTTGAAGGGCGTGATCAACGCCGTGTATGAGCCCGTGAACATTCCCGTCCGTCCCATCCTCATTGCCGTCGCCCGAGCGCTTGCGATGCGCCATGGGCCAGCTGTGCTCCACCTTGCTCGCCTGCGACGCCGTGGCATGCCCAGATGCGGGGCAGGTCCGCCGCCTTCATCTCGCCCACATCGCACGTCGCATTGAAACGCTGAACCCGGCCCTGGCTTGACCAGCCCCGATCGCTCGCTACCTTCGTGCGGGTCCGCGCCACGGTGCCGTCAACCGGCCCATCCGGCGGCCGCGGCATCTGGCCGTGGCGACATTATGCGCTCGGCACCGGCCCTGCAAGCCGCGCACCGCGCGCCTGCGACAGGAAGGTTTTTTCTCTTGCTCCTACTCAGCCTTGCTCGACCGTCGACCGATGACGCGGCCCGGACAGCGGCGCCGCGCCACTTCCTCCTCTCTGGGGTGATTCGCCCCCTGATGGCGGCCCTGGCGCTGTGCGCTTTGCCGGCCGCGAGCGGGGCGGAAAGCCCGTTGCGGCTGGCGCAGACCCCGCCGCCGCCTGAGTCCGGGCCTCGGAAAGAGCCCGCCAACTACTCGGCCCGTCCACGCTCGGGCGTTGCCGACGAAGCGGCCTACCGCGCGGCGCTCGATAAGGCCATCGCGCCGGTGCTCAACCGGGCCGTCTCCGACGACGACATGGCGGCGCTGAAGAGCGCGTTCGCGGCGATCGGCAAAGGCCGCACAGCGGAAGCCGACGGCATCCGCGCCGGCGTCAAAGACCCGGTCGTACGCAAGATGATCGTCTGGTACGCGCTGGCCCGCGGCGACGGCAAGCCCGCCGAGTATCGCGATTTCCTCGCCGCCAACCCGACGTGGCCGCAACAGGGCCTGTTGCAGCAGCGCATGGAGGAAGCTCTGTTCGCGGGTGGCGGCAATCCGCAATCGGTCAAGTCATTCTTCAAAGACAAGGCGCCTGAGACCGCCATCGGAGAGGCGGCGCTCGCCGCGGCGCATCTGGCAGCTGGAGAGAAGGAAGCGGCACGCAAGTTGGCGGCCAAGGCTTGGCGCGACGGAGACATCCCCGCTTCCATCGAGCCGGCCTTCCTGGCGCGTTTCAAGCCGCTGCTGACGGAAGCTGACCACCGCTGGCGTCTCGACCGCATCCTGCTGGGCGACCGCCGCTGGTCCGCCAGCCGCCGTGCGCGTGCCGAAATCGCAATGCGCGTCATTCCGCTACTGTCGGCGGGCGAACGCAAGAAGGCCGAAGCACGCCTTGCGGTCTATCTGCGGTCGTCATCGGCGGCCAAGCTCATGGGCGCGTTCTCGCTGAAACCCGAGGAGGATTGGGGCTTCGCCTACCAGCGCCTGCAGCTGCTACGGCGGAAAGATAGGTCCGGCGAGGCGATCAAGATCCTGCTCGCCGCCCCCACCGACCCGGCCAAGATCGTTAGTCCCGACGACTGGTGGGAGGAACGCCGGGCCAACGCCTACGAAGCGCTCGAGAACGACAACTTCAAGCTCGCCTATGAACTCGTCCGCGATGCCGGACCGCTGACCGTCAACCCGCTCAAGGAGCAGCGGTTCATGGCCGGCTGGATCGCCATGCGGTACATGAAGAACGCGACGCTCGCCGAGAAGCATTTCCGCGCCATGCGCGAAGCCGCAGACGGGCCGCTCAGCCGCTCGCGGGGTGACTACTGGGTCGGACGCACGCTCGAGGCGCAGGGCCGCAAGGAGGATGCGCGAGCCTTCTACAAGAAGGCGACGGAGGAACGCGACACGTTCCACGCCCTGCTCGCTCAGCATGAGTTGAAGCCCGGCGCACAGCCGCTCGTCATCTCCCTGCCGGCAAGCCCCACTGACGAGGAAATTGCCGCTTTCCGCGCGCTTGACTCGCTTGCGGCCGCCGCCATCGCTGACAAAGCTGGCCTGGGCGGCAACACCGTGCGCCCGTTCCTCGCCAACTCGCGACCGGCGCGCAAAAGCGAGGCGTGGTCGGCGATGATCGCCCACATGGCCGAAGCCCTCGGCGACACGCAGATGTCGTTGCGGCTTGCCAAGACCGCCATCGGCGACGGCGAAAACCTGCTGATCTACGGCTATCCGGTGAAGGCCTTCCCGGCCTATCCGCCGCTGCGCAAACCGCCCGAGCTTGCGATGCTCCTGGGCATCGCGCGACAGGAGACGGAGTTCAATACCCAGATCGTGTCGGGCGCGGGTGCGCGCGGACTTCTACAGGTCATGCCGATTACCGCGCGACACGTCTGCAAGGATCACAAGATCAAGTGCGACATCCCGCGCCTGCTGTCCGACGCGGTCTACAATACGACCATCGGCTCGGCCTACATCGGCGACCGGATGGAGGAGTTCGGCGGCAACTACGTGCTGACGCTCGCCGGCTACAACGCAGGCCCGGGACGCGCGCGGCAATGGATGCGGCAGTTTGGTGATCCACGCAGCGCCAAGGTCGATGCCATCGACTGGATCGAGCGCATCCCCTTCGAGGAGACGCGCAACTACGTCGCCAAGGTTCTGTCCAACATCCAGGTCTATCGCGCCCGCCTCGGCCAGCAGCCCGCGCTCAAGCTCACCGACGACCTCGCCATGGGCCGCTGATCGCAGCGCGCGAAGGCGGTATTACTGAGGCTGCGCGCCGGCCGCGCCCTTCTCGACCGCGCGCAGCACGTCAGCCTGCAGCTGCATCGAGCGGGCAGCTATCTGCGATCCCAGTTCGGGCGTGAGCGCTTGGAATTTGCGTCCCGCTTCCGATTTCTGGAACGCTGCAATGGCAGCCATCTCCTCGGCCGAGAACCGTCTCGCATAAAAATTCACGGCCAGACTGTCGATGTCGGCGAGATACTTCGACACGATCGGTCCATCGTGTTTGGTCGCGGCTTCGGCATAGGCGGCAAATCCAACGGCCTTGGCCGGCTCGCTCGCCCGCATGTTGGCGATGAGCGCCTGTTTCAGACTTTCAACCGTCGCCTTGGCCTGCTCGGTGCCACCGATGGCAGCAAGCAGCTCGCGCGCCGCAGCGATACGCGCAGCGTCCGGCTCGCTCTTCTGCTCCTGAGCCGAGAGCGGGCAAGCGGCAAGCATTGCAGCGAGCAACAACCCGGCACCTGCGAGCCTGGCGGTCTTGGTCACGGTTCGGCCGTGGGTCTTCTTCATGTCCAGATTACACTCCCAGTGAAGTCGCCGCCCTGATCGGTGCGTTGCGACGTCAGGAAACCTCGTCCTCGAAGCCGAAGTATTCGGCTTCGATTTCGCGCACGCCGTCGGGCCCGGCGACAAACGCGGTATCCGCGATGCCGATGAACAAGCCGCTCTCGACCACGCCGGGCACCAGCCGCAAGGCTTCCTCGAGCGCCTCCGGATCGGCGATGACCCCGTAATGCCCGTCGACGATCAGATTGCCGTTGTCGGTACGGAACGGCTCACCGGCCGCTGTCGTGCGAATCTTGAGCGGACCTGCCACGCCGCATTCAGCTGCAAGCGCCTCGATCATGGAGAGCGACGCGAGCACACCGAACGGGACGACTTCGATAGGCAGCGGGAAGGCACCAAGCTGCTCGACGAGCTTGGTGTGATCGGCGATCACCACCATGCGGTCCGAGGCGGTCGCAACGATCTTCTCGCGCAGCAGCGCGCCACCGCCGCCCTTGATGAGCCGAAGCCCGGCGTCCAGTTCATCCGCACCATCAACGGTGATGTCGAGATAAGGCTCGGCGTCGAGCGTGGTCAGCGGAATGCCCAGGTGCTCGGCCTGAATGCGCGTCGCCTCCGAGGTCGGCACGCACAGCACCTTCAAGCCGTCGCGCACGCGCGCGCCCAGAAGATCGACGAAAGCCGCAGCCGTCGATCCTGTGCCAAGACCCAGCTTCATGCCCGGCTCGATCAATTCGAGCGCGCGTGCCGCCGCCTGCCGCTTCCATTCGCTCGCGCTCATAGCCGCCCTCTTCTGCTGTCCAACCGTAATGCGTGAATGCCGCGCGTCACAGTCCGCCCATCATGACGTACTTCATCTCGAGAAATTCCTCGATGCCGTGATGCGATCCCTCGCGCCCCAATCCGCTTTCCTTGACGCCGCCGAACGGCGCCAGCTCGGTCGAGATGACCCCTTCGTTGATGCCCACCATGCCGAACTCGAGCGCCTCGGCGACTCGCCACACGCGACCGAGGTCGCGTGCGTAGAAATAAGCGGCAAGCCCGTAAGCCGTCGCGTTGGCAAGGCGGATCACTTCCTCTTCCTGCGTGAACCGGAACAGCGGCGCCACCGGACCGAACGTCTCCTCGCGCGCGACACGCATGTCGGGTGTTACGTCGGCAAGGATCGTCGGCTCGAAAAACGTGCCTGCAAGCGCATGCCGCTTGCCGCCGGTGACGACGCGTGCGCCCTTCGCCAATGCGTCGGCGATGTGCTGCTCAACCTTGACGACCGCATCCTCGTTGATGAGCGGGCCCTGTGTCACGCCGCTCTGGGTGCCCTCGCCGACCTTGAGCTTGGCGACCTCTTCGGCCAGGCGCTCGGCGAACGCGTCGTAAATGCCCGCCTGCACAAAGATGCGGTTGGCGCACACGCAGGTCTGTCCGGAGTTGCGGTATTTGGAGGCCATCGCACCAGCGACCGCCTTGTCGATATCCGCGTCGTCGAAAACGATGAACGGCGCATTGCCACCCAGTTCGAGCGAAACGCGCTTGACCGTGGCGGACGACTTGCGCATCAGCAGCTTGCCGACCTCCGTCGAACCCGTGAACGTGATCATGCGCACGCGGGGGTTGGCCGTCAGTTCGTCGCCGACAGGAGCCGGATCGCCCGCCGTCACGACGTTGAGCACTCCAGCGGGGATGCCGGCGGCCTCGGCCAGCGCCACCAGCGCCAGCGCCGACAGTGGCGTATCCTCTGCGGGCTTGACCACCGCCGTGCAGCCGGCCGCGAGCGCCGGCGTGACCTTGCGTGTGATCATCGCGTTGGGGAAGTTCCAAGGCGTGATAGCGCCAATCACACCGATCGGCTGCTTGAGCACGAGGATTCGCGCGTCGGCTTTGGGGCTCGGGATGGTCTCGCCATAGACGCGCTTGGCCTCCTCCGCATAGAGCTCGACGAAACCGGCACCATAGAGGATCTCGCCCTTGGCCTCGGCCAGCGGCTTGCCCTGCTCGCGCGTCAGGATAAGTGCAAGCTCGTCGGCGTGGGCGACGATGAGGTCGTACCAGCGGCGCAGAATGAGCGAGCGCTCCTTCGCGGTCCGGCGCGACCAGGGGCCGAAGGCGCGGTCGGCGGCCTCGATCGCCGCGCGGGTCTCCGCGCCACCCATTGCCGGCACGTGAGCGAGAACCTCGCCGGTCGCCTTGTTGCGCACCGGCAGCGATGGCTCGCCGACCCACCGGCCGCCGATATAGGCCTGCTCCTTCACGAGGTTGATTACGGGCTTGTCCATCTTACTGCCTACACGTGCGGGATGCGCTGGTCGCGGTTAGTGTGTAGAGAGCAGCGGCGTGGGATACAAGACGCCCTGGTGTCCGCGCGTCGAGGTCATTTGCAAAGGGGAGCACGGGCATGCAGGCGCTCGCGGGCGCAACAATCGTCTTCGACCTCGACGGAACGCTGATCGACACCGCGCCCGATCTGGTCACGGCCACCAACCACTGCATCGGCGAAATCGGGCTGCCGCCACGGCCGGCCGCCGACCTCAGGCCCTGGATCAGCTTCGGCGCCGCGCGCATGATCACGGAGGCGCTGGCCCAGTCCGGTGTACCCCGGGAGGCGATGCCGGTCGATCCACTGTTGGCCAGTTTCCTTCGGCATTACGAGGGCAACATCGCAACCCACAGCCGCCCTTATCCTGGAGCCCTGCAGGCTCTCGACCGGCTCGCGGCCGCCGGTGCCAAAGTCGCGGTGTGCACCAACAAGCGCGAGGAACTGGCGCGGAGCCTGCTGACCGCGCTCGGTCTTGCGCCTCGCTTCGCAGCGATCGTCGGTCGGTTCTCTCTGCCAGAGCACAAGCCGCATCCGTTGCACCTGACCGGGACGATCGCGTTAGCCGGCGGAAGGACAGAGGCGGCGGTCATGGTCGGCGACAGCGCCGTCGACGTTGCAACGGCGCGCGCCGCTGGCGTACCGGTCGCCGGCGTCACATTCGGCTACACCGATACGCCGATGGCCAATCTTGGACCTGACATACTCATCGAGCATTATGACGACTTGGTCGATGCGCTGCCGGCCTTGCTCACGCGTACATGATGCATAGGCGCAACGTCTTTCAACTCTGTGCGCGGCCAGAAATCCAGCCGAATTCGGTCGCGCAACAGCCACAATCGGAGATCAGACGGTTGGGGCCTGCAGGTTTGACCGCGGGCGACAACAGAGGACAACAAACGACATGATCAAGCGTCTCATCCTGGCCACCGCGTTCGCCGCGAGCCTTACGGGCGCAGCACTTGCAGCCGACAACCCCGACGACTGCCTGAAGGAGGCGTTCGATCTTGCGCAGTCGGCCGAGGGCAAAAAGCTGTCGGATGCCGAGCTCGATTCGCTCGAGAACATGCTGAGCAAGATGGAAGCCCACTGCGACGCCAAGGAGTTCGCGGATGCCACCAAGGCAGGCGGCGAGATCAAGGCCATGCTCGCTTCCAAGAAGTGACCGCGCGGCGGGCAGCGCCTTCAATTGCCCGAAACGACCCAGGGGCGGCGCGCCAGCGTCGCCCCTCACGTTTTTGGTTGACCCGCACCTGGAGTGATTGGTCAGACCTGTCACGTCTGCCCGGTCGAGCTTACGGAGCGCGGCGCGCGGCAGGACGAGGCGGTGCCGGCGAGGTGATAGGCCCAGCCGACCAGGGCGCTCAAGAGCACTCCTATGAAACTGACGCACGCGACGGCCACCAGCGGAAGGAACAGACACACGCGCTTGATCACCGTCAGCGCCGCCTCCGGTCCTGCAAAATGCTCCGACAAGGCGGTCGGTATCATGCCGGCGATAGCGAAGCCGAAGAACAGCGCATAGGCGAGAATGACCCGCCGCACGAATGTACGGGTGTCGATTTCCTTGCAGTCGAAAAGGGCAAGGTAGCGTGTCAACAGTGCGCGCATGGCCAAGCTCTAATCCAAATCACAGCAGCAATCGCTAGCCTGACCGTCTTTGACCGGCTGTTCCCTTAGGAACTTGGGGACTGTTCAAGCCAGCGCAGGCTTGCGGGCAACGAACCGCAGGACCGCGGCGCGGCCCGTATGGAATGGCCCCTCGTCGAGCACCGTCTCCACCGCTTGGCTCTCGACCACGTCGAAGCCTTTGAAATCGGCGCGCAGCATCGCGTCCGTGAAAAGCATCGCCGGGTCGGTCGGGCCACCCGAATCCTCGGTCGCCTGCAACGCGATCTGCTCAGGTCGGAAGCCCTCGATCAGCACGAGCCCTCCAGGGCGCAGTGCATCGGCGGCCTTGGCATGAACGAGCGCCCGCAGTCGCGGCGGCAGATGGAAATAGATCGCCACGACGGCATCGAACGTCTCCCGCGGCCAATCCCAGCGCGTCAGATCGGCGACCACCGTCTCGACACTTACACCGTGCTGTGCGGCGAGGCGGCGCGCCTTATCGAGACCGACCGGCGAATAGTCCACTGACGTCACTCGGCAGCCCTGACGCGCGAGGAAGACGCCATTGCGGCCCTCACCATCGGCGAGCGCGAGCACGTCGGCACCCGGACGGAACAGTCCGGCCTGCGATGCCAGATAGGCGTTGGGCGCCATGCCGAAGGAGTAGCTATCCCCGCCGTAGCGTTCGTCCCAGGACCCCGGCCCCGTCATCCGGACCCGCTCGACGCGCTGGCCGCCCCGCAAGGCGGCATCCGGCGCAGGCGGCTGCTTTCGGTGCTCCGCGTCTTCGCTCATCGGGCCTTACGCCGGATCAGGCGCCCTTGTGCTTGAGGTCGGCGGGAGAGATCAGCACAGAGAAGTGTTCGCACCAAATGACGACGCTGCCGAACTTGCTTGCGTCGAGACCGGGGGGAAGTGCGTACCGCTGGCTACCCTTGAAGGCGCGCAGCTGGCCTAGGTCGACGAACATCGTGCCGGTGACGTCGGCTTCGCTGCGCACGGGAGCTTTGGGCACCAGGTAGACGTGGAACTTGGGGCCTGGACCGACCTCGAAGTCCTCCTTCAGGAACACGCTGCCCTCACGCACCTCGACGCTGCCCTTGCCGTAGTGCAGGGGATCGGAGGGATTGGCGTGGATGAACGTCCCCGCAGCGAGCACCGAAGCACCCTTCTCCCTGTCGGAGAGCACCTCGGCGGCCGGCGGCGGTGGAAACACGAAGGGAAAGGCGAAGAAGCCCAGCGCCACGCCGAAGCCCGTGCCGAGAACGGCACCGAGCAGAAAAGCAATGATCGAGTTTCGCACGCGCCTCGTCCTCCACGCCGGCCTGATGATCGCCATCTAAACGCGATCGGGCTCGCAGGGTCCACCATCTATTCTGTATAGAAGCGGGTGTCGGAGTGATGTCGCTCAATCGTTGCGGGAGGCCTGGATGGGTTTGAGGGCGACCTTGGTTGTGGCACTGGCGATGACGATTGCCGGCGGCCCGAATGCAAAGGCTGGCCCTTGGGAAGACTGCACAAATCTTCGAGAGGACGAGGCGTCGTTCAAAGGCTGCGACAAGGTGATAAGAACAGGTGGCCGCAGCGATCTCGACATGGCGACCGCCTACTACAACCGAGGCAACGGCTATCAAGACCGCGACGAACCGGAGAAAGCCATCGCCGATTATGACAGGGCGCTCTCTCTGCTGCCGCGCAATATGAAGGACACACCCGCGAAGCTGGCCGACATCCACCACAACCGGGGGCGGTGTTATGACACTGTCGGAAAAGAAGACGAGGCGCTGGCCGACCATACGCAGGCGCTCACGTTCAATCCACGGCACGTCTTCGCATTAAACAGTCGAGGCATGATACTGCGCGACAGGGAAGACCAAGAGGGAGCAATAGCGGACTTCGATAAGGCGATCCGTCTCGACCCCACCTTCGCGAGCGCCTACTACAATCGGGGTGAGACACATCTCGCAGCGAATCGTGCCGAGCAGGCGGTCGCCGACTTCACGAAAGCGCTCTCGCTCGGAGAACACGTCGACTACTACGCATCCCGTTCAGCGGCGTATAGCCAGTTGAAGAAGCCGAAAGAGGCCCTGCGCGATGCCGAACGGGCCGTGAAGCTGGACCCGGACAATCCCTTGTCATACTTCGTGCGCGGGCTCGCCTACGAGGACCTCGGTGAAAAGGCGAAAGCCGTCGCTGACATCCGGCGGGTGCTGAAATTGGCTCCCGACCACGAGTCGGCAAAGGAAGCGCTGGAGCGGCTGGGCGAGAAATAGGTCAGGCGGCGGCTCGCAATCGGCCTAGGTCGAGGCGCAGCCGGCATGCGGCTTCACCAGCCGCACCGTCGAGGCCGGGGAACGGGCTAGCTTGCCCGCCGGGCGCTTCGGCCGGGTAACGAGTTCGCCGCCGCAGTTGGGACATGCCCCGCCCGGCAGCCGCTGCTCGGCGCATGCACGGCAGAAGGTGCACTCGAACGAGCAGATGACAGCATCGTCGGCCTCGGGCGGCAGGTCCTTGCCGCAGCACTCGCAGTTGGGGCGCAACTCCAGCATGCCAGTAATCTCCAGGAACCTGACCTAAGACTTGGAGACTATTTCCACTCGACCTTGAGCACCTCGAAGAAGCGCGTCCCCTTGGGCGTCGTCACCTCCGCCGCCTCGCCCTTGGACTTGCCGATCAGCGCGCGCGCGATGGGCGAAGAGATCGAGATCTTGCCGTCCTTGAGGTTGGCCTCGAAGTCGCCGACGATCTGGTACTTCACCTTCTCGTCGGTGTCCTCGTCGACCAGCGTGACGGTTGCGCCGAATTTGACGGTGTGTCCGGACATCGCCTTGGGATCGACCACCTCGGCACGCGACAGCTTATCCTCGAGGTCGGCAACCTTGGCCTCGTTGAGGCCCTGCGCCTCCTTGGCCGAATGATATTCGGCATTCTCGGACAGATCGCCGTGGGCACGCGCTTCCGAGATCGCCTGGATGATGCGCGGGCGCTCTTGCGACTTCAGGCGATGGAGCTCGCTTTCCAGCTGCTGGTATCCCGCCGTCGTCATGGGCACGCGTTCCATGGCCATCGCTAACGTCTCCCAGTGGGCCCTGCTGGGATGCAGGGGCCTCGTTTTAGGACTGAGCACTTGGTTCGTGGAGGACCCTTGCCCGGGCGGTCGCCCGGCGGGGCCGGAGGATCATGATATGCGGCTGGTGTAGCTCTGCAATGGCGCAACTTCCAGGATGCCGGCCTTGAGGGCCTTGATGGCACGGGTGACCGCTACGGCGCCGGCCAGGGTTGTATAGTAGGGAATATGGTGAAGCAAGGCAGTGCGCCGGATATCCTTGCTGTCTGCCAAAGCCTTGGCACCCTCTGTCGTATTGAAAACAAGCTGGATTTCGCCGTTCTTCATGGCGTCCACGACGTGCGGGCGGCCTTCCAGAACCTTGTTGACGACGGCACACTGAACGCCGTTTTCATTAAGATGGCGCGCCGTGCCGCGGGTCGCAACGAGTCGGTAACCCATTTCGAGAAGATCGCGGGCCGGAGCAAGGATTCGCGCCTTGTCCGCCTCTTTGACCGAAATGAACACCGTTCCCACCATCGGCAGCGGCTGACCGGCCCCGATCTGGCTCTTGCCGAATGCCATCGCGAAATCGCGGTCGATACCCATCACCTCGCCGGTCGACCGCATCTCAGGCCCCAGCACTGGATCGACGCCTGGGAAGCGCGCGAACGGGAACACGGCCTCCTTGACGGCGATATGGTCCAGACGCACAGGCTTGAGGCCGAACGAGGCAAGCGCTTCTCCGGCCATCACGCGTGACGCAATGGAGGCAACCGGCTTTCCGATCACCTTGGCCACGAACGGCACGGTGCGCGAGGCGCGCGGGTTGACCTCCAGGATGAACACCTCGCCGTCCTTGATGGCGAACTGAACATTCATCAGTCCAACGACGTTGAGCGCCAGCGCGAGCTTCTTCGCCTGCGCGCCCAGTTCCTCCACCAGTGCGGCAGACAGCGAATGCGGCGGCAGCGAGCAGGCACTGTCGCCAGAATGGATGCCTGCCTCCTCGATGTGCTCCATGACGCCGGCGACGAACACGTCGCCGCCGTCGCTCAGGACGTCGACGTCCACCTCGACCGCGTCGGTCAGGTAGCTATCTATGAGCAGCGGGCGGCGCGCCGAGACGACCAGTTCCGAGGGCCGGTCGAGCGTGGCGGACAGCCGCCCGATGTAGCGATCGACCTCGGCGCCGTCATGGACGATCTCCATGGCGCGCCCGCCCAGAACGAACGACGGCCGGATGACGATCGGATAGCCGATTGTATCGGCGACGGCCCGAGCTTCGCCCGGCGACCGCGCGATGCCGCTGCGCGGCTGCTTGAGGCCAAGACGGTCGATCAGGTCCTTGAAGCGGTCGCGGTCCTCGGCGAGGTCGATAGCGTCAGGCGACGTGCCCAGGATCGGCACGCCGGCCTCCTCCAGAGGCTGTGCGAGCTTGAGCGGCGTCTGGCCGCCGAACTGCACGATGACGCCCTTGAGGTCACCGCTCTCGCGCTCTGCATCGATGATCTCGAGCACGTCCTCGGCCGTCAGCGGCTCGAAATAGAGCCGGTCGGAAGTGTCGTAGTCGGTCGAGACCGTCTCCGGATTGCAGTTGACCATGATGGTCTCGAAGCCGGCCTTGGTGAGCGCAAAGCAGGCGTGGCAGCAGCAGTAGTCGAACTCGATACCCTGGCCGATGCGGTTGGGTCCGCCGCCGAGAATGACGATCTTTGGCCGGTCGGAAGGCCGCGCCTCCGACATAGGCGCGCCGACGAGCCCGGTCTCGTAGGTCGAGTACATATAGGCCGTGGGCGAAGCGAACTCGGCCGCGCACGTGTCGATGCGCTTGAACACGGGCCGCATGTCCAAGCTGAGACGGTGGGCCCGCACGTCGCCATCGCTCAGCGCACGCTCGGGCGTGGATGCAAGCTTTGCGAGCCGCGCGTCCGAGAAGCCCATCGCCTTCAGCGCCCGCATGTTGACGGCGTCGGGTGGCAGGCCATGTGCCTTCACGCGCGCTTCCGCGTCGATGATCTCCTGCAGCCGCTCCAGGAACCACGGATCAATACGGCACGAGGCATGGATCTGATCGTGATCGACACCGAGCCTCATGACTTGCGCGACCTTCAGCAGCCGGTCTGGCGCCGGCCGGGCGAGCGCCGCGCGGATGACGTTCTTGTCGTCGCCCTGCCCCAGCCCCTCCAGCGTCACGTCGTCGAGGCCGGTGAGGCCCGTCTCCATCGAGCGCAGCGCCTTCTGCAGGCTTTCAGCGAACGTCCGTCCGATGGCCATCACCTCGCCCACCGACTTCATGGCCGTGGTCAACGTCGGATCGGCGCCGGGAAACTTCTCGAAGGCGAAGCGCGGGATCTTGGTGACAACGTAGTCGATGGTGGGCTCGAAGGATGCCGGCGTCGCGCCGCCGGTGATGTCGTTTTCGAGTTCGTCGAGGGTGTAGCCGACGGCCAGGCGGGCCGCGACCTTGGCAATGGGGAAACCCGTCGCCTTGGAGGCGAGTGCGGATGAGCGCGACACGCGGGGGTTCATCTCGATGACGACGAGCCGGCCGCTTGCCGGGTCGACGGCGAACTGCACGTTGGAGCCGCCCGTCTCGACGCCGATCTCGCGCAGTACCGCGATCGAGGCATCGCGCATCACCTGGTATTCCTTGTCGGTGAGCGTGAGGGCGGGCGCCACCGTAATGGAATCGCCAGTATGCACGCCCATTGGATCGACGTTCTCGATCGAGCAGACGATGATGCAGTTGTCCGCGCGGTCGCGGACCACCTCCATCTCGTATTCCTTCCAGCCGAGCAGGCTCTCGTCGATCAGAATCTGGCCGACAGGAGACGCATCGAGGCCGGAGCGCACGATTGCCTCGAACTCCTCACGGTTGTAGGCGACGCCGCCGCCCGTACCGCCGAGCGTGAAGGCCGGGCGTATGATGGCCGGCAGCCCGACCTTGTCGAGCTGGCGGATGGCCTCGATGTAGCCGGCCTCTCGGTCGTAGCCGACGATGCGGCCCTGCCCGTCGCGCTTCTCAGGCGAGGATGCGATTGCCGCGCGCGGGGACTCCAGGCCGATCCGGTCCATCGCCTCGCGGAACAGCTTGCGGTCCTCGGCCATGTCGATTGCCGCGGCGTTGGCACCGATCAGCTCGACGTCATACGCGTCGAGCGTGCCGTCGCGAGCCAGGGCCAGAGCGGTATTGAGCGCCGTCTGGCCGCCCATCGTCGGCAGCACGACGAGCTTGTCGTCAGGGCGTTCCGCGCGCTCCCTGGCGATGATCTTGGCCACCACCTCCGGCGTGATCGGCTCCACGTAGGTGGCGTCCGCCACCTCCGGGTCGGTCATGATGGTCGCCGGATTGGAGTTGACCAGGACGATGCGATAGCCCTCGGCCTTCAGCGCCTTGCAGGCCTGCGTCCCCGAATAATCGAACTCGCAGGCCTGTCCGATGATGATCGGCCCGGCCCCGATGATGAGGATGGACTTGATGTCTTCTCTTTTCGGCATGTCGGGGGCGTCTTCTAGAGCCTCGGCGCGTGTTTGGCTATAGCCTTGCCGGTGCCGCAGGAGGCGCCAACAGGTCCGCCGGGAGCCATCCGGCATCACGGCGGACCACTGTTGTGGGTGTGTCACCGCATTGTCATGCCGCCTTGCGCGCGGCCGGCCAGGGATCGCGCCAGGCCGGCAGCGTCATCATGCGCTCGTGCCAGCGGACGATTTGTGGGAAATCAGCAAGCGGAAGTCGGGCCTCGGCAGCAGTCGGCAGGAAGGATGCGACCGCAAAATCGGCCACCGTCAGTCGATCGCCGACGAGCCAGGCTCGTCCGTCGAGATGACCGTCGAGAACACTCGCGAATTGCCTGAAATAGCCCAGGGCGTCGGCCACCTCCGCGGCATTGGTCTCGCCCAGCCCGAAAGCTCGCTTGACGTGGTTCTCCCAGAACAGCCTACCGGCGTGCCGGGAGAAGTGTGCCGTGTCCCACTGCAGCCAGCGAACGACGTCCACCTGGGTAGCCGGCTCGGAGGGCCAGAGGTCCGATCCGGCCTTCTGGGCCAGATAGATCATGATTGCATGTGATTCCCACAGCCGCACGTCCCCGTCGCGCAGCGCGGGCACGCGGCCGTTCGGATTGACGGCCAGAAACTCCGCACGCTTCTGTTCACCGCGGGTGAGATCGACCCGCACGTACTCGACAGGCAGGTTGAGATGCGCGGCGACCGCGCAAGGCTTCCGTGGGTTGGGGGTCTCGAAATAGTAGAGTTGCATAGCATCGGCTCCATGTTCCGGTGACGGTTTCCCGCCGGCCGGTCAGGACGGTGCCTCGCCGCACAATATGTTCAAGAACATATTCTGCGCCCTGCTAGTCTCGCCCGGAGGGACCGTCACGAGGAGACCCGCCATGCCGTATGCCGCTGACCATTCCGCCGAGACGCGGCGCAGGATCGTGGAGAGCGCCAGGCACCTGTTCAACCGGCGCGGCTTCACCGAGGTATCCATCGACGAGATCATGGCTGGCGCCGGGCTCACGCGCGGCGGCTTCTACCACCACTTCAAAACGAAGGACGAACTCTACGCCGAGGCCATATCGTTCGCGTTGACGTGTAATCCCGTCGAGCGCATTACGGGCCGCCCGTCGTGTCCTGACCAATCGCGGGACGGACTGATGCGCGGGCTGATCCAGGCCTACCTGTCGCGCGAGCATTTGAGCGCGACGGACGAACATTGTGCGCTGTTCGCGCTCCCCTCCGACGTCGCGCGGGCAAGCGTCACCGTGCGCGAGGCCTACCAGAACGTGCTGCTCGCCATGGCCCGGCTGTTCGAGCGCGGACTGGGCAACGACGACGAAGATGCGCGGCGTAAATCGCTTGCGCTGGCCGCCATCTGCGTTGGCGGAATGACGCTGGCGAGTACGGTCGCCGACAACCGCTTGGCGGAGGACATCCGCAAAGCAGCACTCGATACCGCCATGGAACTGCTGCCTGGAACTCCGGCGGCAATCCGCACTGCCGCGGAGTAATCGCGGCATGAGAGCGTTCGGGCCCGGCTGCTACTTCGCCTGTTCGGGCGGCTCGACCTTGATGTCCTGCGGGTAGCTGAAGTCCTGCTTGAAGAATGGACGGTCGCGACGAGACTGGGCGGCGACGGTCGTGCGCGCCGGCAGCCCGGTCGTCGGATCGACATAGAGATTGGTCACCGGACCGCCGCTCGGCGCATTCTTCTCCGGGATCGCCTCGAACCCGGTGAGCGCGCGGCCTTCCACCTGCGTGGCGCCAAGGCAGCGATACTTCGGAGGCGCCTTGGGAGCCTCGACCACTGCTTCCCGCACCTGCTTGGCGATGTCCTCCGCATCTTCCACAGGCAGGGCCTGCCACTGCCCGGCGCCGGTCGAAACCCAGGCGCGCGTGCCCACCAGGATCGTCTCGGTCGCCGCCGGTTCGGTCACCGCCTTGACGGTCTGGTGCATGCGGTCGGGCAGTTGGTAATCCACCGTCATGTGCACGACGCCGCGATGGTCGATCATCGTCGTCTTCATGCGGAAGGCGCTTGACGCGCGCTGCTTGGCGAACGCATCGGCCACCTGCGCATCGCAGTCGTCAGCAGCAGCGGCCGCCTGTGGAGCCAACGCCAAGGCAAGCGCAGCGCCCAAGGCTGCGATTGCCCCCACGGACCGTTCCGCGCGTCGCATCGTCATTCCAACTCTCCCGTGGCGTTCGCCTTGTCGCATGAATGTCATCTCGCGCGCGTCGCCGGACCGCCGATCGGAGCTTCGATGGCGATGTCTGCCGGATAGGAATATCGGGCGTCGAAGATCGGCGCAGCGCCCGATCCCTCCTCGGCCACGGTATTGCGCACCGGCAGGCCCGATGCCGGATCGATGTAGATCGTGCGCGAGATCGGCGGACCGCCCGCTGGTCCTGGACCACCCGGCACAAGGGTGCGATAGCCGAGGAGTTCCGTGCCGTCCACCACCACCTTGCCCAAGCAGGCGAAGCTCGCAGTGACCGGCGGCGGAGCGACCAGAGTGCTGTGCACGTGCGAGGTGATCGACTGCGCGAATTGCGGCTGGAGTTCCTCCCAGCCGCCACCCATCGTGCCCCAGGCCCATTTGGCGATGGCGATCGTCTCGACAGGAGCAGGATGGCCGGGCGCCTCGACCTTCTGATACATCCGGTCGGGCATCTGGTAGTCTATCGTCATGCGCGTCTCGCCCTGCGGCGATGGACTGACCGCAGTGAAGCGGTAGCTTTTGCCGGCGCGCTGCTTGACGAAAGCGGCTTCGACCTCGCCGCGGCAATCCTGGGCTGCGGCGGGAGCCGCGATCGGCAGGGCAAGCAGCACGCATCCCCAGACCGAACTCACAACCCGTGACGGACGCTCCATGTTTCCTCGCATTTCTCGATATTGGCGCGTTGTCCTGACCATCGATGCTGGCCGGATCACCCTTGCTTCTTCATCTTCGACATGTGTTCGCGCATGGTCTCGCAAGGATCGGGCCGCTCCGTGCGCGGCGTGAACACGACGAAATCGGCAACCGGTCCTTCGCCACCCAGTTTGCCCAGGTAGGCAGTCGGGTCCGTTTCGCCCTCACTCACCTCGACATGCATGACCGCGGTGATCTCGCCGTCGGCGATGCCTCGCTCCTGCATGTACCACGGCACAGCGCGGTCGCGCCGCACGTGGCCGTTGCCCGCGATCAGGATGCCACCCTTCCATTCGCCCGCAACCAGAAGCGCATCGGCCATTCGCGCATCGCGCAGGCGCTGGACGCGGCTCATGGCCGGCAGGCTCGATGCCGGCAGCAGCCCACAATGTCCTTCGGCGATCTCCGTGGCGAGCGCGTCGGCATTCGCCTTGCCTAAGTCGGCTTCGAGCCCGAGACGCTTCGCCTCGCCACCGGGGAGCGCGCTCCAGCCGTCCTTGGCTACCGCACGCGTTTCGGCGCGCGCCGGGTTGGCGGGAGAAATCACAAGAAAATTGCTGAGGGCCTGCGCAATGATCGGCTGGTACATGGCGTAGTCCGGCCAACCGAGCTTGTCCCACTTGAGCAGGCGACCGAAGTCCTCCGCCGTGCGCGGCCGCGGCACCCTGGCGTTGCGTCCGTAGAACCGGTCGAGCGCCTCTTTGTCGTCGGCGCTCAGCATTTCGAGCGCTACGACATGAGCCTGCGGCGCCCCTTCGGCGATCCTCGCGCCGCGCAGCTTCGATATGGCGTGGATGGCCCAGGCCTGCAGGCGGTGATGGTCGGGGTTGTCGTGCACTTCGCCCAGCAGCACGAAGCGCGACTTGGCGAGCGCCGTACCGTAGGCCTGGGGCGTCACAACCCCGCCGGCGGCGCGCGACCAGATCTTGCCAGTGAGCGTATGATCCCGCAGCGTCGCGGCCCGCCACGGCGATGGCCACGGCGGCACGTCGCGGTTGTCGGCGCGGGTCGGCCCGCTCCCCATCCCGGCCGAAATACCGATGAGCACAAGCGCTAGCGTCAACACCCGGGCAACGGCCACACGCACCGAAAACAACCCTCCTGCCCCCACTCACATCCGGCCGGCACCAGAACTCAGCGCTCGGGTTCGGCCGGCACGCCCTTAACCTGGCGCATCATGTTGGCGAAGCGTTGGAACAGATAGTGGCTGTCCTGCGGCCCCGGCGACGCCTCGGGATGATGCTGCACGGAGAATACGGGCCGGCCGGTCAACCGGATGCCACAGTTGGTGCCGTCGAACAGCGAAACGTGAGTCTCCTCGACCCCTGCGGGCAGCGTCTCGCGGTCCACGGTGAAGCCGTGGTTCATCGATACGATCTCCACCTTGCCGGTGGTGAAATCCTTGACCGGATGGTTCGCGCCGTGATGCCCCTGGTGCATCTTGCGTGTGCGCCCGCCAAGCGCCAGCGCCAGCATCTGGTGACCCAGGCAGATGCCGAACACCGGCAGTCCGCTGTCGACGAGCTTGCGGATCTCGGGCACAGCGTAGTCGCCCGTGGCCGCCGGATCGCCCGGTCCGTTGGACAGGAATATGCCGTCGGGCTTGCGCGCGAGCACGTCCTCGGCCGAGGTCGTGGCGGGGACGATCGTGACACGGCAGCCCGCCGATGCGAGGCATCGCAGGATATTGCGCTTGAGGCCGTAGTCGAGTGCGACAACGTGGAACTGCGGCGCGGCCTGGCGACCGTAGCCCTGCCCCCAGACCCAGCGTGTCTCGTCCCACGTGTAGGACTGCCCGGCCGTCACCTCCGGCACCAGGTCTAGTCCCAGCAGGCCCGGCCAGGCGCGGGCCTCCTTGTGCAGGGTATCCATGTCGAAACGGCCGTCGGGGGCATGCGCGATGACCGCGTTAGGCATGCCCTTCTCGCGGATCAACGCGGTGAGCGCGCGCGTATCGACACCGGCGATGCCGATGATGCCACGTGCCTTCAGCCAGCGGTCGAAGTGCTCCAACGCCCGGTAGTTCGACGGCGCGGTGATCGGAGCCCTCAGTACAGTGCCGCGCACGCCCGACCGGGCGGCGAGATTAGAGGTCTCGGTATCCTCCGCGTTGGTACCGACGTTTCCGACATGGGGAAAAGTGAACGTGACGATCTGGCCGGCATAGGAGGGATCGGTCAGGATCTCCTGATAGCCGGTCATGGCGGTGTTGAAGCAAACCTCGCCCACCGCCCGTCCCACCGCGCCCAGACCCTGCCCCGCGATCACCGTGCCATCGGCCAGCACGAGGCGCGCGGTAGTGGCGACCTCTGTCCAGGGAGGCGGTGACGTCGTCGCGCTGTCGCTCATGATGTCTCCGATACGATCGACGCCGGTCACCGCGTAAAGGCGGCGTTGCGGGAGGACCAGCCGTCGCCCTGCGCCGGCCCGACACGGCGGCGCGGACCCTAGAAGATGGGCTGCATGGGGTCAACGTCCCGGAGAAGGGGATGGGCGGCGAGTCCCGACCGTGAGAAGCAGCGGTTGAACGAGAAGTAACAGCCCTCTAAACGGTGGCACCGGCCGGAGCAGGCTAGACTGAACAGCCCCCGGCCATCCGCCACCAGGAGACGACCCAG
>JBFWNY010000042.1:0-29559 GCA_050250815.1 Hyphomicrobiaceae bacterium
GCGCCGCCATGGAAAGCCACACCGACAAATTGGGTGGAGCTCAGGGTGACCTCGTCACCACCGCCGAGCGCGTCGGTCACCTGATCGAAATCGTAAAGAGAGAGGTCGAATAGATTCAGGTCGACGACGTTGGCCGCGGCAGTGAAGATGTCGGCCTGCGGCGTATTCGAAGACCCGGGAGTTATGGAGAACGATACCGACCAATCGGAGGCATCGTTGTTTGTATCGCGTCCATTCGGCGAACGGATAAGCGAGACGTCGTTGGCATTCTCGTCAGCCGCCGTGGTGGCTGTACCGTTGACCAGATTAACAGACGAACCCAGGCCCAAAGAGGTGAGGTCGGCTACAATGGAGCCCTCGTAGCTGAGCGAATCTATAAGTGTCGAGGTGTTGGTGTCGACCAATGCGATGCCATCGGGCGCCCCGTTCTGGATGAAATCATCGGCAACGATGATGGCTTGCGCGCCAGCAGCAACAACCACGGTTGCGTTGCAAATGACGAAATATTCACCCGGCCCCAGTACCGATGCACCGCCGCTGGACAGTTCGATGCTGAGGTAGGGCAAGTTGTTGCTGCCGTTCACCAGAACGACGTAGATGCCGGCCAGCGAGACGGCTGTCGTTCCCGAATTATAGATTTCGATAAACGAGGCGCCGTCCGCGCCCGGCTGATCGTAGTCCACTTCGTTGATGACAAGCGGCATGAGACCATACTCCATGCATTGATCAAAACAAGCGACGCCTGGACGCTGCGATGCGAAAAGCGGATACGATCTTGTGACAGCCCCTCGCCCGTACGAATTTCACAATTTTAGCGGCGCCAGGATGATGTATTCATCCGTATTCGTGGCACGTTTTTAGTTGTTCTTCAACAATAGACGCATTGTTCGCCGGTGCGCGACTGCTCAATCGAAAGTCACGCGCGCGAAGCGCACCGGCTGGCCCAGCTCACGCAATGAGGATGTCGTGGCCGAAGCCGGCGGCACCGGCGGTGAGTGCGTAGTTGCCCTGCAGCGCCAGCTGGAACTCGGGCGCGGTGTCACCGAAGGTATTGCCCTCGATGATCGTCAGGTTGTTGACCGCGTCGTAGAAGTAGCGCAGCTCACCGAGCGCTCCGGTAAACGCACCCGTATCGAGCCAGTTGAAATGCTGCACCCCGGAATTGAACGAGATCGCATCGAGGGCGCGCAGATCGATGACGTCGTCATTGCCCGCGGTCTGGCCGAAGTCGGTGATCGTGTCGCGGCGGTTTACCGTGCCACCGCTGTCGGCGACGAAGGAGTAGTAGAACGTGTCGTTGCCAAGGCCGCCAGTCAGCAGGTCGCGACCGTCGCCGCCGAACACGAAATCCGTTCCGGCACCGGCATTGATGGTGTCGTTGCCACCGTAGCCCGCGATGTAGTTATTGCCCGAGTTGCCCGTGATGACGTTGAACGTCTCCATGCCGATGATGGTGATGTTGCCCGTCCCGGTCGCCGTGATGTACTCGACACCGCGTGCCGACGTCATGATATCCTGGCGGAAGTTGACCGAGGTGATGACTGTGTCGGTGGTATCGACGCCCGTGCCGATTGGCTCGTTGACGATGTCACCCACGTTGTCGATGAAGTACGTGTCATTGCCGTTGCCGCCGGTCATGATGTCGGCGCCAGCCTGACCGTTGAGCGTGTCGTTGCCCTCGCCGCCATTCAGCGTGTCGTTGTCGTTCTGGCCGTAGAGGAAGTCGTTGCCAGCATCGCCATTGAGCGTGTCGTTACCATTGCCGCCGTACAGGAAATCATTATCTCCCAGGCCATTGATCGTATCGGCGCCGCCATAGCCAAAGATGCTGTCCGACGCAGAAGTTCCGTTCAGCGTCTCACCAGCTTCGGTGCCATAGATGTTGCTGTCGTGCGCAGGATCGATGAGATTTAGCTGGAAGTTCACCGCGCCGAGCGTGACGGTGAAACTCTCCGTCACGATGCCGCTTCCAGAGAAGGTCACTGTCCAAGTTCCGGCGGCCAGATCCAGGCTGTAGGCGCCCCCCTCCCACGTCGTCGTCGAAATTGTCGTGCCTGTGTTCGAAACCGCGGTGACCGTAATTCCCGCGAGGCCCTCGCCGGGATCGTAACGGTCATCGTTGTCGAGATCGTCAATGGCAAAGCCGAGCAGGAAGGGACCGTCAGCGTAGTCGGTGCCGAACACTTCGGTGCCCACATAGGCGGCGAGGCTACCCTGGAATGATCCTCCGCCGAGGCCAACGCCAATCTCGCGCAGGTTCGGATCGAGGATGTTGGCGCGGTGGCCGGCGCTGTTCATCCAGTTGGTATGGAGCTGTAGCACTTCATCCGCGAAACCCGGCGCGCCGCCCTGTGTCACCCAGGCAATGTTCTCGGCCCAAGCACCGCCGCCGGTAAAGTTGTAGCCGGCGTTGACGATACGCGTACCCGGATCCGAGTTGTTGACACCCGTGTGGGAGAATGTGTTGTTGGCCAGCATCCAGTTGTTGTGGTTGCCGGCAGCATCATCGAGCAACGTATTGTAGGCCAGAGGTGCCAGGCCGTTGGCGGCGCGCTCGAGGTTCACGAGCGTCCACAGGTAGGTCTCAAGAGCGTTGGGTCCAGACATGATCTTCTCGCTTGCGACGTTGCGCGGTTGGAGGTCTCGACATTGCGACGAGCCGCTCACTTGGTCGCGCAGGTGCCACGGGAGGTTCGATGCGACCGGCTGCTGTCTCGAAGGGAACAATACCGCTCCTCGAGCCGGCGCGTTGTCACCCGCGTAACAGGGCATACTAGGGCGGCTACCGCCGGATGCCGGCGGCCCGGCCAAACTGCCGTGTTTGGTGTTTTGGCAAGCAGACTCTACCGCCTATGGCCGGTCCGCCACGGCATGGTCGCACGTTCAAGCAGCCGTCATGCCGCAGCAAGCCGTCAATCCGCTGCGCGGGCGGCGGAACGTCGTAGCCCAGCCTCACACAATAAGGATGTCATGGCCTAGGCCGGCGGCACCGGCGGTCAGCGTGTAGTTACCGACCAGCGCCAGCTGGAACTCGGGCGCGGTGTCGCCGAAGGTGTTGCCCTCGATGATCGTCAGGTTGTTCACCGCGTCGTAGAAGTACCTCAACTGGCCCAGTGCGCCGCTGAATGCCGCTGTGCCGATGAACGTGAAGTGCTGCAGGCCGGAATTGAACGATATGGCATCGAGCGCCCGCAGATCGATAACGTCATCGTTGCCCACCACCTGGCCGAAGTCGGTGATCGTGTCGCGGCGATTGATCGTACCGCCGCTATCGGCCACGAAGGAGTAGTAGAACGTGTCGTTGCCAAGGCCGCCGGTCAGCAGGTCGCGGCCGTCACCGCCGAAGACGAAATCCGTTCCGGCGCCGGCATCGATGGTGTCGTTGCCGCCGTAGCCCGCGATGTAGTTGTTGCCCGAGTTGCCCGTGATGACGTTGAACGTCTCCATCGCAACGATCGTCACGTTGCCTGTGCCGGTGACGACGATGTACTCGACACCAAGAGCTGACGTCATCAGGTCCTGGCGGAAGTTGACCGAGGTGATGACTGTGTCGGTGGTATCGACGCCCGTGCCGATTGCCTCGTTGACGACGTCGCCGGCGTTGTCGAGGAAGTACGTGTCATTGCCGTTGCCACCGGTCATCGTGTCGGCGCCGGTCTGACCATTGAGCGTGTCGTTGCCCTCGCCGCCGTTCAGCGTGTCGTTGTCGTTCTGGCCGTACAGGAAGTCATTGCCGGCATCGCCATTGAGCGTGTCGTTGCCGTCGCCGCCGCGCAGGATGTCGCTGCTGCCACCACCGGACAGCACATTGGCGCCGGTCGAGCCGTCGATCGTGTCGGCATGCGCCGAACCCAGAGCGTTCTCGAAGTTGGAGAAGGTGTCGCCTGTGGCATGGCCGCCGGACGCGGTATTGGCGGCGAGGTTGACCGTCACGCCGGCATTGGAACCCGCATAGCTCAGCGTGTCGTTGCCGAGACCGCCGTCCATCAAGTCGGCGCCGGCGCCGCCCTCAATGACGTTGTCGCCCGACGTTCCCGTCAGCGTGTCAGATCCAGGGCCAGAGATCAGGTTCTCAAAGTTGCTGAAGCTTTCGTTCAAATAGTTTGTCAGTCCGGTCGTCAGGTTGACGACGTAGTTTCCAATAAACGCCGTCGTGTCGAGCGTGTCGGTGCCACTGCCGCCGTCGAGGGTCTCGGGCAGTCCCCATCCGGCATAGACGATGTCATTGCCACCACCTGCATAATACTCGCCCGTTCCGTCGGAGCGGATGATCTCGTCGGCACCCGTTGCGATAAGAATTTCAATGTTGGAGATCGTCTCGGAGCTGGCACCGCTTGTGATCGTGCCCGTAAGGAAATTGTACTCGGTGCCGTTGGCTATCGTCGCACCGGAATAATTGAGCGTGTCGGTGCCATCTCCACCATTGTAGCTATCGCCGTTCACGCCGTCGGTGTCGATGATCGTGTCGTTCCCGCCGCGTGCGTCGACGGTGTCGTCGCCCCCGTTGGGCGTCAGAACGTTAACTCCATCGCTGCCGATGATCGTGTTGCCGCCTTCGTTATCAATCACGTTCTCGAAATTGAGGAACGTCGCTCCGAACATGACGAACGAGGCTCCCGACAGGTCGTAGGTCTCTCCGCTGAACAGATCCAGCGAGATGTCGAGCGTGTCCGTGCCGGTGCCGCCGTCCCATGTGCCGCCCGCAATATACACATTGACGATGAGGTCGTTGCCGGCGCCACCGTTCACCGTATTCGAATAGCGATCGACAATGGTGTCGTCGTCATTGCCACCATTGATCGTGTCGATGCCTTCGCCACCGTGGAGGGTGTCGTTGCCGTCACCTCCGTTGATCGTGTCAGCACCGCTCACGGGACTGTCGTTGGTGACGGTCTGCCCGGTCAGCGAGACGTTGAGGATCAACGTCTCGCCACCTTCGAAGGTGCCGACGCCAGGGAACTCCCCGACCTCGATGAAGTAGGTGCCGGCGGCAGCGAAGGTATACTCCAGGTATGATCCAGGCCCGAAGTGCTGCCGAGGCCACCTAGGGTATTCAACGCATCGTCGTTGACGGCCAGTTGCGTTACACCATCGGGGCCCACGATGCGCACCATCGTATCGGTCACGCCGCCGATCAAGTGACTGCCATAATCGACATCGAGCGTGATGGTGGCGCCGGCCGCGACAGTTACGGAGTACCAGACGGTGTTGCCGGCGCCCGGCTCGATATAGAGCGACGTGTGCGGCACCGTCGTCGAGTTGCCGATGTCCGCGTTGAAGTAGGTGCTCCAGAGCAACGTATTGCCCGTAATGTTGGCAGCAGTCGCGGCGTTGGTTCCACCGAGCGTCGCGAAGTAATCGAAATCGCCATAGATCAGGTCGTCGCCGCCGGCGCCGTCGAAAGTGTGGTTGGGCCCGAACCCGGGATGACCGAAGATGAAGTCGTCTGTGGCGCCACCGGTGAGGTTCGTTCCTGCCCAGAACAGTGCCATGATCGCTTACTCCTGCACATGAGACGATTATGACTTGGCCGGTGATGATGCGACGGTATTGGAGCCGGGCTACAGCGGTATGATGATCGGCCGGCCCCCGGTGGTCTAGAAGGGGAGGTCGCCGGTTCCGCGCGGCGGTCGCATGGCTGGCGTCGAAATGCCGTGCCAGCGAACTCCAAACGACGATATTGATTGCACGACTTAAATCATTCTTCAATTATCAAGCGGCTGTGCATAGCGGATTGGTTGATGCCAAGCGGAAACTAATGCGAACCATTTCAAGTTGATGCCCATTGTTTTGTCTTCAATGTTTTAAGAGTGGCATCAGCGCATAGGAACGCGACGACCAGAGCCACCGCGCCAACCCAGTTGGTAGCACGCCGAACAGGCGTCGGCGCAGCCTCACGCAATAAGGATGTCGTGGCCGAGGCCGGCGGCACCGGCGGTGAGTGCGTAGTTGCCCTGCAGCGCCAGCTGGAATTCGGGCGCGGTGTCGCCGAAGGTGTTGCCCTCGATGATCGTCAGGTTGTTGACCGCGTCGTAGAAGTAGCGCAGCTCACCGAGCGCTCCGGTAAACGCACCCGTATCGAGCCAGTTGAAGTGCTGCACGCCGGAATTGAACGAGATCGCATCGAGGGCGCGCAGATCGATGACGTCGTCATTGCCCGCGGTCTGGCCGAAGTCGGTGATCGTGTCGCGGCGGTTTACCGTGCCACCGCTTTCGGCAACGAAGTTGTAATAGAACGTGTCGTCACCGGTGCCGCCGGTGAGCAGGTCGCGACCGTCACCACCGTAGACGAAATCCGTTCCGGCGCCGGCATCGATGGTGTCGTTGCCGCCATAGCCAGCGATGTAGTTATTGCCCGAGTTGCCCGTGATTCCGTTGAACGTTTCCATGCCGATGATGGTGATGTTGCCCGTCCCGGTCGCCGTGATGTACTCGACGCCGCGCGCCGACGTCATGACATCCTGGCGGAAGCTGACCGACGTCACGACGCTGTCGGTGCCCTCTCCGATCGCCTCGTTTACGATGTCGCCGACGCTGTCGAGGAAGTAGGTGTCGTTGCCCAGACCGCCCGTCATGATGTCGGCGCCCGCCTGACCATTCAGCGTGTCGTTGCCACCGCCGCCGTTCAGCGTGTCGTTGTCGTTCTGGCCGTAGAGGAAGTCGTTGCCGTTGTCGCCGTTGAGGGTGTCGTTGCCGTTGCCACCGTAAATCAAATCGACACCGTCACCACCTGCCAGGGTGTCGGCTCCATCCCCGCCGTCGAGCGTATCGGCCCCCGCCTCACCCCGCATATCATCATCGCCTGCTCTGCCCGACAGCACGTTGTCACTGCCATCGCCATGCAATACGTCGCCGAGACTCGAGCCGATGAGATTCTCGATGGAAGTGAGCGTATCGCCTTCGGCGTCCCCACCTAAAGCCGTGCCGGCGCCGAGGTTTATCTGGACGCCAAACTCCGATGTCGCGTAGCTCGCGGTATCCGCTCCCGACCCGCCATTCAGGACATCAGCGCCTGCGAGGCCGGCGAGCATGTCGTCTCCGGCGCCGCCCGCAATGGTGTTCGCGGCCGAGTTCCCCGTCATTTCATCGGAAAAATCCGATCCGAGCAGACCGCTGATGCCAACCAGAATATCGCCTTCGCCATCTCCACCCCTGACAACGACTGCGTCGCTCAATCCAACAGTGACGCCAGAGATTTGTACCGTGAGATCTTCCCCGGCAGAGAGATCGACCGCAACGCCGCTCGGTGAGGTTGCGTAGGAGGCGATGTCAAAACCTGACGCTTGCACGGTGCCGACGTTCAGAATGACGTTCAGCACTCCGCCGATGATGAGGTCGCTGCCCTCGCCACCCGAAATCACATCGTCGCCCGACAAGCCTATAATCGTGTCATCGGCGTTCGTGCCGTCAATCGTGTCATTCAGAAGGGTACCCAGAAATAGCATGGCTGCATCTCCAATTTCGCCTCAGGAGTGCAGCATGAGCGCCGGAATTTGATTTCGAATTTACTTTCGATCAGGGAATTTGATCAAGAACACCTCAACAGAAATTATCACTCGATGAAAAGTCCAATCGGCAACTTGGAAAATTGATCCAAAATGCCTTGCGCCTCATGGTCTGGCGGGACCTGCAGATCGCCAATGCAATCGAAGACTCATCGATTCTGAGCAAGCACTATGAGGTGATCGACGCGCTAGCGATCGCATCGTGCTGCCGAATACCGCCACGCCGCACATATCGGCGGCAGCGCAGCCTCACACGATAAGGATGTCATGGCCCAGGCCGGCGGCACCAGCCGTCAGCGTGTAGTTGCCGACCAGCGCCAGTTGGAATTCGGGCGCCGTGTCGCCGAAGGTGTTGCCCTCGATGATCGTCAGGTTGTTGACCGCGTCGTAGAAGTAGCGCAGCTCGCCGTGAGCTCCGGTGAACGCACCCGTATCAAGCCACGTGAATTGCTGAACGCCGGAATTGAACGAAACCGCATCGAGCGGGCGCAGGTCGATGACGTCGTCGTTGCCCGCCGTCTGGCCGAAGTCGGTGATCGTGTCGCGGCGATTGATAGTGCCGCCGCTGTCGGCCACGAAGGAGTAGTAGAACGTGTCGTTGCCAAGGCCGCCGGTCAGCAGGTCGCGGCCGTCGCCGCCGAAGACGAAATCCGTTCCGGCGCCGGCATCGATGGTGTCGTTGCCGCCGTAGCCGGCGATGTAGTTGTTGCCGGAGTTGCCGGTGATGACGTTGAACGTCTCCATCGCAACGATCGTCACGTTACCTGTGCCGGTCACCACGATGTACTCGACGCCGCGTGCCGACGTCATCAGGTCCTGGCGGAAGTTGACCGAGGTGATGACTGTGTCGGTGGTATCGACGCCCGTGCCGATCGCCTCGTTGACGACGTCGCCGGCGTTGTCGATGAAGTAGGTGTCGTTGCCGTTGCCACCGGTCATCGTATCGGCGCCGGTCTGACCATTGAGCGTGTCGTTGCCCTCGCCGCCGTTCAGCGTGTCGTTGTCGTTCTGGCCGTACAGGAAGTCGTTGCCGGCATCGCCATTGAGCGTGTCGTTGCCGTCGCCGCCGCGCAGGATGTCGCTGCTGCCACCACCGGACAGCACATTGGCGCCGGTCGAGCCGTCGATCGTGTCGGCATGCGCCGAACCCAGAGCGTTCTCGAAGTTGGAGAAGGTGTCGCCTGTGGCATGGCCGCCGGACGCGGTATTGGTGGCGAGGTTGACCGTCACGCCGGCATTGGAACTCGCATAGCTCAGCGTGTCGTTGCCGAGACCGCCGTTCATCGTGTCGCCGCCGGCGCCGCCCTCGATGACGTTGTCGCCTGTCGAGCCAATCAAGTTGTCGACGAGCCCCGAGCCAAGGATGTTCTCGAAGTTCGAGATAGCGTCGCCCGCGGCGTGCCCGCCGGAAGCCGAATTGGTGGCGAGGTTTACCGTCACGCCCGCATCGGAGCCGGCATAGCTCACCGTATCGCCCGTGCCGGCGCCACCGTCGAGCGTATCGCCACCGGCACCACCTTCGATCGTGTCGTCGCCGCCGCCACCATTGAGATTGTTCACACCGGTCGAGCCGATCAGGTTGTCGGCGAAGCCCGACCCAATCGCGTTCTCGATGTTCGCGAGCGTGTCGCCCGCAGCATGCCCGCCGAGGCCGGTACCTGCGCCGAGGTTTACCGTCACGCCGGCATTCGACGACGCATAGGTCACCGTGTCGATATCGGCGCCACCATCAAGCGCATCGGCGCCTGCGCCACCGTCGAGCGTATCGTTTCCGGCGAGGCCGCTAAGGCTGTTCGCACCGCTGGAGCCTGTCAGGACGTCGACGAACCCCGAACCGATCACATTCTCGAAGTTGGCGATCGTGTCGCCGGCCGCATGTCCTCCCGAGACGGCATTGGTCGCGAGGTTTACCGTTACACCCGTGTTCGACGACGCATAGCTCACGGTGTCGCCCGTACCGGCGCCGCCGTCCAGGTTATCACCGCCTGCCCGGCCCTCGATCACGTTGTTGGCATCGTTGCCGACGATGGTATCGACGCCTGAACCGCCCGTTGCGTTCTCGATCACAACGTTCTGCGCGATCGTGAAGCCGCCGGCGATCCCCGACGCCGACGATACGAAGCCGCCGCCACCCGGTTGGTAGTTCAACGTCGCCGCGCGCAGATCTATCGTCGTGTCGCGCGTCCCGTCGTATCGGATCTCGTCCGTGCCTGCGGTGTCCCAGATCGCGGTCCAGTAGGTGCCGATGCCATTGCTATCGGGCAGCGTATAGATGTCGTTGCCGGTGTTGGCGGCAGGCGCACCGTAATACTGCTGCAGCACGGCGATATCGATCGCCATCGGACCGCCAGCGCCGCCGTAAGTGTCGGTTGCGGTGCTGCCCGGCGCCCCGTTCACCCAACCGCGGTTGTAAGACATGATCGTATAGATCATCTGGTTGAGATTTGAGACGCCGTAGCTGCCGAACGGACCGGTGACGCCGAGCAGAACGTCCGATCCGCCCGCCGAATCGTGCGGATGCGCGAGCCCTAGTCCGTGCAGCAGCTCGTGCACGATGGTCGCGAAGCCGTCGCCGCCGCGCAGGAGCACATTGGGATCACCGTCGGGATCCGTATCGCCATCAAAAATCGAATCGACCGCACGCCACGGCACACCCGAGAACACACCAAGCCCGGAGAGTGCTCCACCACCGGGGAAGTAGAAATAGGCAAGCGCGTCGTTGTAGGGATCGAGCTGATTGGTATCGAGCACCAGGCGGAAGTCGGCGTTGGGATCGTTGACGACCGTGAATGTGATGCCGGTGTAGAACTCGATCAGGTCGAACGCGAGTTGGAACTGCTGAATCTCGTAGGCCGTGAACCCTTCCGAAACAATGTTGACGCCGCCGCCTTCGGACTGCGACCAGCCGGCAGGCGCAAAGTAGACGGTGATATCGTTGTCTGGAACAGTGGAACCTGTATCGAGCACGTCACCGAGATCGAGGCCGCTCAGCGGAATATCGACCACGCTGATCGTATAGGTGCCGGTGTTGCTGCCGGGCTCGTAGCCGGCCGCGTCGATATAGTACGTGCCACCGCTCTCGCTGTAGTAGACGAGCTGGGAATCGACGTTGGCGGGATAATTGATGTCGTCGTTCTCGGCGACAAGATTGCCGTTGGAATCGCGCAGACGCAAATAAGGGTCCGGCAGCGTGCCGCCTGTGAGATTGATCTGAACTGCCTGGCCCGGAGCCAGCACCACACGGATCCAATCGTGGTCGCCGACCGTCTCGATTGTCGCGTCGCCTCCGGGACCTCCGGTGTAGGTGCCGCCGACCGTCACTTCCGCAGTCGTCGAAGTGGTGTTTGGGATGTCGACCACGAGATCCTCCAAGACTTTCGAGGCGCGGCGGCCCGCAGCTCGCTCGCTAGGGTTCGTCAGACCACGCGTCTATCATGCGGGCGCGGCGCTGAACAGGCGTACCGGCCCCGTGCAACAATAGTTTTACCAAGCAGTTGCGCAGTGGCTTAAGCTGCGTGCGCAGCCTTCTGCTTTGGCACGCCCCGGTTGCCGGCCGCCTAACGCCGCAATTCCGTCAAAGCTCTGCGGCATCGCGATTCTCCGACAAGGTAAACGGAAGTTGGCATGTCGCGACGTTCTCGTTCTGTCAGTTACCTAGGTAACAGCGCCTTTCGGCGCGTTGTGCCAGCGATCGCCATTCTCGGTATCGTTGCTGCATCCGCGCTCATGCTGGACGTCTCTCCGGCGGCTCGGGATGCCCTCAGAAGGGCCGACGGCCACTCACAACCGGAGGCTGCGACAGAGGTAAAGACGGTGACCGATCACGCCCCGCTTTCGCAGCAGTTCGAAAGCCTCGATGCGTACCTCGCCCATCTCGAGGCGCGCTCGGCCCCTGTCGGTTACGACAAACCCTACTTCAAGAAGATCGGGCCGGATCGTTATCTGTGGATTGCGATGCGGCCGCCGCGTCCGGGGGAGAAGCGGGAATTCACGCGCCAGGAACTCATGGAAAAGTTCGGCTTCAAAAAGTGATCGCCGCGCTTACATCCCGGCGCCGCCATCAGCCAGATCCCAGCCGTTGGCCACCGTAGACCTTTGCACGGATCGGCCCCCACCACCATTCGTTGTCAAGGTACCAGCGTACAGTGCGTTCGAGCCCGCTCTCAAACGTCTGCTCGGCGCGCCAGCCCAGTTCGCGCTCCACGCGGCTCGGATCGATCGCATAGCGGCGATCGTGACCGGGCCGGTCGGACACGAATTTGACCTGCTCTCGGTAGGAACGCCCGTCGGCGCGCGGCATCGCCGCGTCCAGAGCGGCACAAATCGACTCGACGACGTCAATGTTGCGACGCTCCGCCCGCCCGCCGATGTTGTAGCTGCGGCCGATCACGCCACGCGTCGCCACCGCCTCGAGCGCCCGGGCGTGATCCTCGACATAGAGCCAGTCGCGAACGTTGAGGCCCTTGCCGTAAACGGGCAGTTCGCGACCGTCGAGCGCATTGAGAATGACGAGAGGAATCAGCTTCTCGGGAAAATGGTACGGCCCGTAGTTGTTGGAGCAGTTCGACAGCACGACCGGCAAACCATAGGTGGCGTGCCAGGCGCGCACAAAGTGATCGGCCGCCGCCTTCGAGGCCGAGTAGGGCGAGGACGGCTTGTAGATGCTCTCCTCGTCGAACAGGCCGCTGTCAAAAGGTAGGTCGCCGAATACCTCGTCGGTCGAGACGTGGTGGAAGCGGAAACGACGGCGCCCGTCCTGGTCGAGACCACGATAATGGTCGAGCGCGGCGCTCAGCAGCCGCACGGTCCCGACGACGTTGGTCTCAACGAACTCCGCTGGCCCGTCGATGGAGCGGTCGACGTGGCTTTCGGCGGCCAGATGCATCACCGCCTCGATGCCGTGCGAACCCATCAGCTCGCGCATCGTACGCTCGTCACAGATGTCGGCCTTGACGAACGTGTAAGATGTGTCGTCTTCGATCTCACGCAGCGAGCGCAGATCACCTGCGTAGGTGAGCTTGTCGACATTGAGCACGCGATAGCCCGACCGTACGAGGTGACGGCAGACGGCCGAGCCGATGAACCCGGCGCCGCCGGTCACCATGATTGGCCCAATCCCGCTCGTCATAGTTTGCTCCCCCACCTGGACGGCATTCCGAGATATCGATTCGTCCCCGTTCGGTAAACAACCCGGCACGCTGTCAGCGGCGCGGCCTCTGCTTGACCCATGCGACCATCCGCATGGCGATCGTTTGCTACGGAGCGAGCTTCGGTAGCCACCTCCCCAGGACGAACTTCTGGATTTTCGCCAGCCTTTTCAAACCTCCGGAGCGGGGTGCCGATGGCGGGAGCGCGCGGAAACGGATTTCCGCTTGTTGACAGTGCCTTGATGTTCGTTCTGTCATCTTGCATCGCATCATAGCCTGTGGCTTTGTCATTAGACGGTGTTCCAACCTGACCGATTGAAGCGGCGGCAGAATTGGCCCAAGGGAACAGTAGAAGTCTCGGCATGACCGCAGCATCGACCAGCGAGACGCTGAGAAACCGGACGCTACAGCTGCGACTACTCGCGTTCGTGCACGACATCGTCATGTCGGGCGCGTCGTTCCTCGTGTCGATGGCGCTGCGGCTCGGGCTCAGTGACTTCAACCCCCTGCTGTACCTGCATCACGCTCTGCTGTTCATGGTGTGCGCGGCGATCGCCAATGTGGTGACGCGGCTGAACAAGGGCGTCTGGCGCTATGCGTCGCTGCCCGAGCTCATCGCGATCGTGAAATTCTCTCTCCTCACCGTCACGCTCTTCGCGTTCTCAGCCTTCCTTCTGACCCGCCTCGACAAGATTCCGCGCACGGTGCTCATCATCAGCCTGTTCACCACGGTGGTCATGGTCAGCTCGCTGCGGATCGCCTACCGCTTGCTGCGTGATCGCCGCGCCACGCGTCGCGCGCGTCATAGCGAGCGCCGCAACGTACTGCTGATCGGTGCCGGCGACGACGCCGGCCAGTTCGTGAAAGCTGTGTCCGAGCGCACCGATTTTCCATACAAGTTGGTGGGATTGGTCGATGATCGCGCCCGGCGCGTCGGGCTGACCATTCACGGCATCGAGGTGCTCGGCGGCCTGGACCAGCTCGACGACATCGTCGAACGACTATCGAATCGCTCGAAGCGGGTTCAGGCGGTGGTGCTGACCAAGTCGGTCTCGAGCCTCGGTGGCAAGAAGTTCGACGCGCTGATCGATCTGTCGTTGCGACACAACCTCGAGCTTCTGCACGTTCCCGACCTGCGCGACCTGAGCAACGGCCCCGACCGTCTTACGCCACGCCGCGTCAAGGTCGAGGACTTGCTGTCGCGCGCGCCTGCACGACTCGACGATGCGGATCTGACCGAGTTGCTGGCCGGCGCAACCGTGCTGGTTACCGGCGCGGGCGGCTCGATCGGTTCTGAGCTGTGCCGCCAGATTCTGAAGCACAACGTGGGCAGGCTAATTCTCGTCGACCACTCGGAATATTTGCTTTTCACCATCCATCAGCAGCTGCTGAACTCGGGAGTGGATATCCAGGCGCTGCTTTGCAGCGTGCGCGACCGCGCGGGCATTCAACGGCTTTTCGCGCAGTGCAAGCCCGACATCGTCGTCCACGCCGCCGCACTCAAGCATGTGCCGATCGTTGAGCTGCAGCCCCTCGAAGGCCTTCACACCAACGTCCTGGGAACCCGAAACGTAGCCGATGCCGCTTTGGCATGCCGAGCGCGCGCGATGGTGGTGGTCTCGACCGACAAGGCCGTCAATCCGACCAACGTCATGGGCGCAAGCAAGCGCGTGGCGGAGATGTATTGTCAGGCCCTGGACAAGACGAGCGATACCCGGTTCGTCACGGTCCGCTTCGGCAACGTCCTGGGTTCGGCCGGATCGGTCATACCGATCTTCGAGCGCCAGATCGCCAGCGGCGGCCCGGTTTCCGTCACGCACCCGGACATGCAGCGCTACTTCATGACGATTCCGGAGGCGTCGTCGCTGATCCTGCATTCGGCATCTTTTGCGCTGAAGTACGGCGAGACCAGAGGGCGCATCTTTGTTCTGAATATGGGCGAGCCTGTAAACATCGCCGACATGGCGCGCCGCATGATCCAGCTTGCCGGCTTCCGGCCCGACGTCGACATCCGCATCAAGTTCACGGGACTGCGACCGGGTGAGAAGCTGTTCGAGGAGCTGTTCAGCGCCAACGAGGAGCTCGTCGGCACCGAAGTCGAGAGCGTGATGCAGGCATCCCCGCAGGCGCCGGAGCTGAGAATCATCTCGGGTCTCATCGACGAACTGGCCGTCTCGATAGAGCACGGAGCGCTGCTGCAGGCGCGTGATGTTCTCCGTCGCGCCAACTGCGGCTGGCAACCACAGGCGACGACCAAGGTCGCTTGACCCCGAAAATCCGGTGCAGGCCGGCGTTTGCGCGCCCGCGTGCCCTTTCAGCGATCTCCGCATCCACCATTCCCGTTCTCCCGTCCCAGCTAAGCCGCGACGGGGCATAGGGTGCTCCCCGACTAGCGATCGCGCGCCCCAACGCGCGGCAAGCCGTCGTCTCCGCCCAACCTTGTTTGGAAATGCTCCGGACCGGGCGTCATTCATCCTGCCCCCACTCCACCGATTGAATAGTCCCCTTCAGGGCTGTGCCGGCCTCTAAACGTTCCGTCGGCATCGGCCCTGCAACGGATTGGCAACCGTTTTTCGAGACGATGGGCCGCGCGCCCCGTCCGCCTTCGTGACGGATCCGACCCATGCTCGGGGCGCGGCAGGGAGGGAGCCGCCCGGCCGGCCATGCAGACCGTCAGTCTTGAAATTCCGGACGTGAAGCTCCTGACGCCCACCCGCCACGGCGATGATAGGGGCTTCGTCTCCGAGGTTTACAACGCCCGCACGCTCGATGCCGCCGGCGTCCCGTCCCGCTTCGTCCAGGAGAACCACTCCTACTCGAAATTCGCGGGCACCGTTCGTGGACTGCATTTCCAAAGGGCTCAATTCTCCCAGGCCAAGCTCGTCCGGGTGCTGGCGGGCGCCATCCTCGACGTCGCCGTCGACCTGAGGCGCACCTCACCCACGTTCGGCCGCCACGTGTCAGCGACGCTCTCGGCCGACAACTGGGCGCAGATCTACATCCCGGAAGGGTTCGCCCACGGCTTCTGCACGCTCGAACCCGACACGGCGGTCTCCTACCTCATGTCTACGTTGTACGCGCCCGCGAGCGATGCAGGCGTGCTTTGGGACGACCCTGCTCTTTCCATCGCATGGCCGGTGTCGGCAGCCGACGCGATCCTTTCGCCGAAGGACGCGAAGCTGCCGCCCCTGGCGGCGCTCGCTCCCGATCTCCTGTTCTAACCGCGCTACGTGGCGTTTCGTCGAACGAGTATTTCATGCTGAAGCATCCACGTATCGCCATCGTCGGCTCGAGCGGTCAGCTCGCCCGCTCACTCCTCGATGCGGCGCATCGGCGTGAGATCACCGCGATCGCCAGAGGGCGCCCCCAAGCCGATCTGCAGGATGGCGACAGCCTTGCGGCGCTCATCGATGCGATCGAGCCTGACATCGTCGTCAATGCCGGCGGCATGACGGCTGTTGACGCCGCCGAATCGGATCGCGAGACCGCATTCGCCCTCAACTCCCAAGGCGCGCGCAACATCGCCATCGCGTGTGCTTCAGCCGGCGTTCCGCTGGTACATGTTTCTACCGACTACGTTTTCAATGGCTCTGCGACCTGCCCGCTAACCGAGGATACGGCGGTCGCTCCCCTCAATGTGTACGGTGCGTCGAAGGCCGCCGGCGAGGACGCGGTGCGCGAGTGCCAACCGCATCATCTCATCCTGCGTACCGCCTGGGTACACAGCGAGCACGCCCACAATTTCCTGAAGACAATGCTGCGACTGTGCGAGACGCGGCGAGAAGTCCGCGTGGTCGCCGACCAGCACGGGTCGCCCACATACGCAGGGCATCTGGCCGACGCTATCCTGGACTTGACCGAACGATTGATCCAATCTCCGTCGGATCAGGCGGCCTGGGGGACCTATCACGTGAGCGGAGCGGGTGCGACCACCTGGCACGGTTTTGCCGCGGAGATCTTCCGCCATGCACCGCTGCTTGGATTCGTACCGCCGGCTCTGCATGCGATCTCGACATCCGAGTATCCGCTGCCGGCCCGCCGGCCGACCTACTCGGTGCTCGACAACTCACGCCTGAAGCAGACCTTTGGCATCGCGCTGCCGTCATGGCAGGACGGCGTCTCAGCCTGCATCTGGCGCATCGCAGCTGAGCGTGCTGGCGTCGCGGTCGAGACAACTGCTCCCGTGCGCCGGCAGGTGGCCGGAGCCTCGTCATGAAGGGGATCATCCTAGCCGGCGGCAGCGGCACGCGCCTCTATCCGATGACGCTGGCCATCTCCAAGCAGATCATCCCCGTCTACGACAAGCCGATGATCTACTACCCGCTGTCGATCCTGATGCTCGGCGGCATCCGAGACATCCTCATCATCTCGACGCCACGCGACCTGCCCACGTTCCAGTCGCTTCTCGGTGACGGCTCTCAGTGGGGGGTCTCTTTCTCCTATGCCGAGCAGCCCAATCCGGACGGCCTGGCGCAGGCTTTCCTCATTGGCAGTTCGTTCATCGACGGCTCTCCGTGCGCCATGGTGCTGGGCGACAACATCCTCTATGGCGACGGTCTTCCGCGCATGCTCAGCGCGGCCTTTGCACGCACGAAGGGAGCAACCGTGTTCGCGCATCGTGTCCGCGATCCGGAGCGATATGGCGTCGTGTCGTTCGACAAGCAGGGCCGCGCACTCGGCATCGAGGAAAAGCCCAAGGCCCCAAAATCGGACTGGGCAGTGGTCGGCCTCTACGCCTACGACGGCCGCGTTGTCGACATCGCGCGCTCGCTGAAGCCCTCGCCTCGCGGCGAACTGGAAATTACCGACCTCAACAACGCCTACCTCGCGCTCGACGACTTGCATGTAGAGCGCATCGGCCGCGGCTATGCGTGGTTCGACACCGGCACGCCCGACAGCCTGCTCGATGCGGCAGCCTATGTCGCCACCATCGAGAAGCGGCACGGCGCCAAGATCGCGAGCCCGGAGGAGATCGCCTTCCGCAAGGGCTTCATCGACACCGCCGCGCTCGAATCGCTGATCGCCCAGCGCTACAAGGGCAACGAGTACGGCCGCTACCTGTCGGCGCTTCTGCGCATGCAGGACTAGAAGCGTCGGCATATCTCATTGCATCGTGATTTCCTGATGCAATTCCCGCACTGTCCAAAATCAGGGCAATTCGCTGCCCGCTCTGGATTTTCGCTTTTGGCATGGTTCGGGCCCGATGTTCCCGCGCCATGGGCGAAAGACTTCTGTGTCTGGCGGCAACTTGGTCTGGACACGCCCTGCACCGAGCCCCTAACGAGGGGCGCCGGCCCGCCGGCATCATGGATTGTCGGCGGCAGATCGCGCCGGCACTGGTTGCACGAGGATGACAAAGTCAATGAACGACCCAACGAGCGCCCCCGGGAATGCGCATCGGCCGACCGGTTCCGGCAATGGCAGCGGGACACCGCTCACGGTCGCGGTCATGGGCTCGCAGGGCAGCGGCAAGACGGTGCTTATCGCGGAGATGGCTGCCCCCTCGGCCTCTGAGCCTGGTCTGCCTGTCAGGATGACGACGGCTCGAGGGCGAAACGTGCGCTTCGTCGAAGTTTCCGAGCCCGGCGAGGACCCGCGCCGGCTCGCCAATACCGCACTCACCGCGGATGCGGCCATTGTCGTCGTGGACGTTCGCCACCGGTTGCTCACGCGCGCGCGCCTCGCCGTTCTGGCCGCCGGCCTGCTCGGCGTGAAGCACGTCTTCGTTGCCGTGAACAAAATGGACCTCGTGGAGAATGCCTGGAAGGCGTTCGATGCCGTCGTGCACGAGCTTGCAGAGCCCTTCGGTGCGGCCGGACTGCCAACCCCGGTCTTCGTTCCCGTCAGCGCGGCGCTGCACCAGAACATTACCGAGCGTTCAAGAGATTTCGCCTGGTACACCGGCGCCGATCTGTTGAGCTGCATCGCTGACCTGCCGGTACAAACCGATGCGCGCACGCTGCCGTTGCGCCTAGTGCCTAACGCAAAGGCTGCGGGAAACCCGGGTGGCGGAAGCGGCCTGCATATCGCTTCCGGACGCGTTGCCGTAGGTGATGAAATCATCTCTCCGGCAACCGGCCGCAAGACGCGCGTCTCCGTCCTTCGCTCGAACGGCGAATCCATCGCGGACGCATCGGCGGGCAGGGATGTCACGCTCGAGCTTGCCGACGAGATCGCAATATCTCCCGGTGAGATACTCACGTCCCCCTCGGAACGGCCGGAAGTCTCCGACCAGTTCGCGGCACACTTGTTCTGGCTGGACCGCGAGCATCTTCTGCCCGGCCGCGCCTACACGCTGCGACTGAACGGCGGCGACGTGCAGTCGAGCATTACGGGCATCAAGTACCGCATCGATCCGGACACGCTACAGCACATCGCAGCGCGCAACCTCGAGCGCAACGAGATCGGCGTCGCGACACTGGCAACCGCCAGCCCCGTTTGCTTCGATCCCTTCTCCGAGAATCGTGAAACCGGCTGGTTCACGCTGCTCGACCGTGCCTCCGGCGCGACCGTCGCTCTGGGCACAATCAAGTTCGGACTCCGCCGCGCGACGAACATTCATGTCGAGGAACTGTTCGTCGACCGGGACGCGCGTGCCCATGCCAAGGGGCAGCGCCCCACCGTGATCTGGTTCACCGGACTTTCGGGCTCAGGCAAGTCGACCATCGCCAAACGTCTGGAGGAGCGACTGCACGCACTCGGCCGGCACACCTACGTGCTCGACGGCGACAACGTACGGCACGGCCTCAACCGGGATCTCGGCTTCACCGACACGGACCGCGTCGAGAACATCCGCCGCATCGGCGAGGTCGCGAAGCTCTTCGCTGACGCCGGCCTCGTCGTCATGTGCTCTTTCATTTCGCCATTCCGCGCCGAGCGGCGCATGGTGCGCGAACTGCTGGGCGAAGGTGAGTTCGTGGAGGTGTTCGTCGATGCATCGATTGACGTCTGTCAGCAGCGCGACCCCAAGGGGCTCTACGCCAAGGCGCTCGCGGGTAAGGTGAAGAACTTCACTGGCATCGACAGCCCGTATGAGCCACCGGAACAACCCGAACTGCGGCTGGTGACCGAGGACAGCTCGGCCGACGATCTGGTCGACCGCCTGATCGCCTACCTCGCTGACAAGGGCCGCATCTGATTTGCGCTCGCGCCTCCAGCCGCGTTGACAGGTGGGGGATGACCGGCTTTTCTCCCGCACGTCGCGGCAAGCGGAGCTCCGCCCGGGGCCTGCGCCATTTCGAGCCTCGGCGGAACATGAGCGGGCGGCAAGGTGCAGCATGATCGGTGTCTACGGTGCGAACGGATTCATCGGGCGGCACCTGCTGGCGCGGCTGGCCCGATCCGGCGAACGCTGCCGCGCGGTGTCGCGACGATTCGATGACGACGTAAAATCGGAGTTCGGCAGGCGCTTCGAACTCGTCGAGGCCGACTTCCGCGACCCGATCGCGATGGCTTCCACGTTGCAAGCCGTCAATACCGTGGTGCAGCTCATCTCGACATCAAGTCCCGGATTGCAGAACCGGTATCTGCTCAACGACATCCGCGAGAACGTCATCCCGCATGTCGATTTCGTCCGCAGCGCGGTGGAGGCCGGCGCCAAGCGCTACGTCTTCGTATCGTCGGGCGGCACCGTGTACGGACCTGGCGCGCCAGTGCCCATTCCCGAGAGCGCGCCGACGCGGCCGATCAGCTCGCACGGCATCAGCAAGCTCACCATCGAGCAGTACTTGCACCTGTTCGCACACGTCGAGGGGCTGAGCGCAATCGTCCTGCGCGTCGCCAATGCGTATGGGCCTGGACAGAAGTTCCGCAAGGGCAACGGCCTCATTCCCGCCGTGCGCGAGCGCATCGAGCGCGACGAGCCGGTTCAGATCATCGGCGACGGCAGCATGCGCCGCGACTACGTCTACGTCGCCGACGTGGCCGAGGCGATCATGGCCTCCGTCAGCCGCCGGGAAAGTGACAGCGTCACTGTCAACATCGGCAGCGGGCACGCCCACTCCGTGAAAGAGGTCGTCGACCTCGTCGAGCGCATCGTCGGCCGGCCGGTGAAACGCGAGTTCGTGCCCGCCCGCAAGTCCGACGTTGATGTCAGCCTGCTGGACATTACCCGCGCCCAGGAAATCCTGGGCTGGAAGCCACGCGTCGACTTCGAGGACGGCCTAGCGCGGACCTTTGCCTCGTCAACCTGAGACACTCAGCTCCGCTGCGGCCCCTTCTCGAACGCCGGCGCGGCGGGCGTCATCAGGTGCCACTTCGGCGCCGACTGCGTCCAAAATTCCGCTGCGACGTGGAAGATGGAAGGATCGTCGAGGCTGCCCGCCTTGATCGTCATGACCTCGGGAAAGGCGCTGTCCTCGGCGAACAGAGGCGTGCCACACGTCGCGCAGAAGTGCCGCTTGCGCTTGTTGCCGCTGTCGGCGGTACTTTCGAATGCGGTCGGCTGCCCCTGGGTCAGGGAGAACGAACTCTTCTCGATCACCAGGATATACGCGGGCGCACCGCCGCTCACGTACTGGCAGTCACGGCAATGGCAGGCCCCGGAGCCCAGTTCGCGGCCGTCGATGCGATAACGGATCGCGCCACACAGGCAGCCTCCGCTGACATGAATTTCGCGCATCGCGCTCAAGTCCTTTCTGGAGCAGATTTTTTTCGAAGTCTGAAGGATACTGGCTGGACGCGGGAATGCGCGTCATCGTCGGCGGCCGCAATGACCGCCTGACCTGCTCAACGGCCTGCTGGTAGGATCGGCAAAATCGCTCATGGTCATAAGTTTGGTGCGCGTGGCCGGGGCGTCAAGGCAAGTCCGTTCAATTGCACCATAGGGCCAATAGAATTTACCCGGTCAGCATATTGGGCTGTTCTATGGCTCCCTCCCCGCCCTGACGATGCCATCGGTGAGACGGCTCCCGGCACTCGCGTGCCACTCGCCGATTGCGCTAGACAGTCAAAAACGGGAAAATCGTCGCCATTCGACGGCCCGAACCCGCCGTCCAGCCGGAGTTTACCAATGGCCGAGACCACGTGGCCGAAGTTCGTCGACCTGGATCCTCAGAACGTAACGGCAGCCCGTCGTCAGGCGCACAATGCGCTGCACTGGCTCGTCCGCTTCTCCAATAGCTTTGGCGAGCCCGAGCAAGGCGGGGAAGGCCTTACCCTGCGCTGGAACGACCGCGACGGAGTCATCCAGACCCGGCCCTTCCTCGACGACTACTCGGTGGAGCTCCGTGTCGCCCCGCTCGAGATGCAATTCCGCGAGAAAGACACGCCGGTTCCGCACACGCTGGGATTCGAGGAACGGACACCTGCGCACGTAGAGGCCTGGGTGCTCGTGGAGTTGCTGCACCGGGGCATCGACCGCAACCGGTACTCCAAGATGCTTCCCTATACGGTGCAGGACCTTATGACCGGCGACAGCGAGGACTTCACGGCCGAGGCGTACCGGCATGAGCTGGTCGTGCTCGAGCAGAGCTTCCGCGCCGGCGCCGCTGTTCTGGAAGAGGTACGCAGCCTTGCCGGGCTCGATTCAGGCGCCCCGCTGCTCTGCTGGCCCCAAGTGTTCCAGATCGGTTTCGAGACCGACCTGCCACCCAACAGCGGGGCCAGGGCGCTGCGAGTCGGCATTGCCGCCGGGGACGGCGTCCGGCCGGAGCCATACTTCTACGTCGGCACGGCCGATCAGGCCCGGACCGCGAGCTTCGTCAAGGAGAACATCATTTCCTTGCGGGATCTCGCCGCGAACGGGACCAGCGCCAAAGACGTCGCCACGACGCTGACGCGACTGATGGACCAAACGCGCCGCAAACTGTTGGGCTAGCCCGCCGCCATCGCGCTTGGAACCTTGCGGATCAGGCCCGCTCGCGGGCGCCGGCGGTCTTCTGGACGCGAGCAGGCGCTCGCCGCTCTCGGGTGACCGTATCGCCAAGCAGCCGCCGCAGCTCGCCAGTCTTATCGAGACGCTTGGCGACGTCGACCATCACTTTCGCCATGGGCATGATCGTCTCGCCCTCGGCCCAGAACAGGCCGACTTCCTGGCTCATCACCGGGTCGATAAGGTCCAGCGCGCGGGTACCGGCGTGCAGGCCCGGCATATGGGTGAAGTGCGTAGGGATGATCGTACACAACTCGGTGAACTGGACCTGGAACATGAGGTGCAGGATCGACTCGGATTCGACCTTGGGCTCCGGCGACTGCCCGGCCTTCTTGAATACGCTGTCGACGAAACGGCGCTCGTGCATGCTCGGGCGCAGCAGCGCCAACGGAAGACGTGACGCCTCGGTCCACGAAATCTGCGTGCGGCCCTCGAAGTCGGCCCGGTCCGGAACCAGCAGGCTCAGACGCTCCGTGTAGATCGGCATGACATTCCGACGGCCGAGGTCGGCGCGCTCGATGTAGGTCAGAGCGCAATCGAGCGTGAAGTTGTCGAGCCCCAGCTTCATGGCCTCGTTGCCGATGAAGTGCACGTCGATGTGGACGCCGGGATGCTCGTCCCGGACCATCTTCAACAGCACGGGAAGTACAGGCGACATCGACGGCATCGCACCCATGCGCAGCGAGCCATGCAGATTCTTCTGCATCGACGTGATCTCGTCGCGCATCGCTTCGCAGTGGGAGATGATGCGGCGCGCCCACGCCGTCACGCGTTCACCCTCCGCGGTGAGCCCGTGGAACCGCTGCCCGCGCCCGCGCAGGAAGATTGGCACCCCAAGCTCGAGCTCCAGCTGCTTGATGCCGCTCGACAGGCTCGGCTGCGTTACGCAGCAGCGCGCAGCGGCCCGTCCGAAATGCTCTTCCTCGACGACGGCAACGAGATATTTGAACTGGCGCAGAAACAAGCGTTCACACCTCAACGATCTTGCGGGGCATCGATACAGAGTATCATAGCGCAAATCTAACGAAATTCCCATATCCTTTGATGATAACGATGATCGCTACTGGCTATCACTGGATTGACGAGACGATGGTTGCCGCTGACGGCTTGGGATGGCCAGATGAGGCGCCGCATTCCCGCATTGTGATTCTGCAATCGGATATTCAAACCCACTGATACGGAAGCCGTTCGGCAGGACAGCAGAATGACGATTGCCGAAATGCTTCTTTACGGCGCCTTCGGAGTTCTCGCGGGCGGCCTCATCGGCTGCGTCGGCGTAGGCGGCGTAATCCTGGTCCCGGCGCTCGCTTTCGTCGCCGGCATCCCAATCCAGACGGCAATCGCCGCGGCCATGTTCGCCTATCTGTTGTCGGGGCTGGTCGGTACGATCGTCTTTGCACGCAACAAGTCGATCCGTTGGAGCATGACGACGCCCCTGTGGCTCGGCGCCATGCCGGCCGCGCTCGCAGGTGCACTGACAGTCGGTATCGCGCCACCCATGGTACTGGAGCTTTCGATCGGGCTGCTGACGGCAGGCTCCGGCATTCATGCGCTGTTCGGCCCGCAGCCGCAGTCCGACGAGAGCGAACGCGACGTGTCGAACGCCTTCCTGGCAGTGGCCGGGCTCGTCACAGGTTTCCTGTCGGCACTCACGGGAACGGGCGGCCCGCTTGTGCTCATCCCCATCCTGCTGTGGGCGGAGGTACCGGTCCTCACTGCCATCGGGTTGTCGCAGGCAATCCAGCTACCGATTGCGGTGCTAGCCACCGCCGGCAACGCTTATGCCGGGACGCTCGACGTGCTGCTGGGTCTCGTCATAGGCGTAGGCATCGTCGGTGGCACCTGGGCTGGCGCGCGTCTCGCTCACGTCCTGCCTCGCCCAACTCTGCGCAGGATCGTGGCCGGATTGCTGGTGATCGTAGGCGCGCTCATCATGGTGCGTCTGCTGATGCGCCTGTGGAGTTGACACGATGGGCTTCGACGCAGGCGCCGTCGTTCCGCATTTCGGAGATCCCGCCGCAGAGGCCCTCGCCTGCCGCACCGCCGCCGCGCTGTTCGACTTCTCCTTCATGGCGCGCGCACGTGTCGAGGGCGAAGGCGCTCTGGCCGCTCTCGCTTCCGTAACGAGGCGCAATCTCGACGACCTTGCCCAAGGGCGCATACGATACGCTCTGCGTGAAGACGGCGATGGTCACCTGAAATCGGATCTCACGGTTTGGAGTACGGGTCCCGCATCCTGGGAGCTGATGAGCGGGATGCGATCCGATATTGCCGACGTTGTCGCGGCGGCGGCTGCCGGCACAGCTTGCGATCTGAGCGATGAGACCGCCATCCTCGCCGTACAGGGCCCCGCGGCGCTCGACGCGCTCGGACCGCTGATGTCGGAGCGGCAATCCGAGCTGCTCACCGGGCTCAAATATTACGCGTGCGGCTTCTTCGAGATCGCAGGTGTGGACTGCCTCGTCGGTCGGCTCGGCTACACAGGCGAGCGGGGTTTCGAAATCATCTGCTCCAGTTCGGCCAAGGCCGCGCTGTGGGATGCATTGAGCCGGCGTGCCCGGCCGGCGGGCTTTATCGCAGGCGACGCGTTGCGCATCGAGGCAGGCTTCGTGCTGTTCGCCAACGAATTCTCTCTGCCCGTAACCGCCACCGACTGCGGTCTGCAGGCCTTCCAGCCTGGGGCATCGGCATGGGATGGACCGGCCATTTCGGCGGATGGTGCCAGACGTTACGATCTGGTCGCCTTTGTCGCCGATACCGATGCCAACGTAGCGCTCTTCCGACCGCGCGAAGGTCTGGCCCTTCCTGACCGTCCGGGCGAGATCGCCGTCACATCCGCCTGCCGCAGCATCATGGCGGGTGGCATTCTGGGGCTCGGCTTCAAACTCTCTGGAGCAGATCCGGGCAACGCATTGACCGATCCGTCGGGGGTCTTCCGCAGCGTACGCGCGGTCGGCCACCCATTCTACGATCCGCTCAAGCTGCGCCCGCGTGGAAACTGGCGACGTCAAGGCCGATCCGGCAACGCAACATAGCCGCCAGCGAACTGTTCATAGCTTCTGCTCATTTGACTATCAGCGCCCCGCCGACGTCCTTGGAGGCATCGGAGGCTGCTGGTTTTTCGCCGGGCGATGCCGCGCCTTTCGACGATCGGACGATCCAAGAATCAGCTTTGGGAGAGCGCTATGTCGGAGCCGGCGAAACGCAAGAAGGTGACCATCAACTCGCTGATGGCCAAGAAGAAGAAGGGTGAGCCGATCACACAGCTCGCCGCATACGACTATCGCACGGCCGTCGTCGCCGACCGCCTCGGCATGGATATCCTGTGCGTCTCGGACACGGGAGGCATGATCCTGTTCGGCCATCAGAGCACCGTCAGCGTGAGCTTCGACGAGGTGATGATGATGTCGAAGGCCATCGACCGCGGCTCCAAGTTCGGAATGCGGATGGTCGACATGCCGTACTGGAGCTTCCACGTTTCCAAGGAGCAGGCGATAGCGAACGCCGGCCGCTTCGTGCACGAGGCCAATGCCGAGGTTATGAAGTGCGAGGGCAACCGTCACCACGCCCCCAACATCGAGGCCATCGTCAGCGCCGGCATTCCGGTACAGGGCCACATCGGCATCACGCCGATGCGCATGCCCCAGCTCGGCGGCTTCATCGCGCAGGGTAAGACGTCGAAGCGCGCTCAGGAGCTCATCGACGATGCAAAGGCTATGTATGACGCAGGCTGCTTCTCGATCCTGTGCGAGGTGACCACCTCGGAAGTGGCAGAGTATCTGGCTGAAATTCTGCCTATTCCGGTCATCAGCCTTGGCGCAGGCAATCGCGCAGACGGTGTTCACATCATCTCGTCCGATCTCTTCCACCTGTGGGAAGAGCACGTCCCCAAGCATTCGCGCATCTATACCGATCTCATCCCCATCATGGAGGACGTGATCTCGCGCTACATGAAGGACGTCGTGGACCGCGACTATCCGGGCCCCAAGGAGACGATCCACATGGCCGAGGACGAAGCACTCGCCTTCGCCAAGGCAATGAAATGGGACCGCAAGATCGACGAGATCAAGTCGGGCGCGAAGAAGGCGAGCTGAAGGGCTCATCCCCTTACGCCAATCGCGGCACTTCTCGAGATGCAAAAAAGCTCCGGTCTGCCAGGCAGGCCGGAGCTTCGCAGTTCTTCGGGAAGGATTCGTATCAAGCGCCCAGAGCGCGGAGGGCCAGGGCCACCACGGCCACGATCGAGACCGCAACCAGCGGCCAAGCCAGCGGATACCCTGAAGAAGCGCGCGCACAGTCGTAGCTCAGCCCGCAGTTCGCGCATTCGCCAGGAACGGTTGAACGGCACGCCGGGCGTTGGATGTAAGATTGATTTGTCGACATTGCTGGCTCCTCCCTGCCGACGAAGCGGCTCCCGTATACCAGCCGCCCTCTATCGAACAGCGGCCATCTGATACCGGCGATTATAGGGAGCACCACGCGTATCCGGCTTGACTCCGATCAAACGCCGGCGATCTCTGCATGTATCTTTCGTCGCACCCTAAAGTAAGAGAAGGCCCGACACTTGTGGGAGTGTCGGGCCTTCTAAGTTCTTGCTTTGATCTACCAAGTAGTTCGCAGCCTATCGGACGTTAGACGCCACCATTATTGACCAAGCCTATTCCTTAATAGGCTTGCAGCCCTCCATGCAACGCTCAGCCTTGGTGTCGGGCCGATCGTCGACAATGAAGCCGTCGCGATTGGGCATCTTGATCGCTGTCAGAGAAGCAGCGTCGAGCACGCCGTCTGCCGGTACCAGCTCGTTCAGATGCAGAATGTAGGCCGACAGCGCGTAGACCTCGTTGTCGGTCAACGACTGCGGCGCCGTCATCGGCATCGCACGGCGGATGTAGTCGAACAGGATCGGCGCGTAGGGATACATGCTGCCTGGTGTAAGCTTGCGCTTGTCCGTGAGGAACGAACCGACGCCGCCCACCATGGAGCCGTACATCGAGCCGCCGGCAGCCTTGTCGCCGTGGCAGGTGACGCACTTCTCGGCAAAGATCTTCTCGCCTTCCGCGACACTGCCCTTGCCGACAGGAAGACCCTTGCCATCGGAGGTGGAGACGTCGATGTCCCAATGAGCGACATCCGCCTCCGTGATCGGCGTTCCCACTTTGATGTCGGCGGCCGACAAGGCCAGCGCCGCCACCGGCACGGCTGCCAGCGCGATCAGCGCCGCAGCTGTCGAAGCAAAGCTACGCGATAGCATTGGCCACCTCCCCCGACGGAGCGATCGACCACGGGAAGATCGCGTTGTGATGCTGCACGAAGCCCGTCAGCGCACGCACCTTGTCGATGTCGGCAACGGTGGGCTGCACGTAGCCCGTGCTGTCGACCGCGCGGCTGGCGATCTTCGCAGCACCGCCATCCCAGTTCCACAAATACCGGAACCGCGTGAGGCAGCGATCGAGCACTGGCTCCTCGAGGCGAGCCTCGCGCCAGGTCTTTCCACCGTCCACGGTCACATCGACATGCTTGATCGTGCCGTTGCCCGACCATGCGAAGCCTTCGATCTCGTAGATGCCCGGCCCCTTCAGCTGCATGCCGCCAGAGGGATTGGTGATGACGGACTTGCACTCCATCACCATCGAGAACTGCCGCCACTTCCCATTCGGCATTGGATCGGTGTATCGCGCCGTCTCGCTGCGCAGATGCCACGGCTTGTCGCCCACCTTGATGCGCCGCAGCCATTTCACCGAAACGTTGCCCTCCCATCCAGGGATGAGCGCGCGCACGGGATAGCCGTTCTCCGGTCGCAACATTTCGCCGTTCATGCCGTAGACGATGAGCGTGTCCAACATCGCCTTCTCGATGGGTACCGAGCGTGCATGAGCAGCGCCATCCGCGCCTTCGAGCAGCAACCACTTGGCGCCATCTGCCAGTCCGGCACGGTCGAGAAGCGCCGACAGCGGCACACCCGTCCACTGTGCGCAGCTGAGCAGGCCATGGGTCTGCTGAACCGTCTTCGACTTGGGCGCCTTCCAATCCGTGAGACCGTTGCCCGAGCATTCCATGAAGTAGAATTTCGAGACTGCGGGCAGCTTGACGAGGTCGTTCATGGTGAACTTCATCGGCTGCTTCACCATGCCGTGCACGACCAGCGAGTGCTTTTCCGGATCGATGTCCGGCACGCCAGCGTGATGGCGCTCGTAGAACAACCCGTTGGGCGTGATGATGCCGATCTGATGCTGGAGCGGCGTCATGCTCCAATCGGACCACTTCTGCTTGTTGACGAACACGTCCGTGCGGTTGCGCGACACATGCTTCTCGAACTTCGAGGGCATGCCATAGGCCTTGAGCTCCATCTCACGGCCCATCTCCTGGTTGCTTGGCGGCACGCCAAGGCTGTCGGCACGGGCGGCCACGAGACCGGCACCCGTTGCAGCACCCGCGCCTGCGAGCGCCATCGAGCCTTTCAGGAAGCTGCGGCGTCCGTTCGAAGCGGGTGCCCCCGGAACGGCATCATTGCCGCCCGGCTCGCCTCGCTGCGATCGTCTGGTCTTGTCCATAGAAGATTCTCCTCCCGATATGTCATTCGGCACCTTTGCGGTGCTCGTTCAGCTTTTTAAACTCTACCGGAGCCGCCATTCGCATGGCACGGCGGCCATCGCACGGCCGCTCGTCGAATCCGGGCACAAGCAACGTCTTCGCGAGAATCGCGCGCGCGACCCCACTGGAACGGTTCGGCAATCCTGCAGTGTGGCCCGCGCCTCTTGGAAACACGGTCCAAGAGGAGCGCAGCTAACGCGGCGGACGGCGCTTCTGCCGAGCGGCACCCGTCACTCATGGTCAAACTTGGACTGGCGTCTCGCGCGGAACGGCCAGGGGCTTGTTGGGCGGTCGAATTTCCAACCACCGCGTTCAGGGTACGCGCGCGCGCCGAAGGTACAAGCTGTTTGCGGCTATCTCTCGATAGGATTGGATTATCAGATCGCCGTCCGTGCACGTGATGTGCACTGCATCAACTCAGATCTAATCGGATGAAGCAACGCTG
>JBFWNY010000043.1:0-29110 GCA_050250815.1 Hyphomicrobiaceae bacterium
CTGGGGTCGTTCGCCGTGCAGCTGTGCGCCACGTCCGGTGCCAATGCCATCGGCATCGTGTCTGAGGACGACAAGCGCGACTTCGTCATGCAGTTGGGCGCAAAGGGCGTCATCAACCGCAAGGACTTCAACTGCTGGGGAGCGCTGCCGAAGGTCGGATCGCCTGAGTTCAATACGTGGACCAAGGAAATGCGCAAGTTCGGCAAGGCCATCTGGGACATCACCGGCAAGGGTGTCAACGTCGACTGCGTGTTCGAGCATCCGGGTGAGGCCACGTTCCCGGTTTCAGTCAACATCGTGAAGCGCGGCGGCATGGTTGTCATCTGCGCGGGCACCACAGGCTACAATCTGACCATGGATGCCCGCTATCTGTGGATGCATCAGAAGCGCGTGCAGGGTTCGCACTTCGCCAACCTGATGCAGGCGAGCCAAGCCAACAAGCTGGTGGTCGAGCGCCGCATCGACCCGTGCATGTCGGAGGTGTTCCCCTGGCAGCAGATTCCAAAGGCTCACATGCGGATGCTGCGCAACCAGCATAAGCCGGGCAACATGGCGGTTCTCGTCTCCGCGCCGACGACGGGCCTCCGGACCTTCGAGGACGTGATCGAGGCGTCCGAGCAGCGCTTCGGCAAGGCGTGACGCGGGCCGAATTCTCGGCGCGCGTTGACGACGGATCAAAGAGCGGGGTGTCTGCAACGACACCCCGCTCTTGCGTTGTGGCTCCTGATTCGATTTCCCGGTTTCGAATGGCGCCATCACTTTCCGGCGGTTGATTTCTGATTGAAGTAGAAGGACCGCGCATCAGACAGCGCCGGATTGACCGGCGCGCCGCGCCGCGCCAATGGATTGCGTACAGCAGTGAGCGGATGCGGGGCGCGCGACATGCCAGGACGTCAATCGGATGCGAAAGCGGTGGCCGGCGCATCGGCAGCCATCACACCGGCAGAACGGCGGCGCATCATCTTTGCCAGCGTCGTCGGTACGACCATCGAGTTCTACGACTTCTACATCTATGCCACCGCCGCGGTGTCTGTATTCCCACTGCTGTTCTTTCCCAAAGGCGAAGGCACCGCGGCACTCCTCGCATCGATGGCGACTTTCGGCGTCGCGTTCGTGGCGCGGCCGATCGGATCCATGCTGTTTGGCCATTTCGGCGATCGCATCGGCCGCAAGGCGACGCTGGTCGGCTCGCTGCTGATGATGGGACTTGCCACGTTCCTTATCGGGTTGCTGCCGACCTACCACCAGGTCGGGTTGTTCGCTCCGGCGATGCTGACGGTGCTGCGCTTCTGTCAGGGCCTGGGCCTGGGTGGCGAGTGGTCGGGTGCGGCATTGCTCGCGCTGGAGACGGCCGAGCCCGGCAAACGCGCGCGTGCCGCCATGTGGCCGCAGCTCGGTGCGCCTTTCGGCTTCCTGCTTGCCAATGGCTTCTTCCTGCTCGTCACCTCGCTGTTCGGCTTCAACTCCGGACAGGCGCAGCTGGCCGACAACTTCGTTGTGTGGGGCTGGCGGATCCCGTTCCTCGCCTCCATCGCGCTCGTGCTCGTCGGTCTCTACGTGCGTCTGAAACTCAACGAGACGCCGCTGTTCCAGCGTGCGGTGGCGCGCGGCGAGCGATTGAAGTCGCCGCTGGCGCACGTGCTCGCCCACAACCGCCGCGAACTCGTGCTCGGCACCTTCGCGATGGTGGCGACCTACGGTCTGTTCTACCTGATGACCACGTGGGTGCTGTCGTACGCGATCGGCAAGCGCGAGCTGGGCTTCCTTGGCGTCGGCTATCGCGACTTTCTCGTGCTGCAACTCGTCTCGGTGCTGTGGTTCGCCGCCTTCATTCCGGTGTCGGGGCATCTGGCTGACCGCTTCGGCCGCCGTCCCTTTCTCATTGCCGTGACGGCGGCGATCATTGCGTTCGGTCTCTCGTTCGGCTGGTTCCTGTCGCCGGCCGTCATGGGCGCGGGCGCGGACTTCAACCACGGCCTGATGCTCGCATTCCTCAGCATCGGCATGATCCTGATGGGGCTGACGTTCGGGCCGATGTCGGCACTGTTGCCGGAGCTGTTTGCCACCAACGCGCGCTATACGGGCTCGGGCGTATCCTACAACGTGTCGTCGATCCTGGGCGCGGCGCTGACGCCGTTCGCCGCGACGTGGCTGGTGCTCAACTTCGGTGTCGCTGCCGTCGGCTACTACCTTGCGTTCCTCGCCTCGACGACGCTCATCTCGCTGATCGTCGGCCAAGAGACACGCGACACCGATCTCGACACGATGGAAGCGCAGGCAGCCGCGGCTGCAGTCGAGACGACGTCACCCTGAGCCTGTTCACGCGAAGTCGTCGAGCGTCAGCAGCGGCTTGAAGTCGAGGCCGGCCGCGACGAAGGCGGCGCCAGCACCCTCGCGGCGGTCGATCACCGTCACCACGCGGGCGACGCGCGCACCGGCCGCTTTGACCGCTTCGGCCGCCTTGATCGCCGACCCGCCGGTCGTCGTCACGTCCTCGACGACGACGACCGTTTTGCCGGCCAGCGTCTCGCCTTTCGCCAGCCCCTCGATCAGGCTCTGCGTGCCGTGCTCTTTCGCCTGCTTGCGCACGAAGAATGCGGAGAGCGACCGCGCCCTCGTAGAGCTCACCGCTGCAGTGGCGGCGGCGATGGGCACGGCTCCCATCTCAAGGCCGCCCACCATGTCGACCGCCAGACCGTCCGCCTCGAGCTGGTCGAGGATGAGCGTCGCGATGAGATGCGCTCCTTGCGGGTGGAGCATCGTCGGCTTCATGTTGAAGTAGAACGACGACGTGCGCCCGGAGGCCAGCTTGACCTCGGCCCCGCGCTGGAACGAGCGCGCCTTGATCAATGCGACGAGGGCGGCCTTGCTGTCGGGTCGGTCCATGGTCTGGCGATCCTTGCGCTGGAGTCGTGTCGTTTCGGCGTGACATCAATGGCTTGCTGTTGTCCAAGTCAAGCCACGCGGCGCGCTTCGGCCGGTTTCTCCCCGGCCCCGCACCTCCAGACGGCGCAGCGCTCATCGGGCACACTTGAAATTGGCGCGCAACGTCCGAGATTGAGGCTGACCGGTTTGCCGTCGCGTAGCACGGGCATCAGTCAAGGCAACGGAATGGATTTCAAGGACTATTACGCGGCTCTCGGCGTGGAGCGCTCGGCCCCCCAGGACGAGATCAAGCGCGTCTACCGCAAGCTGGCGCGCCAGTTCCACCCCGATATCAACAAGGAGCCGGGCGCCGAGGATCGATTCAAGGAGATCGGCGAAGCCTACGAGGTGCTCGGCGATCCGGAGAAGCGCGCGGCCTACGATGAGGTTGGCAAGGGTCATAAGCCCGGCGAGGAGTTCCGTCCGCCGCCCGGCTGGGATGCCGGCTTCGAGTTTTCCGGCGCGTCTCCCGATGGACGCGAGGGGGCCGCGCACGACTACAGCGACTTCTTCGAGGAACTGTTCCGCAATGCGCGGAGGCAGCGCGGCGGCGAGACCCACTCGGCCCAGTTCCATGCCCGCGGCGAGGACCATCACGCGCGCATCTATATCGATCTAAAAGACAGCTGCGAGGGTGCGACGCGGTCGATCAGCCTGAAGTCCCCCGAGGTCGATGCTGACGGACGCGTGGGCCTCGCGCAGCGCGTACTCAACGTGACGATCCCCAAAGGCATCGAGGAAGGCCAGTCGATCCGGCTCAAGGGGCAAGGCTCTCCCGGCCTCGGCCGCATGCCGGCAGGCGACCTCTATCTGGAGGTCCGCTTCAGGGAGGACCCACTCTATCGCGTGTCGGGCAAGGACATCTATCTGAAGCTGCCCGTTGCGCCGTGGGAGGCGGCACTGGGTGCCAGCGTCAAGGTGCCGACTCCGGCCGGGGCGGTCATGCTCAAGGTTCCGGCCAACTCGTTTCAGGGGCGCGAGCTGCGCCTCAAGGGCCGCGGTCTGCCCGCCAAGGTTCCCGGCGATTTCTATGCGGTGCTCGAAATCGTCCTGCCGCCGGCTGATACGGAGCCGGCGCGGGAGGCGTACCGCGCCATGCAACGCGATCTTGGTTTCGATCCGCGCGCCAAGTTTGGAGAGACCTCATGAGCGATGTGCCTGAGCGCGAGAATGCCGGCGATGCGGCCGCCGAGGCGGACTGCTCGCTCGATGAGCTGTGCGCTGCCTGCCGCGTCGAGGCGGACTGGGTCATGCAACTCGTCGCCCATGGCGCGCTCGACCCGGCCGGAGGCGGAGCTGGAGAGTGGCGGTTCACGCGTCTGAGCGTCGTTCACGTTGCCAAGGCGAAACGGCTGCAACGCGATCTCGGCCTCAACATGCCCGGCGTCGCGCTCGCCCTCGATCTGCTGGCCGAGATCGAGATGCTCCGCTTACGGCTGCGGACGTTCGAAAGTGGGAGGTAGCGCGTGCTTGCCGGCCCACGCCGATGTCGGGCGGGATGCCGCGGCTGCGTCCGTATCGGCCGAATGCGAAAGGCGCTATAGGTCACGCCATCCCTTCGAGGAAAGGACGACAGATGCTCAATCCTGAATCGCCGCCCGAGATCGTCGCAGCGAAGTGGTTCAACGCCGACCCGCCGCCCCAGCTTGCCGGTTTGAAGGGCAAGGTGGTCGTGCTCGGCGCATTCCAGATAGCCTGCCCCGGCTCGACGCGGCACCTGATGCCCCAGCTTGCGCGCCTCCAGTCGCAGTTCCAGGACGACGAAGTGGCCGTCATCGGGCTGCACACCGTGTTCGAGCAGCACGAAGCTCAGACGGTGGCCAAGCTCGGCGAATATATCGAGGAGAACGAGGTCACGTTCCCCGTCGCGGTTGACCAGCCCAATGGCGGACCGCTGCCTGAGACGATGGACGCCTACGAGCTGCAAGGCACCCCGACGCTGCTGGTGTTCGACCGTCAGGGCCGGCTGCGCCGCCACTATCTGGGTCAGGTTGATGACATGCGGCTCGCTGCCGAAGTGATGGCGCTGACGATCGAGTCGCGCGATGCCCCGCGCGAGCAGTCGATCGCTCTGGAACGGCGTCTGGCTGCCGTGCTCGTCGACCCCAACGCGCATGAGCACGCGCACGAAGGCGGCTGCTGTGGCGGCGGCCATCATCACCATGATCACGATCATGCGCACGATCATGCCCACGGTGGCGGTTGCTGTGGTGGTGGCCACCATCACGATCACGACCATCACCACGGGCACGATCACCACGCCCATGCCCACGCTCACAGCCACGGTGAGGGGCCGGCGAAAGCGGCGGCCGATAAGGGCGGCTGCGGCGATCCGGGCTGCGGCTGCAAGGGTTAGCTCGCGCGGCGGCGCGATTCCGACGACACTGCAAGGGGCGTGGCCGACCAGAGCCGCGCCCCTTTTGCATTTCGAACTCTCCCCAGCTCCCCACGTCGCTGCCATGATTCGGGCGGGCGAATCGCTGCAATCTCTCCGGCGATGAGCGAAGCAGGCTCCAGGAGCGCCGAGGATGAGCGAAGGCACCACAGGTCGCGGGCGCGGCGGCAAGGGCACGGTCTCACGCGCCGCCAATGACGACGCGCCAATGGTGCGCGCATCGGTCAAGGGCGCGCGGAATGCGGCGCCGGCGCGTGCCGCCTTCGAGAAGAAGACGATCGCCCTCGTCTACGATTTCGACGGAACGCTGTCGCCACGCCCGATGCAGGAGTACGCCTTCCTGCCCAAGATCGGCGTCGATGCCCGTGTCTTCTGGGAGGAAACCAACGCGCTTGCACGGTCCGAGCAGGCCGACCCTCTGATCACCTACATGCACCTGCTGTACAAGAAGGCTAAGGCCGCCGGCGTGCGCATCGACCGCGAGGAACTGGTCGCGCAGGGGCGCGCGGTCGAGCTGTTCGACGGCGTCACCGAGTGGTTCGACGCGATCGGGGACTACGTGCGCATCGCCACCGAGTCGCATGGCATCGACGTGCGTCACTACCTGATATCGTCGGGTCTCACCGAGATCATCGAGGGCACGCCGATCTACGACCGCTTCACAAATGTCTTCGCCTCGGAGTACTGGTTCGACGCCTACGACCTGCCCTACCCGAAGCGGGTGATCTCCGACACCGGCAAGACGCAGTATCTGTTCCGCATCAACAAGGGTATCGAGGACCTCGGCCAGAGCATCAACCAGCACATGCCCGAGGCGACCCGGCCGATCCCCTTCTCCAACATGATCTACTTCGGTGACGGCGACACGGATGTGCCGTCGATGGCGGTCATGCGCAAGAACGGCGGCCACGCCATCGCCGTCTACACGCCGGGCAAGTCGAGGCACAAGTGCGTCGACCTGTTCAAGGCCGGACGCATCGACTTTTTCGCGCCCGCTGATTACCGCCGAGGCTCGGACCTGTTCCGCCGCACCTGTCTGCTGATCGACCGGATGCTGGCCGACATCCGCGTGCAGGAGGAAACCTGGCGGATGTCGCGCGGGATGAAGTGACGTCCGTCCCTCCGAGGATTGATATTTCGCAATCGCTCCTGCTCCGGCCCTTGCGATGATTCCGCGAGCCGGTGGGGCAGCGTATAGTCGCCCGATGGCGCGTGAACGTTGGCGGAGTTCGCCGCGGTCGCGTGACGAGGCCGGAGTGGCGAGAGCGAGGAGCGACGCATCATGGACATGGACGACATCAAGGCCGAACTCGGCATCCTGATGACGCGGATGCAGAACGAGCCGGAAGATCGCCACGAGCTCTATCTGATGGTGATGGAGAAGCTCAACGAGATGCGCGCTTTCGGCATGCCTCTGCCTGAGGATCTACTGAAGCTGGAAGCCGCGCTCGAGGCAGAATTCGCCTCGGACCTCAGGGCCGCCAAGCGCGAGAGCTGAGGGAGTGTCCCGCCGGCGTCTCTGGCTCGCCGAGACAAATGGGTCTAGCCAAGCAATGAGGGCGCGCCGTTTCCAGCGCGCCCCAGTTCGTTTCAAGTCTATGCCGACGGCTCAGTCGCGATCGCGGTAGGCCGTATTGCGTGACAGCAGCGGTGTGATGCGGCGGATGGTGACGCGGCGGTTGGCCCGCTCCGGTCCGTCCGTATCGACTTTCAGGAATTCCTCGCCGTAGCCCTGAGTGACCAGGTTCTCAGGCGGGATATCGAATTCCTCGCTCAGGATGGAGGCAACCTCCTCCGCTCGGCGATCCGACAGCGTGAGGTTGTCGACGTCATCGCCGACCGCATCGGTGTGGCCTTCGACGAGGACGATCTCGTCGGGATTGTCTTGGATCAGCCGGTTGATGGCGCGCGCGATGCGCTCCAGATCGTCGTACTGGCTTTCGTCGACCTGCCAGGAACCAAAGGCGAAGTTGATCGAGTCGAGGTCGATGCGGCGCATGCGATCACGCAGATACGCTGTCGCCAACACCTCGTCGAGCGTGTAGCCGCGATCCAGCCGCATCATCGGCGGCGCCGACAGCGCGTCGTAGATGTCGTCATAGGACGAGCCGTCGTATTCGACGATGTAGCGGTGGCGCGGGATACTCAGGATCGGCGGGCCGATGTTGATCGCAAGGCCGAGGCCGCCGCGCGTGCCCCACCGGCGCCAGGTGCGGCGGTTGTCGATGAGATAGACCTCGCGGCCGCCCGGGCCACGGCGCCAGCGCCGGATCAGATGACCGTCGGGTCCTGTTTCGGTGAAGATCTCGACACCGTGGCGGCGGTAGGACGAAATCGTGCGCCCGTCGCTGCCCCGACGAGTATCGAGGTCGCGCGCGAACCGGCGCAGACGGCGCGTCTCGTCGCGCTGGATGAAGAGCCGGCGGCCGTCGCCACGGTAGATGCGCCGGGCATCGGGCTCCTGCAGAACAACGCCGCCGCCCCGCAGCCGCTCTTCGCGGCGACCTTGGCGCAGGGCGTCGATGCTCAGGACGGGACCGTCATTCCGCGCGCGCCATTCGCGGCGCTCACGGCGGCGCTCGACGCGTTCGGCGGGGCTGATGTGGCGCACATCGCCGCGATCGGTATCGCGATCACGACCGCGGTGACCATCGCGACGCGGCTCGGCTGCGACGGGCGGTGTGGAATCGTGCCTGCGGTCGCGGCCGAACAGCCGGCCACCCGGGTCGCGGCGCGGCGGCTCGGCCGTCGCGGGCGGCGGAGCCTCATGCCTGCGGTCGCGGCCGAAATGCTGGCGCGGGTCGCGACCGGGCTGCGTGCCGGGCGCAGGTCCCTGAGGCGGAGGCGTTCCGGCCTGACCGCGGCCGGGCGCTCGCCACGCATCGGGCGAACCCTGGCGGCCCTGGCGCGGCGCGTGCTGCTGCGGCGCGTCCTGGCCGCGATGACGCTGACCCTGGCCTTGCTGTCCTTGCTGGCCCTGTCCTTGCTGTCCCTGGCCGCGTCCCTTACGTGGCTCGAACTGGCTTGGCGGCGGTTCATCCTGCTGCTGCTGGGGCCGGAAGGCCTGGGCAGCCGCCTCCGAGCTTACCAGGGCGGGGGAAGCTGCGACGGCAAGCGCGGCGATCAGCAGGGGCTGAGCGCGGCGCGCCTTGGGGCCCTTGGGGCGGATACTCATTGTATTGTCCTTAGCTCCACGTTGGACGTCGGATCTGCGCCGGCATCAGCCTGGTACGATCTTGCCAAGCTAGGCGTCGCCGCTGTGATGGTTGTTGAGGGGGGGGGGGCCGGGATGTAGCCGTGGCCTTGCGTCAGAGAACGAAGCGCTGGATGCCTGTTCGTTCCAATGCTCCGGGTCTGCGCATTTCTCCTTCCACCGCTGTCGGCCCGCATCGCGTAACCGTGCGCGGCAAGTTGGTCAACTTCTTGACGGATGTATGGCTCGGCGGCGAAGCAGTGTCGCCGCTCCAACGCAAGTCGCGACGAAGCCGGAGAGTGCAATGGCACGTCTGATCTTGATCACCGAGCACGTCGATGCGGATGCGATCGCTCTGCTTCGCCGTCGTCCCGGATTCGATGTCGTGGCGGGTGAAGGGATGCCGGCTTCGGCTCTTGCCAGATGCGAGGCTATTGGCATCCGCGTCTGCCGGCTCGATGCGGCAACTCTTGCTCTCGCACCTCATCTGCGGGTCGTCGCCAAGCACGGGGTCGGGACCGACAATATCGACGTTGACCATTGCACCGCGCGCGGCATCCCGGTGCTCAACACGCCCGACGCGAACAAGGCGGCAGTCGCCGAGCATGCCTTCGCGCTGATGCTGGCGCTCGCCAAGCGATTGTTGGAGCTCGATGCCGCCGTGCGGCGCGGCGACTGGGCAATCCGCGACCGGCTGCGTTTCAATGAGTTGGCGTCGATGACTTTGGCAATCATCGGCTTCGGGCGCAGCGGTCAGGAACTTGCGCGCCGTGCGCGCGCGTTCGATATGCGGGTCGTGGCGTTCGGACGTTCACTCGATCGACAAGCGCTGACCGCGCTCGGCGTCGAGCCGGCCGACAGTCTTGCGGCCGCGCTTGGCGAGGGCGATGTCGTCTCGCTCCACGTGCCGCGTCCGTCGTCGGGCGTGCCGCTTATCGGTCGGGCCGAACTGCGGGCAATGAAGCGAGGCGCACTCCTCGTCAACTGCGCACGGGGCGGCGTGGTCGACGAGAGGGCGCTTGCCGACGTGCTCGACGAAGGCCATCTCGGCGGCGCCGGCATCGATGTGCTGGGCGAAGAGCCGCCCCCCACCACGTTGCCGCTGCTCAACCGGGCCAACGTAATTCTCACGCCGCACATTGCCGGCAGCACGCGCGAGGCGTCGCGCCGCATGGGAATGGAAATGGCTGAGAACATTCTGCAGGCTTTGGATGGCCGCTTGCCATCCGCAAGTCTGGTCAACCCAGTGGTCCTCACGCGATAGCGGGTGTGGCCCGCGAGCGGACGCGGGCGAAACCGCGGCGGTCGAGTGCGGTCCGGACATTCTGGGCGAATGCGCGCGTACAGGCATCCCAGTCGTAGAGGCGGGCCTGCCGAGCGATGACCGTGCGCTCGAGCGACATCGCCTGCACCGCGGCACGCGCGAGGTTCTCGTCCAGGATACCGGTTTCGCCAGGCCGAACGATATCGCTCGGTCCGGTTACGGGGAGCGCTGCAACTGGGACGCCGCTGGCCATCGCTTCCAGCAGAACATTGCCGAACGTGTCGGTGCGGCTTGGAAACACGAACACGTCGGCAGAGGCATAGGCCTCGGCCAGTGCGGTGCCCGTCAACATGCCGGTGAAGTGGGCCTCGGGAAAGCGCTGTTCGAGCCCAGCACGCGCCGGGCCATCGCCGACCACGACTTTGCGGCCGGGAAGCTTGAGCGACAGAAAGTCTTCGACGCTCTTTTCCACAGCCACACGCCCGACATAGAGAAACACCGGGTCGTCGCCGAACGAGCGGACAGGGCGCGGGTGGAACAGGGTCGTGTCGACACCGCGCGACCAAGGCATGATCTTGCGGAACCCCTGGGCGGCGAGGGATCGCGCAAGGCTTGGCGCCGCCACCATCATGCCGTCGCCAGCATTGTGGAAGGCACGCAGGACGGCCCAGGTCCAGCGCTCGGGGATCAGAAAGCGCTGGCGCACATACTCGGGAAAGCGCGTGTGGAAGCTCGTAGTGAAGGGCACGCCGCGCTTCAGGCACCAGCGCCGCACAGCCCAGCCGACCGGCCCTTCGGTCGCGACATGAACAGCGTCCGGTTTCAGGGCCTCGATCCGGCGCGCTGTCGCCTTGCTCCAAGCGAATGCGAGAGGGATTTCGGGATAGGTGGGGCAGGGTATGCTTGAAAAGTCGGCGGGTGTGAGGACTACGATCTCGTCGCCGAGGAGCGGTGCATGGCGGGCAAGTTGTTCATAGGTGTTCACGACACCATTGATCTGCGGGTGCCAGGCGTCGGTGGCGACAAGGATGCGCATTACGCGACCTTGAGTTCGCCAGAGACGTGCTCGGCCGTCTCGCGCGCCCGCATCTCGTGATGCCAGTTGATCACCTGGATGAGACCATCGCGCGTCTCCACGATCGCCGTGCAGCTTTCCACCCAGTCACCGCAATTGAGGTAGCGGACATCGTCGAACATGCGATCGGCAGCGCAGTGGATGTGGCCGCAGATCACACCGTCAGCACCTTCGCGCCTTGCCATCTCGGCGAGGTTCTGCTCGAACGCGCCGATGAAGTTGACCGCCGTCTTCACCCGACCCTTGAGGTGCGCCGACAGCGACCAGTAACCCATGCCCAGCCGGCGTCTGACGAAATTGAGAGGCCAGTTGAGCCACAGCGCCAGCTCGTAGCCGCGGTCACCCAGAAACGCCAGCCACTTGGCGTAACGCACCACGACGTCGAATTCGTCTCCATGCACGACCAGATAGCGCCGGCCGTCGGTCCCTGTATGGACCGCCTGCCGGCGGATCTCGATGCCGCCGAAAGAATGGTCGGCATAGTCGCGCATGGCCTCGTCATGGTTGCCTGGGATGAAGACGAGGCGCGTGCCCTTGCGGGCCTTGCGCAGGAGCTTCTGGATCACGTCGTTGTGGCTCTGCGGCCAGATGAGGCCGCGACGGATTCTCCAGAAGTCCACGATGTCGCCGACGAGGTAGATCACGTCGGCGTCGTTGTACTTCAGGAAGTCGAGCAGGGCCTCGCTCTGGCTGGCGCGGGTCCCCAGGTGAACGTCGGAAATGAAGATGGCGCGCTGATGTGGCACGGCAATCGGCTCCCCCCGAGCTGCGGATCGAGATGCGGCATCGACAAGGAGAACCTAGACGGGATTCAGATTGCAGCCTTGTGACAGGGCTCGGGAGGATGGCATCGCTACTCGCTCCGGACGGTGGAAAGAGCGGGGCGGTCTCGTAGACGGGCCGAAATGCCCAGGGATTGGATGTCAGTAGATGCGGTAGGGGAAGTAGCGGCCGACCAGTTCCTCGAGCCGTCCGCCCTCGCGCAAGCGGGCGATGGAGCTGTTGATCAGCATACGCATCTGCCGGTCGCCCTTGCGCACCGCCACGGCGATTCCGTCGCCGAAAAATCTCGGCTCCAGGAAGGGGCCCCCGCGGAATTCGCAGCACTGGCGCGACAGGGTGCCGTTGAGCCAGAACGCGAGGCTCACGGCATCGTCGAACATGTACTCGATCTTGCCGGCGGCAAGCGCTTCGCGCGCGGTGTCGGATGACGGGAACACTTCAATTCGGCTGTCGCGGAAGAATGTCTTGAGGTAGGCCTCGTGCGCGGTCCCGCGGATCACCGCGACATGGGCGCCTTGCAGTCCCTCGGGCGTCATCTCGCGCTTGGCCGCATCCCGCCTGACTGCAAACCGCCCCGGCGTGTAGAGGTAAGCTGACGAGAAATCGACGTCGCGCAGGTGCTTGGCCGAGATCGCGTGGCCGGCGATGACGGCATCGGCGTCGCCGCGCTTGAGCGCCAGCATCAGCTCGTCCCATGGCAGCACGCGGATGTCGCACGCCGCCTTGGCATCGAGGCAGATGGAGCGGGCGAAGTCGACGTTGAAGCCGGTCAGCTGGCCGTCCTCGTCGTAGAAATTGAAGGGCGGAAAATCACCCTCGGTCACAAATCGGAGTACGACACGGCGTGGCAGGTCCTCTCCCGTTTGGGTCTCGCTGGGGACGGGAGCCTGGGCAGATGCCGCCGGCGGACCGGCGAGCAGCAACACTGCCAGGGCCGCAGCGCGGCCCAGAGCCAAGCGTCGGCCGATCCTCGAGCATGACGGCATTGGCGCTCGTCTCGTCACTGCAAATCCCCTCTGCATGGCGCTGTCCGCTGCCGGCACGAGTCGCGAACGGGGCCAAGCCGTCCGCATATGAAGCAGCATGAACAGGGTCGTCAACGTGGCTCATATCGCGCGTCGAATCCGGCATTTTTCTCGCTGAGTAGCGCGACCGCACAATGGCAGAATGTCTGGACTATGTTATTCTGACGACGGTGCATGAGGCACCCGCGCTAGCGGCGGCGCGGATAGCTATGAACGCCCCAAACGGGGCGGGCCTGGGGTATGCGTGTGAGCAACCGGCGTATGGCACCGGTGCGGGTGGGCGCGCGTCAGATTTCGCACGGCGTGTCTAGCGCTGCCGGTCGGCATGCGCGTTTGCCTTCCGGTGCGCTCGGCGTCGTACGCTCGGCACCCGTTGGCAACCTTCTGCTGCGCCTCAGGCCCGACCTTTCGGCCGCCCGCCCGGCGACGTTTGCCCAAATCGTTGCCCTGTTGACCCTGGTCGCGCTCACTTTCGCAGGCCTGCTCGCCTCGATTGTCCAGCCCGCCAACCTGATCGCTCTGGTGCTGGTGGGGCCGTTTCTGTCTGTCGTTCTCTTCCGGACCGCGGCGCTCTCCTATGCCTTGGCGACCGGTCGCCGCCACCGCCGTCGCCTGCGTGAGATACCGGCCGAGCGGCTACCAACCTATGCGGTTCTGGTTGCCCTCTACGACGAAGCGCACGTCGTGCCGGGGCTGGTCGAATCGCTGGCGGCACTCGACTATCCAGCGAGCCGGCTGGCCATTCGCTTCGTCGTGGAGGAGTGCGATGCGGCGACGCAGGCGGCGTTGGCGGCTGAGCCCCTGCCACCGCACATGGGGGTCATCGTCGTGCCGGACGGTGCGCCGCGCACCAAGCCGCGCGCCCTGAACTACGCCCTGTCACGCACGCGCGGGTCGTATGTTGTCGTCTATGACGCGGAGGACCAGCCGGAGCACGATCAGCTATTGCGCGCGCTGGCGGCCTTCCAACGATCGAGCGCGGATACGGCCTGCCAGCAGGCCAGCCTCAACATCGCGAACCATGGTGAGAACTGGCTGTCGCGGCAGTTCGCCATCGAATACTCGGCCCTGTTCGATCTGCTGCTGCCAACCTACCGCTCGCTGGGTCTGCCAATGCCGCTGGGCGGCACGTCGAACCACTTCCGCCGCTCCGCACTCGAGGCGGTTCTCGCGTGGGATCCCCACAACGTGACGGAGGATGCGGACCTGGGCGTGCGTCTCGCCCGCTTCGGCATGAAGGTCGGCGTCATACCGTCGACGACCTGGGAGGAAGCACCCACGACGTTTCCGGTCTGGCTCAGACAGCGCACGCGCTGGCTAAAAGGGTGGATGACGACCTGGCTCGTGCACATGCGCAATCCGTTGCGGCTGGTACGCGACATAGGCCTTTGGCCGTTCGTCGGCTTGCAACTCATGATGACGAGTATGATCGTGTCGGCGCTCGTGCATCCATGGTTCTACGTGTTCGCCGCACACGAGGTATGGGCGGGCCGCGGCTTCGATTTCGCCGATCCGGGCGGGCAGAGCTGGGTCTGGTGGCTCGCTATCGTCAATCTTCTGGGCGGCTACCTGACCGCGATGATGCTGGGTGCGGTCGCAGTTCTGCGCCGTCGGCGGGCGGCGCTTCTGCCGGCGGTGCTGCTGCTGCCGCTCTACTGGATCGCGATCTCGCTCGCCGCCTACCGCGCTCTTTGGCAGCTCGTTGTTGCACCGCATCGTTGGGAGAAGACGCCGCACGCCGCGCGCCCTGCTCGTGGCATTCCCGTGCCGGCGCCAGCCGGTAACATAGCTCGATCCGACCGCCGATAGCCTTTCTCGATTAGCGTTTCAGGCGTACCGGCGGCACACTCGGCGGAAACGAGGTCCCGATCCATGACCCAAGATCCGCGCGTCCGTGACTTGCTCAACGAGATCCCACTGTTTGCCGGATGCTCGCCCGAGGTGCTGGCAGGGATCGCGGTGACAGCCAAGGCGCGCGACTGCGCCAAGGGCGAGGTGATCTACAACTCCGGCGAGCAGGCGCGGGAGATGTTCATTCTGCTCAACGGACTGGTGAGCTTTACAACGCCCACGGGCGTCGGCCTTCTGCATGTCGAGCGGCTGATGAAGCGGCACATGATCTTCGGCTGGGCGGCACTCGTGCCGGAGCACCCGCAGCGGCTGGGCACGGCGCGCTGCCTGGAAGCGTCGCGGCTGATCGAGCTCGACGGCGACAAGGTTATGGAAGTTCTCGCCGCCACGCCTGCGTCCGGCTTTCTGGTCATGACGCGGTTGTGCTCGATGATCGCCAACACGTTCATGACCAAGGCCTGAGGTGGCGGACCGGTCGGCATTCGGCGCGATGACGGTCGCCTGATCTTCAGCCGAGGATCGCCAGGCGGTGAAGCGCCAGCGCCGCCAGACTCGCTGCGATGACCCATAGTGCCAAGCGGCCCCAGAGACTGCCGCGACGCTCTTCTCGTCCGATGCGCTCGATCGTATCGCCGTCGAGGCGGAAGCCGCGTTGCGACATGTCGGAGAGTGCCGACAGCGTCGTCTGTGCTTGCGCAACGAGTGCGGGCACCTCGGCCAGCACATGGCCGAGTGTCGTGGCGCCTTCACCCGCTTCCTTGAGGCGCCCGCTTACGCCCAGGTTTGCCTCCATCCACTCGCGCGCCACGGGTTCGGCGGCCGACCACATGTTGAGTTCGGGATCGAGCGAGCGTGCCACGCCTTCCACGATCACCATGCTCTTCTGCAGCAGGATCAGCTCCGGCCGTGTCTGCATGTCGAACACTTCGGTGTAGGCGAACAGCTGCCCAAGCAGATCAGCCATTGAGATTTCGCGCGCGGTGCGGCCGTGGATCGGCTCGCCGATCGCGCGCAGGGCCTGGGCGAAGACATCGACGGGATGATGCGGTGGCACGTAGCCGGCCCAGAAGTGCACCCAGGCCGCGCGCTTGTAATCGCGCGTGACGAGGCCGTGCAGGATCTCAGCGAGGAAGCGCCGCTCCTTGGGTCCGAGACGTCCCATGATACCGAAGTCGACGGCGACGACGCGACCTTTGGGGTCCACGAACAGGTTGCCCTGGTGCATGTCGGCGTGGAAGAAGCCGTCGCGCATGGCGTGGCGCAGGAACGAGCGGATCACCGTCAGCCCAAGGGCCTTCTTGTCGAAGCCGCGAGCGTCGATGGCGGCGCGATCCGAGATCGGGATGCCGTCGATCCATTCGGTGGTCAGCACGCGCCGCGCGGTGCGGCGCCAATCGACCTCCGGCACCCGGAAGTCGCCGTCCTTGCTGATGTTCTCGGCCATCTCGGAGATGGCGGCAGCCTCGAGCCTTAGGTCCATCTCCAGCTCGGTCGTGCGCTTCAGCGTGTCGACGACCGCTGCGGGCTTGAGGCGGCGGGACGGTGGATGGAACCGCTCGATCGTGCGTGCCGCGAAATAGTAGCTGTCGAGATCGGCCTTGAAGCGGCGCTCGACGCCCGGGCGCAAAATCTTGACGGCGACAGAGCGTGTGCCGCTACCGTCAGTCGTAACCTCCGCCTTGTGGACCTGCGCGATGGATGCCGCCGCCACCGGTGGGCCGAAGCTCTCGAAGTGCTCGGTCAGTTTCCCACCCAGAGAGCTTTCCACGGCTGCCCGCGCTTCGCGTTCGGGAAACGGTGGCAGCCGGTCCTGCAGCCGCGAGAGGTCGCGCGCCAGCTCCGGGCCGATGACATCGGCGCGCGTCGCCAGGAACTGCCCCAGTTTGATGTAGGAGGGGCCAAGCGCGGCCAGCGCGCCGGAGATGCGCTCGTCGCGGCGCTGGCCGATGCGGAAGGGGGCCGTGATCCAGCGGATGGGCGCGGTCAGCAGCCGGGCGGCCTCGAGCGCAAACGGCACCGGCATGCCCCGGGGCACGAAGCGGACACCGTGCTGCGCCAGCACAAGGCCGGCGCGAGCAAGCCTCAGCGTGTTGCGGACGGCGCCTGCCACTCTGGTCTCCGGGGTGTCACGTGGGATGGGGCAGCATTTGCCCCGGCGGGTGGCGTCACATTGCCCGCCCTAAGGCGCGGGTCAAGCGCATCGGCAGGCGAAGGTTGAGCGCCAGGGGCGATCACGGAGGGCCATGGCAACTCAGGTCTCTTCATCGGCGCGGGCCGAGAAGCGCTCCTGGGCGATGGTTCTGAGGCGCTGGACGAGGACGGGCTGGAGCCGCTCGAGCCGCTCGAAGTCGGCGCGATGGAGCTTGAGAAGCCGGGTCTTGGAGGCGGTGAGCACGCTGTGGGTATGCAGCTCCTGCCTCAGCATGGGCAACAATCCAAATACCTCGCCCGTGCGGTACTCGTGCACGTGCTCAGGGGCATGGCGCTTGAGGCAGCCTGAGGCGACGAAATAGATCGCGTCGGCCTTGGTTCCCGGCGCCACCACTTCGGCGTTGGGCGGCAGGTTGTGGGCATGCAGCATGGGCATGATGGCGGCCACCGCGCTGGCGTCGAGCTCGGCCAGCATCGGGATGCGAGACATCAGAGACCAGTTGATCACGAAGTCGCGGCGGCCAACCTCCTGCGCGAAGCCGGTCGAGATGATGGCGACCGGCAACGCCAGAACGGACAAGCCGATGATCATGACCATACCGCCAAACACCTTGCCCATTGGCGTGATGGGCGCCACATCGCCGTAGCCGACGGTGGTGAGCGTTGCGATCGCCCACCACGCGGCATCGGGCACGCTGCCGAATTTGTCGGGTTGCGCGTGGCTTTCCAGGTAGTACATGCCCGTCGCCGCGAACAGCACCGCGCCGGTCAGCAGCAGACCCGCTCCCATGAGTGCGCGCCGCTCGTTGGACAAGACGCGGATCAGAGTATGCATGGCCGGCGAATAGCGCGACAGTTTGAAGAAGCGCAGCAGCCGCAGGATGCGCAGCACGCGCAAGTCGATGGTCAGCATCCAGGCGAGGTAGAAAGGCAGAATGGCCAGCAGGTCGATGATGAGCTGCGGCCGCTGAGCCATCCTGAGCCGCGCCTTCCAGGCTGGCAGTCGCGACAGGAACGGCATCTCGACGGCGACCCAGATGCGGGCCAGGTACTCGACGGTGAATATCGCAACCGAGATGATTTCGAAGATCAGGAATTCGCGGTGGAACCGGGCACCGACCGAGGGCACCGTTTCGGCTGCGAACGCCGCGATGTTGAGAACGATGAGAGCGACGATCAGGGTGTCGACGGCGGTGCTCAGACGATCCTCGCCGCGTCCCGCTTCCACCACCTCGTAGACGCGCCGACGCAGCCGGGCGAAGCGGTCTCCATGCTCGGGCTCGCGTCGGGTAGGTGCGGATTGAGTCGCGTCGGCGCTCAAGGGCGGCTCCAGGGATAACGAATGTCGGGCGCTGGAGATGCATAACGGCGGCAGAATTGTCGCGCAACGGCGGCGGCGATCCGAGGCGCGGTGTCGCAACCTGGGAAGTTCTCGGCTCATAGTGGCCAGATCAGGTCCGGCCATGACGTGATACATGGGTGAGTGGGGAATCGGGTTCGCGACCGGACAGCCGAGCCCCATCCCCGGAGCGGACGAAGAGAGTATGCGAATAGACGTTGCAGGCGGCTCGCCCGACGCCGCCACGCTGGCCGGCCGTGACGAAGCGTCCGCGCCTGGGCCTGCCCGTAGCAGCGATCCGCTGCGGGCCATCGCGCTCGTTACCTTGTCGATGGCGCTGCTGGCCGGCATCGCCGCGCTTGTTCGCCATGCCTCCCTGAGCGGACTCGATCCGTCGGTCACGTTGTTCTGGCGCAACCTGTTCTGCGTCGTCTGGATGCTGCCGCTGCTGATCCATCGAGGACGATCGCTCTATGCCACCGAGCAGCCCAAGCTCTATGCGCTCCGCGTTGCCGTGAGCTTCCTGTCGATGTCGGCATTCTTCCACGCGCTGGCGTACATTTCGATCGGGCAAGCGACGGCCATCAGCTTCCTGTCGCCGCTGTTCGCCACTCTGTTTGCCATCCTGCTGCTGGGCGAGGTCGTCGGGCCGCGGCGCTGGCTCGCCCTTTTCGTGGGCTTCGGCGGTGCGATGATCATGCTGCGGCCCTCGGCATCGTGGGGAGCGGGCACCGCGGGGGGCATGGGTGCGGGTGAACTCGCCGCGCTTCTTTCTGCGTTCTGCGTTGGCATCATCGGACCGCTGGTCAAGCAGCTCACGGGCCGCGACGACGCCGACCGCATCGTCTTCATCACGTCCGTGCTGATGACACCTGTGTCGCTCGTGCCCGCACTGCTTGTGTGGACGTGGCCATCCGGCAGCCAATGGCTGGTGTTGGTCGCGCTCAGTCTGCTCGCCGTGCTCGGGCACATGACGCTGGTGCGCGCCTACGTGGCGACCGATGCCTCTCTCGTCGCCACCTTCAAATTCTCGCGCCTGCCGTTCGCCGTCCTCATCGGCTACTTCGCCTTCGGCGAGACGATCGACGGCACGACGTGGCTTGGTGCCGTCATCATCTTCGCGGCAGCGGCCTACATCGCTCATCGCGAAGCGATGGTGAAGCGCGCAGCCGCATCAGGCGTACCGGTCTGAAGGTCGCGCGACCAGGAAACGACGAGTGCGCGGATCGGGGAGAGGATGCGGGGTAGCGGCGCATCTTGCCGCCCCCCGCTATCCTCGGTCCCCATCGTGATTGGCGCGCCGGTATCCCGGTAAATGCCCTCTACAGGAGCCCGTCGCGGCCGTGGTGCGAACCTTGCCCCCGCTCGGCTCGCGGGAGGTGGATAGCCGCGGCGGCGCACGGGATCAATTGTCGGAAAGTGGCGCGACGATTTTTCCGGTGTATATCACCTTGCGGTCGAGATTGGGCTTGCCCATCGGCGAGCTTTGCGTTCTCGCGCGTGGTCGTCAGCCGAACGCGGTGTTGGCCGGTTCGTCTTCGATCGCGCTTTCAGGGAACACCGGATAGACGCCTGCGACCCGACCCATCTGCTGGGTAAGAGCGAGCACGATGTCGATCGTGGGCGTTGGCACGTCGACGAGGCGTCCCATCTCCTGCACGACAGTGAGCAGCGCATCGAGCTCGATCTGGCGATTCTTCTCGAGGTCCTGCAGCATGCTGGTGCGATGTGCGCCGACCGAGGCGGCGCCGTTGATGCGCCGATCGATATCGACACGGAAGTGCGCGCCGATGCGCCGCGCGATGATTTCCGCCTCCTCCATCATCCTGCGTGCCACCATGCGTGTGCCCGTATCGGTCGCCACCACGTCGAGCGTGGCGTGCGTCAGCGCCGAGATCGGGTTGAAGCACAGGTTGCCCCACAGCTTGAGCCAGATGTCGTTGCGGATCTCCGGGTAGATTTTGGGCTTGAGGCCGGCTGCCTCGAACGCTTCGGCGAGCTTCTTGATGCGGGGCGTCTCCTTGCGCGTGGGCTCGCCCAGGCCATAGCGGTCACCATAGGTGTGCTTGATGACGCCCGGTGCGATCAGCTCCGCGGCCGGATAGACCGTGCAGCCGATGGCGCGCTGCGGCCCCAGAGCCTTCCACTGCCGTCCGCGCGGGTCGACGCTTTCGAGCCGCAGGTTCGCGTACTGTCCCTCGAAACCGTAGAAATACCACCAGGGGATGCCGTTCTGGGCCGTCACCACGGCCGTTTCCGGTCCGAGCAGCGGCATCATGTGCTCCGCCGCGTCCCACGCCTGGTGGGACTTGAGCGCCACGATCACATAGTCCTGCGGACCAAGATCGGCGGGCTCCTTGGCCGCCGGCAGCCGGGCGACCTTCTCCTCGCCGCCGATGATGAGCTTGAGGCCGTTCTGCTGGATCGCCTCCAGGTTGGCGCCGCGAGCGACCACCGAGACGTCGATGCCGGCAAGCTTCATCAGCACGGCTATGTGCGCGCCTATGGCGCCCGCCCCATAGATGCAGACCTTCATTGGACCGTTCTCCCGTCGATATTCTTGTTCGTGTGGTATACCAGCTAAAGAGCGACCGAGCCGGGCGGCGTCAAGAGGGCGACCGGCATTTTTCGCCCCGCCGTGGTGCGGCGTCGAACCGCGCTTGGCCACTGGGTGCAGGTTAGCGGAGCAGCGGCCCGTTGCCACCGGCTGCTGCGTACGGCCAGCGGCGAGAACGTAGGTAGCAGGCTTATGGAGTTGTGATGGTCTTCGGGGGCATGCTGCCGCGCGATACGCTCTCGACCGAGCTCATCAACTTCGCCGCGCTCGGTGAACTCGACGCGACGCGCGAGCGCGAGGAACGCGCCCGCATCCTCGCCAAGGTCATTTTCACCGTCTTCGACGACTACTACCAGCGCTCGCGCCGCATTCCCTTCGCCATGAAGACTGCGTTTGAGAAGCGCGACTGGCCGATGTCCACCAGGCTGTCGCGGGACCGGCTGTCGATCTACAGCCTGACCATCGACAAGATGGCGCCGGTGATCGCTGCGGGCTGTCCGGAAATCGGCGAGGATGCGACCTTCTGGGGCGATCTGGAACGGAACTATTTGCAACTCATCGAGGGCCGCTACGAGGCCGACATCGCCTTCGCATTCATCCATTCGGTCCGCCGCAAGGTCGTCTCCAACGATTGGACGCCGGTCGAATACGCCCAGCGGCGTGGTACACGGCGCGATAGCCTGGCCACCCCGGTGCTCGTCACGGTTCCCGCAACGCTGCCCATCGATGCCGCAACGGTGGAAGCCTTGCTGGATATCCCCGCTCTCACCGGGCGCTGGCGCGACAAGCAGGCCGATGCCACCCTCATCGCCGCAACGCTGACCGAGCGAGTACGCGCCGCGGCAGGCCCGTCGGTGAAGGACGCCCGGTTCGTGATGGTCAACGGCGGCTTCTTCCGCAACCGCGGCTGCTACATCGTCGGCCGCATCGCGATTCCTGGGCAGGGCATCCGGCCGCTCACAATTGCTCTGCTCAACGAGGCCAAAGGCATCTACGTCGATGCCGTGCTCACCGAGAGTGACGATCTCCAGTTCGTCTTTTCATCGACGCTCGCCAACCTTCACGTCACCAACCCCTATTATCACGAGCTGGCGCAGTTCCTGTTCAGCCTGATGCCGAAGCGGCCGCTCGGCCTGCACTATTCGACGATCGGATTCAATCACATCGGCAAGGTCGCGGTCATCAACGAGATCGCGCGCGAGCAGCGCCGTATGGGCGAGCGCTTCGCGACTGCCGTCGGCTTCCGCGGCACGGTGGCCATCGGCTTCTCCATGCCGTCGTCGAAGTACGTACTGAAGATCATCCGGGACACACCGACGAGCGGCTACAAGTGGGGTGTGTTTCCCGGCGTGCCGGCCGTGCTCGAGAAATACCGGCTCGTCCACTATATGGACCGCGCAGGGTCGATGCTCGACAACATCATCTACTATAACATCACGCTCGACGCGGAGAGCTTCGATCCGGCCCTCGTGGACGAGCTCGTCGACAATGCCGGCGGCACCGTTGCGCGCACCGGCGACCATCTGCTGTTCCGTCACCTCATCGTCCAGCCGAAAATGATCCCGCTGCCCGTGTTCCTGGAAACGGCGAGCGCTGCGGACGCGCGCGAAGCCGTCATCAACCTGGGCTTCTGCATCAAGAACAACGCCGCGGCCAATGTCTTCAACAAGGACCTCGACGGGCGCAACTACGGCGTCAGCCCGATCAGGAAGGTCTATCTGTTCGACTATGATGCGGTGGAGCCATTGACCGAGGTGAAGGTGCGCACCAACAGCGACCGGATCGACGGCGAGGAGGACATCCCCGACTGGTTCTTCGAGGAGGGCACCGTGTTCCTGCCCGAGGAGACGATGGCCGGTCTCAGGATCGACGACCGCGAGCTGCGGCGCGCGTTCCAGGACTACCACCCCGAACTGATGACCGTGGATTACTGGCAGGGCATGCAGCGCGCGCTCGTCGAGGGAAAGGTGCCCAAGGTCCGCAGCTATCCGGTGGGACGCAGGCTGCGACGGTCGGAGCCAGCCAGTCCTTCCGCGTGAGCCAGGCCACGTGTGCTAGGTTGCTGGACGGTCGACGCGGTGCGCCGGCCGTCCATCGGGAACCAATCCGCTCGGATGCGGTCTCAGCGCGCCCGCCCGGCGATCACCTCGAAGGACCGGCTGAGGGCCGCCTCGTAGCCGTGCCCCTTGGCAAGCTCACGCTTGTAGACGTCGAGCGCCGCCATCGCGTCACCGCTCGCACGCACGAAACCTGAAACCCACTCGGCAAGCCGGTTGAACGGTCCAGTTGAGAAGTGGCCGCCATCCATGCGGCCATCGCGGGAGAGAAGATGTGCAGCCATTGGCTTTGGCTCCTCGATGCTCATGGTCACCCGGCAACTCCGGGTTGCCCGCATTTGCTGCGGTGCAATAATTATCTGGTATACCAGATACGGATTTCAAGGCAGCGACCCAGTGGCATACCAGTTATGTAGTTGGTGCATGGCGGTTTCTTCCGTCGTGCTGCGGTGCGGTAGCCTCGCCGCTGCACGCTCGCCTCGAGAGGCAATTCCACTTCCAGTATTCCTGATCTAAACAACGCCGGTGCGGGCCCCGTCTGGGGGGCATCGCCTGTCGAGGATGCTCAAGGATGCAGATCGTCGAGGGTTCTGAGTCGCTGGTTGTGCCGGCGGAGTGGGAGCCACAACGGGCCATCTGGACTGCATGGCCAGCCGATCCCGCAGAATGGGATGGCGACCTCGAACTGCCGCGCCTCGACATCGCCAATATGGTGCGTGCGCTGGCCGAGGCCGGCAACCGGGTGCGCGTGCTCGCCAATGGGGCGGAGGCTGTCGCATCCGCGCAGCTTGCGCTGGACGGCGCCGGGCAACTCGTTGAGGCGCGCTACGGCGACATCTGGCTGCGCGATACGGGACCGATCTTCGCCCGGCAGTCGGGTCGTCTCGTCGCGCTGCGTTTCGCCACCAACAGTTGGGGCGGCAAGTACGACCTGCCGGACGACCTGACCGTAGGCGACGACATCGCGCGGGCCGCGGGCGTTTCCATGCGCCGGTTTCCGTTCGTGCTGGAAGGCGGGGCTGTGGACCACGACGGCGAGGGGACGATCCTGACAACGCGTCAAACGCTACTCAATCCCAATCGAAACGGCTGGACGAAGGACGCTGCCGAGGCGGCGCTGCGCGAAGCGTTGGCCGTGCGCCGCGTGATCTGGATCGACGAAGGCCTGCAGAACGACCACACCGATGGGCACGTCGACAATATCGCGCGCTTCGTCGCGCCAGGCCACGTCGTCTGTCAGGCGCCGGCCGGTGCAGACGATCCCAATGCCCGCACGCTGGAGCGGATCGCTGAGGTGCTGTCGAACGCGCGCGATGCGGCTGGCCGCACTCTGCAGGTGACGCGCGTTCCCGGCGTCGGGCGCTACGTCAACCGGCTGCGCGAGGTGTCGCCTGCCTCGCACATGAATTTCATCATCGCGAATGGCGTCGTCGTGGTGCCGCTGTACAATACGCGGACCGAGGATGCCGCGCTCGACGCGCTTGCCTCGGTCTTTCCCGGCCGCAAGGTTGTCGGTGTGCCGTCACGTGGGCTACTCGGAGCGGGCGCTGCCGGTGGCGGCTCGTTCCATTGCATCACACAGCAGGAGCCCGCGGTATGAGCGCGCGAACAGTGACCGTCGCTGCGGTGCAGACGCACTACACGCACGATCTGAAGGACAACATCGCACGCACCGAGGCGCTGGTGCGGGAGGCGCGGGCGTCCGGCGCCGAGATCGTGCTGCCGTCGGAGCTGTTCCAGGGCATCTACTTCTGCACGCGGCAGGACCCCAAGTGGTTCGCCACGGCGCATCCGGCGCCCGCCCACCCCTGTGTGAAAGCGCTGGCGCGCCTCGCCGGAGAACTGGGAGTCGTCATACCGATTTCGTTCTTCGAGAAGGCCGGTCCCCACTACTACAACAGCGTCGCCATTGCCGATGCCGATGGCGAGATCCTGGGGATCTACCGCAAGAGCCACATTCCGGACGGTCCGGGCTACCAGGAGAAGTATTACTTCCGGCCGGGCGATACCGGCTTCCGCGCGTGGCGTACGCGGTTCGCAACGATCGGGGTCGGCATCTGCTGGGACCAGTGGTTCCCCGAGGCGGCGCGCGCCATGATGATGGAAGGCGCGGAGTTGCTGTTCTATCCGACGGCGATCGGATCGGAACCCTACGACGCAACACTCGACACACACCGTATGTGGCGCCGAGCGATGCAGGGGCACGCCGTCTCCAATGCCGTGCCGGTCGTGGCGGCGAACCGGACGGGGACGGAATCCAACGACGGCGCCGCGCAGCGCTTCTACGGGCACTCGTTCATCGCCGACCATGCGGGCGAGATCGTCGCCGGGTTCGGCGAGAAGGACGAGGGCGTGCTGGTGCACACATTCGACCTCGATGAGATCGAGGCGTACCGGGCCGACTGGGGCTTCTTCCGCGACCGTCGGCCGGAGCTTTACGGCTGACGCTCGTCAGCCGCAGGCGCAGCCGCCGCCGCAGCTATGACCGCCACCGCCCGACGAGACGCCGGCATCTCCGGCACCCTTGTTGGGGGAGGCGATGAGCGACAGTTCCCGCGTCAGCTGCGCGCTCCCGCAAGCGGGGCACACCGGTGCTTCGCTCGCCCGAACCAGCGTCTGGAACGCCGTGCTGCATGCGTTGCAGGTGAATCCGTAGATCGGCATCGCTCGCCCTCTTGGTGTCCGACGGCGCCAGGATAGAACACGCCGCGAGAGCCAGTCGAGCGTCGCGGGGTGTGGGGGCTGGCCGCATGCCAGGAGGCGTGCCTTTTCAGGCGGTTCCCCGGTATGCTTCAATGCTGGCATGAACCCGTGTGCTCCGCGGCCTCGGCAGCTCCGGCGCGACGTCCGGATTGGCTTGGCGCTTGCACCAACCGGTTGTCGAGAGCCGTTCTGGTGATAGCCGCAAGCGTGTAGCCCATGGGCGAGCGCGGGCGTTGTGCCAGAACGGTTCAATGAGCTGCCGCTCGCGTCGGCAACGCCGGCCAGGCAATGGCCGCTGACGCGCGACGGACTAGTCGACACGCTCGCCATTCGGGCAGGTATGAAACTCAGGCACGCAGGCCATGACGGAAGCGATCTTCACCAACTGGAGCCCCGAGCACACCAGCAGCTGGGGCAAAGCGCCGCTCAGGATCGAGCATCGCCTGAACTCGCATCCGCTCTACAGCCTCGATGCGCTGGCCGACCTGATCGATAAATACCCGCGCGAGCACTACTCGCTCGTCCATATGGGTGCGCAGAAGGAGCGCCGCCTGTGGCGCGAGGGCGAGATCGGCGGCATGTCGGGCCGTCAGGTGATCGAGGCGATCTCCAAGGGCCGCATGTGGCTCAACATGCGCAACATCGGCGCTGTCGATCAGCGCTACCGCGAGGTTCTCGACCAGATCTTCGAGGAGGTTCGCCAGCACGTGCCGGGCTATGTCACCTATGCGCGGACTTCCGGAATCCTCATCTCGTCGCCCAATGCCCAGGTCTACTACCACATGGACCTGCCCGGTCAGTCGTTGTGGCAGATCCACGGCCGCAAGCGCGTCTACCTTTATCCCGACAAGCCGCCGTTCCTGACATTCGAGCAGCTGGAGCGTATTTCGCTCTTCGAGGTCGAGGTGGATATCCCCTACGAGCCCTGGTACGACGAGCACGCAAAGGTGTTCGAGATCGGCGGTGGTGAGATGTTGCACTGGCCGCTGAACGCGCCGCATCGCGTCGAGAACCTCGACTGCCTCAACGTGTCGATGACGACCGAGTACTGGACGGAGACCATCCGCCGCCGCCAGATGATCAACATGGCGAACGGCATCCTGCGCCACAAAATGGGGCTCAATCCGCGCAGCGTCGCCACGTCCGGACCAGGGTTCTGGGCCAAGGCTGCGTTGCAGGCCGGCGTGCGACGCGCCGGGCTGCTGAAAAAGGAACGCAAGGCGCGGCGTCCTGTTGAATTCCGTCTCGACGCACAGCATCCGGGTCAGGTGATCGATCTGCCCAAGGCGTCCTGACGCAAGTGGGAGAGCGTGGCGTGCGGGCCGAAAGCGCGAGCGAGCACGACGGGCCTGCCGCGCTCGCTGAGCAGGCCGGTGCCGTACCAACGACTAGGCCGCTGCATCTGCGCGTCGCGCGCGGTTATCCTGCATTCGCTGAGGCTCTCGCTCATGTTGCGTCCGAAGGCTGCCGAGGCACGGTGTTCCAGTCATCTGAATGGCTTCGACCGGCGGCAGCGTTGGAGCTGAACCGCGGCGCGCGCGAGGTGCTGCTCACGGTTCTGTCCGATGATCATGGGACATTGCTGGCTCTGCCGCTTGCGGTCCACGGCGAAGGTGGTGTCCGCGTCGCTCGTTTCATCGACGGTGGAATTTCCGACTACGGCGCACCCCTGATGGGTCCAGCTGTCCCGCGCGTAGCTGCCGCTTCATCGGAGGTATGGCGCGCGCTCGCCCGGGGACTATCCGGCATCGACGTGCTGAGGCTCGAGAAGCTGCCGGGTGTAATCGCCGGTGCCGCCAATCCGCTCGCGCACCATTCCAAGGCGCGGGCCTCGCGCTTCAATGCGAACAGGCTCGACGTGCCCGACACGGTCGAAGCGTTTGTCGCCTCGCGCGGCAAGAAGTACCGCAAGGAATGGGAGCGTTGCCAGCGCCGCATCGCGGAGATGGGCATCGTCACCTTCGAGCGGGCAGCGACATCCGACGCGATCGAAAAAGCCTACCGGCAACTCGAGGCATGGCAGTCTACGCGGCACCGTGAGGCAGGACACGCCTACGCGCTCGATGACACGGCGACGAGCCGGTTCTATTTGGACCTGCTGCTTGCACACGCGGACAGCGGCTTTGCAGGCATTTTCACGCTATCGGTTGCCGGTCAACCGGTGGCGATCCTCTACGGTGTCGCGCGCGACGGCACGTTCACGCTGCTTCGGATCGCCGATGCCGGTGAGGATTGGAAGACCGTTTCGCCGGGGCGGCTCGTGGTGCTCGAGACGATGCGTCACTTCCTGGAGCGGGGCGTGCGCACATTCGACATGGGCATCGGCGACTACCCGTTCAAACATTGGATCGGTTGCGAACAGCATCCGCTGTTCGATCTCGTGTTGGCTCGGACCTTAAAGGGCATGCCCCATGTGGCCGTGCATCAAGCCCGTGCGTGGGCCCGTTCCACGCCCGCGGTAGCCAACGCATTGCGCCGCCTGCGCTCTGGCGTGGCGGGGATGCGCGGGGGAGCGTCGGGTGGCTCGCCTGCGGTGTAGTGGGCGGGGCCGCCTGCCTTTCCCGTCCGGCACCGTTCCGCTATAAGGCGGGCGAGTTGCCCTCCGTGCGGGGTCCGCTGGCCTTCCGGCTGCTGCCCGGATGCGCCTAGCGATTCCGCCAGGGCCATGTTTCATCGGCGTTTTTCGCGTCGGACGGTGCTCACGCGCGGCGCGGCCCGCGCCGCCAGTGCCGAACCTCCCTCCCTTTAGATTCGCCAAGAGGCGCCCCGACAGTCATGGCCAAGAAACCGCGAGACGCCGGCCCGGAGGCGCGGCTGCCCAAGGGCTTTCGCGACATCGACGCGACCGAGCTTCGCGCGACGCGCGACATGCTCGACAAGATTCGTCGGGTCTTCGAGACTTACGGCTTCGAGCCGCTGGAGACGCCGGCTATCGAGTACACAGATGCACTCGGCAAGTTCCTGCCCGATCAGGACCGGCCCAACGAGGGCGTGTTCTCCTTCCAGGACGACGACGAGCAGTGGCTGTCGTTGCGCTACGACCTGACGGCGCCGCTGGCCCGCTACGTGGCGCAGAACTTTCAAGGGTTGCCCAAGCCCTTCCGCCGCTATGCCACCGGCACGGTGTATCGCAACGAGAAGCCGGGTCCGGGCCGCTTCCGTCAGTTCACCCAGTTCGATGCCGATACGGTTGGCACCGAGAGCGTGGCGGCGGACGCCGAATGCTGCATGCTGCTTGCCGAGACGCTCGAGGCGCTGGGTATCGCGCGCGGCGGGTACATCGTGAAGCTCAACAGTCGCCGCATCCTCGACGGTGTGCTCGAAGGGATCGGCATTGCGCCTGGTGAAGACGGCGATCACGCCAAGAGGCTGGGCGTGTTGCGAGCGATGGACAAGCTCGACCGCTTGGGCACTGAAGGGGTTGCGTTACTTCTGGGCAAGGGGCGCAAGGACGAGTCGGGTGATTTCACGCCCGGCGCCGGTCTCAACCCAAAAGCGATCGAAAAGGTGCTGGGCTTTCTTGCCGCATCCGGCGCGACGCGCGGGCAGGCGGTGAGCGGGCTTGCTCCGCTGGTCGCAGGAAGCGCGACAGGCGAAGCGGGCCTTGCCGATCTCGCCCAGATCGATGCTCTGCTCGCCGCGGCCGGCTTCGGCGAGGATCGCATCGCCATCGACGCGAGCGTTGTGCGTGGACTGGAGTACTATACCGGTCCCGTGTTCGAGGCCGAGCTGACGGCGGTTGCCATGAGCGAGGACGGCCAGCCGATCCGCTTCGGCTCGGTGTGCTCGGGC
>JBFWNY010000044.1:0-29068 GCA_050250815.1 Hyphomicrobiaceae bacterium
ATCGAACGCGCGGCAGCGGCCGGGCTCGAGCAGCCGTACGAAGCGACCGTCGCTGTAGAGGAAACCGCGCTCGTCGTCCTTGATAACGACACTAAACCTCAAACCGTAGCGGCGCATGTGCTGCGCTCCTTCTGGAAATCCAAATCATCCGCCAATCGCGGACCCTTCTACCTGCCGGTCAACATGCCGGAAAGCAGGTCGCCGGCTGCCGCCCACGCCGCGGATGCGGGCCGACGCTTGAGTCCGAGCGCTCCACCTTGCGCCACCGGCTGCGGACACCGCTCCCGGAGGAACGGCGCCGGGGCCAGTGGCTCCAGCTTCGCGCGCGGGCGGTATCCGCGCCGGCACAGAGCGCCCGGAGCGCTTGCCTTGCACGCTTCGCCTTTCGGTCCGTCGTGCAAGGCCGGGAAGCAGCCGGCTCCCCTCATGAGGATCGGTTGGTAAACCGAGTGCGAAGCGGGAGTCGAACCCGCGACCTAAGGATTAACAGTCCTCTGCTCTACCCACTGAGCTAGTCGCTGGAGAAGCTGAAAGGAATCGAACCTCCGACCTCCCGGCGGCAAGCCGGGCGCTCTGGCCAATGAGCTACAGCCCCAAAGCCCCAGGGACACGGAACACGCCCTCCGCACGGCGGCGCGCGCCAGCCGGGACTCGGCGAGCCCGGACCCGCGGCGTCCACGAGGCGCAGCGGTTATACCCGAGATTGCGATCGAATTGCAGGTGCGGCGCGCTGGTTCGGGTTGCCGACCGGACGCGCCGGAGCATCCGGCGCGACATCCCAAAGCCAACCGACTGTGGCCGGCAGTCCTGACCGCCATCAGATTCCTGTGTGCTCCAGATTTCACCGGATAGGCTGCGTTACCGGTGCTTGCTACGACTCTTGAGCGAATCAACCAACACGCTGATGTTGTTGGAATTTTGGAGATCAAAATATCATGAAGCGTGCGGCACCTACACTGGCATCTGCGTGTCTGATGGCGATTGCGTACGCTTCTCCGGCAATGGCAGGTGGCGGGTTTGATGAGCCGGAGCGCGCGGGGGGCTGGTACGGATCGGTTTTTCTCGGTGGACCGCTCCCGCTGGGCAATGACTTCGAGATCGAAACAATCGCGCAAGGCAAGTACACGCCCGACTGGGGTATCGGCGGCATGCTGGAGCTTGGCTACCGTCTCAACGAGCAATGGCGAGCGAGCGTGGCGGTCAGCTTCGTTCGCGCCTTCGACGGCAAGTCGAAACTCGACAACGGCTTCTCAGCCAAGTTCGACGGCAGCTCCGATGTCGTGTCCGTCCTGTTCAACGCCTACCGCACGCTCGGTCGGTTCGAGACACGCTTCGGCCAGATGGAACCGTTCTTCGGTGCCGGCATCGGCTTTTCGCACTTCGACATCGAGGAACTGGGCGGCCCCTTCACGACCGACCACACCGACATTGCCTTCCTGGGCGTTCTGCACGCCGGCTACGAGCTGAAGCTCCAGGACCGCCTGTCGTTGGTTTCGCAGGCGTCGCTCGCCTACACGAGCGAGACCGAATTCCAGAGCGTCATTCCGGGCATCTCGACCATCCGCGATGGACAGCTCGACATCGTGCTGCACACGGGCCTCCGATTCGATCTCAACTGATCGGGGGCGCCGGCTTGTCGGGCAGCCGACAGCACAACCATGATGAAGCGCCAGCCCGACCCAGAACGGGGCCGGACTGGACAAGCGAGCTTGAATTGGATCGCAATTGGTGATTGTGAGGTAGCTCACCAGCGGTGATCGGCGTCGCGCCAAGCCCTCGACGTACGAAGGAGGCATGGCCTTGACCCGGCTCTCGCACTCACTCGACCGGCTGAACCCGCGCTACGACGTCATCGTCGTGGGCTCCGGCTATGGCGGTGGCGTAGCCGCCTCGCGGCTCGCGCGCATGGGTAAGCGCGTCTGCGTGCTGGAACGCGGACGTGAGCATCTGACCGGCGAGTTTCCATCGCGCTTTCCCGATCTCAAGGGCGCGATGCAGCTGCACACGGCGAAGGGCCGCACCGGCCCCGAGACCGCGCTCTACGACGTGCGCATCGGCGCCGACATGCACGTGCTGGTCGGCTGCGGCCTGGGCGGCGGATCACTGGTCAATGCGGGCGTCGCTCTGCGGCCCGATCCGCGTGTGTTCGCAGACGAAGTTTGGCCCGGTGAAATCCGCCAGGACGGCACGCTCGACGAAGGCTATGCGCGCGCGGAACGTTGGATCGCGCCACAGAGCGACCCGCGCGCCGACGAGATGACCAAGTTCCAGGCGCTTCAGAGTGCAGGACGGGGCGCCGGACACGAAACGATCGCGCCGCGCGTCGCAGTAAGCTTCTCCGAGCGCGTCAACGCGGCAGGAATCCGTCAACCGGCGTGCACTCGCTGCGGCGATTGCTGCGGCGGCTGCAACGTCGGCGCCAAGAATACCGTGGCGCTGAGCTATCTGCCCGATGCCGTCCGCCACGGCGCGGAGCTGTTCACCTGCGCGAAGGTCAGCCACCTTGAGAAGAGTGCCGACGGACGCTGGCGTGTCGTCGTTCGCAGGCTCGACGCAAACGATGCTGGCGAGGTGCGCGTCGAAGCCGACATGGTGGTGCTCGGCGCCGGCACGCTGGGCTCGACAGAGATCCTGCTGCGCTCCGCCGCGCGTGGGCTGACATTATCGGACCAGCTCGGCAAGCGGTTCTCGGCCAATGGCGACATCATCGCCTTCGGCTGGGGAGCCAAACCCGCCATCAACGCCATTGGCATCGGCCATCCCCCCAAGCTCGAGGGCGTCGAGATCGGCGCTGCTGTCTCCGGCCAGATCGAGATCCGCGATGGTCACAACCTGTCACACGAACTGACGGTGCAGGAGGGCGTGCTGCCGAGCGCCGTGGCGCCTGCATTGCCGCTGATGTTCATCCCCAACGGGCGGCTGCTGGGCGCCCTCCAGAGCCTCATATCGGGCGTCTACAAGGGGCCGTTCGCGCATCTGCAGACCTTCTTCGCCGTCTCGCACGACAGCGCTTCGGGCAGCTTCCACCTCGTCGACGGTCGACTCGCGCTGTCCTGGCCCGACGCAGGCAGCGAGCCCGCCTATGCGCGTCTCGACGCCGCCTTGACGGACCTCGTGACACGGTCGGGAGGCTCGTACGTGAAGAACCCGCTGGCCGGCACCGTGATGGGCCGCCAACCCGCAACCGCGCACCCGCTGGGCGGCTGCGGCATGGGCCGCGAGCGGGCCTATGGCGTCGTCAATCACATGGGTCAGGTGTTTGACGCCGCGCCTGGACGTGCCTCGAATGCCACCCATCGCGGGCTCTACGTGGTGGACGGCGCGGTCATTCCGCGCTCGTTGGGCTGCAACCCGCTGCTGACCATTACCGCACTCGCGGAGCGATCGTTGATGCACATCGCCCAGAGCCTCGGGCTTAGCTTCAGTGTCGATTCGTGGAGTGGCCCGGTGGCCGGAGTCCTGGAACCCGGAGCGCTGCGCGCCTGAGGCAACCCCCACGCTGCCCTGGCACAGAAGTGCCCCATGCGCACTGCAAGAAGTTGCGCCTCCCTGCAGCGTTTCCGCTTCGTTGACGTCTCCCGGCAACCTAAGCTCGCCCGGACACAGCTCACCCAGCGCCGCGGTAAATGTCTGATTCAAATTCCATTTTTGTATTGGCCTTGCAGCTGGTGCTGTCCGGGGATGCCGAGTTGTATCGCATCATCGTGCTGTCCCTGTTCGTGTCGCTGTCGGCGGTCCTGATCGGCTGCCTCATCGGACTGCCGCTCGGCGCCTTCCTCGCCGCCGTTCCGTTTCGCGGTCGCAGCGCTGCCGTCGCCCTTCTCAACGCGTTCATGGGCCTGCCACCTGTCGTCGTCGGGCTGATCGTCTATCTGCTGCTGTCCCGGTCTGGCCCCCTCGGCGTGTTGGGCCTGCTCTACACGCCGACGGCGATGATCATCGCGCAGGCGATCCTCGTGACGCCGCTGATCACCGCTTTGGCACGTCAGTCGCTGGCCGACCTCAACGGCGAGTACGACGAGCTGTTCCGATCGCTTGGCCTGTCGACCACAGGCAAGGTTCAAGCACTCGTCTGGGATGGCCGTTACAGCCTGACGACGGCGGCGCTCGCGGGCTTCGGCCGTGCCATCGCGGAAGTCGGCGCGGTCATCATCGTCGGCGGCAACATCGAACACGTCACCCGCGTGATGACAACGACCATCGCGCTGGAAACCTCGAAGGGCAACCTCACGCTCGCCATGGCGCTCGGCATCGTGCTCATCACCATCGCGCTGCTCGTCAACGTCGCGGTGATGTCGCTGAACCGCACCGCGCGGAGGCTCGCCTATGCTTAAGCGCATCGACGAGCCCGATATGTTGACGACCGGACGCCCGGCCATCTTCCCGCTCGAGGTGAGCGATCTCGCCTACCATGTCGATGGCCGCAGCCTGATAGACGGCATCACCCTGTCGTTGGATCGCGCACGCCGCACCGTGGTCATGGGACCCAACGGTGCCGGCAAAAGTCTTCTGTTGCGCCTGCTGCACGGGCTCATCACACCCACAGCCGGTACGATCTCCTGGGCCGGACGGCCACTCGATGGCGTTATCCAGTCCCGGCAGGCGCTCGTGTTCCAGCGGCCCACCATGTTGCGGCGCTCGGCCGAGGACAACATCCGCTTCGTCCTTACGCACCTGCCACGCGCGGCGCGCGACGAAGCCACCGACCGTCTGTTGCACGAAGCCAAGCTCGGCCATGCGCGGCACACGCCGGCGCGTCTGCTGTCGGGCGGCGAGCAGCAGCGGCTCGCCATCGCTCGCGCCCGTGCCCGCGCCCCCGACGTGCTGTTTCTCGACGAGCCGAGCGCCAGTCTCGATCCGGCCTCCACCTACGCCATCGAGGAGCAGATCTTCTCGATCCATGCAGGCGGCACCAAGATCATCCTCGTCACGCACGACGTTGGGCAGGCCCGCCGCATCGCCGACGAGGTCGTCTTCCTCGCCGACGGCAGGCTCGCCGAGATGACGCCCGCCGACATCTTCTTCGAGCGACCCGCATCGGCGGCCGCGCACGCCTACCTCGATGGGCGGCTGCACTTCAGGCGCCACGCTTGATCGATTTCACCATCCTGTCGGCATCGAAACGGAGGAATGCCAACCCATGAGGACGTTCAGAAACCTCGCGACGGCCATCGCCGCAGTCGGACTGGTCACCGCCTCAGGCGCGGTCGCGCACGCCGAAGACCCATTCATCGTCGTGCAGTCGACGACGTCGACGGACAACTCCGGCCTGTTCAAGCACATCCTGCCAATGTTCAAGAAGGCGACCGGCATCGATGTGCGCGTCGTCGCCGTCGGCACGGGCCAAGCCATCAAGAACGCCGAGAACGGGGACGGCGACGTGCTGTTCGTCCACGCCAAGAAGTCGGAGGAGGAGTTCGTTGCCAAAGGCGGCGGCGTGAAGCGCTTCGACGTCATGTACAACGACTTCGTCATCGTCGGTCCGAAAGCCGATCCCGCCAAGGTCGACGGCATGAAGGATGCGCCCGCAGCCCTGAAGAAGATCGCCGAGGCGAAAGCGCCGTTCGCCTCGCGAGGCGACGATAGCGGCACGCACAAGGCCGAGCTGAGGCTGTGGAAGGGCGCCGCCGTCGACGTCGGTGCAGCGGGCGGCGAATGGTATCGCTCCACCGGTTCGGGCATGGGCGCCACCCTCAACACCGCCGCCGGCATGGGCGCCTATGCGCTGACCGACCGGGCGACGTGGTCGAGCTTCAAGAACAAGGCGGACATGAAGATCTTGGTGGAGGGCGATAAGAAGCTGTTCAACCAGTACGGCGTCATCCTCGTGAGCCCCGACAAGCACAAGCACGTCAAGGTGAAGGAGGGGCAGGCGTTCATCGACTGGCTGCTGTCGGCCGAGGGGCAGAACGCCATCCGCTCGTTCCAGATCGGCGGCGAGCAGCAGTTCTTCCCGAACGCCGACCCTGGCCAGATGAAGAAGGCTGGCTGAGCGCCAGCGGCGATACTGATCGCATCACGACGTTCAAGGCGGGTGCTCGCGGCACCCGCCTTCTTTATTTGTTGGGGCATCGTGTTCGGCCGTCCTGCGCACGTCGTGCTCGATGAACCCAACTCCGGAACTCGACCCATTGCCTACCGGATCGCGCGCAACGTGCGGCGGCGGCAGCCGGTCATCTTGGCGTCGTTCAAACTGGCGTCCTTGAGCAGGCTGCCTAACCGCCAAAGACGACGGCTTCGGGAATTTCGTAGCGTTCCTTCCCACCCATGCGGATTATGTAGAGATCGCCCGATTTTTCAAAGGTAGCCTCAAGACCGGCCTCGCTCGTAATCGGCTTCCCACTGCGGAATTCGATGTAGCGTTCCTTTCCGCCACCGATGTCGACCCATACGCTGGCGTTACCGTTTGGACCGCGTGTAACGCGGAAGCCGCATTGACGCATGGGTTGCCCTTCCGACGTCGAGCACGGGATCTGGCCCTTCGCCTGGTGGTCGCCCGGGGCCGCCGCCTCACGCAGATAGCTCCCCTTGACCCAGCCGGTGAAGCTCATTTCACCTTTGGATTCGACACGGCACCACCTGGAATTTCCAACCATCTTGCAGCCACGGTTTGCAACACGGTCGCCGTTCGCGAGCTGTCCAACAATCTCATGGCCGGTGCCTGCGCCCGTTCGGACATTCAAAGTGTCGTTGGGTGGAACACCAGTCACCTCCCAGTAATCCGGTCCTCCTGACAGGCCGTCGGCAAATTCAGCATTGCCGTCTCGAGGGAATGCCGACACAGAGACTGCCATCAACAGTACAGCCGCGATAACTCGGAGGGACATGTCATTCTCACTCTTGAGGAGCTCTACCATGCGTGCACCCGCTTCTCCGGGGATATGCGGCAGGCTGCAGCATGGCGGCAGGCACCTCGAATCCGTTGATCTGGGTGATGTAGGCTGCATTGATCACCGTTGGATAAGTCGAACTATTGTTGAAGGGGTCGTTTTCAACGGGTCCACGGTACCGCTGACGCTCAAAACTAAACGCGGCAAGGCTCATCAAATTCGCAGCGGGGTCGTGCCTCGACATTCATGTATGAACTGTAGAAGTCGCCGACCAACTGCGTCGCGCTACCTTTCGGTGCCGATCCAGCCGTAGCACCGGCGCTTGCGACTGCAGCTTTCATCTGCGCCTTCAGTCTCTCGCCCATGAACCCGAAGGCCCCGATGCTTGCACGATCTGCAGGGCGTTCGACACGATCGATCCAACCCCCGGAAGCGTAGCGGAAAAAGTTCGCTCTCGGATCGGCGCTACGATCCATATTCTTTGTAGAGAAGGCCAGTTGGTCTGGCCCGATCTGAGGAATCGGCGTGTCGTCGGCCGTCGCTGGACCGATCAGAAACGCCGCCGAGCCGTAGGCCAGAATACACCGCAACTTTATTTCTCTTCCCTCTTCTCAGACGACCTATGACGCCAGACTTGCCCCCAGAATCGATAGGCCGAATGTGAACCAGTCGTTGAGGATGTGCGTGCCGGTGGAGACCCAAATGTTCTTGGTCACGATGTATGGAACAAGGAGAACCAACCGAGCGACACCAACGCCTGCAAGAGCCTGGATCACGTTGAACCCGTAGGTCTGCAGATGTGCCGCAGCGAAAAAGACCGCCACGATAAGAGCTGCCAGCACGATGCTGCTCTTGCGCGCCAAGCCGCTTTGAGCGAACGCCGACAGCAGTGCGAGGAAGGGCAGGATGGTGAACAGCTCCTCACCGAAAAGCTGAGGGATTGAGCGCGCAAAGAACATCGTGCGTTCAAGCGCTGTCTGATCGGCAAGCCCGGTCACGGCAGCGTTATTAGTGGTCTCGGTCAGAGCCACGATGATTGCGCCCATTGCGAACGTGACCAGGATGTTGAGGAAGGCGAACGCGCCCATCAGCACGTAGTCCTTGCCCCGCAACGGCCTGAAGATGGCGGTCCACCCTTTAGGCGCGACATAAGCCAGCGCGCCCAGAGGAATTGCTGCGAAAAGGATCACGGGGATCCAACTCAGCGCCGGTCCCCGCATCAACACGGGCAGAAAAACCAATATGGCGAAGCCAATTGCAACGGCCGCCATGACCAGCATCCACGCCCGATTCTCTATTGCGACGGGATGACCGCGGTAATACGGAAAATCGTCGTCCCGACGCTCGATCCATTGGAACCGCTCGCTGTCGTCCGGCCCGCGTAATCTGTCCGACATCCTGGAGACCTTATCCTCGGGATTCTCTGGTCGGCATCTGAAGACAAGCCCCAATCGGCTCCGCGGGCGGAGCGCGGACCATGTTCCGTCCCGCGCTGTGCTGAGGCCGGTCTTGAGCGCATCGACGTATTAGGTGCGGAAATGTAGAGCCTCATACGGGAATGAGAAGACCTTTAATCGAACAGCCATTTGACAGTGTGACGGTAAATCCGTGACAGGAAAGTTCGAAGCTTCGACGGGTCAACCAACTAGTCTTTGACTTGGCATATTCCGTTGCCTCCCCCGGTACGCGTGTATGAGACCAACGGGCTTCCGTCTGGGCCGATGGATAGCGAGACCGTTACGCCGTGCCCCTTTGCTTCGTAATAGTTCTTGTTTGAAGTGGTGAGGTTTCCCTTGCTGCCGTTGATGAATATTGGCCCACCCTTGTCTGCATGAACTTCGATCCCCTGCGGGCAGACCGCATTGAAGAATGGGATGTCAGCGCGCGCGGTTGAGATCGGGCCAACGGCGATGAAGATGCTACCAAATATGAACTTTCGCATTGATGGGCCCATGCTTGGAAAGGGCGTCGCACTTCCAGCAGACGTCTTGCCAGGTATCGAACTCACTGCTGTACCTCCATGTTGCTGGGAGCCAAGTCCTGCAGCCGTATTGCTGTTGTCCAGGCCCGTACCACCTGAATGCGAACTTCTTATGCCCGGAGGGCGCCCTCCAGGTGAGCAGCGCAAAATCCAATTCCAATGTTTGGCAGTTGCTGGCGTGGACAGCGCGCTACTCGAGCGGCTCGGCCGCATACTTGGACAGCCAGCGGAGCGCATTTCGCTAATCGGATAGCCAGAGCGTGTTGAGGACTGTATCCTCTTGGAGGGTTGGGATAGAGGTGTGTGCACGTCTTGCCATGCGTGCGGCAAAGCGGTGCTGTCCACTGGGGGCCCCATTCGGCTATTCAATATTGGCTCATCGAGTGGCTGTGAGAGCTTTAGCTCAACTCACTCCGTGAGACCCCGCAGACTGAATGTTGATGGACTGAATGTTTAGGATTATCGCGATTGTTTTGGCATTTGGCCTGTCGGCGTGCGCGACCTCCATCCGCCCCGATGGTAGCGCCATAGCGACGTCGCAGACATTCGGGTCGATCCCTCTTTTCGGTGCCGAGGAGAAGCCGCTCATCCCGCCTCCGGGAGCGACGATTGCCGGCGAACAAGTGCCCTTTGCAGCCCGAACCAAGGAGCTGCATGTACTGGTGATTTCTGGAGGTGGTTCCGACGGCGCATTCGGTGCCGGCGTGCTGAGTGGGTGGTCGGCGAGCGGAAAGCGGCCGACGTTCAATATTGTCACCGGCGTTTCCACGGGCGCCCTGATCGCGAACTTTGCTTTTCTCGGCCCGACCTGGGACCATGAGTTGGCCCGCTTCTACACCCAGATTAGACAGGAGCAGATCTATTCCGATAACGGCATCTTTGGGCTCGCCCAGGAAAGCCTCTATGACACGACCCCTTTCCGTAAACTGGTCGAAAAGGTCGTGAACGAACGTCTGCTGGATGCGATCGCCGCCGAGCATAATTTGGGACGGCGTCTCTACGTCGCGACGACGGATCTAGATTCGGGTACGGTCGTTGTCTGGGACATGGGCGGCATTGCCGCCAGCGGCCATCCCAGCAGGGTCGAAACCTATCGTGATGTCTTGGTCGCCTCCGCTGCATTCCCAGGGTTTTTCAAACCCGTCTACGTGCGGCATAGCGATTCTTCAGGCAAGGCCCGCATGCATGTCGACGGCGGTGTAAAGGCCCCCATTCTGCTGCGCTCGTTCATGGTGGAGGGGAAGCAGAAGAAGAAGACCGTCTACCTGCTCATCAACGGCAAGCTGTCGCTCAAAGCGTCAGACAGCACACCGGTGCCGGCGACGGTGCTCGATATTTCCAAGCGATCGATCGCAGAGCTCATGCGCGGCCTAACCTACAAAACAATATATCAGGCCTACGTAACGACTCGGCAAGCTAACGGTCAGTTTCGCATCCTGCCTGTCCCGGACGATGCGCAGGATATCTCAGATGGTCTTCGCTTCCGGCCCGCAGAAATGCGCCGGCTGTTCGAGACCGGACGTCAGGTCGGGCTGGATCCCTCGAACTGGCAGAAGGAGCCGCCACGACTTGAGCCGCTGGAGCGCATTGAGGCCAATGCCAAGAAGTAGTGCAGGGGCGTCAGCAATACCGGTTGGGAAATGCGTCCATTGGCGCATGGAATTCCTCCAAAGTCCTTCGGCATGGATCCGAAGCGTGCGCGTCGTTGTGTCTTCTCTCTTTCGAACGGTAGCTGGCGTCGGCGTTGCTTTAGGGTTGCTCTCGGCGGCGTTGTCCTTGGCAATCGCCCCGGCCGTCCACGCCCAGCAGTCGAATACATCTTCCGGAACACAGGTCTCCCGAGACATCATCCTGCAACGTCTGGCTGATCCAGAATCGCTCGGCTTTCAGGTGCGGCAGCGGGCAAAGTCGCTGACGCGCTACTATTCCGACCCGGCAAGCAGGATGCTTTGGGAGGACCAGGAGCGGTCGGACCAATTCTTGAGACGCCTGCGCAATGCAGATCAAGACGGACTGGATCCGTCGGACTACCCAATCGATGTGCTCGTCGACGCAAAGAAGTTGAACCGGTTCGCGCTTTCCGGCGAAGCACAGCTCCGGCAAGGCGCAGATGCCGAACTCTACTGGTCGTCGATCTTCCTGAAGTATGCGGCCGATTTGAAGGTCGGTCGCTTTCTGCCGACAAAGATCGAGCCTCAGCTGTATTGGCAGCAGAAATCAATCGACATGGTCTCGGCGCTAAACCTGCTGGCAGCGCTGGGGAGCATCGATGACTTCTTCAATGCCTGGCAGCCTCAGATCCCTGACTACCGCTCTCTAAGGCTGGCGCTCGCCGAATATCGTGCGATTGCCGCGAAGGGGGGATGGCCGGCCGTTCCCGTGGCCGACGTCCTGAAGCCTGGAGCACGCAGTCCGAACGTTCCGGCGCTTCGCAACAGACTGAGCGTGACCGAGGATGCACCGCTTGCCGCGCCGGCTGGCGAAGAGGATCTTTATGGCGACGATCTAGTTGCATCGGTCCAGCGATTCCAGCACCGTCATGGATTGGATGACGACGGCATCATCGGCAATCAGACCTACTTGCAGCTCAACATCCCCGTAGATGATCGCATCCGTCAGATCGTCATGAATATGGAACGATGGCGCTGGATGCCGGAGGATCTCGGTAAGCACTACATCATCGTCAACATCGCGGGATACGAGCTACGCCGGGTGCAGGCGACAAAATTGGTGGAGCGTATGCGGGTCGTGGTGGGGCAGCCTTACCATCAGACGCCCGTCTTCTCTGAGACCATGACCTATGTGGAGCTGAACCCATATTGGAACGTGCCCTATTCCATCGCTGTCAACGAGATGTTGCCGAAGCTGCAAGGTCGCGCCGGCAGCCTGATGGCGCAAGGGTATGAGGCCGTCGTCAACGACAAACCCGTGGCGCTGACCTCCATTGACTGGCGACAATATTCCAAGGGCCACTTTCCGGTCCAATTGCGGCAGCGCCCTGGTTCGACGAACGCGCTCGGATACGTGAAGTTCATGTTTCCCAACCGCTTCAATGTCTACATGCACGATACGCCATCGCGATCATTGTTCGGCGAGACGACGCGTGCCTTCTCCCACGGCTGCATCCGCCTTGCCCGTCCGATCGACATGGCTGAGCAGGTTCTCGGCACGGTTGAGGGATGGGACCGGGGTAGGATCGAGAAAGTGCTCGCCGCCAAGCAAAGGACGGTTGTTTCGCTGAGTTCGCCGATACAGGTGCACATCACCTATGCCACGGCCTGGCGCGATGCCGGTGGCGACATCCAGTTCCGCCCCGACATCTATCAACGGGACACCCGGCTCTATGCGGCACTGTTCGGCAAGAAGTATCCCTATTGACGCCGATTCCGATGAGAGTCGGGTCTCATGTCAACGTCCTCGAACTCGGCACCGAGACTATCCATGGACTTGAACTGAAGAACATCATCGCAACCGGACTAGCTGCCTTTGTCGGCGGACTAGGCGAGCACGCCGACAAAGAACGCCGGCCGCAGGTGGACATGAGGGAGGCCGAGAGTGCATCCCCTGAAGGCAGCGGGCCATGCTGCTGCCTTCACCGCCATTCAGGTGACGCCATTTTTTTGTAGTCTCGTTCGCACAAATCCATGTTTGGGGACTTGGTTACTTTGTGCGCGTGCCTCGCGACGAGCGCTGCTTTTGGGCTTTCCTGGACGCTGCCTTCGGCTTGGCGGAAGCCTTTCCTTTCGCAGACGTCTTCTTCTTTGCACCTTTCTTGGGGGCAGCGGCCTTTTTCGGGGACGCCGGCGCAATGCGCTCGCCGATCAGCTTCGCCGACTTCTTCGCAAGGCCTGCGGCATCGGCATGACGGGACCAGTCTGCGACGGCGCTCCTGACCTCATCCAGAATGGCCTCACCGTGCCTGAGATCATGCTTTTTCGCGAGCGCGCCGAGATGCTCGAGCCCCGGCGCGCGTCCCTCGCCCATCACCATCATGGTCTGCTCGCCGCCGGGACCCATGGAGAACGTGAGATCGTAGGCCGGTGCGAGTGACCACGCAGCGCCCGCATCATCGAGCAGGAACGAGACGTTCTTCGCGTGGTCGTCCCGGTTATGCGCGAGGACGTTGAAGCAGGCGAGCCGGAACGCGCGTTCGACTTCCGTGATGTCTCGCGTCAACAGATGCGTCGCCTTGAGAAAACCGTCGTAGTCGACCGACGACATCCGGTGATCTGCGTGCAGCAAGCCCGAGAGCGAGTGCATGTGAATGCGCCGGTCCTCGTCGCGGTCGAAGCGGCGAACCCCGAAATACCGCTTCCTCTTGGCCGTAAAGAGGTGCGTCTCCGGCATGACGATGCCAGCGGCACGGGCCATCAGGCTGTAGGCATATTCGATGGCTCCGATCGCGCCGTCGTCACCCGTCGAAGGGAACTTGATCATCCAATGGGCATAGCCTGCCGGCAAAGTCGCGGGACCATGGATGATCTGCCGCTTATCGGCACTGACCTGCGCCACGACCTTGGGACGCGCGCCAGCAGACGCGCCGTTGAGCTTGAGGAGGCGTTCGATGACGGGCCCCTCCTCTCCCTTGAGAACGGTTGCCGCATCGCGGGCGATGCTCTCGAGCTCCAACACGACGGGGGCATCCTTACGGTCACTCAGACCCGGCTCGTAGCTGAGCGCCCCCATGCCTTCCCGTCCGACATGCGCGAGACGATCGAGCGGGGTCAGCTCCTGCCGTGCGACGCCGATGCGCTCGACGGCACGGTCGAGCAGCAACCGTCCCCAACCATCGGGCAAGCTGTCATTGAAGACGCCGAACAGTCCGTCGAATACCGTGCCGTCATTCGTGATGACGCCGGAGCGCAATGGAAGGCGGAAGGGAGAGATCTCGAGGCCCCCAGCCACGAACGCAGGATCATATTCGAACAGGATCTGCCGCTGCTGCGCGGCAAGACGCCCGACTTTGCGGCGCGTGCGTCCGTCGAGAAACACATTGAGGAGCGTCGTAGGCCGGTGCTTCACGTGATCCGCCCTTTCTTGCGCGGGGTTCGGGCCGCGAGCACCTCATCGAGCGAGCGGTTCGCGAGCGCGGGTGCATCCTCCGCGCCGAGCTTGTCGAAGTCGCCGAGAAATTCGAGCACGAGCGCGATCTTGAGCAGCGAATCGAACGCGATGAGGCCCGTCGTCTCGAACCGCTTGAGCGATCCGAGTGTCACCCCGGACCGCCTGGCGAGCCCAGCCTGCGTAAGGCGCATGGCCAGGCGCCGCCGCTTGAACCGGTCGCGGACCTCGAGTAGAACGTCGGATGCCGACCTGAGCATTAGAGCCAATATATTATCCTTTCACGCGAATAAATGACATGAATATATATTATATTAGCCAGTAAAAAATGGCAAGTTCAGCGTGGCCGGCGGCGTATGGAGGCCCGTCAGCTCGCGAATTTCCCGTAGTGCCAGCGCGCGACCTCGGCCGAACGTGGCGAGTAGGGATCGCCGCCCGGTGCATGAACCCGCCGAACCAGAACGGATCGAGTTCGATATCGAAGGCCTGAGCCTCATCTCTTACCTGCCGGTAGAGCGCACCGTGTGTCGCACCACAAACCGGATTCGGTGTGTGCCAGTCAGGATTGGATTTTAGAAAGAATTCTCTAACTGTTTGATTTAATTGGTGGAGCCGAGGGGAATCGAACCCCTGACCTCTGCAGTGCGATCGATTCCAGGCAGGTTTTCGAGTGTCCTGTCATGTTCTTCGTGGTTCACAATAACACTCTGATAATACACATATTATTTAGATCGTCTGTCGAACTTCCGCCATCATGAGGAGGCATCAGGGAATGCATTTCAGCGTGAACGCTGCGTGAACGGCAGCCTACGGAATGACCGATGCCGACCCTCAAAGCCAATCACCGCCAGATCATGGCGGCAAAGCCGATCGACGGCCGCAAGACCCGCTACCGCATCGAAGGCGAACCGGGGCTGTGGCTATACGTGAGCCCAACCGGCACCCGCACCTGGTACGCGCGCTATCAGGTCGGGTCAGGGCCTTCGCGCACCGAGCGGTGGTTCCGCATCGGCGATGCCAGAGCGACGCCGCTTGCCGTTGCCGCCAAGCGTGCGCAGGAAGTCTCGACGGCCGTCAACGTCGACGAGCGCGATCCGCATGGCGAACGCGATGCGAAGCGAACCAAAGAGCTGACCTTCGGCGATGTGTTCGACGACTGGTACAGGCGACACGCCAGGCCCAAGCTCGCGCGCCACGAAACCGACATGACGCACTACCGCAATCATGTTGCCGGCGAGTTTGCGAAGATGCGCATCGCCGATCTAAAGCGCATCGAGATCGCACGCTATCGCGACAAGGTTGCCGCGAAGGCGTCGCCACTCGTTTCGAACGAAGTGCTGATGCTCATCAACCGCGTGCTCTATTGGGCGATGGATGAAGGATTGATCGATGCCAATCCGGCCGCGCGCCTGCGCCGGGCCGGCAAGCGCAAGCCGCGCGAGCGCGTTCTGAACCACGCCGGCATCGTCGCGTTCTGGCGCGCACTCGACGCCATGGAGACGATGACCGGCGCGCATATGGCCCGCGCCGAGAAGGGCCGCATGCTCTCGCCAGCGACGCGATCCATCCTGCGGCTGCTGCTCCTGACCGGGCAGCGCCGGAGCGAAGTCGTGGAGGCGAGAAAGTCAGAGCTTGAGTTGGATGGCCCGGAGCCTGTGTGGACGATCCCGGGCGAGCGCACCAAGAACGGATTGCTTCACCGCCTGCCACTATGCCCTCTCTCACGCGCAGAACTGGCCAAAGCGGTCGGAGCCAGTCCAAGCAAGAGTCTATTTGTCTTCCCCTCGCCCGAAGATCATAAGCTGCCGATCTCAGCGAACGCCGTTACCCGTGCAATGGCGCGGCTGATTACGCAGCTGAGAATCCCAACCGTCTCTCCGCATGATCTGCGTCGCACCGTCGGCACGGAGCTGGCGCGGCTTGGCCTGCCCGTGCATGTGCGCTCGCTCGTCCTCAATCATTCACCGATGAGCCGTGGCATCACCGAAGCTGTCTACAATCGCTACGCCTACGACAAAGAGAAGCGCGAGGCGCTTGCCGCATGGGAAGCAGAGCTAACGCGGCTGCTTGCGCGGATGCAGAATCCTGCACGGGAGGCGGCCGAGTAGCGGTCAATTGTCTTGTAAAACTACCGGCTTCGCAATTTACATCCGGTGCTTCTCGTGCGATCAAGCGCTACAGAGTGCAGCTTCCAGCCATGGTTGCCGATGAGCAAGCGCAGGCAATCCTCGACAAGCGATACGCCACAGCCTCGGTCGGTTTCGGCGCCGATACCGAATGACGACTTCCGCGACGCCGAAGATGCCGGCTGGCCAGGGGGCCACGATCAGCGCGCCGCGAACCGGATACAGATGCGCTCGTCCGCGCTCTACCGCGAGGCAGCACTGGCGCTCGATCGCATCGAGACCAAGCACGAACTGTCTATGCCGGAGCGTATTGCTTTGCGCGAGGCGCTTGCCGAGCACGCGCGCGCCTTTCACGCAACCGGCGGCAATGATCCCAATCCGTACCTGCCGACCGAGACTCCCGAGCGTTGGTCGGAGCGCGATGGCCGCAAGGAAAACCCCATTGCCTTCATCCGCCGCGTCTATGCGGAGTGGCTCAATCGCGGCCTGACCCGGGCCCACCTGCTTACGATCGACCGGCCGCTCTACACCGCGCTCGCCGTGTGGATGCACCGACATCCCGACGACGAGTTTCCCGAACTTGCGCCCTCGCAGGACGAGCTATTCACACGGCGCGAGCAGAAATCGTCGAACGACAAGTAAAATACGGTAGCGTCGTTTTACATATAATGCTATGGTTATCGACATCGGCCTAGTGGTCGATGTGTCCTGCAGGCGTTCCCCCAAATGTTTCCAAATTCGCTGCGCGCTCTCCGGCGCGCAAGGAGCCCCGCCATGTCTGATGAAGCGAGAAAGGACCCCTTCTACCACCTGCGCATCATTACGCAGAAAGAGTTGCGCCTGATCGTCCCCTACACGCCGCAACACATCCTGCGGCTTGAGAAGGCGGGCACGTTTCCGAGGCGGATACCGATCGGACCGAACCGCGTCGGCTGGTATCTGCACGAGGTCGAAACCTGGCTGAAAGCCCGCGCGCCGGCAGAAACCTACCGGGCCGATGACGCCGCGATCGCATAATCAAAGGTGAGAGATTGGGCAGGCGCCGGAGTCGCATTAGTGATTCCGCGCCTTTGCCCCGATCCGAAAGGTGAGAGATTGGGCTGGCCGGATTCCTGACCAGCAATTTCCTCGGGATTCACACAAGGAAAGGTGAGACTTTGGGCGGCTGCGAAAGGTGAGATTCCGGAAAGGTGAATTTCACTTCTTGACGTCTCACCGATTGATCCGCCACGCTTGCATTGAGAAGCATGCGGAAGATCGACGACCCCACTCCCTATTCCGACGGATACGCTGCGGCAGAGCCCGCGAAGCTGCCGAGCCGTCTGCTCGCGACCGACATGAAGGTGACCGGCGAGCCTCTTGATCCCGGCCAGATGGGCCGCATCATCAAGCCCCGCGAGCTGGTCGACATCATCGAGCTTACACCGCTCAACCGCAGCGAAACCATTCTCTACAACCAGCTGCTCGCCAATGCCTGGAACAACATCCGGGTTAACCCGGTGCACAAGGTGCTGAAGGCCTCTCTGCGCGGTTCGCACCAGAGCAATGACCGCCTCGAAGATGCCTTCGACAAGCTGATGGGGGCCTGGGCCAAGATCCGCGCCCGCGATCCCGCCACCGGCACCATGGCCACTTTCCGCGTCCACCTGCTCGGCACCAACAAGGAGGAGGATCGCGACGACGGGTATTTCTACTACACCTTCCCGCCCGACTTGCTCGCTGTCATACAGCAGTCCAAGGCGTGGGCCACGATCAAGACGCACATCATGTACGCCCTGCGCTCAAAATACTCGATCCGCCTTTACGAGATGGTCGAACGGCGCATCGGCATGGTCAAACAGCACGAGCAGTTCAGCGTCGAGGAATTGCGCGCCATGCTCGGCGTTCCCGAAGGCAAGCTCGAACGCTTCGCCGAATTCAACAAGCACTGCCTCAAGCCTGCGCTTGCGGAAGTAAACCAGCTGACCGACTTCCGGGTCGAGGTCATGGCCATCAAGAAAGGCCGCGCCGTCGAGAAGCTGCAAATGGCCTGGTTCAAGAAGTCACAGAAGGAAATGCAGGATGCCTTCGACGAGCGCGAGCGTAGCCGCGTTGGCCGCGAAGCCCGTCTCAAAGGCACCGTCGAGCTGATCCGTTTCGATGAGTCCGACTCATAATCCGGCGCCCAATTTCTCACCTATGTCCCAGTGCAGGCTGCGGATGCAGTATTCGCCGCCCAGTCTCTCACCGCACACCACCCATAATCTCACCTCTAGCGCCCCTTTCCTCACCCCTCATCGCCCAATACCTCACCTAACCCGCCCGTTTTCTCACCTTTGGCCTCGTAAACCTCTGATCCAATGCATCTATTCCGGCCCTGAATCTGAATCTTGAATCTTTGAATAAAAAGAATTGCCGTATCACGTGAAACAACAATGTGAGTGCGGCTCGCATGCGCTCGCCGATCATGGAATGGCCGCCACAGCGGCCATAAGCGTTGGTCCCCTCACCCTGCGCTCGCGCACAGCGCTCGCTTCGCCGCACCTGATCACAATGGAATCCGCTTACGCGGATGAGTCATGTAAAAGATCAAAAGCGGATATGGCGAGCCAGAAAACCTACGGACTGCGCTAACGGAATTGCCCAAAGGGGCTTGCCGGGTGGGAGCTCGTATGTACCAACCATCCGGCCGCCCGGCACCTACCTCGTGGATAGGTCCTCATTGGGCTTATGGGGCCCTGTCAGGGCTCTGAACGGCAGAGGGCGTGGCTCCCCTACCCTCTCCATCAGAAGCGATGTGGAGGCATCTCCGCAGTGCGGGTTTCTGACGCCGCCCAATCTCTCACCTTTCAGTCTGCCCGATCCGCCCGTAACCCTTAGGGGCTCTGCGCCAAAGGTGAGACGACGCCCACTTCCTCACCTTTCGAATCGGTCTGGGGATGGATGCGGCGAATATCTTGGACCTGGCATTCAGCTCGTTCAGGCTGACCGCATGACCAACGATCCCGTGCTCATCGCCTACGCCGTCCGCCGGTCGGCTTCGTCCGGCAAACCCGTCTGGACGCAGATCGGCCGCGCGTTTCCGCATGATGAAGGCGTCGGCCTCACCGTCGTGCTCGATGCTCTTCCTATCGATGGCCGCATCGTTCTCCTTGAACGGGGCGATGATGATGACGACCGCCTCTTGCAACGAGCGCGGGAACGCGGTGCCTTGCAACGCTAGAGGTCCGGCCAAACTGGCGCGCGCGCGTGGGCACAAGGCGATCCTGTACTTGGGCAAGTACACACTTGGGTCAGTGCCGCTCCGGCTCACCAAAAACCATGGACGTTTGCCGGGCTTTTCGCCCCGTCGCGCTATGGCCTAGCCGCCCTCGCCCGGCGCGCGCAAGGCCAAGGCGAGCGCCCCTGAAGGGCCGGCCTTGCCCGCTTGGGCCAGAGCGTCTTGATCGGCCGCCGCGACGGCGGCTCCGAAAACCAAGGCAAGCGCAACTGCGCCAATGCGCAAACATCCAACTGCACAATTGGTGGTCTGACGGATTAAATTTCTGAACAGATGAAGTCTTGCGCAATTGAGCGGATGGGCATCCGCTCAGATCAGCAAGAAAGCGCTTGGCGGATTCAACGAATACGGTAGCCTTTATTCATACGAATACCAATTCCCCCAAATCCATATTTGCCCGCTTGGGCGTCCGAAGGTTTCATGATCATCACGTTTGCCTCATCCAAAGGAGGCGTCGGCAAATCCACGACATGCGCCTGCATTGCCGCCGCGCTTGCACTCGACGGCGCACGCGTCCTCCTCATCGATCTCGACCAAAACCGCACCCTCGACCGGTGGGCGCGCAAGGCGCCGATCGCGGGCCTGACCGTCACCGCCATCGACCCGCAGAAGTTCGGCGGCTTCTTCCGGGACGCCGAGGCCTCTGGCGATTACGACCATATCTGCATCGACCTGCCAGGGAGCAGGGAGGTCACCCTATTCAAGGCGCTCGCGCGCTCGGACCTGGTGGTCATCCCGGCCCAAGCCTCTGAGCCGGACTTGCGCGAAGCGCTTGTCGTGGTCGGCGATATCCGCGACGTCAACGAGACCACCAACCGCCAGATCCCCTACCGGCTGCTGCTGACTAAGGTCTACCCCTTGCGCACCCGCGTCACTGACTTCGCCTACCGGGAGCTCGAACGGCTTGGACTGCCGCTCTTCCGCACCGCGCTCGTCGAGCGCTCCGCTTACCGCGAGATGTTCCTGAACGGGCAGCCGCCGACCATCTCCGAAGCGGGGAAGGGGGCAGGCCTGGAGGTCACGAACCTCCTCGCAGAAATCCGCGCCATCGTCGAAGGCGCCAACGAAGACATCAGAAAGGCAGGATGACCATGAAAACCGAACGCGCACCCTTTGCGCCCATATCCCCGGATATCGATGATGACAGGCTGGAGCGCCTGGCCGCCGACAAGGGCGTCGGTGCGCTCGTCAAACCCGTCGCCAACAGGGCAGGGGAAGGGACGGCCAGGACGGCTGAGACGCGCCCCGCGCCGTCGCCCGATGCGACGCCCCGCAGCGATATGAAGAGCCTGAACCTGGAGCTGCCGGCCTATGTCTGGACAGAGCTGAAGATCCGAGCCGCGCAGCAGCAGACCAGCCTCAAGCACGTGGTGATGACCGCGCTGCTCAAGGACGGCGTGACCATAAAGGACGCCGACATGATCGAGGACGGGCGGCGGCTGCGGTAATGACAAGCCTGACGACTCCCCGCAAGCTCGCGTGATTCCGACGGCCTTGCGGAGAGGCAGGAAAAAAGCGTTCTGCGTCAGGTGGATACGTTTTACTTCCGTTTTTTTCGGCGCCGGTACGCTTGGACGGTGAGAAGGGCCATCAGGGCGAGGGCTGAATATGAGTGAAATCCAGGGGGCGCCTCCGCCCGATGACCTAAAAGGATGGTCGGACGTCATTGCAGCGTCCGGCCAGCTTGAACGGCTGAACCGTGAAGACGTCATCAGGGCCGTACGACACCGAGCGGTTCAGGCCGACAAGCGTGTGTTCAGCACGCTGATGGCATTCCTCAACCGGATCTTCCTGAAAGACGTCGGAAGTCGGGTCAACAGCGGCTGGCAGAACAGCGGGAAGGAAATCACGGAGCGCGTCCATCACCACCTGATCACCGCCGTCCTTGATCCGAATTCGGCAGACGGCAAGCAGATGGAGACGCGCTACTGGTCGGTCGTGAAAACCAGGACGATCGATGCCGTCAGGGAGGAACGCAAGAAGCTGGCGACGACTCCTGACTCGATCTCCATCGACGATGCCGAAGGCGCAATCGCGGCCACGGACGCCACTGAACTCGCGGAACTCCGGGCCGATCTGGAGAGAATTCTGCGGCTAGTCCCGGATGAGCGCAAACGGCTTGCGGTCCGCCTGCATTTGCAGGGCGTGCCCTTGAAGCCCGGCAAGGGCACGACTTCGATCAGCGGGGTGCTGGGGGTCAGTGACAAGACAGCCGGCCAATGGGTGGCCGAGATGCTTGTCTTCATCAAATTGAAGGTTGGAGAGTCGAAATGAGCACGAGCGACACCCGCAGAGACGAGATTCTGTTCGCCTTCCACGATGCATGCGAGCACCCGACTGCCGAACAGATCATGGAATGGACGAGCCGATATCCAGAATTCGCCGGCGATATCATTGCCCACGCCGAGCACCAGTTGTCGTGGAAAGCGCAGCCGGATCTCCAGAATGCTGAATCTGACGAGGCCGATATCGCGCGCAACTGGAGCTGGACGCTAAACGCGATCTACGAAGCAGAAAAGTCTGCATCACAGGAAGCTGCAACAGGCGGCGAGACATTCTCTCAACTGCTAGAGAGAGCTGGCTTCACCATTCCGGCTCTCGCCCGCCGCATTGAAATCGATCGCCTGGTTCTGGGCGAACTCAACGCCGGTCGGTTGCGCCTGCCGATAGACACACGCTTGCTGGACGCATTGTCGAAAGCGCTTGGAAGAGCCGCGCGTGAGCTGGAGCAGAGTATTGCCCGAACGCTGTCTGCGCCGATGCTGGGCAATGCCAAAGCGTCAAACAAGCCGGAGGTGCACACGCAATCATATGAGGACGTCATCCTGAGCAGTGACATGAGCGAAGAGAAAAAGAACTACTGGCTTGGAAAGGACTCCCCATGGACACCTGGCGGGATATCCGGCTAGCCGCGCGCGCCCTGCACGAACAGGCGCTTGATCGCGCATCCGGCGACAGGCGGGCAACGGCGTTGCTGTCGGCTGCGCTCTCAATCCATGACCTCGAGATCCGATACTTTCAACCCGGCACAAGGGCGGGCGAGGGCGTGCTAGGCTTTCTTGATCGTCCCGCGTTCATCGTCCATCTGGCCAAAGGGCAGAGCAGGGAAGACGAAGCGGTCGTGGCCGCCCACGAGATCGGTCACTTCGAACTTCATCGCGATCCGCGCAACGATGTGACCATGATCGCGCCAGGCCTGGGCGGAGACAAGATCGACGGTGGTGTGGCGGCAGCGCAGGGATACTCGCCGAAGGAGCGCAAGGAAGTTCAGGCTGACATATTCGCCGGTGAATTCCTGTGTCCTTCTGACTGGCTGCGCACCGAGCTTCTTGCCGGGAAGCGTGACATAGAAGGTCTCGCCCGTGATTTTGGCCTGCCGCTTGGCCTCGTGATGAATCAGGCCGTAAGGGCGCTTCTTCTTCCCCCGCTCCGGCCTCGCGATCCCGATGCACCGGCGGTCAAATACGAGCTTGATGAGTCTCAGCGCAAGGCAGCTGAATGGCGCGGGCGCCCGCTTCTGGTGGATGCCGGTCCCGGCACGGGCAAGACCAGGACGCTCGTGCATCGTCTTGAACGCCTGATCGGCGAGGGCGTAGCGCCGACTTCCATCCTGGCTTTGACCTTCTCGAACAAGGCTGCCGAAGAGATGCGCGAGCGCATCAGCGCGATGAACCCGCGCGCCGCCATCGAGATGTGGACCGGCACGTTCCACGCCTTTGGCTGGGAAATTCTTGCCAAGCACGCCGAGCGCGCCGGGCGAACAATGAATGTCAAGCTGCTCGATGAGGCCGGATGCCTCGGGCTGCTCGAAAACAACCTGACCCGCCTCGATCTGCATCACTTTCTCAATATTTATGATCCCGCGCTCGAACTCCGGGAAGTGCTGCGCGCCATCTCGCGCTGCAAGGATGAGATGATCTCTTGGCAGCGATACATGACCGAGGCGGAAGCCGCGTGCGCGTCTTCGGACTCCACAGTGCGCGAGATCGGAGAGAAGGCCAAGGAAGTCGCCTCGATCTATCAAGTCTACGAGGAGCTGTTGCTGGAGAACGATGCGGTCGATTTCGGCGACCTTGTTATGCTTCCGGCAAAGATGCTCCGGGAGCATGCCGACATCGCGCAGACCTATCGGGATGCATACGCGCATATTCTGGTCGACGAATACCAGGATGTGAACCTGGCGAGCGCGCAGTTCCTACGCACCCTTTGCAAGCCCGAGACCGAAGTCTGGGTCGTCGCCGACGCAAGACAGTCGATCTACAGGTTCCGAGGCGCCGAGCCCGGCAACGTGACCCGCTTTACCCAAGACTTCGACGGCGAAACCCTTTCTCTTAAGTACAACTACCGCTCGGTCCCGGATGTCGTCGCCGCGTTCGGTTCGTTTGCGCGCACCATGCCGAACGGTGCCACGGCTCCTGCGTGGGTTCCGGCCCGCCAGGAGAGTGGCGGCGTCAAAATCGTCGTGGCACCCGATGTCACATCGGAAGCAGCCGCTATAAGGGCCAATATCGAAGACCTGCGTGTTAAGGGCATCCGCTACGAAGACCAGGTCATCCTGGCGCGCTCTCATCTCACCTTGGCGCGCATCTGCGGCCCGCTCGAAACCATGGGCGTGCCGTTGCTTTATCTTGGCGACCTGTTTGAACGCGACGAGATCCGCGATCTGCAATCGCTGCTGGCTCTGGACGCTGAGTTCGGCGGTGTCGGCCTGATGCGGGTGGCGAGGTTTCCGGAGTATGCCATACCGCGCAGCGACGCGGTTCTGGTTCTTGCCCATGTGGCGCAAGCCGGCAACACCGTCCTGGAGGCGATCCGGAATCTCGATCCCATTGCCGGTCTTACTGAGGATGGCAAAAACGGCCTTCGCCTTTTGGCCACGCACCTGCAGGGCATGGGGCCGGCGACATCGGCCTGGTCGATGCTGTCCAGCTATCTGGTCGAACGCAGCAAATTTCTCGACCCGCTTCTCGCCGCTGATGACAGCAAATCGCAGCAATGTCTGATCGCGATCTATCAATTTCTCAAGCTGTGCAGCGATCACCCCGACAGAGGTCATGCCTCACGCCGCAGACTTCTCGACCGCGTTCGCCGTCTGGAGGCACTGAACGATGACCGCATGTTCCGGCCGGTTTCCTCCGAGGCGTCGGACATCGATGCCGTTCGCGTCATGACGATCCATGGCAGTAAGGGGCTGGAGTTCAGGGCCGTCCATCTGCCGGGACTGGCTGCGGGCTACATGCCGGCACGCGCTCATCCTGTGCGCTGTCCGCCGCCGCCTGGCCTGCCGGCGCTCGCATCTTCGAGCGAGGATCATGCGGCCGAGGAAGAATGCTTGTTCTTCGTGGCTCTGTCCCGCGCGCGAGACTACCTCTGCATCAGCCGGGCCGAGCAATACACGGCGGTCAGACGGTCAAACGCATCCGCCTTCGTGGACAGGATCACGGGCGCTCAGCAATCACGACATGGTTCTGCATCGTTGCCGGGCATAGGCTCGGTGCGCGTGGATGTTGCCGGCAAGGACTCCTACACCGAGCGCGAACTAAGAGCCTACATGCAGTGTCCGCGTCGGTATCGCTATGAATTCGTCGACGGGATCTCCGGCGGGGGCACGAGTTCGGCGTATGTGAAGTTCCACGGCTGCGTCTACCGGACGATTTCCTGGCTCGAAGATGCGCGTGCCAGCCAGCAAGAGGTAGGGATCACCGCAGCCATTGCCCAGCTGGATCGCGACTGGTCCGAAAGGGGTCCAGGCGATCACGGGTTCGAGCCTTTCTATCGTAAGAGCGCCAATGCGATGGTGTCTGCCATGGCTACGCTCGTCGGCGGTGAAAACGCCCGCTATGAGCGCGACGAATGGTCGGTGGACGTCAGCGGCAGAAACGTGTCGGTTCGACCGGACAGGATCGTCATCGGTGCAGATGGTTCGGTTCGCATTCAGCGCATTCGAACCGGCAGGCAGACGAAGTCAGAGCCGGACAACGCGCTCTACGCCCTGTTGAGAAAAGGTGCCAACGATCGATACGGCGCCGGCAGCGTTTCTGTCGAAACTCTCTACGCGGCGCAGGCCATGTCGGTGGCAGTGCCGATGCACCGCAAGGAAACGGATAAGCTCAACGAGTACCGCGACGCGATCAGCGGCATCGAAGCCGGGCAGTTCCCGCCGGAACGCTCGGACCGGCACTGCCCATCCTGCCCATATTATTTCATCTGCGGCGCGTAGGACTTCCGCTTTTTTCCATCGGACGACGCTTACCCCTTGAGAGCGCGATCAGGCGCAAAAGGGAGAGCATCATGAATAAGGCACTGGCATTTCTTCAAGTACAGGACAAACCCGGCATCATCGAGATCGAACTGCCTGCGGAGAGCACCGTGGGCGACGTTCTTGACGCGATGGCAAAGACGGGTGTTGCGGCTGAAGCCGAGGCGCAGATCTTCGTCGATGAAGACGAGGAAGCGTACCAATTCACCGACCGGAAGAAGAAGATCAAGGGCGTCAAGCACGGCTGCCGTCTGCATCTGAGCCGCTGTCGCAAGATTGCTGTGTCGGTCAATTTCCTTGAGCGCACCATCGAACACAAATTCGCTCCGGGCGCGCGTGTCCGCAAGGTCAAGGCCTGGGCAGTCGAGAAGCTCAAGCTCGATCCGAAGGATGCCGGAGAGCATGTCCTGCGCATCTGTGGCACGGACCGCGAGCCCGCCACCGACACGCCGCTGCACGAGCTGACGAATGGTCGCGAATGCAGCGTCTGCTTCGATCTCGTCCCCGTGAAGCGCGTGGAGGGCTGACATCGTGACCCTCATCAAATCACCAGGCGAGCTGATGCTGCTTGCCGATCTCGCCGGACCGCGTTTTCGGTGCGGCGAGGTTGAGGGGAAGTGGCGTCTGCTGTCCGTAACCTGGCCCTACGCCGTCATCGCAGTTTCGGCTGCGCCAAGGCCGGGTTCACCTTGCGAATACGGCTTTCGCTTCGAGTGCTCGGGCTATCGGCAATCGCCGGTTACGGCGCAGCCCTGGGATATCGATGCAAATGCGCCGCTGCCTCCACCACGTTGGCCCGGCGGCAAATCGATTGTCCCATCCATCTTCCGGCCCGAGTGGAAGGGCGGCACGTGTCTGTATCTGCCCTGCGACCGCATCTCGCTCGAAGGGCATGGTGACTGGATTTACCAGCATCCCAACCGCCTCTGGCAGCCGGCCGTCGGCATAACCTGTTATCTGGACCAGATTTATGAACTTCTCGATCAAAGCGATTATACGGGCGTTCGCGGCGCCTAGGCACAGGATCAACTGTGCGCCGAACGTCTGGAGCAGACTGACCGACGGGCTGCATCGACGGGGCGGCGGCGTCCATGAATCTGGCGCGTTTCTTCTCGGCAGCCGTGCGGGCGATATCCGCAACGTCACCGACGTCTTGTTCTACGACGAGCTTGATCCGCAGGCCTACCGGACAGGCGTGTGCGTGCTCCATGCCGATGCGTTCTCGAAGCTTTGGTCCATCTGCCGATCCCGTGGCGTGACCGTGGTCGCCGACATTCACACGCATCCGGGGGCGGCGTTTCAAAGTCATTCAGACCGAACCAACCCGATGGTCGCGAGGGAGGGGCATATCGCGATCATCGCTCCGGACTTCGCGGCCCCGCCGGTCCGGTGGGAGCGCCTTGGCGTCTTCGAATATCGCGGCAGTCATCAATGGACAGATTGCAGCCCCGCCCGCCGGCCGGGATTCATCTACTGCGGTTTCTGGAGTTGATCATGCGCGCCCCCATCGATCACGAGCACATGCACCGAACCGCCAAGCTGTTCATGGACAACGGCCAGGCATCGACGCAAGCCGAAGCACTCGACATGCTGGCCAGCTTCGGCCTCGGCGTTCGCATCTCAGAAAAAGCGCAGCAGACACGCAACGGCCAGATCGCACTTCTGACTTTGGTGAACGCCGCGCGCCGCACGTTTCTCGGCGGCATCGAGGTCGCGGGCATCATCGATGCGCCCCTTGTTGCCCCCCTAGCCGAAGCGCCATCACTGCGTGAGGCCGTCGAAGAACTGGGCGGCAAGATTGTCTCGACCCCGTCGCCGTCTTTGCCGCTCGCGCTGATCGGCGATGTTGAGCACGAAGGGGCGGGTGTGCCGGCCTGGCGTCTTTCCTGGTCAGGCTGGAGCGGCGGTGTGATCCCCGCCCGCGATCGCTCAGCATCATACGACGACACTGCCATGCCGCTTGCTCCCGCTGTAGCGGCGTGCGCGTGTATCGGCGAGGCCTTTTCATACCATGCGGGCGATCATCCGATGGCCGGTCGCCGTGCCTGCGGGTTTTCGCTTTGGTCGCCCAAGAGCCACTGGCTGGATGCGGATGCCAAAGGGCCGGGACTTGCTTACCTGCCCTCTGCCCTGTGGCTCATCGGCATGGGAAATCTGGGGCAGGCGACAGCCTGGCTTCTGGCATGTCTGCCGTATGGCGATCGAGCGCCGGTGCGTCTGATGTTGCAGGACTTCGATCGCATCGCTCCGTCGAATGACAGTACATCCGTGCTTTCGTCTCTCGCCCTGACTGGCAAGCGCAAGACACGTATCGTCGCGTCCTGGCTGGAGCAGCGCGGGTTTGACGTTGCGATCAATGAACAGAGATTCGGAACGTGGACGCGCGCTTGCCCTCATGATCCACAGGTTGCGATCTGCGGTGTGGACAATCCTTTGACACGCGCGGCGCTTGAAAAGGCTGGGTTTGGCCTCGTCGTTGAAGCCGGTCTCGGAGCCGGGCCTGACGGATTCAGGGCGTTTGCCGTCCATACGTTCCCGTCCGAGCTGAAGGCCGAGAAGCTTTGGACCCAGGAAGCATCTTCTTCGGCACCGAATGTCGCCGGCAAGCCGGCCTATCAGTCACTGAAGGCGCAAGGGCTGGATGTGTGCGGTCTCACGCAACTCGCATCGCGATCTGTTGGTGTTCCGTATGTTGGATTGACTGCCGCAGCATTCGGCTTGTCGGAATTGCTCCGCCGTCTTCATGGTGGTGAAGCTTGCCAGAGCATTGTTGGCAGCATTGTCGATCCAGATGCCATCGAAACAGTCTCATTGTCTAATGGTCCATACGCATACGGATATGTTGAGGTCGTCAAATAAGAATGTACTGGCCGCATCCGGCCTCGCGGCCGGTCGGGCTCTCGTGAACGGAACCCCGGGAAGGACGGGTTTCCGCCATCCGGCTTCGATCCCTTGCGGTGTGCTGCACCGCCGCGTGATGTTGTCCTATAGCTGGCTATGCTGCCCTGCGTGACCGAAGCCCAAGACGACATTCATCCTCTCGAACATCATCCCGACGCCGTCGATCTGAGCGAGTACGAGTTTCCGGCTCAAAGTTTGCGCGACTGGCGCGGGGTGCTGATGGCCAAGGCCTGGGTCGGCGCTGACCTCGCCTGCTTCTTCTCTCATATCGAGACCGGAGAGCGAATCGTCGTGATGCTCAGGGCCGGTCGCGGATTTCTTCCGCAGATCTCGGGCGAGGACATGCGGATCGCGCCGGTCGACGCGCTGTATGAGCTGGACGTCTTCGTGGCCGACCGCGTTCCTCCGATCGTCGATCGCGTGCAGCGGTTTCCGTAATTCTTGCTGCGCCGCATCGTGACTTCGGCCGATGGCTTGGCATCATCCCTTCGAACAAAACCACACAACAAGGATGGATGATCATGTGAGCTATCCCCAGAAGTTGGTGACGGCGTGAATCGGTGAAGGCGGCATATCGTGGGGTTTGTTGACGACCTCACTTCTCCACCAAAGGAGCGATATGCCGTGCCCAACGATAACGTGACGAAACTC
>JBFWNY010000045.1:0-28943 GCA_050250815.1 Hyphomicrobiaceae bacterium
CGCTACACTCGGCATTGACCGGCGACCCGATCCCCTTGCAGGACCTGGAATTGCAGGGATTTGAGCTGATGCCTGGCGACTGGGTCCTGATTGCTTCGGACGGTCTGCTGACACTGCAAGGCGACGAGATCGCGACCATCATTCATGATCACTCCGACAGCCTGCCCGGTGAACTGGTCGCCGCCCTGCTGACCGCGGTCGAGGCCCGCAACGAGCCCAACCAGGACAACACCACGGTTGCTGCCCTGCGCATCGCGCCGCCCGGCACGTTCGTCGAGGAAGAGGTCGAGGTAGAGGGCGTCGATCAGGACGGCAAAACCATCACCCACGTCATGCGCACGCGGCGTGGAGCCGAAACAGAAATCGCGCCCGAAGCCACACCACGCGGCAGCGGCGGATCGGCTCTGGGCGTTCTGCTGGGTCTTGTCGTCGTAGCGATCGTGGCCGTGCTCGCCTGGCTCTATCTGGCGCCGCTCATCATTGGCTAGATCGCACGCCGCCGCCGTCGCTCATCCTTCGCGCGGTTCGATGGCGAAGAATGCCCGCGGACGCTGATCGACGAAGCCTGGCACCTCGTGCGCACCCGCCTCGAGCAACGGCAGCCGACCGTCGAGCTGTTGGTGGGCCGCCTCGGAGACGAGGAAGCGATGGCCCAACGAGGCCGCCAGCTTCTCCATGCGGAAAAGAAAGATCAGCTCGACGCCCGACAGGTTGTCCTCGCCGAGCGTCCGGCCGCCGCCCGATGAAACGCCACCGGCATGCAGCACGACGCGGAAGGGCAGCGAGGACGACTGCTGCAGCCGCAGGAACTGCTCCACCGTGCCCACAACGTGCTCGATGCGGTCGAGCTGCTCGGGCCAGATGGCGAGAAAGCCATCACCCAGGTACTTGTTGATGGTGCCCCCGTGCAGCTCGATGATCTGCCTGCATTCGGCCGCCCACGATCCGACAAGCCGCGCCCAGTTCTCCGCCGAGTGGTCGAGCGCGAGCCGCGTCGAGCCGATGATGTCGGCGAGCAGCATCCAGCAGTCGAAGCTCTTGACCTCGATGAGCGTCAAGGACGCCGCGCGAGTGGCGGCGCGCGCCGCCGAGCGATCCGCGCGATGGAACGTGAGGTTCACGTCGCCGACGGAGATAACGTCGCTGGCGCTCAGTCGCACCGGCAGGGAGACGCGGCGGCCGTTGACATAGGACCCGTTGCCGCTGCCCAGATCGACGAGCAGAAACTCGTCGACGTCCTGCCGGTGGACGACGGCATGGCGCCGCGACACTTTGCGGTCGTTGAGAACCACGGTATTGGACGGCGAACGGCCGATGGGGCAGTTGGAGTCGAGCGGCCACTTGCGGCCGTCTTCAGCCTCCAGCCACGCGCCTCCGGCATCTGATTCCGTCATTGGGGCGCCGCCTTCCCGCAATCGGAAGATGTCCAAATCATTTCCTCAGGATACCGTCTCAAAGGGGGGCGGCACAACGGGTCAACCGGACGAGGGGTTAGCAATGAGCCCACGCTGGCACATACACCAGTCCCGCGTTATAGGGGCCGCCCAGTCAACGAGGCCCGCAGGACACGAGTTGCATGATGGACAATACACCTATGGCCAGTACCGGAGCGGTGCCGCCGGTTCTGGAAGGCGTCGCAAACGTGCTCGCCGACTACGATGTCGTTTTCTCCGATGTCTGGGGTGTCGTGCACGACGGGCTCACCGCCCATGCGGCGGCGGCCGACGCCTTGATTCGCTTCCGCTCCGCCGGCGGCACGGTAATTCTCGTCTCCAACGCCCCTGTACCGCAGTCGCGCGTCGCCCAGATGCTCGACGACCGACGCCTCCCGCGCACGGCCTGGGACGCGATCGTCTCTTCGGGCGACCTCGCATTGGCGCACATCGATGCCGCGGGCTACGAACGCCTTCACTTCATCGGCCCTCTGGAGCGCGATGCCGCACTGTTTTCCCGTGTGGCCGCGCGGCGTGCGCCACTCCCGTCGGCGGATGCACTGCTCGTGAGCGGCCTCGACGACGACATCAACGAGACCGCGGAGAGCTACCGCGAGCGGCTTGAGACAGCGCTCTCCCGGGGCATCCCGCTCGTCTGCGCCAATCCGGATCTGGTCGTCGATGTGGGCGGGCGGCACTACCTGTGCGCCGGGGCGATTGCCGATCTCTACGCGGCGATGGGTGGCGAGGTCTTCTGGGCCGGCAAGCCGCATGCGGTCGCCTATCGTACCGCGCACGAGGTTGCCGAGCGGCTGCGCGAGGCGCACGTCGATCCGGACCGCATCCTCGTTATCGGCGACGCGCTGCGCACGGACCTGGAAGGCGCGCGCAACTTCGGCGTCGATGCGCTGTTCGTCGCCTCCGGCATTCATGCGCCCGAGGTGATGCGCGACGGGCTTGTCGATCGAACAGCGCTTCAACGCCTGTTCACAACCACGAACGCTCCGCCGGCACGCGCCGCCGTATCATTCCTTCGCTGGTGAGGACGCTGCCGCCGCAGCCTGTGGCGGGCGCCAATCCTTAGGTGACTTCGTACCATCGGAGAACGCGCCGAACACCATGTCGGGCGCCGATGTATTGTGCCGCGAAATCGTCGTACGCCCTGCCCAGACATCGGTGACGCTGGAGGCGCCCTTGAACGCCATGATCGGCTCCTCGCGCCAGGCCGACGCGCCCTTTTCGAGCACCGCGATGTCAGCGACGTCGTTGTTGAGCCGCGTCACGTACATGGAACGCATCGCCGCAAACGGCTTGCCGGAGATCGGCTTGTCGAACGTGACGTCGAGGCGATGACGGTCGGAATCGAGCTTGGCGATCTGCACCGTGGCGCTGCCGCCGCCCGCATATTTCAGCGTGAACGTGCGCGCCTTTGGGTCGAATGCCACCTCATCGATATCGACCACCGGCCGGTCCTTGTCCTGAACCACCGGACCGATCAACAGCGACGAGCCGAAGGCGGTCGGCCGGCGGCCTGCCAGCGCGCGCGGCCGGATGCGCCAGTACCCGTCCTGCGGATAGAGCACGAGCACCTCCTCCCCGCCCATGTGGCTGATGACCCAGACCTGCAGCATATGCAGACCCTCGTAGACCTTGTCGCCGATGCGCACCTTGGCGCGCGCCGGCCGCCAGAACGTGTCGTTGACGTGAGCGACGACCCACAGCTCGATGTCCTCGTAGATCGTCGTGCGCCGCGGCGGGCCGGCATTGACCGCCTCGCCCGCGAAGTCGCACGCGGTCCAATCCGGGTCCGTGCTGTCTTCGTGCAATGTCGCGATGTAGGCAGGATGCGTCGCCTCGATGCGCAGGCGCCGCACCTCGTCAGACCGGAAGGCGAGAGACACGTTATCCTTCTCCGCGCATAGCACCGGCTCGGAACGGTTCTCGACCGTCACGCCCAGCATGCCCAGCGACGTGGCCCCTGCGCCGGCCGTGGGCAGCAGCACGCCTGCCACCAGAAGTGCTGCGCAGAATACCAAATGCGAGCGCTGGCGGCGCGCTTCAACGCAGGACGGCATAAATGTCTCCGGAGTTGGCATCGTGCGGAAGGGCCGCGACGTGTGCTTGCATCTGCGCCGCCGACAGCGGCCTGTCGAAAGTTAAAAGCTGGCTCTCGCCCAGTGCGATGTCGAAGCCGTACGCACCCAGATGCGCGAGCCGGTCGAGACAGCGGAAGGCGACGTCGCGCTGGATCGTGGTGAACTCGAACGACAGCGCAGGAACGGGTTGTGTCAGCCCGGCAAGCACGTCCGCCTCGAAGCCTTCGACATCGATCTTGACGAAGGCGGGCATGCCGTGACGCGCGATGAGAGCATCGAGCGTCGTCACCGGCACCGTGATCCGGCGGTCCCACACCTGCCCTTCCCAGCCGCCGGCACCGTCAGCCGCCGCAATGAAGTCAGGCGAAGCCGTGGTCACCGTCGGGTTGGCGGAGTTGACATGCAGAGTGATCTCGCCGGGCTTGGGACCGCAGGCGCTGGCATGTAGCGTCACCGCACCGTCGCAGCAGTAGAGCGCATCGAGCACGGCCATGCAGTCGGGCTGCGGCTCCAGGGCAATGACACGCGCGCCAAGGCGCCGGAAGGACGCAATGCGGTCGCCGACATGAGACCCTATGTCGAAGGCGAGCGCGCTCCTGGCCAGATAGCGCCCGTAAAGTTCGTCCATGGCGATGTCGCGATCGGGATCGCCATAATAGACCTCGAGCGACCGCCGAACTGAAGCGAAGCGCGGATCGTCAACCAGTCGTTGGAGCGTCGCGTTCATCGGCATCTTGCTACTTCACCAGAACGGCGGCGACCTCGGGTGGCGTGGCGAAATCCTCAGGAATGCCGCACAGTCCGGCGCGCTGCATCGAGCGCCCGAGCGACGGGGAGGCCGTCAGCATGGCGAACGGGATCGCCAGCACGTAGCCTGCGGTCAGCGGCAGGCTCCACAGCAAAACGTTTGGCGAGATCACGGCGAGCGCACCCAGCACGATGATCCCGAAAAGCGTCTGCGGCCACAAGTTGCGCACCGCCGTCGCGAACGAAATGCCGGTCGCGTCGCGCTGCTGACCGCCCCAGGTCACCGACTTCCCGAACATTAGGCCGATCATGAAGATCGTCGTGCGGATCGTGGAAACCGCACCCTGCAGGAACGAGAAGGCGAGCTCGATCGCGGCACTTACGAAAAATCGAGCGGGACCGCCGTAGGCCGCCATGCCGCCGCGGGTCAGCATGGCGTCGACGAGGCCGGCGAACTTGGGACTGAGGTACATGATGAAGAACGTGATGTAGAGGCCCGCGGCGAGCGCTGACGGGAAGCCCGGCGCCGATTGCGCATGCAGGGTCGCGAACGGCAGCAGAGCGATCATGATCGTCCAGGCCGGAATGCCGACGAACATGAGGATCGCCCAGATGAGCTGGAACCGGCTCATGGGCAGCAGACCCGGATAGTCCATCAGCTTCACGTACTGCATGTTGCCCTGGCACCAGCGCACATCCCGCTGTGCGAAGTCGAGCATCGTGGGCGGGTTCTCTTCCCAGCTTCCCTCCTCGACGGGCAGCACGCGCACCTCGTAGCCGGCTTTGCGCATCAGCGTTGCCTCGACCTGATCGTGGCTCAGCACGTGCCCACCCAGCGGCGGCTGGCCCGGCAGCATCGGCAGATCACAGTCCTCTGCGAACGGCTTGATGCGGACGAGCGCGTTGTGTCCCCAGAACGGACCGCAATCGCCTGTCCACCACGCCTGGCCCATCGTGTAGGAGCGCATGCCATGACGCATGCCGAACTGGAAGATGCGTGCGAAGGCCGACGACGACGGCATGCCAACCACGAGCGACTGCAGGATGCCGAGCTTCGGGTGTGCCTGCATCATGCGCACCATCTTCACGATGACCCCGCCCGACATCAGGCTGTCGGCATCGAGCGGCAGCATCAGTTCATAGCCGCCGCCCCAGCGCTCGCAGAAGTCGCGAACGTTGCCAGCCTTGAAGCCCGTGTTCTGATCGCGACGGCGATAGACGATGCGGTCGCCGGCACCGCTCGCCGCGCGCCAGGCCTCAACGCCCGCCTCCTCGGCGGCGGCAACGTCCGGCCGGTTACTGTCCGACAGGATGAAATAGGAAAAGGCCGCCCCGTCACCCGTCGCGTCGATGGAGTCCTTGACTACCGCGAGCCGCTTCAGAGCCCGCTCCGGATCCTCGTTGCGCAGCGTCATCAACACCGCGGTCCTGATCGTCAGAGGTGTCGACTGATCGCCAGCGGCGGCATAAGGCGCCACCTGCGCGATCGGGTCCCTCGCGCCATGCAGCAGCCACAGACCGATAAGGGCATTCCAGAAGCCGAGCACCGCCCAGGGCGTGCCCAGCAGGAAGCAGACCAGCATCACGACATCGACGACCGTCCAGCCGTTCCATGCCGCGAGCTTGAAGGCTAAGGCCGCCAGTCCCAGGTAAGTCACCACGTTGAGTGCGATGACAAGGCGCCGCCGCCGGTCGAGCGTGGCGGTTGCCTGAAGTCCCGCCGGTGAGCTAATCACCGATCGCGCGGCCGCCAGCCTCGCATCGTCGGTGGTCTCGATCGTGCCTGTCATGTCGGCTGGCTTTCGGTTCGCGCCGCCCGGTTCGTGGCCGGCGGACGGCAGATCCCTGCCGCCGGGCCGCGTGGAGCGCCGGGCGCCACGCGTGATGTTTGCGAATTTGCGGGTGACATAAAGATGCGGCGCAGCGCCGGCAAGATCCATGTCGGCCGATCCCTCTGGTACGCGGCTCCCGGCCGGGTGGAGCTGCGGACCGAGCCGCTGGGCATGCCGCAGGCCAATGAAGCGCGCGTCAGGACCCTGTTCTCGGGTATCAGTCGCGGCACCGAGCGCCTCGTTCTGGAGGGGCGAGTACCGGCCTCCGAGCATGAGCGCATGCGCGCGCCATTGCAGCAGGGGCAGTTTCCTTTCCCGGTCAAATACGGCTATTGCGCGACCGGCATCGTGGAGGAGGGCCCCGACGACCTCGCCGGCCGGACGGTGTTCTGCCTCCACCCGCACCAGGACATGTTCGTCGCACCCGCCGCAATGCTGGTGCCGGTGCCCGATGGCGTGCCGCCGCGCCGGGCGACGCTGGCCGCCAACGCCGAAACCGCTCTCAACGCGCACTGGGACGCAGGCACCGGCCCGGCCGACCGCATCGTCGTGGTCGGAGCCGGTGTCGTCGGGTTGCTGGTCGCCTTTATCGCCGCCCGCCTGCCCGGAGCAGATGTCACGGTCGTCGACGTGGACGAGGCGCGCGCCTCTGTCGTGGAGAAGCTCGGCGCGCGCTTTGCGCTACCCGATGCCGCACCGGCCGACGCAGACGTCGTCTTCCATGCCAGCGCTTCCCCGGCCGGGCTCGCCACCGCGCTCGCCGCCGCCGGCCAGGAGGCCGCCGTGGTCGAACTCTCCTGGTACGGGGCGCGCGAGGTGGCGGCCCCGCTGGGCGCCGCCTTCCATTCTCGCCGCCTACGGCTCGTCTCTTCCCAGGTCGGTCAGGTTTCCCCCGGCCGCCGCCCCCGCTGGACCTACCGGCGACGCCTGGAGGCGGCACTCGCTCTGCTCGCGGACGGCGACGCCCTCGATGTGCTCGTCGCCGAGGACATTGCGTTCGCCGATGCGCCCGGGCGCTTGCCCGAACTGCTTGCCGCAGGCGTCGGCGGCCTGGCTCCGGTGATCCGCTATTGACCCTATCGCAAGTCAGAACGGCCGGGCGCCGCTCGGCCATGGCGCCGCCGCCTTCGCCCGGCTATAGATCGCCCGCGGTGCGCGTTGCCGTGCGCCCGCCGGAGTATGCTTACATCGTCCGAGGGAGCTGAATGTTCGCCGTCGAGGTTCGCGATCGTATAATGATCGCCCATTCCCTGCCCGACCCCTTCTTCGGCCCGGCGCAGAACATGCACGGTGCCACCTTCGTCGTCGACGTCGCATTCATGCGCGAGACCCTGACGCAGCAGAACGTCGTCGTCGACATCGGCGCGGCACTTGACGTGCTCAACCGCACGCTCAAGCCGCTCGCCTACCAGAATCTCGACGCGCTGCCGCAGTTCACCGGCAAGCTGACGACGACCGAGTTCCTCTGCAGGTACATCTTCGACGCGATCGCCAAGGCGGCCCGTGATGGTGCGCTCGGCGAGGACGGCAAGGGCCTGTCGCGCATCCGCGTGATGCTGACCGAAACCGATCTCGCCCGCGCCTGGTACGAGGGCGCGCTCTAGGGAGACAACGGACGTGCAGGATTCGCTTGCCGAAGTGAGCTTCGCGGTGCCGGGCGACATCGACGCACCCACGGGCGGTTACGCCTACGACCGGCGCCTGCTGAAACTGCTGCCGTCGTATGGAGTCGACGCCCGGCTGGTGAAGCTGCCCCCGTCGTTTCCATTTCCGAGTGCGGCCGATCTCAAGGCCTCCGAGCGGCTGCTGGCTTCGACGCCATCCGATACACGCCTGATTGTCGATGGTCTCGCTTACGGTGCATTGCCGGCCGATCTCATCGCACGTCTCGACCGGCGCATCATCGCTCTCGTGCACCACCCCCTGGCGCTGGAAACCGGCCTCGACGCACAAGCCCGCGACCGTCTGCACGCCAGTGAGAAAGCGGCGCTCGCGCTCGCCCGCCGCGTCATCGTGTCGAGCGCGGTCACGCGGCGAACGCTTATCGACGACTACGAGGTGCCCGAGGAGCTCATCACGGTGGCCGAACCGGGCACCGATCCCGCAGCACGCGCTTCCGGCACGGGCGTGCCCATGCAGCTGTTGGCCGTCGGCGCGGTCAGCCCACGCAAGGGCTACGACGTACTCGTCGAGGCTCTGGCGGAAATCCGCAAGCTCGACTGGCGCCTGACCATCGCGGGCGCGCTCGACCGGGATCCGGCGACGGTGACCGCGCTTGAGGCTCAGATCGCCATGCAACGCCTCTCCGACCGCGTGACGCTCGCGGGCACAGTGGTGCCCGCGACGCTCGACCGCTTCTACGAGTCCTGCGATGTCTTCGTCATGCCGTCGCGCTACGAAGGCTACGGCATGGTGCTGGGCGAGGCGATGGCGCGTGGTCTTGCCATCGTCTGCACGACAGGTGGTGCCGCCGCCGAGACCGTTCCGGACGGTGCATCCATCAAGGTGAAGCCTGACGATGCAGCGGCACTCGCACATGCGATCGAGCGTGCTATCACCGACCACAAGCTGCGTAAGTCGATGCGCAGGGCCTCGTGGGAAACAGGGCGCACCCTCCCGACGTGGAACGAGACGGCGCGGCGTGTTGCCGCCTGCCTCGTGGGCATCAACGCATGAGCGGCTTCAGCGCGGAGTGGCTGGCGCTGCGGGAGCCGGCCGACCATCGCGCGCGCAACCGCGAGGTGGCCGCGGCGCTCGCCGCGCGTCTCGCCCAACGCGAGCGTGTGGAGGTGGTCGACCTCGGCTGCGGCTCGGGCTCCAACCTGCGCGCGATGGCCGAGCTGCTGCCGGCGCGGCAGAGCTGGACGCTGGTCGATCTCGACGAGGGGCTGCTGGCCGCCGCCCGCGCCGCGCTCTCAGGCTGGTCGGATACCGCACGCGAACTGCCCGGCGGCAATGTGGCGCTGACCAAGTCTGGACGCGAGATCGACGTCACCTTCCGTCGCGCCGATCTTGCCGCCGATGTCGAGGCAGCCATCGGCGAGGCGCCGTCGCTCGTCACGGCGGCGGCACTGTTCGATCTTGCCGCGCCCGCCTTCATTGCGCGCACGGCCCGCGCCGTCACGAGCCGCGATGCACTGTTCTACACCGTGCTCACCTACAACGGCATTCAGCACTGGGGTCCGCGTCATCCGAGTGACAACAGGGTCACGTCCGCCTTCAACCGCCACCAGATGAGCGACAAGGGGTTGGGGGCATCTGCGGGCCCGACCGCGCCCGTCTGCCTCGCCGATGCATTCCGCGCCGCCGGCTATGGCGTCATCGAGGGCGACAGCCCGTGGCGGCTCGCCGCTCCGCGCGACGCCACACTCATTGCCGAGCTTGTCTCCGGGCAGGCGGCCGCGGCGCTGGAAACAGGCACAGTCGATCGCAGAGACGTTGAGCGCTGGTCGGCGGTCACGCGCACGAGTGCCGAGGTCGGCCACACCGACACCTTCGCCTTTCCGCAAAGCTGATCTCTGTCCTGCGCGGCAATAGTTGACCGCCTCAACGCTTGCGCATCAGGCCCGGGATCATGCGCGCGAGCACGTTGTCGCCACGGATGAGAAAGTGATAGAGCGCAGCGCCGACATGGACACCCGCAAAGGCAATCAGCGCGAAGGCACCCACCGCGTGATACCAGAAGACGGTGACGGCGGTCTTCTCGTTCGCCGCGACGAGGCCGGGGAGCTTGAAAATCCCGAAGATGTCGAGCGCGGGATAGTACGAAACGCCCAGCCAGCCCAACACGGGCACAACGAGCAGCAGGACATACAGTCCCAAGTGATTTATGCCGCTCGCGATGCGGTGCCACGCCTCGAGCGTAGGCTCGTGATCGGGCGCGCCGTGCACGAGGCGGTAGGCGAGACGCGCCACCACGACGAGCAGAATGATCATGCCGAGAAGCTTGTGCGAGGAATAGAGCCCATTGGTCAGCCCGTCCCACACGTTGAGCGTATTGCCGCGATACGCCATGTAGAGCCCGAGCGGTATCTGCACGAGCAGCAGTGCGACGACAAGCCAATGAAAGCCACGCGCAGTGGGGCTGTAGACCTCGACCGGGTTCGTGCCTCTTGACGGCGCTGCATCGGTCTCGTGCCTCGGCATATCACGGCTCTCCAATCGACGCCTTCAGGTGCAGATCGAATAGCACATCGCCGTCCGGCAGAACATGGACGTCGGTGACGGGGCGCGGTGCTTCCGACAATGACGCAAGCGGCCCGAACGACAGACCGCTTTTGCCCGAGCCCAGCAGAACGGGTGCGACGAGCATGTGCAGCCGGTCCACCAGCCCCGCAGCGACGAAGGCGGAAACGGTCGTGGCACCGCCTTCGATCAGCAGACGCCGCAAGCCACGCGCATGCAGCGCTGCGATAATGCGGCCTGGATCGATCGACGCGGCCCCCTCCGCATCGATGGTGAGCACCTCGACGCCGGATGGTAAGCGCGCCGGGCGCTCCCCGGCGATCTTCGCCTGGCATATGACGATGCGCGCCACCCCGTCGTCCTCGAGCATGCGGGCGGCGGGACTTATCCGGCATGTCGGATCGATGACAACGCGGGCGGGGTTGCGGCCATCCACACGGCGCACGTTGAGCTGCGGATCGTCGGCCGCGACCGTGCCTGCGCCCACGACGACCGCATCGACGACAGCGCGCAGCCGGTGGACATGCGTGAGCGCCGCCTCGTTGTTGATCCAACGGCTCTCGCCGGAGGGCAGCGCGATACGCCCGTCGAGCGACTGACCAAGCTGGGCGACCACGAACGGGCGCGCCGGATCGGCATCGCGCACCGCATGGAGCGAGCTGGCATAGTCGGGCGGCAACGACTGACTGTCCAAAGTCTCAGCGCTCCTACCCGGCAAGCCGCGTGCTATAGGAGCGCGCCGGCCGGCGCCGGAGTTACCGCGGGAGGACATAGCACGTGTGGTTCGGGAGCGAGAAGGCCGCGCCGGCGGAGCTGCCGCGCTTCGCCGTCGTCCCGGCAGCCGCGCTCGTGGTCCTCGCCTGGGTGATCCTGGCGTGGCCATGGCTCAGCGGGCGCGTCACTATCCCCTGGGACGCCAAGGCGCACTTCCAGCCGCAGATACAGTTTCTGGCGCAGTCCATTTCAAGGGGCGAGAACCCGGCGTGGACGCCTTACGTGTTTTCCGGTCATCCGCAGATCGCCGATCCGCAGGCGATGCTCTATGCCCCACCCTTCCTTGCACTCGCCCTGATCGACGGCAACCCGGGATCGCGCGCGATAGATGGGACGGTCTACGCCATCGTGCTGTTCGGCGCGCTTGCCGTTCTCACGTGGTTTCGCGACCGGGGTTGGCACTGGGCCGGCGGCGTACTGGCGGCAATCGTCTTCGCCTTCGGAGCGTCGATGGCTTGGCGCATCCAGCACACCGGACAGGTCGTGAGCACAGCCTACATTCCGATCATCCTGCTCCTGCTTTCGCGGGCGCTCGAACGTGGATCGGTGCCCTATGGGATCGGCGCCGGCCTCGTCGCAGCCTTCATGGTCCTTGGCCGCGACCAGGTCGCGCTGCTCGCCGTCTACCTGCTGATCGCTTACACGATCTGGCACATCCTGTTTGGCCCGATGGCCGACGGCGCGCGAGCGCAGGCAACGCAGCGCGTGCGCCGCAGCCTCGCACCGCTTCTGGCCGGCGGCATCACCGGCGCGCTCGTCATCGCCCTGCCGATCCTGATGACGGCCCTCGTCGCGGAAGCATCCAACCGGCCGTCGATCGACCTGGAAGGGGCAGGCCGTGGCTCCCTGCACCCTGCCCTGCTCATCACGCTGTTTGCGCCCGACGTATTTGGCTCCTCGGGCCGCATGGAGGACTATTGGGGTCCGCCCAGCTTCGCCTGGTCCGACACAGGGCTCTACATCGCGCAGAACATGGGGCAGCTGTACATGGGCGCCGTACCCGCTCTGCTGCTGATTGCCGGTCTGGCGTCAGGTGCTCTGTTCCGAGCGGAAGTCCGATTCTTCACGGTCGCATTGTTGCTGATGCTCGCCTATGCCCTCGGCTGGTACACACCGCTTTTCGCGGCCGCCCACGCACTGCTCCCAGGTGTCGACTTCTATCGTCGCCCGGCCGACGCGACGTTCCTCGTCGGCTACCTGTCCGCGGTGCTGGCCGGCTATGCGGCACACGCCTATCTCGCCGACCCGCCCTGGCGTCTGCCACGCCTTGAGTGGCTGTTGCCTCTCGGGGTTGCCCTGTCCGCATTTGCCGCGGCCGGAGCACTCGCCTTTCACTTCGGGCGGATGCAACAGGCGGCGGCACCCTTTGGCGTTGCGCTCGGCATCGTTGTCCTTGCCGTTCTGGTCCTCTGGCTCACCCGGCGAACGGAACCGTTACGGCCAATGCTGGCCGCGTTCCTGCCCATAGCCTTCACCGTCGCCGATCTCGCCTGGAGCAACGGAACGGGCAGCTCAACCGCCCTGCCCGCCGCCCATTACGAAGTGCTCGAGCCGGGCACCGCCAATCCGATGATCCGGAAACTCCAGACCCTGGTCACTGATGGCCGATCCGACACACGCCGCGACCGCGTCGAGTTGATTGGCCTGGGTTTCCACTGGCCCAACGCGAGCCTCACGCATCGTCTCGAGAACACGCTGGGCTACAACCCCGTGCGGCTCGACATCTATTCACGTGCGACAGGAGCGGGCGATGTGGCAGGCAGCGCCGGCGACCGCCGCTTCAGCCCGCTCATGCCTTCTTATCGCTCGACGATGGCCGACCTGCTCGGCCTGCGATACGTCGCCTCCGGTGTACCCGTAGAGCAGATCGACCCACGCCTCGCTCCCGGCGATCTGACGCTCGTTGCGCAGACACCCGACGGCTACATCTACGAGAACCCACGGGCATTGCCGCGCGTCCTCTATGCGAGCAGCGCGCAGAAAGCCGACTTCACGTCGATGCTGACCGTCGGCTGGCCGCAATTCGATCCGTCGAGCACCGTGCTCATCGAAGGTGGCAGCGCGGACGCAACCAAGCGGCGCCCGGGCAAAGCGCGCATCCTCGCCTACGCCAATACCGAGGTCGTGGTTGAGGCGGATGGGCCGGACGGCGGCTGGCTCGTTCTCAACGACGTCTGGCATCCGTGGTGGACGGTGGAGATCGACGGCGTGCCGCAACCGATGTTGCGCGCCAACGTGCTGTTTCGCGCCGTGGCTCTGGCTCCCGGACGGCACGAGGTGCGCTTCCGCTTCCGTCCGATTGCCAGTGCCCTCGGCCAATTGCGGGCGCGCGTTGCGCCGGGCCATGTAGCCGCTGCAGAGCCGCCCGTCCAACATTCACGTTGAAACGCGCGCCGGCTCGCGGCACATCATGCGCCCTGCGAACGGGCCCCTACCCCTCACTCTCCCACCCCTAGCCCGACGCCCGGGCGAAAGGTTTCAGCCGATGCCGCCGACGACTTGGAGCCTGCTCGACATCTACCGTCGCGCGATCGGCCTGCTCGCACCGGAGAAGAACCTCGCCATTGGCCTTTCCGGCGCTTCCGTCGCGCTTGCCGTCGTGCAGCTGGCCGAGCCGGTGCTATTCGGCCGTGTCGTCGATGCCATCGCGCGGGGTTCGGGCGCCTTCCATCTCATAGGGCTGTGGGCTGCCGTCGGCTTCGTCGGCATCCTCGCCGGTGTCGTCGTGGCGATCTACGCCGACCGTCTCGCCCACCGCCGCCGCCTCATGGTCATGTCGGACGCCTTCGAGCGGGCCATCTCGCTGCCGCTGGCGTTTCACGCAGACCGCGGCACCGGCAGCGTGGTCAACACCATCCTGCGCGGCACCAACGAGCTGTTCTGGGTGTGGCTGGGCGTGATGCGCGAGCAGCTGACCGCACTCGCCGGTATAATCCTGCTCGTGCCGACTGCGCTCAGCCTCGACGTGCGCATGACGCTCATTCTCGCCGTTCTGGCGATCGTCTACACGGTGCTCAACATCTATGTCGTGACACGTACGCGCGTCGATCAGGGCCGCGTGGAGAACTTCCACTCGGATGTCACCGGTCGCGTGGTGGATGTTCTGTCCAACGTTTCGGTCGTGCAGAGCTACACGCGGCTGCAGGCCGAGAGCCAGTCGCTGCGCACGGTCGTCGGAGATCTGCTCGCCGCGCAGTATCCCGTGCTCACGTGGTGGGGCATTCTCACGATCCTGCAGCGCGCCGCGGCGACCATCGCCATGGTTCTCATCTTCGCGATCGGCGCGCTGCTCGCATCTCGCGGCGAGCTGTCCGTGGGCGAGATCGTGAGCTTCGTGGCGTTCGCAAACCTGCTCATCGGCAAGCTCGACCAGGTCTCCGCATTCTTCGTTCGCATCCAGCAGGCCGCCCCAGCGCTCGCCAACGTCTTCGCGCTGATGGACGAGCCGCCCGCCATCATCGACAAGCCCGACGCCAAGGATCTCGTCGATCCGACGTGCCACGTTCGCTACGACGCCGTGAGCTTCAATTTCCCCGGCACGCCGCAGGGGGTCAGCGACCTGAGCTTCGAGGCACGGCCCGGCGAGACGGTGGCCCTCGTCGGGCCGACGGGGTCGGGCAAGTCGACGACCATGTCCCTGCTGCAGCGCCTTCGAACGGCCGACCAGGGCCACATCACCATCGACGGCCTCGACATCCTCGACCTCAAGGAGCAGTCGCTGCGCGCGCACATCGCCGTAGTCTTCCAGGAAGCGGGATTGTTCAACCGCTCGATCGCGGAGAACATCCGCATCGGCCGACCGTCGGCCAGCGACGCCGAGGTCGAACAGGCGGCACGCCTCGCCGAGGCGCACGACTTCATCATGCGCAAGCCCGGCGGCTACGCCTTCGTGATCGGCGAGCGCGGCGCGGCGCTCTCGGGCGGCGAGCGGCAGCGACTGGCCATTGCACGCGCCGTGCTGAAGGATGCGCCGATGCTCATTCTGGACGAGGCGACGAGCGCGCTCGACGCGGAGACTGAAGCCAAGATCAAGCGCGCGCTCGACACACTCCGCCGCTCGCGCACGACATTCATCATCGCGCATCGGCTGTCGACCGTCGCCGATGCCGACAAGATCCTTGTCCTGGACGACGGTCGCATCGTGGAGCGCGGCACGTTCAACGAGCTGGCTTCACAAGGCGGGCTGTTCAGCCGGATGGTCAAGCAAGGCGGCTTCACCGCGCCGTCGGCTGCCGCGCCCGATCCAATATCCGCAATGCAGCGCGACCAGGCGCAGGCGGAATCGTAAAGACGGGACCAGTACAAACGGCAAAGCCGCCGCGGGGGCCGCGGCGGCTCGATATTCAGACCGTACGTTTGCTCGTGCAGGGCTCAGAGCTTGTGGGCCATGCGTACGCGCTTGGTCTCGAGATACCGCTTGTTGTAGATGCTCGGCTCCGTCTTGACCTCGACGTGCTCGACCACACGGATGCCCTGCGCGCGCAGCGCCTCGGCCTTCGCCGGGTTGTTCGACAGCAGCCGGATCTCGGGCATCCCCAGATCAAACAGGATGTGGGCCGACAGCCCGTAATCGCGCGCGTCGATCGGCGCGCCGATCTCGATGTTCGCATCGACCGTATCGTAACCCTGATCCTGCAACGCGTAGGCGCGGATCTTGTTGACGAGGCCGATGCCCCGACCTTCGTGATACGGCAGGTAGATGAGCACACCGACCGGCGCCGACGTGATCCGCTCCATCGCCACCTGTAGCTGCGCGTAGCAATCGCACCGCAGGGAATGGAAGATGTCGCCGGTCACGCAGCCCGAATGCACGCGCACGAGCGGCACCTCATCGTTGGCCGTACCCTCGCGACGGTGGATCAGCACGATGGCTTGCGCCAGCGGATCGACACCCTGGTACGCGCGGGCCTCGAGCTTCAACTCGTTTCCGTGAAACTCGATCGGCAGGATGGTTTGAGCCGACCAGTCGATCTTCAGCTCGACGGATTCGGCAACGTTCGACTTCATCGATGGGACTCCAGGAAAGACGTCGGACTGAGACGGCGTGTTCGAGCTGCCATTCAAATGACTGCCCTGTGATCTGCTGCCATGCGTTTGAGCGCTCGCTTTGTCTCTGCCCGCATCGGCACGTGAGTTCATAACGCAATCGATCTCGACTGGTTCACGCCGCCGCATCGCTTTTTGATGACGACCTCCCCCTCGGCAGGGATAGGTTGCTATTCCGGTTTTCGGGCAAATCGAGGGCGGTGCCCTCTTCTCCCGGGGGCGCCTTATAACATAACCGGAACTCTGGAGCATTGTCCGTCAGGTAGGGGGTGGCACGTGAAAGGCCGCGACACTTTCTCCCGACAGTCCGGACCGGTAGGGGCTCCGGCACCATGCGCGCGGGAGGCAGGCTGAGCAGCACATGTCCGTAGACGGCAAAAGCCCCCGCCGATGCGATGACGCGGCCAACAAGGGTCCGGGCGGCGGCTGGCCCACGCTTCTGCTCGCCACAATTGGGTTCGTCACAATTGTGATAACGGCGCATGCCGCGCTGGCTATCGACCGGTTCGATATCGCCACGTATGTCGCGATGGATATGGCCCACGGGGCGCTCTATCTCGCGGCGGTCCTGCTGGTCCTGAATTGTGGCAACGCCGGCGCGCGCGCGTTCACCATAATATTCGTGGTGGCGATCGTGCTTCGGGGGCTGGCCGCGACACCGGCGCCAAACCTGTCCACCGATGCCTACCGCTACGTTTGGGACGCGCGCATCCAGGCCGCCGGGTTCAATCCCTACGTGCACGTGCCGGCGGATCCGCGGCTGGCGCACCTGCGTGACGCGGAGATCTACCCTCGCATTAACCAGAAGGAAAACGCGGTCACGATCTATCCGCCCGCAGCACAGCTGGTGTTCCGTGCCGCGCGGGCTTTCGACGCTGGCCTTGAGGGCATCGGCGTCGTGATGCTGCTGGCCGATGCCGTGATCGTCCTGGCGCTGCTCGGGTTGCTTAAGCAGCTCGGGCAGCCGCGCGAGCGCGTCATCCTCTACGCCTGGCATCCCTTGCCTATCTACGAGATCGCAACCCAGTCACACATCGATGCGGCCGCAACCGCAGTGCTGATGCTCGCACTCCTCGCGGCGGCCAAGAAGCGTCAGGCGCTCGGGGGCGCGTTGCTGGCGGTCGCTACTCTCGTCAAGCTGTTCCCGGTGATCGCGGCACCTGTGTTGTGGCGACGGTGGGACTGGCGGGCACCCGCTGCCTTCGTCGGCATAGCCGCCCTGCTCTACGCGCCGTTCGCCTGGAGCGCGGGAGGGCGTGTCTTCGGCTACCTCGGCCGGCATCTCGACAACGAGGGATATGCAGCCGGCTGGGGCTTCCATCCGATATGGCTGATGCGCGACTTGGGAATCGGCGATCCGCCGGCTGCCGTCTATCTGGCCCTGGCAGCCTTGGCGATGACCGGGCTTTCGCTGTGGGCGCTCGTCGCGCGCGCGGCCGACGACATCCGCTGGCAGCGCCTGCTTCTCATCGGCGCCGGGTTCGTGTGGCTGGCATCGCCGCACTACCCCTGGTACTTCCTGTTTCTCGTGCCGCTGGCGACCCTGACACCCAGCGCCGCAGCCCTTTCGATGACGCTGCTCGCGCCGCTGCTCTACCTGCCTCGACCTCCCGGCGGCATCACCTGGACAGAAATCTATCTCGCGGTCTACTGGCTGCCGCTTGTCGTGCTGGCCACCGAGATCGCGTGGCGGCGCTACGGCGAGCGGCGCATCTGAAGTGTGCGAGCGTAGTTCAGCGCGAGCGCTTGTTGTCGATGACGTGGTTCTGCACGCCCATGCCCGACAGCTTCGGGCGAAGGCTCGTGATCGTGCCGGCGTTGACGCCGGCCCAGCCGATCTCGCCGGACAGGCGTCCATACTCGATCTTGGGGCAGCGGTTCATGACGACCCTGAGCCCGGCGGCCTCGGCCTCGGCCGCTGCAGCCTCGTTTATGACGCCGAGCTGCATCCAGACGACCTTGATCGAGAGTTCGTCCTTCAGCCGTATCGCCTCGCGCGTGATCGCAAGCGCGGCCTCCGAGTTGCGGAAGATGTCGACCACGTCGAGGGGCGCGGGCACCTCGGCCAGCGTGGAGACGACCTTCTGGCCGAGGATCTCTCCGCCCGCCTGGCCGGGATTGACGGGATGCACGGTGTAGCCCTTCGACAGAAGGTATTTCATAGCGAAATAACTGGGCCGCGAGGTGTTGGCGCTCGCACCGACGAAGGCGAAGGTGCGGACGTCCGAAAGGATGCCGCCGATATAATCGTCCGAATAGGCGATCGTGCTCATGCGCCCTCACGTGCCGCTGGCGCCGGCAGCCGCACGCGGCCTGCTGCGTCGACGGTGAATACCGGGTTGTAGGCGACCTCCCAAAGATGACCGTCGGGGTCCGCGAAGTAGCCCGAGTAGCCGCCCCAGAAGACCTGGCGCGCCGGCTGCGTGATGCGGCCGCCGCACTCTTCCGCGAAAGCGAGCGCGTCATCGACGGCAGCCTCGCTCTCGAGGTTGATGGCGCAGCTTACCGCGCGGAAGCCACCGCCCTCGTGCGGCACGTTGGCGTCCTCGGCAAGCGCCTCATGCCCGAACAGCGCCAATGCGGCACCGTTCGTCGTATCGAAGAAGGCCACCTGATCGCTTTCGAAGGCGGCGGCTGAGAACCCGAGCCGCTCGTAGAACGCGCGTGAGGCCTTCACGTCGGCAACGCCCAGCGTGATGAGCGTCAGGCGCTGCGGCAGCATCTCAGCAGCCTCTCCATTGCGGCGTGCGCTTCTCGATGAAGGCGCCGATGCCTTCGGCGGCATCACGGTAGAGCATGTTCTCGACCATGACCTCGACCGCGTGATCGTAGGCCTCCGCGAGCGGCATGTCGGCCTGACGGTAGAAGGTCTGCTTGCCGATGGCCACGGTCGCCGGCGACTTGGCGGCGATCCGGCGTGCAAGATCGAGCGCGCGTTCCACCGCCTGACCCGACGGCGCGACCGAATTGACGAGCCCCCAGTCTGCCGCATCCCGAGCCGAGATCAGCTCACCTAGCAGCAGCATTTCCATCGCCCGCTTGCGCGGCACGTTGCGCGACAGGGCGACCATTGGTGTCGAGCAGAAGAGACCGATGTTGACGCCCGGTGTGCAGAAGCGCGCTTCCTCTGACGCAACCGCCAGATCGCAGGTCGCCACGAGCTGGCATCCGGCTGCAGTGGCCGTGGCCTCCACCGCCGCGATCACCGGCTTGGGGCAGGCGACGATCGCCTGCATGAGCGCGGAGCACGCCTGCATCGTGCGGCGGAAGAAGATCCGACCGCCATCACCATCGGCGCGGTGCGCGGTCAGCTCCTTGAGGTCGTGGCCAGCACAGAACGCCGGACCGTTGGCCGACAGCACGACAGCCGCGACACCCGCGTCCTGGCCCAGCGCGTCGATCGCAGCATGCAGGGCTGCCATCGTCTCGAGCGACAGCGCATTGCGCTGCTTGGGCCGGTCGAGCGTCACGACAGCGACGCCAGGCTCGGGCCGCGTCACCAAGACGGGTCCGGTACTCGGTGCGTCCGCAGGCTCAAGACGTTTTGTTGCGTGGCTCGTCATGCGAACGCCTCCCAAACGGTAACGGCAGCCGTCGCTTCCGCCGGCTGCCGCCTGATCCTACCGCAGTCCCGCAGACCGCGTCCAAGTTACTGCAGCGCGGCCTCGATCTCGGCCCGGTGCTTCTTGACGACCTCGATGTTCTCCTGGTGCTGGAGCGGCGGCGTCGTCTGAATGGCCTCGTTCAGCTCCTCGATGAGCTGCTTCTTCTCCTCGGCGGGAATCGTGTCGTCCGCCTTGATGTCGGCGAGCTCCTTCTTGAGCGCGACCTGCGGATCGGTGAACTCGCCTGACTGCGGATCGAGACCGGCCATCACGATCGACACGTTGGCGGCCACGTCGTCGAGCTCCTGGAAGCTCTGAAAGCCATGCTTCTTGGCAATCGACTCAAGCTCGGCTTCGAGGGCAGCGTCAGGCTTGTCGCCAGCATCCTGCAACTTGTCGGAGATGGCCGACAGGTCCTTCTGGGCGGCGATGAAGCCGAGCACCTGCTTCTCGGTGAGCTTTATCTGTGTCACATCCTGGGCAGCGGCAGGCTGCGCGAAGGACATGACTACGAAAGCAAGCGCCGCCAGCGAGGCAGCGATTCGCAGAAATTGACGCATTGGGGCGCAACCTTCCTGTCGTGAGCGGGCGCAAGCGTTGTGCTTGGCTCATTGGGATGTAGTGTGACAACTGGGACGGGAATGTGATGAGCGTGCCGGATGCCGCGGCAGCGACGCTGTCCGCCGAGGAGGTGGCCACGCTCATCGCAGAACATTTCCCTCAAGTCGGGCCCGGCGGCAAGCTGATCTTGATCGAAGGGGTTACCAGGGGCGGCGCGCGCGTGCGTCTGCCTGAAAGTCCCGAGCACCTTCGACCGGGAGGAACCATCTCCGGCCCCTCGATGGTCATGCTGGCGGACGTAGGCATCTACGTCGCCATTCTGGCGACGCTCGGGCGCAGTGCGCTGCAAGCGGTGACCACCTCGCTCAACATCAACTTCCTGTCGCGGCCAGAGCCCGGCATCCTGGTTGCCGACGTCCGGCTCATCAAGGTCGGCCGGCGGCTGGTGGTCGGCGAGGTCTCGATCCTGGATGCGTCCGAGAGCACGACGCTCGCGCATGCAACGGCGACCTACGCGCTGCCCGAGTCCGCACGGTAAAATAACACCACCATACGGTAATTAGTTACCACGCAGCACAATCGACTGAAACTGAATACAAAAATCGGATGCTGGCGCGGCAGATTCAGCCTCACAGCGATTGACAGTGTGCGTTGGCGCGCGTAGACATCCGCCCGACCGCGGGTTATCCCGCGGCACCAATCCCGCCGCCGTCCGTGCGCCTTGCACCGGGCCCGGCCCTCCGCCTGGAGCCAAAGCCCCAATGAAGACCTTCGTCGCCAAGCCCGGCAAGGTGGACAAGCAGTGGATCGTGATCGACGCCGACGGCCTCGTCGTCGGCCGTCTCGCGGCCCTCATTGCCACCCGCCTCAAAGGCAAGCATCGCGCAATCTACACACCCCACGTCGACTGCGGTGACAACATCATCGTCGTCAACGCAGAGAAGGTCGTGTTCACCGGCCGCAAGTACGAGAACAAGCTCTATCACTGGCACACCGGCCACCCCGGTGGCGTGAAGACCCGCACGCCGCGCCAGATCATCGAGGGCAAGTTCCCAGAGCGCGTCATCGAGAAGGCGGTCGAGCGCATGCTGAAGCGCGGCCCGCTGCAGCGCCAGCTGATGCGCAATCTCAAGGTCTACAAGGGCCCGGAGCATCCGCATCAGGCGCAGAACCCGACAGCGCTCGACGTCGCCAAGCTCAACTCCAAGAACGCAAGGGCCTGAACATCATGGTAACCGAGACCAAGTCCCTCGAGGGTCTGGGCAATCTGAAGCCCCAGACGGAGGCGGCACCGGCCCACGTGCAGAAGCTCGACGCGCACGGCCGCGCCTATGCCACCGGCAAGCGCAAGGACGCGGTGGCCCGCGTCTGGATCAAGCCGGGCCGCGGCCAGATCATCGTCAATGACAAGGCCTACACCGACTACTTCGCACGGCCGGTTCTGCAGATGCTGCTGATGCAGCCGATCAAGGCCGCCAACCGCGCCGACCAGTACGACATCAAGGTGACGGTCGCCGGCGGCGGCCTCTCAGGTCAGGCTGGCGCCGTGCGTCACGGCATCTCCAAGGCGCTCACCTACTTCGAGCCGGATCTGCGTCCGGTGCTGAAGAAGGGCGGGTTCCTTACGCGTGACAGCCGCACGGTGGAACGCAAGAAGTACGGCCGCGCCAAGGCCCGCCGCAGCTTCCAGTTCTCGAAGCGCTGATCCGGCGGCCCGCCGCAGCGGCCGCGTCCAATCTGCGAAGGGCCGGGATTTCCCGGCCCTTTGTCATGTGGCCGATCGCTCATTTGCCGCCCGCACCTTGCCGACGGGGCGGAGCGATGCCATCTACCCGCGCAATGCGCCGGCTGGCCTTCTCCATATCGCCAACGCCGGCCGCGACGCCGATCCAGGGGGACGATCATGGAGTTCGCGATGGCCGACACGGGCGGGCTCATTTCCGCGGTGCTGACCGAGATAGGCCACGCGTTCTCACCCGCCTGGTGGCAGACCCACTGGGTCGCGCTGTTCAACATCCTGATGATCGACCTGACGCTCGCCGGCGACAACGCCATCGTGGTCGGCATGGCCGCCTCGCGCGTCAAGAAGGAGATGCGCGCCAAAGTCATCTTCTGGGGTATCGCTGGCGCCGTGGTGCTACGCATCCTGTTCTCCGGCATCGCCCAGCAGATGCTGCAGGTCATCGGCCTGACGCTCGCCGGCGGCCTGCTGCTGCTGTTCGTGTGCTGGAAAATGTATCGCCAGATCGTCGACGGCGATTCGCACTCCATAGACCAAGTTGAATCCTCGCTCGCCAGCGGCGACGACAGCAAGTCCGACGCGACGTTCTGGTCGGCGTTGTGGACGATCATTCTCGCCGATCTGTCGATGTCGCTCGACAACGTGCTGGCGGTGGCCGGTGCGGCGGGCGAATCCGCGCTCGTCCTGGTCATCGGCCTGGCCATCGCCATCGTCCTGATGGCGGTCGCCTCCACCTACATCGCCAAACTGCTGGCGCGCTATCCCTGGATCGCCTGGCTCGGCCTGATCATCATTCTGTACGTCGCCATCGACATGATCTATCGCGACAGCCACCAGATCGCCTGCAAAACCTGGGGCGTGGGTTGCTCCGAGACGATCTTTGAAGGCATCAAGCACCGGCTGGGCCTGGGCCCTGGCGCCGGCTAGCATTAGAGGGACGACGCCATGGCCAGCGCCCGGACGCGGAACAGGTCGGTCTTCATCGATGGCGAGGCCGGAACCACTGGACTCGAGATCCGCGAGCGGCTGGCCGGCGAGCGCGGGATCGACCTGTTGAGCATCGACGCCGACCGGCGCAAGGACGCCGATGCCCGGCGTGCTCTCATGCGGGACGCCGACCTCATCGTGCTGTGCCTGCCCGATGACGCGGCCAGGGAGGCGGTGGCAATCGCCGACAGCCTCGGCTCGGACGCGCCGCGCATCGTCGATGCCTCGACGGCGCACCGCGTTGCTCCGGGCTGGGTCTACGGCTTTGCAGAACTCGATGAGGCGCAGAGCGGGCTGATCGCCACGGCACGGCACGTCGCCAACCCGGGCTGCTATCCGACCGGGGCTATCGCTCTCATCCGCCCGCTGGTCGATGCCGGGCTGCTGCCTGCCGACTATCCCATTACCGTCAACGCGGTGTCGGGCTATTCGGGCGGCGGCAAGAGCATGATCGAAGCCTACGAGGTGAAGCGCACCGCGCCATCCTTCGAGCTGTACGGACTGGGGCTCGAGCACAAGCACGTGCCGGAGCTGCAGACGTATGCGCGGCTGACGCAGCGGCCAATTTTTGTCCCATCTGTCGGCAACTTCCGCCAGGGCATGCTCGTGTCGGTGCCGCTGCATCTGGATGCGCTACCGGGCAAACCGTGCGTCCGCGACCTGGAGCTCGCCCTTGATGCGCACTACCGCAATGTGAGCCTCGTCAGCGTCATGCGCGAGCCCGCCGACACCTTGAAGGGACGCATCGGCGCCGAAGCCCTGAACGGCACCGACCGTATGGAACTCGCCGTGTTCGGCAATGCGCAGTTGCGCCAGGCGGTGCTCGTCGCCCGGCTCGACAACCTTGGCAAGGGTGCGGCTGGTGCCGCGGTTCAGAACCTGAAATTGATGCTCGGCCTGTAGCGCGCCGGACGAAACAACTATTCTCGGCGCACATACTATTTGCTCTCTAAACTTTTGAATTCTAAAATTTTAATTTTCCTGCTAATCCCGGATCGCTGTTGCAAGTCAAAAAGAGCGCGAATATTCTTTGCCACTAATGTGAATTGCGGCCGGAAAAACCCGGAACGCGCACAAAAGAACAAAGAACAAAAAGAAGAGGGTGGCCCGAGGCCACGGGGAGGACGCTTATTGCGGCTGCCGAAGTGCGGCCCCTCCCCGCTTGCTTCCCGAAGCCATTCCGCAAGCTCATCGGACGAACCCCAAACCGGCCGTCAGAGCGCTCATCAACCAGGGAGAGGAACACTCATGACGTTTGGACGCTTTCTTCGGGCGCTATCCGTCGGCCTCGTCGTCGCGACGGGCGCCAGCGCCCTGATCGGCGCCGCCAAGGCGCAGGATGCCGCCAAGGGCATCGAGGAATACCGGAAGATGATGGCTGCCGACCCATTCTCCAACCCGGGCCTGCTCGCCGTCGATGCTGGCGAGGCCCTGTGGAAGAAGAAACGCGGCACCAAGGATGTGTCGCTGGAAACCTGCGATCTGGGTAAGGGACCCGGCGTCCTTCAGGGCGCAATGGCCGAGATGCCGCGCTATTTTGCCGACGCCGACAAGGTGATGGATCTGGAGCGGCGCATCGTCTGGTGCATGCAGAACATCCAGGGCCTCGACACCACAGACATCGTCAAGAAGGCGTTCTCCGGCGCTGGCCAGGACAACAGCGAGATGGAGGCACTGGCCTCTTACGTCAGCGCCCAGTCGAACGGCATGCCAATGAAGCCGCAGCTGTCGCACGCCAAGGAGAAGGAGGCCTTCGATGTCGGTGAGGCTCTCTTCTTCACCCGCGCCGGTCCGCACGATTTCTCCTGCCAGACCTGCCATGCCCAATCCGGCACGCGCATCCGCCTGCAGGAGCTGCCGGACCTGTCGAAGCCCGGCAAGGAAGCGCAAGGGGCTGTTGCCACTTGGCCGGCCTACCGGGTCTCCACCAACTCGATCAAGACGATGCAGCACCGCATGGCCGACTGCTACCGCCAGATGCGCATGCCCAAGGTCGGCTTCGGCTCCGACGCCGTCACCGCTCTCATCACCTACCTGGTCAAACAGGCCGAGGGCGGCGAGATCAATGTTCCGGCTCTGAAGCGCTGATCGGACAGGAGACAACAGCCATGAAGAAGATTGCAATCCTGTCCTTCGCCGCGGCCGCACTCGGCGTTGCCGGACTTGCCGCGCACTCCACCGCCGAGGGCGTCTCCGCCGATGCTCTCGCCAAGGTCATCGCCTCCAGCTGGAAGGATCCTAACGCCAAGAACCCGGAGGGTGCGAAGCCCGACTGGGCCTCGCGTCTCACCCAGGACAATCTGCAGAAGGTCTGCTCACAAACCCACAATCAGCCCGACAAGGAACTGGCCGCGGACATCCAGGCGGCGGCCAAGGCTTCCGTCCAATACCCCGAAGACGGCAAGCTGCTGGGGGACTGGAAAGCGGGTGAGAAAATCGCGCAGGACGGCAAGGGGCAGCGCTACAACGACAAGGTTGACGCGCCCTCCGGCGGCAATTGCTATGCCTGCCACCAGATCGACAAGGCAGAACTCGCCTACGGAACGATCGGCCCGTCGCTGGCGGAATACGGCAAGCTGCGCGATTTCACGGAGGAAGCCACCAAGGCGACCTACGAGAAGATCTTCAATGCCCATACCGCCATCGCCTGCTCGAACATGCCGCGCTTCGGCGCCCAGGGCATCCTGACCATCCAGCAGATCAAGGACGTAACGGCGCTGCTGATGGCCAAGGACTCGCCGGTCAACAAGTAAGACAGTCGGCGGAACATTTTCGGAAGCCTGGAGGGGCGGTTCGCGGAAGCGGCCCGCCCCTTTCGCTTTCATGCTTTGCTCGAAGGCTCGCGAATGGCGTTTTCGCTGGCCAGATTGGTGCGTTGCACAAGCACTTATCGATTGACACCAAAACATTACCAGTTGCTAATATTCCTCATCAAAACGAATGCGTGTGCGTTCCGAGGCGGGCGTCGAGCAGACACCAAGTCCCGGCAGTTGCCAGCTGGGCATCGCCTCCCGCCACGTCAAAGAAAACAAGTCAAGCCAAGGGAGGGACTTCGCAGGATGCGTCGACATGCTTGGATTGTAGCGCTGGCGGGCACCGCCATGCTCGCCGCAGCGGCTCTGCCCGGACCGCTAGCGGCCCAGGACAAGGCAGCCAAGGCCACCGCAAAGGCAACCGCAGAAGCAAAGCCTGCCGCTCCGGCCAAGAAGGCTAAGGACCGCTGCAAGGACGGCGAGCCGGCCGAGGTGGCCAAGTACACGGTCTCCAAGGGCAAGAACCTGCCGGCTTCGATCGACAAGCCGCTCGCTTCGGCGGCGGGCGACGCCAACCGCGGATTGGGCTGGATGGCGCACCGGAGGCTCGGCAACTGCCTTGCCTGCCACGAGATCAGCAAGGTCGAGGAACTGGCCAAGAAGCAGGGCCAGATCGAGGTCAAAACGCTCGACGGCAAGACCGCGAAGATGCCGCTTGGCGTGCACGGCCACATCGGCCCGACGCTCGATGGTGTGGCGGAGCGCTACACAGAAGGCGAGCTCAGAATGCTCGTGGTCAACCCCAAGAAGATCTTCCCCGAAACGATCATGCCGGCGTTCCATCGCAACTCCGGCTTCACCACCGTGCATCCCGACTGCGAGGGGCTCTCGATCCTCAGCGCGGCTCAGGTCGAGGACGTCGTCTCGTTCCTCAAGACGCTGAAAGAGTGACCGAGAACGCGGCCAGCACGCAGAAGGGAGAACAACCATGAAGACGATCTATTCGCTCGCCGCAGCTGCCGCGCTCGTCGCGCTGGCAGGGGCGCACGCCGCCTTTGCCGAGCCCGCGGGCGTGACGACCCCCGTCAAGCCCGCAGCCAAGGGCCATCCGCTCAACGCGATCTACTCTGGCTATAAGTGGGCCTCCGCCGAAACCCAGGCCATGGAGGACGATGAGTTCGCCAATCCGGCCGGACCGTGGATGGAAATCGGCGAGCGCGAATGGTCGAAGGTCGACGGCGAGGCCGGCAAGTCCTGCAACGACTGCCACAAGGGCGTCAGCTCAATGAAGGGCGTGGCGACGAAGTTCCCGGTCTATTTCGAGCCGTGGAAGAAGATGATGTCGCTTGAGCAGCGCATCAACTTCTGCCGCGAGACCAACATGAAGGCCAAGCCCTACAAATGGGAAGGCGACGAGATGCTTGGCATGATGATTCACGTCAAGGCACAGTCGCGCGGCATGCCGGTGAGCGTTGCCGTCGACGGCCCGGCCAAGCCATTCTTCGACAAGGGCAAGGAATATTACTACGCGCGGCGCGGCCAGCTCGACATGAGCTGTGCCCATTGCCATGAGAAGAACTTTGGCCAGCAGATCCGCGCCGAGGTGCTGAGCCAAGGCCAGTCGAACGGCTTCCCGACCTACCGGCTCAAGTGGCAGAAGCCCGGCTCGCTGCATCGCCGCTTCAAGGGCTGCAACGAGCAGGTGCGCGCCAAGGGTCAGGGCCGCGGCGCCGATGACTACGTCAACCTTGAACTCTATCTGGCCTGGCGCGGCCAGGGCCTGGATGTGGAAACGCCCGCGGTACGGCGCTGACCGCGAACGCGTGCCCATCACGCTCATGCCATCGCAACACGTGAGGCCGGCGCCACAATGCATGCGGCGCCGGCTTTACTTCGTGCGGGGCCCCGCAACGATGGTTCGACTGGCCCGGCCAGCACGTTTCGCACGTGCGGCTTCGCATTTGCAGCAAAGCGACGCGCCCACGCGGCGCTAATCTCCACACCGATCCCGGTTGTGAAGTCATATGTCGCGACATTAGGATGTTTGCCTATGGGCGGCGCGGCGCGGGTGCGCCCACGCCCTGACTAGCGCTCGCCAAACCAATCGTCAGAAGCCGGTCCCGACCGCCGGACGCCCGAGGAAGGAACGCCCCATGCACTCACGTCGTGAGTTTCTCCAGTTGGCCGCCGTCACCGCAGCGATCACCGGCCTCAACGGCAACCTCGCGCGGCTCGCCGCACAGCAGAAGCTGACGCAGGCCGACCTGCTGAAGTTCCAGTCCAAGGGTCAGGTAACGCTGCTTCACCTCACCGACGTCCACGCGCAGTTGAAGCCCATCTACTTCCGCCCGCCGTCCGAGAACTTCGGCGTCGGCGCGTTCGAGGGCATCCCGCCGCATCTCGTCGGCGAGGACTTCCTCAAGCACTTCGGCCTGACGCCGGGTAGCGCGCTCGCCTACGCGCACACGATGGTCGACTACGTCAACCTGGCGAAAGCCTATGGGCGGCTCGGCGGCCTCGACCGCATCGCCACGCTCGTCAAGGCGATCCGCGCCGACCGCGGCGACGACAAGGTGCTGTTCCTCGACGGCGGCGACACGTGGCAGGGGTCCTACACGTCGTTGAAGACGAACGCGCAGGATATGGTCGACTGCATGAAGCTGCTGAAGCCCGATGCCATGGTCGGCCATTGGGAGTTCACGTTCGGCGAGGAACGTGTGAAGGAGCTGATCGGTCAGCTCGGCTATCCGTTCCTGGGCGGCAACGTCGTCGACAACGAGTTTGAAGAACCGGTGTTCGAGTCGACGCAGATGTTCGACAAGGGCGGCGTCAAGGTCGCCGTGATCGGCCAGGCATTCCCGTACACGCCAATCGCCAACCCGCGCTGGATGTTCCCGAAGTGGTCGTTTGGCATCCGTCCGGAGCGCGTTCAGAGCCATGTCGACAAGGCCCGTGCTGACGGAGCGCAGGTCGTCGTGCTGCTGTCGCACGATGGGTTCGACGTCGACCAGAAGCTCGCCACCGTGGTCAACGGCATCGACGTGATCCTCACCGGCCACACACCCGACTCTATCCCGCGCGCCATCGAGATCGGCAAGACGATCCTGCTCTCGTCGGGCTCGCACGGTAAGTACCTGGGCCGCGTCGACCTCGAGGTGAAGGACGGCAAGGTCGTCGGCTACA
>JBFWNY010000046.1:0-26828 GCA_050250815.1 Hyphomicrobiaceae bacterium
GCTCGTGCATCACATGGTCGGAACAGGAGCCAAGCGCGCGCCATATCCTGGCGCTCGACGATACTGCCTTCCTGGCGGAGATCGACAAGCGCGTGGGTGGCCGGCTCGGCCGGTTGACGCTCGAAGGGCCGCGCGCGTCCTGGCCGCTCCAAATGCATCTGGCGCGCGCTTACGTCAGCAGCCGTCTTGCACTCATTGGCGACACCGCACATGCCGTCCATCCGATCGCCGGCCAGGGGTTGAACCTCGCCCTGCGTGACGTCGCGGCCCTGGCGGAAGTGGTGGCCGACGCGGTGCGGCTGGGGCTCGATCCGGGCAGCGCCGACACGCTGCGGCGCTACGAGCGTTGGCGCCGCTTCGATGCAACATTCTCGACCTTCGCCTTCGATGGTCTCAACCGTCTGTTCTCAAGTGACGGAATGCTGCGGCGCGCGGTCCGCGGGTTCGGACTCGGCCTGGTCGAGCGAATTCCAGCGGTCAAGGGGCTCCTTGTCAGCGAGGCCGCCGGGCTGACCGGTGACCTCCCACGCCTGCTCAAGGGTGAGCCGGTTTGATGGGGTTCTGACGGGGCTCCGAACAAGCAAAAGCCAGATCACGCGTCATCGCGCGGTAGCGTAAGCTGGCCCATCCGCGACCAACGTCGCCCTCGACCAACTCGGCATGCCGAAGCCTCGTCACTCGCTATCCGCGGCCCCGTCGTCATCTTCGTTCAAAGACACCGGCAACACCACGCCCACCTTTCCCGCCGCGAGATCGACCACCGGCACGAATGCTTTCGTGAACGGCAGCAGCTCGGTTTGCCGGCCGCCGAGCAGTCTGATCTCCAGGATGTCACCGGCACCGTAGTTCGCCACCGCTACGACGGTGCCGACCGTCGCTCCCTCCGAGTCAACAGCGGACAAGCCGACGAGATCGGCATGATAGAAGTCGTCCGACTCAGGCTCGGGCATCGCCGATCGCGCGACGAACAGTTTGCGGCCCATGAGCGCTTCGGCCGCGTTGCGGTCGCTGACACCGTGCACGCGGACCACGAGCGCACCCTTTGGAGTCGTGCGGACGACCTTCAGCATCAGCGCCGCGCCGCCCTTGTCATCGGTCAGCGCGCCATAGGTGGCGATGTCCGCAGGCTCGGCCGTATACGAGCGCACAAGCACCTCACCGCGGACGCCATGCGCGCCGGTAATCTCGCCGAGCAGCACCCTGCGTGGGGCCTCCGCCATTGCTTCTCTCGTCCTGAATGACGTGCGCCGCTCAGTTGGGCAGCGGTCCAAGATAGGTCATCTGAACCTCGACGGCGCGACCTGCCACTTCGGCGCGCGCCCGCGTGACAGGCGCCGCCCGCGCGAACGAGCCGACGATATCCACCGTGGCACCGTCCGAGCCGGCCGCGAAGCCCGTCACAAGCACGCCTTCGGGCGGGACGTGCATACGCAGGTGCACCGCGTTGACCTCTTTGGCCGCGTCGAACTGGTAGGAGCCGACAAAGACGCCGCCGAAACGATCCGAACCAAGGATCTTGCCATTGCGCAGGACCGCCAGCGCGCTGCCGCTTTCCCCCTGCTTCGCCTGGTTCGGCCAATACTCTACGTTGTAGAGGCCCTCATCGAGCATCTTCGATCGTCCTTTCACGCTGTTGAGTTCTTCGGCCAGCACATCGGCGGTCAGCTTCGGCAGCAGACGGAGATAGGCGTGAACCGGCCCTGGGAGAACGGTTTCTCCGGTGGCCCAGAGACTGACCGTGCGGGGGCTGACGTCTAGGAGCCGCGCGAACTCGGTCTGCTTGAGACCAAGCCGGTGGAGCACCTCTCGAAGACCCGCAGCCGCCATCTGTTCCGCTAGAAAAATCGGTGACAGACGCACTTTCTTCCATAACTGAACATCTGTCAACCGAATGACAGCTCAAGTAGCGTTGGGCACGAAAAGAATGAGGGCCCGCAGGTGTCCCTACAGGCCCTCTCCCAATCTCGCGTCTGCAAACCTCGCCCGCGGCCCTTCGACCGCAAGCTCCAGGCTCACTCGCCCGCCGGCGCCTCGGCAGCGGCCTTCTTGGCGGCCTCGGCCTTCTCGGCCTCGAGCTTCATGCGCTCCTGCGCCTTCTTCTTGGGCTTGGCCCGCTCCGGGTTGTTGCGCTGGTCGCGCTTGGAGAGCCCCGCCGCGTCGAAGAAGCGGGCAACGCGATCGGTCGGCAGCGCACCGACGGAAAGCCAGTACTTGCAGCGCTCCTCGTTGAGGCGAATGCGCTCGGGGTTGTCCTTCTTGAGCATCGGATCGTAGGTGCCCACCTGCTCGATGTAACGGCCGTCGCGCGGCGACGTCGAATGGGCCGCGACGATGTAGTAGTAAGGCCGCTTCTTGGCGCCGCCACGTGCGAGCCTGAGTTTCACTGCCATCTCGTATCCTTTTCCTTTGTTCCGCCGCGCGCGATGCGCGGCAATTTGCTTCAATCTGCTCCTCTTCCTCCCCCGTCTCAGGAGAGGAAAAATCCTGCTCAGCGCCTCTTCTTCCCTGGACCACCGGGGAAGCGCGGAAATCCTGGGCCACCCAAGCCGGGTAGCCCGCCACCGAGACCCGGTAGCCTCGGCAGGCCGCCTCCAAGACCCGGAAGCCCGGACGGAAGCCCCTTCGGCATACCGCCTCCGCCCGTCCCCGACGCGCCGCCCTGCTCGACAGCGTCGCGCAATTCCTTGGGCAACTGCTGCAATGCCGCGGGATCGAGCGCCGCCAGTTCCTCCTGCATGCGCGCCATTTCTTCCGCGTTCGGTGCCGGCCCGCCGCCACCCATGCCGAGCATGCCGCCCATTTTTCCGAACATGCCCTTGCCGCGCATGGACTTCATCATATCGGCCATCGCCATGTGCATCTTGAGCAGCTTGTTGATGTCGGCCGGCGTCGTGCCCGAGCCTGCCGCGACGCGCTTCTTGCGCTTGGCGTTGAGCACTTTCGGGTTTCGCCGTTCGTGCGGCGTCATCGACTGAATGATTGCGAGCTGTCGCTTGAAGACCTTCTCGTCGACCTTGGCGTCCGCCATCTGCTGCTTGATCTTGCCGACACCCGGCAGCAGACCCATGATCCCGCCCATGCCGCCCAGCTTCTCCATCTGCATAAGCTGCTCGGCTAGATCCTCCAGATCGAACGCCCCCTTGCGCATGCGCTCGGCTATCGCCTGAGCCTTCTTGGCGTCGATCGTCTGCGCGGCCTTCTCGACAAGGCCGACGATGTCGCCCATGCCCAGAATTCGGCCGGCGATGCGCTTGGGGTCGAAGTCCTCCAGCGCATCCCACTTCTCACCCGTACCGATGAGCTTGATCGGTTTGCCGGTGACGGCGCGCATGGAAAGCGCCGCGCCGCCGCGGCCATCGCCATCGGCACGAGTCAGCACGATGCCGGTGATGCCAACCGTCGCCTCGAACGCATTGGCGGTGTTGACCGCATCCTGGCCGGTGAGACTGTCGGCAACCAGCAGGACCTCGTGCGGGTTGGTGTCGCGCTTGACGCGCGCCACCTCGCCCATCAGTTCCTCGTCGACCGTGACGCGGCCCGCCGTATCGAGCAGCACGACGTCATAGCCCCCGAGCCGCGCGGCATCGAGCGCGCGCCGCGCGATGTCTACCGGTGTCTGGCCGGCGACGATCGGCAGCGTATCGACTCCCGTCTGGCCGCCCAGCACCTTGAGCTGCTCCATGGCTGCCGGCCTGCGCGTATCGAGCGAGGCCATCAGCACCTTCTTGCGCTCGCGCGACTTGAGGCGATAGGCGATCTTGGCAGTCGTGGTCGTCTTGCCCGAGCCCTGCAGACCGACCATCAGGATGGCAACCGGCGGAGTGGCGGCCAGATCGATCGGCTCGGCGTCCGAGCCCAGCACGCTCACCAGCTCGTCGTGAACGATCTTGACGACCATTTGCCCGGGGGTGATCGACTTCAGCACCTCCTGGCCGACGGCCTTCGCCTTGACCTTCTCGACGAAGCCCTTGACCACATCGAGTGCAACGTCGGCCTCAAGCAGAGCCCGCCGCACCTCGCGCATGGCCTCCGCCACGTCGCTCTCTGTAAGGGCGCCGCGCCGCGTCAGCTTGTCGAGTACGCCCGACAGACGATCGCTCAGGGACTGGAACATCGGCTCTCCTCAAGACGCGGGTGAAGGGCCCGCCCGCGCTCGCATTCGAACGGCCAAAGCACGAACGCACCCGCGGGCGAAACTCGCCGGCGGATGTTGACCCCCCTGCCTCCCGGGCCGGCAGCGGCCGGTTCCATGTGCAGGGCGGCGGCTCGTTCGCAACGGGCCGTCTGGATGGCACGACGTATGGGCGATGCCCGCGGTGTTGTCAACAAAGCGGGCTCCTGCTCACGCCGGCGCCCCCCAACGCGCCAGAAGTCGATGCGGAAGAAGCCCGAACCGCAGTCGCCGCTGAACATGCCGGCATTACGGAAATACCCGGAGATGTTGAGGTTCGCCGAAGGCGGCGGGGAAATGCCGCTGTGCTCGATCGTCAGGAACCCAGACCGCTGGTCCACAGAGCCGCGGAACGTGAACCGGTCGCTCTGGAAGAAGATCGCGCCGTTGCTGATGACGATGTTCGAGATCGGATATTGGCCTTTGCAAATCGGCCAGCGCACGCTGGCATGGCCGCGCATGCCTGTGTACGTACCGTTGGGCAGCGCCAGTCCCCTGGATGGTGGAGGCGAGGGCGCCACCGAAAGCTCCGAAATCCGACCGAGGTAGGATGCCTGCAGACAGGGATCGTCGGCGCCGCAGGCTCGCAATCTGAAGCTTGGCGCGCAAACAACTTCGCCCGCGACCGTTTCGGGTCACGGGCGAAGTATTACCACCTGTCCGCTTCTGGGGAGAAGCCGCACCAAGTCTCAGTGCGCGGACGCCGCCGAGATTCCAAGTCCCGTCTCGGAGCGCACGAGCTGCGCCTCGTACGCTGCCCGTTCGGAAGCTGCCTGCGCACTGCGATCAAGCTTCGAGATCAGCCAGATGCCCACGAAGGCCAGCGTCATCGAGAACAGAGCGGGGTTGGAGTAGGGGAAGGGCGCTGAGCCCTTCGGCATATGCAGCACATCCTCCCAGACCGACTTCGACAGGATCACCATGCCCACCGAGCTCACCAATCCCAGCAGACCGCCGATCACCGCGCCCTTGGTTGTCACGTCCTTGTAGAATATCGACATGACGAGTACCGGGAAGTTGATCGACGCGGCCACCGAGAAGGCGAGACCGACCATGAACGCGACGTTCTGCTTCTCGAAGATGTAGCCCAGCATAATCGCCACGATGCCAATGGCGACCGCGGAAATCTTGGAGATGCGCACCTCGGTTGCCTCGTTCGCCTTGCCTCGCGCGAAGACCGAAGCGTACAGGTCGTGGCTGACGGCACTGGCTCCAGCGAGCGTCAGTCCGGCAACGACCGCCAGGATTGTGGCGAACGCAACAGCGGAGATGAAGCCGAGGAACAGATTGCCGCCGACCGCCTTCGACAAGTGCACGGCCGCCATGTTGCTGCCGCCGGCCAGGTCCTTCACCTTGTCGAACGCACCGTTGGCGCCCGCCTTGAAGAAGGACGGATCGTTCATTAGGAACGTGATGGCTCCGAAGCCGATGATGAACGTGAGGATGTAGAAGTAGCCGATGAAGCCGGTGGCGTAGAACACCGACTTGCGCGCCTCCTTGGCGTTGGCGACCGTGAAGAAGCGCATAAGAATGTGCGGAAGACCGGCGGTTCCAAACATCAGCGCGAGGCCGAGCGATATCGCCGACACAGGATCGGAGATCAGCCCGCCGGGCCCCATGATGGATACGCCCTTGGGATGGATCTCGACCGCGCGCTGGAACAGCTTCTCGGGTGAGAAGCCATACGTCATCAGAACCATGACCGCCATGAACGTGGCTCCGCCGAGCAGAAGCCCCGCCTTGATAATCTGCACCCACGTCGTCGCGGTCATGCCGCCGAAGGAGACGTAGACGATCATCAGGGCGCCGACGCAGATCACCGCGTAGAGGTAGTCGAGACCGAACAGCAGCTCGATCAGCTTGCCGGCACCGACCATCTGCGCGATCAGATAGAAAGCCACGACGGTTAGTGTACCGATCGCGGACATGATCCGGATCGGCACCGGCTGGAGACGGAACGAAACGACGTCGGCAAATGTGTACTTGCCCAGATTGCGCAACCGCTCCGCGATGAGGAAAAGAATGATCGGCCAGCCGACGAGCCAGCCGACCGAATAAATCAGGCCATCGTAGCCGCTCGAGTAGACGAGTCCGGAAATTCCCAGGAACGAAGCCGCCGACATGTAGTCGCCAGCGAGCGCCAGTCCGTTCTGGAAGCCCGTGATACCGCCGCCGGCGGTATAGAAATCCGCTGCGGTCTTGGTGCGCGAAGCCGCCCACTTCGTGATTCCGAGTGTCGCCAGCACGAACACTCCGAACAAGACGATCGCCTCGAGGTTCAGATCCTGCTTGCTACCGCCTTCGATCGCGCCGGCAGCAAAGGCGGCCGAAGCAAGGGAAGCGAGCAGAGCGGTGGCGCCGAACGCCGTGATGAAGAGCCGCCGCATCTCTCATTCCTCCATCAGGCGCTGGGTCAGCTCGTCGAACTCGCCGTTGGCGCGCCGAACGTAGATGCCCGTCAGAATGAAGGCCGAGATGATGACGAAGAGGCCAAGCGGGATGCCGATTGTCGTGACGCCGCTCCCGATGGGTGTCGCCAGCAGCGACTTGTCGAAAGCAACCAGCAGAACAAAGCCGAAGTAGATTAGGAGCATGAGCGTCGCCAGAATGCCTGCGAAGCGGCGGCGCCTGCCGATCAGCTCTCTATAGAGGGGGTTCGATCTGATCCTGTTAAGCTCGTCTGAACTCATCTTGGAACCTCTGGCGTTTTCCCACGCGCAACCCTCCCCCCGGAAAGGGCGGGTCGGCGGTTGGTCGGATTTCATGTTTGCTTCGCGAACGCGCCTGCTCTTTGGTCAAGAGCTTCCAGCTCGTTCATTTTCAGTTGGACGGTTGCTTTGCCGTCATCTGCTCGCAGTTTTCTGCTGTGACAAGAGACGCGGTCTCTCTCAACTTTCATCACACAAAGAGTGGGCATTCGAAATATAGTACTTGGTATCGAATCCGCTTGGTTGGGCACACCTAGGTGCAGCTTTTGCGGTGAAGCGACACGGAAACTGGCTCCGACCCTAACTCTCTGATTAGAAATATGGTTCAGATCGTCGGCACGGTACCGAGATTGCTTGCAGCTCAGACGATTTGGCTCTTTTTCTTCTCGAACAGATTGCCGGCAATCCACGTCATGGCGCGCCGACAATTTCCCGCCGATCGACGATTTTATTTTCAGCGGTTCGAGTAAATTCTGGCAACTTCCGACTTCGACTGAACCGTTTCAAATTGGAAATCGCTTTGCCGACCTCGGGTAGAATTAGCCCGGCTCGCCGCACAATCTGGCGTCACCCGATGGGAACGCGCGGTGGGCCGCATTGAACGCGCGGCCGCTCTGGACCGGCGACCTTCAGCCGACCTTGTAGTCTTTGAGCTCTCGAACGAGTTCCGACAGCCTTGTCGCCACCGCAAAGCCCGTTTCCACGGTTGCCTTCAGAGTGGCGCGGCCCTGGATGAGCTGGTTCAAGCGCTCCTGCTGCTCACCGAAGCCGAAGAACAGCTCCTCGGGCGCTTCGATCTCGCCGTCCTCGACCGCGCACATCACGTCGAAGGAATTCTGCGAAGCAAGCACCAGCATGGAGGCGACGTCGTTGACGAGCTGATGGTAGAGGCGGCAGGCATCCGCATCGACGCGCGGCCCATGCACACCGAACTTGAGCGGTGACGAACCCTGAGCGCCCTCGCCGGCAAACATGCGCGGGTTGCGCACGAACCGGCGGAAGATCTCAACGAGGCCCAAACAGCAGGTTTCCAGATCGCGTAGCGCCGTTCCGGGCTTGCGGCGGGGCCGCGCCCTGTCCACCGTGCGGTCCTGCGCCGCCCAGTTGATCGTCGCGATCGAGGCAACCGCGCCCAGCGCGGCGATGGCCGGCAGCACGGCGGCGAACGGATCGGGCGCAAGGCGGCTGTCACCCTCCGGCAGGTCCGGTGGTCCGGTGAGCTTCTGCGTCGCCTTCATTGTCGAGTGAGCATCCCCGCGTCGGTTGTAGGGCGGGGACGACGACAACTTCTGGCCGTCCGGGCCGCGGGGCGGATGCTGCTACAGGACGGCGGGCAAGCGCAAGGACGACCTCGCGTCCTCCAGCGCTACGTGCGGACCCCGAGGGGGCCGCTGCGCCGTTGCAACCCACCCCCGCGTTTTTAGACCCACAAGGTCAGTACACGCGTGCCTTGGGCTCGATGTAGCTCACCTCGTTGGTCATGGTGTGCGTATGCACCGGGCGGAAATCGAGCCGCACCGACTTCTTCTCCATGTCGGCGAAAGCCAGCGTGTGCTTCATCCAGTTGGCGTCGTCGCGCTTGGGGTAGTCCTCGCGCGCATGCGCACCGCGGCTTTCCTTACGGTTCTCCGCACCCGTCACCGTCACCGCCGCCTGGCAGATGAGGTTGTCGTATTCCAGCGTCTCGACGAGATCAGAGTTCCAGATCAGCGAACGGTCGGTAACGCGGATGTCGTCCGTTTCTTTCCAGATCTCGGCGATCTTCCGCATGCCCTCCTGCATCACCGGTCCGTCGCGGAAGACGGCGCAGTTGGCCTGCATGACCTTCTGCATCCTGAGGCGCAATTCGGCGGTGGAACGGCCGCCGTCCGCATGACGGAAACGGTCGAGCCGCGACAGCGCCAGATCGACGGCGTCGGGAGGCAATTCACGCTGCCGCTCTTTTGGATCGACAACGTCCTGGCAGCGCAGGCCGGCGGCGCGACCGAACACGACAAGATCGATGAGCGAGTTGGACCCCAGCCGGTTGGCGCCGTGCACAGAGACGCAGGCCGCCTCGCCGATCGCCATCAGGCCCGGAACGATCTGGTCAGGGTTGCCGTCCTTCAGCGTGACGACCTCACCGTGATAGTTCGTCGGGATGCCGCCCATGTTGTAGTGCACGGTCGGTATGACAGGAATCGGCTGACGGCGGAGATCGACGCCGGCGAAAATCTTGGCGCTCTCGGTAATGCCCGGCAGGCGCTCCGCCAGGATCTTGGGATCGAGATGGTCCAGATGCAGGTGGATGTGGTCGCCTTCCGGCCCGACGCCGCGGCCCTCGCGGATCTCCACCGTCATCGAGCGCGAGACGACGTCGCGTGAGGCGAGATCCTTGGCGTGCGGCGCATAGCGCTCCATGAAGCGCTCACCCTGCGCGTTGGTGAGATAGCCGCCCTCGCCGCGCGCACCTTCGGTGATGAGCACGCCGGCACCGTAGATGCCGGTCGGATGGAACTGCACGAACTCCATGTCCTGAAGCGGAAGGCCAGCGCGCAGCACCATGGCGTTGCCATCTCCCGTGCACGTGTGCGCCGACGTGCAGGAGAAGTAGGCGCGGCCATAGCCGCCAGTCGCCAGGATCGTCTTCTTGGCGCGGAAGGCGTGGATCGTGCCGTCGTCGAGGCAGAGCGCCACGACGCCGCGGCAGGCGCCATCCGAATCCATCATAAGGTCGATGGCGAAGTACTCGATAAAGAACTCCGCCGAGTAGCGCAGCGACTGGCCATAAAGCGTGTGCAGCATCGCATGGCCGGTGCGGTCGGCCGCGGCGCACGTGCGCTGCGCGGGCGGCCCCTCGCCGAATTCCGTCGTCATGCCGCCGAACGGGCGCTGGTAGATCTTGCCGTCCTCGGTGCGCGAGAAGGGCACGCCGTAGTGCTCAAGTTCGTAGACGGCGTCGGGCGCGTGGCGGCACAGGTACTCGATCGCGTCCTGGTCGCCGAGCCAGTCGGAGCCCTTGACGGTGTCGTACATGTGCCAGCGCCAGTTGTCGGGACCCATGTTGCCCAGCGACGCGGCGACACCGCCCTGGGCCGCCACCGTATGCGAGCGCGTTGGAAACACCTTTGTCACGCAGGCCGTCTTGAGGCCCGCCTGAGCAGCGCCAAGCGTCGCCCTCAGACCCGCACCGCCTGCGCCGACCACGACAACATCGTAGGTGTGGTGGACGACGGGATAGGCCTTGCCGTTGACGGCGGGTGCGATGCCCGAACCGTTTGCCTTGGACGCCATGACGCTCAAGCTCCGAAGCTCAGTTTGAGAAGGGCCAGCACACAGGCGGCCGCGATCAGGATGGCGAAGAACGTGTTGAGCATCAGCAGCACCACCTTGGTGAACTCGCCGTGCACGTAATCTTCGATGATGACCTGCATCCCCAGGCGCATGTGGATCGCGCCTGAGATGGCGAGCAGCCCCAGCATCAGTCCGTTGATGGGATGGGCAAGCCGCGCCTTGACGGTGGCATGATCGGCGCCGACCAGCGAGACGATCAGCCAGACGAGGAAGATCGCGAGGAACAGGTTGGCGACCGCCGTCACCCGCTGCTTCCAGAAGTGATCGGCACCTTCCTTGGCCGAGCCCAGGGCGCGGACGTTCTTGAGCGGCGTCCTCATGCCGGTATTCATGTTGGCTCTCCCGCCTGTTTGCGTCACATCGCCAGCACGACGGCCCAGATCAGCAGCGTCAGTGCCACCGAGGCCGCGAGCGATCCCCAGCTCATCAGATCGACCGTCTTGAGGTCGTAGCCGCGGCCGGTATCCCAGAGGAAGTGCCGAAGGCCACCCATCATGTGCGCCATGAGCGCCCAGGTGTAGCCGAACAGCACGACGAGCCCCAGGAGGCTCCCGAACAGCCCGTTGACCCAATCGAAGTAGGCCGGACCGGAAGCGGCCGCGACCAGCCACCACGCCAGCAGGATCGAGCCAAAATAGAGCGCCGCACCGGTAATGCGGTGCAGGATCGACGCTACCATGTTGATGATCGGCGTGTAGATTTGGAGATGGGGAGACAAAGGGCGTGCGGCGGCGCCCGCACGGGCAGATCTTGCATCGGCCATCGAGGGTCCTCGGCGCTGAGTTCGAAAACCCTTCTAGCGCGCCTGTTGCAGCGCGGCAATTCGCCGAATGACATAGGTGGAAGGGGTTGCAAGCCGACGCGGGGACGGCTCCAGTCGGGACCCTCTCATACGGGATGTGCCAGAGGCGGTGCGGCCATCCCCGGCCGTCGAGGTGCGGATCTCAGCCGCTCTAGTCGAGCGAGGCGATGATGGCGCGGCCCAAAGCAGCGCCGCTCTCGAAGGCATGCTCGCCCAGCCGGCCCAGGCACCAGTCGCCAGCGATGCCGACGTTGTGCTGGCTCGAGTAGATGTAGGATTCGCCCAGCGACTGGTCGACCAGTCCATGCCGCCAGAGGTGGGCCGTCATCTGGCTCGGCCGCACCGGCGGCAGCGACATGAGATGGCTGACCTCCGACCACAGCTCCTCGGCGATCACCTCGGGCTCGACGTCCTCCAGCTCCCGGCTCCATTTCGGCGAGGCATGCACGACGATGGTCTCGCCGCGACCGCTGCGGCCCGGTTTTGAGTTGTTACGCGAGATCCAGCGGATGACGTCGGACATGTCGGAAAACACGTCCTGCTCGGGAAGGGTGCGCTGCTCGAGCCGGACCATGAGCGACCAGCACGGCGACATGCGCACGCGCTGCAACGGATCACCGACCTCGGCGATCGGTCCTAGCAGCAGTTGGGCTTCGGGAGCCGGAACGGTGACGGCGATGGCCGCGAAGGGACCGGCCGAGGTCTGGTCCTCGAACCAGACGTGCCAGGCTTTGTCGGTGCGGTTAATGGTATGCACCCGCCGCGAGGTGTGGATCCGCACGCTCTCGGCCAGCGGACGCACAATCGAAGACATGCCAGGGGTGCCGACATACCACGGCGTCATCTGCTCGCCGCCGGTATTGGGTTTCCAGCGCGCCGCATAGCCGGTGGCGCTCAGCTCATCCACATAGGCTTTGAACTGCGCCGACCGCGCTGTCAGGTATTGCGCCCCATGATCGAAGGCAATCGCGCCGATGCGCGCCGTCGCCATTCGTCCGCCGATGATCCGGTCGCGCTCGAAAAGCTCGACATAAGCGCCCGAGCGGCGCAGCACGCGCGCGCAAGCGAGCCCTGTCAGGCCTGCTCCGATCACGGCTATGCGCTTTGTCACAGACGGTACCGACGGTCTCCCGCCGACCTTCTCGAAAGTTCAAAGTCTCGGATCTCGTTGCGGCGGCAGCAGGACGGGGCGCAATGAATGCAACGCTGCAACTAATGCTGGACGTCGGATGAGCTGCCCGCAACACACGAATCACGTGCACGCAGCATCCACTAAACTCGATAGCAGTCGGTTGAGCGCGCTCAAAGTGGAAACGATGCGTGCGTAGCCGGCGTTTCGCACACATTTTCGTTGCTCGGCATCAGATTCCTTGAACAGACGATCCGTGTCTGGACGCGGAGCTTTTCCGGATGCGCTTGCGCCTCGACGATTGTCCGCCCTCAGCGCGGCAGTACCAGCCACAGGTCGAGGTCGAGCATGACGCCTTCAGCGTAGGCCCCGTCTTCGCTCTTGTAAGGTGTGTCGGCGCAGGCCCGGTCCTTGACGGCGACGAGACGCGTCCTCAACGCGCCGATGTCGGAGCGGCCTGCGATCTCAGCCTTTTCCAGCACCTCGGACCAGGCATAGACGGTGTCGCCGGCAAAACATGGTGCGACGTGCCGGCCGGCGTTGATGGCGGCAACGTGGAAGGCATTGCCCAGGCCGTTGAATGACAGCGCGCGGGCGAGCGAGATCACAACACCGCCGTAGACGATGCGCTTGCCGAAACGGCCCCTGGCCTCCGTGTGCTGGTTGAAGTGCACCTTGGCGGTGTTCTGGTAAAGCCGCGTTGCGATCTGGTGCTCGGCCTCCTCCAGCGTCATGCCGTCGACGTGGTCGATTTTCTCTCCCGCGGCATAGTCGCCCCACAGATGCGGCGAACCGGCCAGGTCGAGATCGTAGGCGGCGCTGTCGATGCGCGGCACGCTGCCGCCGATGCCGGCAGGGTCAACACGGGCCGGCAGGTCAGGCACGACGGCCTCAGGTGCCGGGCTTGCCTTGTCGCGCTTCCTCACCATCACCCAGCGCGCATACTCGATGACAATCTCGTCGCGCTGGTTGCGGCCCGTCGAACGCACATAGACGGTTCCCGTCTCGCGATTGGAGTTCTCCTTGAGGCCGATTACCTCGGAGACCGTGGTGATCGTGTCGCCCGGAAATACGGGCTGCAGGAAGCGTCCCCCGGCATAGCCCAGGTTGGCGATGGCATTGAGGGAGATGTCCGGCACCGTCTTGCCGAACACGACGTGGAAGGCGAGCAGGTCGTCGACGGGGGCCTGCGGATAGCCGATCGCGCGGGCGAAGGCGTCCGAGGACTGCACCGCAAAACGCGGACCGTAAAGGCCGGTGTAGAGTGCGACATCGCCCACCGTGATCGTGCGCGGTGTGGCGTGGCGGATGATCTGCCCCAGCTTGAAATCCTCGAAGTAGTTGCCGGGGTTCGTCTTGGTCGCCTGCATGTCGTCGTCTTCTCTCAAAAATATTCCACGCTATCGATTGGCAGCCCGGCGGGTGCGCCGTTCACGCCAGCCGGCCCGCTCAAGCCATCTCCAGCTCGGCAATGGCCTCGGCGATCGAAACGGTGCGTTGCGCCATCACCATGTGCAGGCGCTCCACCATTCGGCCCTCGACGGTGATGACGCCGAGCTTCTGGTTCTCCGGCTTGTCGAACTCGGCAATGATCTTGCGCGACCACGCCACCTCCGCCGCCGACGGCGAGAACGTTTCGTTTGCAATCGCGACCTGGCCTGGATGGATCAGCGTCTTGCCGTCCATTCCCAGTGTCCGGCCGTGCTCGGCCTCGGCGCGGAAACCCGCCTCGTCCTTGAAATCGTTGTAGACGCCATCCAGCACGTCGAGGCCGTAGGCGCGCGCCGCAACGATCGACATCGACAGCCACGGCACGACGGCGAAGCGATCCTTGTAGGCGCGCGCGTGGCTTTCCTTCAGCAGATCGTTGGTTCCCATGACGAGGCACGTGAGGCGATGCTCGCGCTCGATGCCGGCCATGGCGATCTCGCGGACGTTGAGGATCGACATGGGCGTCTCCATCATCGCCCAGATCTTGGTCTTCTCAGGCGCATGCGCGGCGGTCAGCACCTTGGCCGCCGAGATGATGTCGCCGGGGCGGCCCACCTTGGGCACCAGGATCGCGTCGGGCGCCACCTTGGCGGCCGCGAACAGGTCCTCGGCTCCCCAAGGCGTCTCCAGCCCGTTGACGCGGATGATCAGCTCCCGCTTGCCGTAGCCGCCGCTGGCGACCGCCGCGCATACCTTCTCGCGGGCGGACACCTTGGCATCGGGGGCCACCGCGTCCTCCAGGTCGAGGATCAGCGCGTCGGCGGCAATGGTCTTGGCCTTCTCGAGCGCGCGCTCGTTTGAGCCAGGCATGTAGAGAACGCTGCGGCGCGGACGGACGATCATCATCGGAGCCTCTTATGTCTAGGGAGCTCTTTGCGGGGGGCGTGTCGCGCGGGCCGACGCGCCGGAGGAGGCAGGCTATATTGCGGTGCACCGTAATCCGCCAACCCTGAAATACAAGCCCTCGAAGGTCGGGTATGCTCGCCCTGCCGCGCGCATCCTGCCCCCGATTTCGCATCCCTGCTCCACCCCCTTGACCCGTCCTCATGGCCCGCATTCTCGCCGTCTCCTCCTATGTCGCCTGCGGTCATGTCGGCCTCGCCGCCATCGTGCCTGCCTTGCAGGCCTTCGGCCACGAGGTGGTCGCGGTGCCGACCGTCGTGCTGTCCAACCACTATGGCCATGCCCACGTGGGGGGCTCCCCCGTGGAGACGGATCGGCTTTCCTCTATGCTCAAGGCTCTGGCGGCGAACCGGATGTTGGATCGGATCGATGCCGTCATCACCGGTTTTCTGCCCAGTGCCGGCGCCGTCGCCGTCATTGCCGACGCTCTTGAATCAATCGGCACCGCGAACGCCGGCCTGCCCTATCTGTGCGATCCGGTGCTCGGCGACGATCCCGGCGGTCTCTACGTCTCCGAAGATGCGGCGGCGGCGATCCACGACCGCCTTGTGCCGCTCGCCAGCATCGTGACGCCCAACCGGTTCGAACTCGAATGGCTGACCGGACTGCCGGTCGCAACGGCGCAGGAGGCGGATGCTGCCTCCAGCGCGATCGGCGCCGATATGGTCGCTGCCACCTCGATACCAGCGGGTGAGGACATGATCGCCAACGTGCTCAGCACAAAGCGGGAGGCCCAAGCGTTTGCCTCCCCTCGCCTTGCGGGAGTGCCACACGGCACCGGTGACCTGTTCGCCGCGCTTCTGCTCGGCCACCGGCTCAACGGCGCCCCCTGCTCCCAGGCCGTGGCGCGGGCTTCCGCTGGGGTCGAGACCGTGATCGCCGGCAGCCTAGGAGCACCCGAGCTGCGGCTCGTGGAATCGCTTGCCCGCGCGGTGGCCTGCGCTCCCGCCGCCGCTCGGCCGGTTCGGCGCTCCCCAGATTGACCCGACGACCCGAACCCCGTGCTCGACAGCAAACCTAGCCTCGTCTATCGATCAGCAGATATCAACGAGAGGCCATCCAAAGCCCATGCCAACATTCCCCGAGCATCTGACCGACCGCTACCGGCGCTTCCGGCACCGTCAGTTCATCCAGAACATGGACCACTACGAGGAGCTGGCCAAATACGGCCAGGCTCCCGACGTCATGCTGCTCTCCTGCTGCGACAGCCGCGTCGATCCGGAGACGATCTTCTCGGCCATGCCGGGCGAGTTGTTCGTGATGCGCAACGTGGCAAATCTCGTCCCGCCCTTCGAGACGCACGGCCAGTTCCACGGTGTTTCCGCCGCGCTCGAGTTCGCCATCCTCAACATCCGCGTGAAGCATGTCGTCGTCATGGGTCACGCCGGCTGCGGCGGTGTGAGAGCTGCCCTCGAACAGGCCGCTGCCAAGCAGACCGAGGCCCTGTTCATCTCCAAGTGGATGTCGATGCTCGACGACGCGCGGCTCAAGGTACTTACCACCCACCAGGGGACCTCGACCGCCGAGCGGCTGCGTGCGCTCGAGCTTGAAGGCATCAGGACATCACTCAAGAACCTGCGGACCTTCCCCTTCATCGCGGACCTCGAGAACCGGGGAAAGCTGTCGTTGCACGGAGCCTATTTCGACATCGGCACAGGCCAGCTTCTCGTGCTCAACCCTCTCAACAACGAGTTTTATGCGCTTTAGTCTCGTTCCGGGCATTGCACGGAGTGCCCCATGAGTAGATCGGCTTGCGGCGGCACACTTGCGCTCGTCGCCCTCACGATCGCGGGCTGCGGCGAGGCGGAAAAGCCCAAAGTCGCCAATCATTCCGTCGAGGGGGTCGTGGAAAAGATCGAGGTCCATACCCGGCACTCGAAACTTTTCGGCGAACTGAGCCGCTTCTACGAAATCAAAATGAAGGTCCCCAATTCGCGCGACTGGTACGCCAGTCTGAGCAGCGGCTACGCAAACGAGACCGACATGCAGTCGATCATCGGCGAGACGATAACGCTGGGCTGCGCGACCGAAGATCCCAAGATCACCACCTGCCACCACGTCGTGAGCATTCATCACAACGGCCGCAACATCGTTCGCCGCTAGCAACGAAGCTTTGCGCGACGAGGCTTGGCCGGCCGCTCTACTTCGGTGGTTGCCCGGCACGCGCCTTTTCGATCGCGGGCAGGATCTTCTCGACGAGGCTCTGCGGCGAGATCGGACCGACGTGCTTATAGGCGATGCGGCCCGCGCCATCGATGACGAACGTCTCTGGCATGCCGTAGACGCCCCACTCGATCGCACCGCGGCCATTGGCGTCCGCGCCGACTGCCTTGTATGGGTTTCCATACCGTCCGATGAAGCGGCGCGCGGCCTCCGGCTGGTCCTTGTAGTTGACGCCAAAGACCGGCACGCCGGTGCGGCGTGCCAGCTCGACGAGGACCGGGTGCTCCTGCACGCACGGAACGCACCAGGACGCCCAGAAATTGACGACCGAAACCTCACCCTTGCCCAGATCGACGGATGAGAAGCCGGGCACGTCGGCGCCGCCGGAAGTCAGCCCCTCGATACGGGCGAACGCCGTTTGCGGAACGGGCTTGCCGATCAGCGCGGAAGGCAGTTTCGACGGGTCGCCGGACATCAGCGCGAATGCAAACAGCACCGACAACGCGAGGAACATGCCGACCGGCACGAGCACCCAGCGGTTGCCGCGCGCGGCTCCGCCCGCCGTTCCTCCACGGCCGTCGTCGCGCGCCTCATTCATCGAAATGCCGTCTCCCGTCATACGCCTAGCGCCGATCCGAGCGGCGGCGCACACCGCGCGCTTCCAGTTCGGCCAGAAGCCGGCGCTGGCGGCGTCCATCCAGCACCAGCCAGAGCACCAGCAGGCCGAGCACCAGCGCCACCGCGCCGTAGCTCGCCCAGATGAATCCGGCATGCGGCCCGAGGTCCATGTTCGCCCCTATATCGAGCCGTCGGCCGCGCCGCGCGAGGCCCTGTCGACTTCGGCCAGACGCATCGCCTTGACGCGACGGCGCAGGATCTCGTTGCGCATCGCCATCATGTGCAGGGCGAAGAACAGCAGCGAGAATCCCACTGCGTTGACGAGCAGTGGCACGAGTATCGAGGAATGGATCGCGGGCCCGTCCAGCTTCACGACGCTCGCCGGCTGATGCAGCGTGTTCCACCAGTCGACCGAGAACTTGATGATCGGCAGGATCACGACGCCGACAAGACCCAGCACCGCGGCTTGCTTTGCCGCCAACGCCTCGTCGTCCAGCGCCGAGCGCAGCGCCATCAGGCCGAGATAAAGGAAGAACAGGATCAGCACCGAGGTGAGCCGGGCGTCCCACACCCAATAGGTGCCCCACATCGGCTTGCCCCACAGCGACCCCGTCACCAGTGCCAGCAGGGTAAACGCCGCGCCGATCGGCGCCGCCGACTTGGCGGAGACATCGGCCAGCGGATGACGGAACACCAGCAGACCGAAGCTCGAAATGGCGATGACGAGATAGCCCATCATGCCGAGCCATGCCGACGGCACGTGGATGAACATGATCTTGACCGTCTCGCCCTGCTGGTAGTCGGGCGGCGCGACGAAGAAGGCGAGGTAGAGACCAGCAGCGATCGTCAGCGCTGCGAGGATGGCGAGCGCCGGCATCAACCAGTCCGTCAGCTGCATGAAGCGCGTCGGATTGGCGAGACGTTGCGTCCAGGTCTGCGGCACGGCGTCGGTCGAGGTCATGGGCGTTGATCTAGCTTCCGAGGCGCCGGAGCGCAATTGGCCGCGACAAGCTCGCGCCGGCTACTGCATCTGCTGGCGGACGGCCGCCGCCGCCGCCAGCGGCCCCAACACGACGGAAGCGAGCGAGATCGCCGTCAGGATCAGGAACGACTGGGTAAAGCCCTGCGGTGACGACAACGCGGCGTTGATCGCCGAAATGCCGAATATCAGCGTCGGCACGTAGAGCGGAAGCACCAGCAGCGCCAGCAGCAGCCCGCCCCTCCGGGCCCGGATGGTGAGCGCCGCGCCGATCGCGCCGATGAAGCTGATCGCCGGCGTGCCGGCCAGCATCGTCGCCATCAGCAGCGGGTAGGCGCGGGCCTCCAGGTTGAGCAGCAGGCCCAGCACCGGGGCCATCAGCGCCAGCGGTATACCCGTCGAAATCCAGTGGGCGAGCGACTTCACCGCCGCGACCAGCTCGAGCGGCAGCGCGCCCAGCGCCATCACATCGAGCGAGCCGTCCTCGGCGTCCGTCTCGAAGATCCGCGGCAGCGACAGCAGGGCGGCCAGCAGCAGAGCGACCCAGAGAATACCCGGCGCGATGCGGCCGAGCAGGTTGAGATCGGGGCCGAGCCCCAGCGGCATGAGGGCGACGACGACCAGATAAAAGCCAAGCGCCGTGCCCAGCGCGCCGCCCTCGCGCCAGGCGAGCAGCAGGTCGCGCCGCAGCAGGTGAAGTACCGCGCTCATGTCGACGCCCCGGTATCCGTCATCCCGAGCCGCAGCTCGCGCGCGGCGTCGAGGCCGAGCGGCAGATGCGTCGCGGCAATCGCGAGCCCTCCGCCGGCGACATGCTCACCGATGATGCGTGCGAGCAGCGCGACCGAAGCGGCGTCAAGCGAGACGCTCGGCTCATCGAGCAGCCACACCGGCCGGCGCGCGACGAGCAGGCGCGCCAGGGCGAGCCGCCGCTTCTGACCCGCCGAAAGATAGGCCGCCGGGATGTCGGCTAGACCGTCCAGGCCGAGGCGCTCGAGCGCCGGCCAGACGGTGTCCGCGTCGTTGCCGGCAGCACCATTTGCCGGTGCGCCGGCCCAATCGCCCAGATAGCGCATCCAGAATTGCGCGTTCTCCAGGACCGTCAGCGACCCCTTGTTGGCGTCGGCATGGCCCAGGTAGTGAACGACCTCGCGCGGCTCTCGCTCATCGGGCACGCCCTCGATCGTGATCTGACCCGACAGCGGAGCGAGCAGGCCGGCGAGTGCACGAATGAGCGTCGTTTTGCCGGCGCCATTGCGGCCCGTCAGCAGCAGCGCCTCACCGCCTCCGACGGTGAAGCTCAGATCGTCGATGACGGTGCGGCCGCCGCGCGTGAGGACGAGATGTCGGACGACGAGCTGCACGTCTCGGCCTTGGCTATCCCTGTTCGGTTGCCGCCCAATCGGGCCATGCGCGCCATCGTTCCGCGCTCAGCGCCTGAAATTTCACCGCCGCCAGGGCCGGTTCTGCAAACTGCCGCCGGAAGTCGAGGTGGTCGCCCCGGCAGCCGGGCTATATAAGGGAGGCGCTCCCAGTCACGCCAGCGCAAAAGGGCAGCATCGGGTGCGTGGGCCGTTCAGGCGCCGCGCTTCCGACCCAAGCGAGACGCACCCGCCGGCGCTCCGGCGGCGCGGCACGAACCGGGGCCGACGCATCGAAACGGACGGCAGCGCAAAAGCGCTGACGCGCCATCCTGTGCCGTGCCCCACGACGAATGATCGAACGACCCTCCCGGAGATCGACCTTGAGCGCAAAGACCCCCAAATCCAACGACAGCTACAAGTGCCGCCGGACGCTCGACGTGGGCGGCAAGAGCTACGTCTACTATTCACTGCCGGAGGCCGAGAAGAACGGCCTCCCCGGCATCTCGCGCCTGCCCTATTCCATGAAGGTTCTGCTCGAGAACCTGCTGCGCTTCGAAGACGGGCGCTCCGTCACCAAGGACGACATCGCCGCGATGGCGGCCTGGCTCGACGACAAGGGCAAGGCGGGCAATGAGATCGGCTTCCGCCCGGCCCGCGTGCTGATGCAGGACTTCACCGGCGTCCCCGCGGTGGTCGATCTTGCCGCAATGCGTGACGGCATGAAATTGCTCGGTGGCAACCCTGAGAAGATCAACCCGCTCGTGCCGGTCGACCTCGTCATCGACCACTCGGTCATCGTCGACGAGTACGGCTCGGCCAAGGCGCTGGCCCAGAATGTCGACCTCGAATACGAACGCAATGGCGAGCGCTACAACTTCCTGAAATGGGGCCAGGGTGCATTCAACAACTTCCGGGTCGTGCCCCCGGGCACCGGCATCTGCCACCAGGTCAACACCGAGTACCTGGCGCAGACTGTCTGGACCAATGAGATGGAGGACGGCTCCACCGTCGCCTATCCCGACACGCTCGTTGGCACCGACAGCCACACCACCATGGTCAACGGCCTCGCAGTGCTCGGCTGGGGCGTCGGCGGCATCGAGGCGGAAGCCGCGATGCTCGGCCAGCCGCAATCGATGCTGATTCCCGAGGTCATCGGCTTCAAGCTCACGGGCAAGGCCAAGGAGGGCGTCACCGCCACCGACGTCGTGCTGACCGTCACGCAGATGCTGCGCAAGAAGGGCGTCGTCGGCAAGTTCGTCGAGTTCTTCGGATCCGGCCTCGATACGATGCCACTCGCCGACCGCGCGACGATCGCCAACATGGGGCCCGAGTACGGCGCCACGTGCGGCTATTTCCCGATCGACGGCGAGACCATCCGCTACCTCACCATGACGGGCCGCGATGCCCATCGCATCGCGCTCGTCGAAGCCTACGCCAAGGCCAACGGCATGTTCCGCGAGGCAGGCGCGCCCGATCCCGTCTTCACCGACACGCTCGAGCTCGACCTCGGCAGCGTCGTCTCTTCCATGGCGGGTCCGAAGCGTCCGGAGGGCCGCATTGCGCTCACCGACATCAAGTCAGGCTTCGCGAAGGCGCTGTCCGACGAGTACAAGAAGCCCGGCGAACTGGACAAGGCGGTCAAGGTGGACGGCCGCGACTTCGAGCTGCGCCACGGTGACGTCGTCATCGCCGCCATCACCAGCTGCACGAATACCTCCAATCCGAGCGTGCTGATCGCAGCCGGCCTTCTCGCCCGCAACGCCGTCAACAAGGGCCTCAGCTCCAAGCCCTGGGTGAAGACATCGCTTGCGCCAGGAAGCCAGGTCGTCGCCGCCTATCTGGAGAAGGCCGGCCTGCAGACCTACCTCGACAAGATCGGCTTCAACTTGGTCGGTTTCGGCTGCACCACCTGCATCGGCAATTCCGGACCGTTGCGGCCCGAGTTCTCGAAGGCCATCAACGACAATGGTCTCGTCGCCGCCGCCGTACTCTCCGGCAATCGCAATTTCGAGGGCCGCGTCAGCCCCGACGTGCAGGCGAACTACCTCGCGTCGCCGCCGCTCGTCGTCGCCTATGCGCTCGCCGGCAGCGTCAATCGCGATCTGACGACCGAGCCGCTCGGCATGGGCAAGGATGGCCAGCCGGTCTACCTGAAGGACATTTGGCCGACGTCGACTGAAGTGCAGGACTTCATCACCAAGAACGTCACGCGCGAGATGTTCGAGGCGAAGTATGCCGATGTCTTCAAGGGCGACAGCCACTGGCAGGCAGTGGCAGCCCCCAAGGGCCAGACCTACGGCTGGGACTCCAAATCGACGTACGTGCAGAACCCGCCCTATTTCCAGGGCATGGCGAAAGCACCTAAGCCTGTCACCGACATCGCTAGCGCACGCATCCTCGCGCTGTTCGGCGACAAGATCACCACCGACCACATCTCGCCCGCCGGCTCCATCAAGGCGGCAAGCCCGGCCGGCAAGTATCTGCTCGACAACAAGGTGACCCCAGCCGACTTCAACCAGTACGGCACACGGCGCGGCAACCATGAGGTTATGATGCGCGGCACGTTCGCCAACATCCGCATCAAGAACTTCATGAACAAGGATGCAGAAGGCAACGTGAAGGAGGGCGGCAACACCATCCACCATCCCTCAGGCCAGAACATGCCGATTTACGATGCGGCGATGCGCTACGAAAGCGAGGGCGTGCCGCTCGTCGTCTTCGCCGGCGTGGAGTATGGCAACGGATCGTCGCGTGACTGGGCCGCCAAGGGCACCAATCTGCTGGGCGTCAAGGCCGTCATCGCCCAGTCCTTCGAGCGCATCCACCGCTCCAACCTCGTCGGCATGGGCATCGTGCCGTTCGTCTTCGAGGAGGGCACGACTTGGCAGTCGCTCGGTCTCACCGGCGAGGAACTCGTGACCATACGCGGACTGGCGAACGTCAAGCCACGGCAGAAAATGGTCGCCGAGATCACCGGAACCGACGGTCGCAAGACCAGCGTTCCGATCCTCTGCCGGATCGATACGCTCGACGAGATCGAGTACTTCCGCAATGGCGGCATCCTGCACTATGTGCTGAGGAACCTGGCTGCCGCCGCCTAGTCCTACGCAACAGCACCCTGGTGAGAGGGGTTCCGGGCAACCGCCCGGAGCCCCTTTTTCTTGCTCCACTCCCCCCTCAGAGGCAGGAACGCACAACGATCCGTCAATTAACGCCAGACATGAGCATTCGTCGTTTGCTTATTGCTAATGTTTGCAAAACTGGCTTTGTTAACCGCTCACCGATCATCTGCCATCGACTTCGGAGTTGACGGGGCGTGCCGATATTCCATGTGCTGACCGATTTCGACGACGACGTCATATATTTCGATGACGATGACATCGTGAACGCCTTGGGCGGCAACGACATCGTCCGCACCGGCGCTGGTTTGAACATCGTCTATGGCGGCGCAGGTCACGACGAAATCATCGGCGGCCACGACTTCGATCAGCTGTTCGGGGACGAGGGTGACGATCTGATCCGCGGCGGAGGCGGTGACGACGAGATTCACGGCGGACCAGGCTCAGACACACTCGACGGCGGCGACGGTAACGACGACATCTACGGCGGCAACGACGATGACCTCATCCGAGGCGGCGCCGGAGACGACCTCATCCATGGAAACGGCGGCGTAGACACACTCGACGGTGGTGACGGTAACGACGACATCTACGGCGGCAACGACGATGACCTCATCAGAGGCGGCGCAGGTGACGATCTCATCCATGGAAACGGCGGCGTAGACACACTCGACGGCGGTGACGGTAACGACGACATCTACGGCGACGAGGGCGACGACGATATCTACGGCGGCAACGACGATGACCTCATCAGAGGCGGCGCCGGAGACGACCTCATCCACGGAAACGGTGGCGTAGACACACTCGACGGCGGCGACGGTAACGACGAGATCCTCGGCGGCACGGGTGACGACGACATCTATGGCGGCAATGGCTCGGATGTCATTTGGGGTGAGAACGGCGACGACTTGATCGAAGGCAACGGCGGCAGCGACCAACTCGAAGGCTGTAAAGGCGACGACACGATCGTCGGCGGCGCCGATGGCGATCTGCTCATCGGCGGCCTCGGCAGCGACACGTTCGTCTACCGCGCCACGACCGATTCGCTCGCCGGACTACAGACTCGCGACACCATAGTCGACTTCGTGGAGGGCGAAGACGTCCTCGACCTGTCCGCGATCGACGCGGTGACAGGCCTCGACGGAGATCAGGCCTTCAACTTCGTCGGAGCTGGCCCACTGTCGGCAGCCGGTACCGTGCGCGCCTATGTCGATTCCACGAACACCATTGTCGAGGGTGACGTGGATGGCGACGGTGTCGCCGATTTCCAGATCCTGCTTCAGGGCGTCCACGTGCTGGATGTAGACGACTTCATCATCTAGCTGCTTCCCTGGGACCGGCGTCACCCATTCGTGAGTGGCATTTGAGCGTGCCCTTTGACATGAAGGCGCATGCCAGGAGATGCTATCTGCATCGATGTTTGTTGCTGCTTGCCCGCTCCCGCGACACGCGACTGCGAAGCGGTCGTGCCGCAGGTGAGCCCGAGGATCCGAACTTGCAAATATTCGCCCGTTCTCCGGTCCCAATCCGCGACGTGATGCGGCGGAGGGCTGTCGTGCTGCTGGCCTTGTGCGCGACCCTCACCGCCTCCGTTGCCACCGCCGGTACTCGTGCGATGGCGGTCGGCGCAGGTGACCCCGCAGCCGAGGGCGAAGCTCCGCCGCCTGTTTCTGCCGTGGTGGAGCTGTTCACGAGCCAGGGCTGCTCGTCCTGCCCGCCGGCCGACCGGCTGTTTGAGACCTACGTCAAGCGCCTCGACATCGTCGCTATCTCGCTACCGGTCGACATCTGGGACTATCTGGGCTGGGCCGATACGCTGGCCTCGCCGCGTAATACCGCGCGTCAGAGGTCGTATGCCAAGCAGCGTGGCGACGGCGCCGTCTACACGCCGCAGATCGTCGTCAACGGCGTTGCACATGCCGTGGGCTCGGACCAGTCCCAGATCGAGCGGCAGATCGCCAAGACCACGCTCGCCTTCGCCCAGCGGCGCGTGCCGATCAAGTTCTGGCGCACGAGCAGCATGGTCATGATCGAAGCCGCCGCCGCTGCCCCCGACAGCAAGCCGCGTCCGGCCACGATCTGGCTCGCCGCCGTCGAAGACCATGTCGACGTCGAGATTCAGCGCGGCGAGAACCGCGGTCGGGCCGTGCGCTATTTCAACGTCGTGCGCGAGCTTATTCCTGTCGGCCTATGGGCTGGCGAAGCGGTGCAGGTGAGCCTGCCCGCGCAGGCCGTGCTGAAGCCCGGAGTCGTGCGCTACGCCGTGCTGCTGCAGGAGGGCACAACCGGGCCAATACTGGGCGCGGCGTGGCTCGGCCTGTAGCGCCCATGGGACACTGAGCACGAGACTTCGCTCTCAGACCCGCTCTATTCCGAACTCCCGGCGGAACACGATCATCCCTTTTTGTGTGATGGCGAGTGCGCGTGTGCCCTCTTCGCGCCTGACCCACGTTTGCTTGAGCGCAGTGTCCAGCAGCGCCGCACCCACCGCGCCCGCCAGATGCGGCCGCCGTTCACTCCAATCGAGGCAGGGGCGGCAGAGCACCCGACGCCGGGCTTTCGCGCGCCCTCCGACACGCTCCTCACTTGGCAGGGCAAGTCCCACGTGTTCGAGGAACGCCCATCCCTCCGATGTCAGCCGGGCGCCATCCGTGTCCATGACGAGCCTGCCGCGCTCGACCAGCGCTTCGGCAAGCGTCACTCCCAGACGCCCGGCGATATGGTCGTAGCAGGTTCGCGCGCGCCGTAACGCGGCCTCGGCCGGACCCGTCCGCTTGCATGGCACAGGAGCCTGCGCGGCGACCTGCAGGATGCCCTCGATCATGCGGCCGACATCGGCCGATGCAATCTGGAAGTAGCGGTGCCGGCCCTGCGCCGCCACGGCGATCAGGCCCGCCTCCAGCAGCCGCGCCAGGTGGCCGCTCGCTGTTTGCGGCGTCACGCCGCCAACCCGCGCCAGTTCGGACGCCGTCAGTGCGCGCCGATCCATGAGCGCGAGCATCATCATCGAGCGCGGCGGCTCCGCCAGCATGGCCGCGATCTGCGAGAAGCGCGCGCCGCTCATCGTTCCGCCCTCCGTTCTCTCGCCTTCGAAGCCCGTGCCCGGTCCTGTCACACGCGCGCCTGAACTTGCTTCGGCGGCGCCCGAAGCATCGAGCCGCAGAGCCGTTCTATTGCCGGCGCATGAGCACAGCGCCCGACACATCCGTTTCGCCCGCCGGACCGGCAACGGCCCCCGGCATCGCCCGCCGCCTCGGCCTCAGGCTTGGCCTATGGCTGCGGCGCTCCCGCACGCGCGCGCAGCTTAGCCAGCTTGAAGCACGGCTGGTCCGCGATGCCGGTCTCACGTCCGCGCAGCGGCGGCGCGAAGTTGCCAAGTGGTTCTGGCAGCCGTGACGCTGCACGGCCATCGCACCTCAGGGGACGAAGCCCCGGTTGCGCAATAGCCCATCCACCTTTGGCGCGCGTCCGCGGAACGCGATGTAGGCTTCGGCCGGATCGCGCCGGTTGCCCGCCGCATAGACGAACTTCTTCAGCCGCGCCGCGATCCGCTTGTCGAAGATGTCGCCGGCTTCCTCGAACGCTGCAAAGGCGTCCGCATCCATCACCTCCGACCACATGTAGCTGTAGTAGCCCGCCGCATAGCCAGAGACGATGTGCATGAAGTGGGGCAACCGGTGGCGCATGGCAATTTCCTCGGGCATGCCGATCCCCGACAGCACTTCGCGCTCGAACGCATCGACATCGAGAGCCTCGCCATCTTGCGCACGCGAGTAGAGCGCCATGTCGGCAAGCGCAGAGGCCGTGAACTCCACCGTCGCGAAGCCCTGGTTGAAGTTGCGCGCGGCCTTCAGGCGTTCGATGAGTCGCGCCGGCATCGGCTTGCCCGTCTCGTGATGCAATGCGAAGCGGCCCAAGACCTCCGGGCGCAGCAACCAGTGCTCATAGAGCTGCGATGGCAGCTCCACGAAGTCACGACTCACCGACGTGCCCGACAACGTCGGATAGGTGACGTCCGACAGCAAGCCGTGCAGATCGGAAGAGCGTC
>JBFWNY010000047.1:0-25701 GCA_050250815.1 Hyphomicrobiaceae bacterium
CTCTCGCCCAAGCATCCCGATGCAGTCGCGGGGCTCAAGGCTCTCGGGCTGGACGACGCCTCCATCGCTTCCCCTCTTAAGCTCTTGCCGCCGAATGCCAGCTCGAATGCCAGCGCCCCGTCTCCCTCGCCTTTCCCAGCCACAGGCGGGGGCGGTGGAGGGGGCATATTGGGGGGCGGGCTTTATTGAGCCGGCTCCTTACCTTCCCGCCTTTTCGCGGGGGCGGGGAATGTTCAGAGTCTAGGATCAGATCCGAATGGAGATTTTGCATGACACGTCTCGGATGGATTTCCGCAATTCAAGCTCTCGCGCAGGCAGGATCGCATTCCGACTTCTTACCAACAACTTATTCTCGGGGGTGATCATGTTTCTTGTGGCCGGTTCAAACCTATACGGCAAGTGCGATGCCGTGCCTGGACGCTTTTTTGTCGGGACGAATTTTGTGCATTTGCTCTTCATCCCGCTCATTCCGTTGGGCACATATTTGGTGCGCGAGGACGAGTATGAACATGGATGGCTTTCGGGCGAATGGAAGGGGATCCCCCTCGGCTGGTTCAGCCCCAAGTCATGGATTTTCGCTTGGCTCCGAGCAGCCTTCGTAAGCGCAGCACTCCTCGTCTCGTGGCACCTCATATCCGGTGCGTTCCGCTCCTTTTTCGCGGGCGCAGATGCGCCCTCGTTCTGGGTGCGAGTTGGTGGATGGCCGCCGTTGCTCACGTTTGTCGGGTCGGTGGTTGGCTTGTGGCTTCTGCAAGCTTTATCCCACGCCTCTGCAGCGCGTGCCCGTACACTTGGCAACATTCTCGATACGGGCGTAATGCCGCAGAAAACCGGAGAAGAGATCGCGGCCAGTATCGACAGGGCCGGTCGCTACTCGTTGATCGCAGCAGTGATTTTGTCCGCCGCAGCGGCTTGCCTAGCATACCTGTCGACCAATACGATTGCCAGCACAGGTCTAGTTGCGCTGATGTTGGGATTGGCATTTTTGGCCTTCTACATCGCGAAGCGAAGGATCCACGGCGCGATAGGGGCTGCTGGGCTATACCTGATTGCGATGCCGATCGTGTGCTTCACGGTGATCTGGCTTTTCGAACTGAAAAATGAAGAAGGTTGGCACCCAATTTCTACAGGCCTCACTATTTCGACGGTCTTTTTCGCCATATACGTGCTCATACGCCTGAGGACGGAGGCCGGGCATCGCTAAGCGTCCGAAACAACTCCGCCTGGTCGCCATCTGCGAATGCGCAAATGACAAGATCCTCCCCGTCTTTACGCAGTGGATAGGAGCTGGGAAGCGGATCAAGACTGGCCACAAGGCTGCTGATGGCGTCGGCCTGCGCATGTGCCGCCGCCTTTTGCTAGCGCCACGCGGTAGGGCCAACCATTGCGCGTCCTTCCCGAACTCAACTGCATAACCTGGGTACTTCCGTGCGGGCCGTTCCTCGCCGGCGGCAGGATCGCTGCCGCCGGCTCGCCGCCTAATATCCCTTTGAATCGCATTCGTTCTTGAATGCTAGCACCTTTGCCTCGTCGATGTTCTTGAGCGGTAGGCCCTGCGCGATGGCCGATTTGGCATCGGCGCATGCGAGAGGAACATTGCCGAGGGAGAGGTAGTGCTGAAATCGCATGAGGTATACGGCCTGGAGGCGCCCTTCTCGTCCCTCGGCCATCTCTGGCATGCTGTTTAGGGCGATAAGGCCCGAGCAGGCGTCGATCGCCTCCTGTCCGCTACCGTAGACACACGCCTTGCCAGCTTCTTCGAGAGGATTGTCCTGAGCCTGGGCCGGAAAAAAGCAGGCCAGCGAGGCTCCGAGTGCAATTCCGCTTAACGTGCGCATTACGATTGACATAATGAACTCCTCCAGAATCCATCCCGTCACCGGCCGCAGGATCAGCCTGAGCCTGATAGTAGCTACGTCACCATCATCCACGCGAAGTCGACGAGACCAATGTAGATCGTGAGCTTGTTCACCCATTCGAGGGGCGTCGTGGGCCAGGGGAAGAAGCCGCGCTGAACAACGGAGGCAACTGCCGAGAGGAAAGGTATACCGACCCATGCGGCCGTTGCTACGAGCACGATACTTGCGAGAAACGCAGTAGCGAAGGCCACCGCCGCCACGGGCTCGCGATAATTGGCAGCCCATTCGTAGCAACGAATGATTGACCTCCTGCATGCCTCGGTCTTCCCGCCGGGCACGAGCATCGTATACGGCGTGTGCGAAAGCAAATCGGCTTCTGGTCTTAGGACCGGTCCGAAGACCTCGGCCCGACAAAATCCCAATGGGACGGGAACAGCGTCTTGGAATGCGTTGCGCGGCCCGACGCTTGTTCGCTACCTCGGCATCGAGGTAGACGACGCCATAGTGATCGCCAAGAAGATCGATATCTGAACCCTGGCGCAGTCCCCAACAAGCAGGCGTGGTCGGCGACCGCTCGTTGTCTCAAATCATGGGCACGCCTACTTCGCCTTTTGCGATACGTGCGATGATATTCAAGTTGAAACGGAAGTGCACTCGGCAAGCAACTCGATCCCCCTTGCAACCCGAATTGTTCGACGGAAGCTTCAGGTCATTTTGCGGCTTGATGCATTGCATGTGTGGACACCGTCCAGCTAAAGACGCGCCACTCGTTCAACGCAACCGCCCAGAAGGGGCAAACTCAATCGGTGGAGCACCCTCTTGTCCGACCGCCATGCCCTTTGGTTCCAGACGTTGATCCAGAGGCAGTCGAGCGATCGTGGCCCAAGGTTGCCGAAATCAATATCCGAACGGACAACCTCATCCCGTTCGTTTGGCTCGGCACCCTCGTGCTCGCGGGGCGCCGCCATAGCTACCACCACCGGTACTGCGTCCCGGTTTTCACCATCGCGATGACGCGCCTTATCCGCAGCACAGCGATCCCCTGGTCGCGGCGAGATTTGGTCTCGCACGCGGCAAAGGTTTCGTAAGTCCACAACTCGTCGGTCGGGAGCATACTCGCCTTGACCTCCTCCCAAGTCGCCGTCAGGTAGGTTCCCGGCGGCGCAGCCAGCGTCCACTTCTTGCTATGACTGCGGGCCAACAGATCCTCGACCTGCTCCGCGGCGATGCGGTCGACAAGGCAGGACCTCGGCAGCAAGGACGCCGGGGTCCCGAGAGAGGGATCTGGCAATCTCAGAATCGGTCTTTTGGTCATCGGCGTTGACACTGCGCCCTTTATCTTGCGTCCCGGTATCCCTTCCAGACGCCAAACAGGGTCAGCGCCGAACCAATTGCGAGGGCGATCCAGGCATATATGGTACTCGTCTTTGCGTCGTCCTCGAGCCTCCAATGCGTCGTCATGCAATTCAAACGCTCATTCTGGTTCGGAGTTTGTGATCTCGCTCCCCAGCGGTCGTCGCACCTGTATTGCGCCAATTCGTGATGCATCCGGGCCTGTCCACTGAACTGACTGATGGCGCTGCCGGCGAGCCCCGCCTGTATGAGAAAGAGAATGGCGGAAATCCATCCAAGTCGTGTCATGAAAATTCTCCATAGAGGTTCCAAGCAAATGGATACAGAGTTCGTCCGTCGGGAGCGGACGTGATGCTTCAAGGGCTGCCCAGGGCCTTGAGCCGTTGCAGCGCGAGCGCGTTAGTGGGATCAAGTCCGAGGGCGGTTCGGTAGTCGTCGCGCGCGCCTTGTGGGTCTCCCTTCTTCTCGGCGATGGCGCCGCGGATGGCGATAAGCTGAGCCTTTAGTGGGCCGGCAATCGGCGTCTGAGAGAGCGCTGACCGCAAATCGGCTTCGGCCTCCTTGTATTTGGCGAGGGCGTAGTATGTGGTTGCACGTTCCCCAAAGGCGCCGGCTGACGGGAAGCGCTCGATCTCGCGCGCGAAATCCGCAAGCGCGGCTATGTCCCCACGATTGCGCAGGATGATTCCGCGCATCAACGAAACGCGCGGGATGTTTATACCGCCCTCGATTGCCTTCGTGAGGTCAGCGAGCGCGCCTTTATCGTCCAGCGAGTACTGGGCTGTGACCACGCCGCGAAGACCGTATGCCGTCAGATTGCCATTCAGAGAGATGGCCTGATTGAAATCCGCGATAGCTTCCTTCGGCTGATTCCGCATGTGGTGGACTTGGCCGCGGATGGCATACGCCGCCGACCGCCGTTCCGCTCGCTCCGAAGAGTTGCCGATGATCTTGGTGCATTCAGTGAACTGGGCATTCAGGTCCGCGGCTTGCCAGCACGGCCCCTCACCGGAGCCGCCTGCCAGAGCGATCTGCAGCTCCTTGGCCTGAGCGTTGTTCGGATTGATGGCCAGCGCTTTCGCTGCCGCCTCGGCTGCCTCATTGTTGCGTCCGAGCGCGGCGAGAGCCATGGCACGCTTGCGATGCGCATCGTCGGATAGCGGCGCGGCCTTCGCTAGCGCATCGAAATCGGCGAGTGCCGAAGCCCAATTCTTCGCCTGCGCGTGGTACAGGCCACGCAGCTCCAGCGCCTGGACATGATTTGGCTCGACACGAATGATCTCGCTGAAGTCCGCAATGGCTTTGTCGACTTCGTTGAGCCGACTGTAGGCGAGGCCGCGCAGCAGCCGCGAGCGCGTGCTGCCTTGCCCGGCATTTATCGCACGGCTGCAGAACTGGATCGTTCGCTCGGGCGGACGCGTGTTGGTGTTCGTTGTGCATTCGAAGACGTTGCGGAGGCGGCCGGCGGGAGAATTCCGGGCAAACTCGTCCAATTGCCTTTTGTAGACATCCGAGGCCGGGGCTAATTTCAACGCTGCCGCGAGATCGGCGCGCGCACCATCGATGTCGCCGATACCCAAAAGAAACATGTGGCGCTTGTAGTGCATTCCTGGAATGGCAGGCGCAAGTTCGATCAACTTGTCGTAGTGGCGCCGGGCCGCTACGTCGTCGCCGACCTCTTCACTAAAGAGAGCGCGGACGTAGTGGAAATCGATGATGTCGGGCGCCAGATCGAGAGCACTGTCGATATCTTTGAGCTTCTGCTTGTACGTGTCGAAAACCGCCTGCTCACCCGCGACCGGGACGGGAGACGTCCGTCCGCGCTGGAACAGAGCTGCCGCTCGATCGTGTCCCTGCAGCCAGGCGATCAATGCTGTGCAGGCTGCAATGCGCCTGCCGTCGTCTGGTTCTAACGTGCAGCGGTCGCTGTCCGGGTCGAGCGTCGTAAGGCCGCCGAGCCTTTTCAACATGTCCAATGCGTTCTTGTTCTCCGCATCGAGCCGCAGGATCGAGCGGTAGTCGCGGATGGCGGCGTTCGAATTGCCGAAGTCCGACCAGGCCCAGGCACGGAAGTCGATCATGGCGATCTTGACGGCTTTTTCGATTTGCGGGAGCGCGAGTGCAATATTTATGTCCTCGGACGCGGCTGCGAGTTCGAGCGTCGATTTTGCTGTCATGATGGAGGCGAGGCCACGAACACCGTAGGGTCCCCGGTCCTTCGGATCGAGCTCCAAAGCCTTCGAGCAATCGGCGACCGCCTCCGGATATCGGCCGAGCCTCCACTGCAACTCGCAGCGCCACGCGTAGCGTGAAGCTTTCTTCGGATCGAGCCTGATGAGTATGCTCACGTCGGCGAGCGCAGCGTTGTGGTCGCCCTTCATCTCACGCCAGATGGCGCGGTGCACGAGCGCCTCGACATTGTGCGGATCCTCGTTGAGGTCGACAGTCATGGCAGCCTCAAAGCGGGCGACGTTTTTCATCCAGCGGTCGGCGAGCTCGTGGCTGCCGGCAGCGACCGCCGATTCCGGATCGATCCGCTTCGCTTCCTCCGCGTCCTTCATCGCGAGATCGAACCGTTGCGTGCCGGCATGTCCGTCGCTGCGCCACGCATAGATGGCAGCCAGCTCTCTGCCCTGGTAGGCCTTGCTGTCGATCAACCTGGTGCAAGCCGCGATGGCCTCGAGCTTTTCGCCCCTATGGCAAGCCCGCAGGTCTTTCTCGCTGGTTCCCGGCGCCGGCCTGTCTGGATACCAGTAGACGGATTTCTTCAGCCGAATCCGCTCCTCTTCCGACATCGGCGGTAGGTTGAAATCACGCGCCTTCAGGTCGGATAGAAACGATGCAGACGGTGCTGGCGCCGCCGGTAGCGTGCTCTGTGCCGCGGGCGGCGACGCGGCAGCGACGCTCGATTGGGGAGGCGGCGACTGCTCTACTGCGGGCTTCTTGCTCCCCCAAAGCCACGAGAACCAGCCGGGCTTCTCTTGGGCCGCCGGTTGAGTTGAATTTGCGGAACTTGCGGATGCGGGGGCTAAAGCCGGTGGTAGCGTCGGTGCAGCGGAAACGGTCGAGGACGGAGCACTCGGCCTGGGCTGATCGGACGTGACGCACGTTTTTCCCTCCCACTTGAGCGAGGGGCAGGCATCGCGGGAACGCTTAAATGGGTATTCGGCTCTCTTGCTACCGAGTTCGACGGCTTTCTGGAAGTCGGCATGGGACAACGCCGGGCGTCCGAGGCGATAGTGAACGTATCCGCGCTTGAGGTAGGATGGTGCGTAGCCGGGGTTGAGCGTGATCGCCTGATCGAGATCGGCGAGCGCCTCGGGAAGCTTGTCCCCGACGGCGGACGCTGCGCCGCGGACGTGGAAGACGTAGCCGCGCTGCCTGGTGGTCCAGTTGGTTCGCTGAAGGGCCTTCGTGCAGGCATTGATGACGCGCTCGATCGAGCGGCGATTGTCGCTGCTCCAGTATTCCTTGCATCCCGATTTCTCGACGGGTCGAATTTCGCGATCGAACGCCTTCGACTCCGCCTCGAACCGAGCGGTCCGTTCCGCATCAGTTTCGGCGAGCGAGCCGGCGGCAGTGAACATCACCGCGGTCAGCCAGACGACGATCTTGCCTCGAGAGAGAAATCGAAAACGCATCTTCCTTTCCTGTCACTCCAGCCAACCCAAGTGCCTTCACCTACTTTGGCTCAACGTCAAGGCCGCGCGAAAGCCTGCTGCTTGGACGGCGAGTGGCTGGAATACTCGCGCCGTCGGCGTGAGCATACTGGTGCGCGTGCACGAATGACCTCCGCGGAGGATTCGATGGTCGCACCAACCCCTCGGCAAACACGGTGCCGCACTGCCGTCGGCTGGAACTCCGGCGTATCGCGCGTTGGCCACGTCGGCGACGAACTCCTCCCGGTTGCCGAGCATGTCGTGCAAACCGTACGCATTGGGCTTCAGCGAGCCGACATCGAGCACTTTCCCTTTGCGCGTCGAGTAGGCCCAGCAGGTGTCCTTCCACTTCAGGTCCTCAAAAGTGTACGTCTTGTTCGGCTCGGGGTTGACCTGCCGCTCTGCCTCGTTGCTGTCGTCAAAGTTTGCATAATCCGACCTGATGATATTGCCTGGCGGAAATCCGGTATCCGTTCCGGCGTGCGCAGCATACTCCCACTCGCTTTCCGACGGCAGCCTATAGGCCTTGCCGGTCTTGGCACTCAACCACGGAAAGTACTGAAGGGTGGCAAGGCTCCAGCCGACGGCGATAGGGCTGTCGCAACGCTCGCCACTCGGATCCCTGGAGAGGTTTTTCCAATGACCGTACTTGATGTTCCGGCACGCCCCGTCGGCCACACAGGCCTCCCACTGCGCGTGGGTCAGCTCGAACTTGCCGATGGCGAACGGCCTGGCAAAGGTGACGGCATGGACCGGCGTCTCCTGAGGCTGGCGGTCGGAACCCATCTGGAACGAGCCCAACGGAAGGCGCACCATCCGCGGACCGCAGACGCGCGTACCTTTCACATCGAAGCAATCCTGGAACTCGTTGTCGGCCAGCGTCGAAGGACCCGGTGTGCGTGCCAGATCGCAGGGCTTGTTGCGAACTTCCAGCATGCCAGAAAGCAAGACGGCGGCTCCAGCAATTGCGACAGCTGCGCCTGCGATCTGGCTGCTGCCGCGGCGCCATGAACCTGTCGGTGAAGTACCTGAAGCACCGAAATAACTGGTCGGCGGTGCCCCGTACGAATTGGCGTCCGGCTCGCCGGGACGCAAGCCGGCTTCGTACAGAAACCACAACCCGAATAGTGCCAGTGGCGCGACACCGAAAGCCGCGGGCAGGATATAGTTGTATCCGTAGTTTGCGAAGCTCGGATTCTCGTAGTTGCCGGTCCCGAGCGAGTAGAACATCACCACCAGCGAAAACGGCGAGTAACCGATCATCGCGAATACCGCGACGACCATGATGAGGCGCATAAGTTCGCGGCGCGGCAGCTCATCGTGTCCGGCGAGGTAGATTCGGAACTCATACGAATATGTGACGACGACGGCACAGGCGAGAATGGCGAGACCGACCCCGAGCAAGACCCACCAGCCGTTGCGGCCACGATCGTGCAATCTGCGCGTCGTCACCGCGGCGGCGGGGATGAAAAAGAGGGCGGTGAACAGCGCAAACAGCGGCACCAGAGGCGTGAACGCCATGTCTGCCTGGTGCGACTCGCCGAAGTACGGACGCGCCTTTTGGTAAAGCTGGATCGAGATGACGCCATAGATGAAGGCGTGCGCGAGGTAGAAGAGCCAGAAGCCCGTGCGTGGCGTTCGTCCGCGAAAGCTGAACAAGAACCGAAACAGCGGCATGTTACCCTCAGCGTCGCCACGCTGCTAAAGTAGCCTAAGTCCGCCGCCGCCGCCGCCACCACCTCCGGGTGCGGGCGGCGGCGTCTTGGATGGCGCGGAACCGTTACACTTTCCCGCATCGGCGGCAGCAAAGATCCGCTCCATTTCCTCCTCCATCCATCCGAACCGGACTTTCATGGACGGGCCTCCGACATATTGCTCGATGAACTTCTTGTCGCCGTCGAAGATCGTCATGTGTGCGAGATTTCCCTTGCGGATGGCGTCAATCAGCGAAGGATAGAGTGGGGCGAGGTCAATTCGCCTCGTGTTCCCCGAATGCGCCTTTTCCTCGATCGCGAACTCGAGCATCGAGCCGCCTATCTCCAGTTTGGCCTTGAGCTTCCGCGGCGGCGGAGCGGCGAAATATTTCACTTCGACGAAGCTCGTGTACGCCTTGCGCTTGCGCGCGGCGCCGTCCCGGCGTGAAATCTCGAGGTAGGTATCGGCCGTCGTATGGCTACCGAAGCCGCTGACCGCCGCGACGCCGCTTGCCCGCGCATCGTTCTGGAAAACATGCAAGAGCCAGTAGAAGGGCACGCTATTCAGCGCACCGCCACGGTCGCCAACGTGAACGGAGAACTCACATTCCTGGGCGGCGGCGAGGTTCGTGAGACCGCAAAACGCCGCGGCGGCAGCGACAATGGAACGGACCGCGACCATGCGCCCAACCCTCTTGAGGCAACTTATGGAATCCGCACTCGTAGTTATAGCACTCGGCCCAACGGCTCGCAACGCGAACGTCGTGGTGATCGCCCTGGATGAACAGCGGGTGCGTGCCTACGGGAGGCGCTGTCCATGCTTGTAGGCAAACCGTGTGTTCGCCAAAATAGTGTCGCATTCACGTCATGATGGACCGTCTTGCTCTGCCGGACGAACCAAAGGCTTCAACAAAATGGGAAAATGCCATTGGCCATATCGCGTGCAGCTGGCGTCCCCGTTCGTCAAGGCCAATAGCGAGGAGATCATGCGCTGGCTGGCGGTCGAACCCCTGCCACGCAGGCATGCATTGCGCGGGCCGGAGGAGACGTCGTGTGCTTCTGCTTCGCAACGGAGAGCGATGCAGCAATTTTCAATTGGAGGTTCGACGGTCAACGGGTCGATACGAAGCAACAAAATGAAGCGCCGACTACACGAACAAAGTCGTAGCACCGGTCTTAGGACCACAACCAATTTGCTTTCGCGCGTGCGGTACTCAATCATCTTGCCCGGAGCGATCTTCAAAGGCTGTTTGCGATGAGAACGAGATTGGGAGTCTTGCTTCTCTGCTCCGTGTTGACGAGCCCGACGGTCGCATTCGCTGGCGGCAGTGCTGGTGGCTGGTCGTTCATAAAGAGTGACAGTGAGTGCCACGCGCGCATGCTGCGCCCGCCGCCCAGACCATACCTCATCATAGACGTGAGACGGGCCGACGCAGCCACCACGATCACGATGATGGGGTTGCCGTTGCCGAAGGACTACCAGCCCGGCTGGCGCGATTTTGAAGCCGATGTGACGGTCAAGCTCAACGGGCGTGCCGTGCTGACGACCAAGGGCAAAAAGTCCGAGCGCTATTTCGGTCTTGAGCGTATCGCCTTCAAAGCGCTTCAAGCTATGACGGATCCGGGTCCGATGATGTTCGAGTTCAAGGGCACCGGCGGGCGCGGGGAGATTGTCGAATTCGACTCGCCGGGTCTCGGTCCAGGGATCGCGTCCTTGAAGGCGTGCCTCGGCGGCCGATAGACGGCGCCTTCGCAGGGCTCGTGAAAATTGACCCTGGAAAATCGGATGATGCCATGTCTGACACTACTTGGAAGCGTGTTGCGTTTCTCTTCGCTGCCGCTACCTGAAGCGGTCTCTCGGTCGCAGATGGGATTACATCGCGCCGCTAACTCGCGGACACGTCGGGCAAAGTTCGAATCCGATGTTAAAGCCAGTTTAATGTAGTTATACGAAGCAGTTACGTGGCGGAGGGAGTGGGATTCGAACCCACGGTACGGTTTCCCGCACACACGCGTTCCAGGCGTGCGCCTTCAACCACTCGGCCACCCCTCCGGACACTGTTCGGAACAGCGGCGCACTATAGTCAGATGGAGGGCCCACGCAACCTGCTTTCGCGGCCCTCACGGCTAGACGAGATGGCGAAAATCAGAGCCGCTCGGACATGAACTGACGCCCGGAAATATGGGCTCGCGGCAGGGGCGAGTTTCAATCCCACTTGCGGTGCGGAGCAGTTGCGGAGGGCGGGTCAGCTGCCGGCGCGGATCGGCAGACGCTGCAGCCAGACGGTATCGTCGCTGTCCTTGAGCTCGACGGCGAGTTCGTGGCCGCCCAGCAGATCGACATCGAACTCGAACACGGGATTCTGCGCGAGCGTAATGGAGCCAGCGACATCAAACAGCTTCGCATCGCCCTGCCGGACCTCCAGTGAGGTCACCATGCGCAGAGGGATATAGAGCAGCGTGATCTGGTCGAGCGCCATGCCGGTGTGATTGGGGTGGCTGATGGCCAGACGAACACGATGCGACAACGACGTTGCCGCAGGCGCATCGGCGGCGGGCATGTCCTCAAGCTGCATGCGGCCCATGCTGGCAAGGATGTCCTCGGGGTTGCCCATGGGCGGTGCCGCGCAGGCTGCCTGACCACCGGCGAAGCGTACATGCTGGGCCGCCATGTAGAGAGCGCCGTCGCTGGCCTCGACGATCACTCGAACGCTCGTCTCCTGGTTGAGGCGCACGCGCGTCTTGACCGAGAACTGTGCCTTGGGCTTGATGCTGCCCATCGTGAAAACCGCAGCCACGGGCGAAGGGTTTTCGTCCACCACTAGCGTCACCGACTTGACCGTCCGGCCGTCCGCGAAATGTGCGTCGATCTCGACCGGTACAGCCCGCTGATCCTCAGGCCGGAACGGTGCGCGAAGTGTCACGACGCCCGCGCCGGGCGCAATGCTGCGAGTGCCGAACACCTCCGGCTTCAAGCCGTCCCACGTACCGCCGGCCAGCGCGGGAACGGATGCGCCCGCGACCAATGCTATCGCGGCCAGCAGAACGGCAGCCGATCGCACCGGGCGAGCATTGGACGAAGTCGGCATCCTTGGCGGCTCCTTGAGCTGAGGCGTTTCCTTGTTGCGCGCCATTTTGCCGACGTTCGCCCTAGAAGTCGAGGCCGGGACGCGGTCAGGGGGGCGGGACAAGCGCGCGCAGTCACGGCGTTAGCTTGGTGCTCCCCATGCCCGACACGGTCCGGTGATCTTGCCCGTCAGGACCCCTCGACCGGGCGCCAGCCGGCCGCGATCGCCTCGGCTTCCGTGCAGAACCAGCGTTCACCGCGCGCGGCATCGATGCCGACACGCTGGTACCAAGGGCTCCAAGGCATGTGATAGATGCGGCCCTTGCGCGACACGTTACCCTTGATGGCGCAGCCTTCTGGTGCCACCTGCTCGGCCGTCCGCCAGGCGCCGGCGCGGTAGTCCCACGGCGGCATGTTGCCGTCGACAGAGAAAACGCCCAGGTGGTTTGACCGCGCGACGGCTTCATCGGCCACATAAGCCTTTGAATACTTGAAGAAAGCCCAGGCATGGCCTTCGCGCACGAGACGCGCGTTGATCTCCGCCCCTTTCGCGTAGCAGACGCCGAGCATGCGGCCATATTTGTCCTGGCCACGGCTCGCGCAGGTCACTGTCTCCCCTTCGACCATCTTGGTGAGCGCGCGCGTCGCCGCGCCACCGCAGTCCCAGGTGCCCAGCAACCGCCGCTTGCAGTGCTGCCCGGTCTCGGGGGCGTCAATACCCTCCAGGCGCACGCGAACACCGGCAATGTCGAGGGTGTCGCCGTCGACAACCTGCGCTCGGCCGCTGACCGCCGCACCCGGCGCCACGGCTACGGAGCGAGCCGCCGGACGGGCGGATACAGGAGCCGATTGGAAGCCTGCGGCCAGCGCAATCGCCACGGGAACGCAGGTTGCATATGTGCGAATAGATTCGTCCATAGGTTGAATCTGATCGATTCGCGCGTTCGTACCGAGGCCAAAAGACGGCGCCGTTGTGATCGGCGTTCACAGGCGGGACGGCGGGCCTGGGGGGACGAATTCGGCCGTCGAGGTGAGAAGGCGCCGGGCGGTCGTTAGGCTGGCGTGATGACGCCGATCAGCGCGGCCGACAGCAGCGTGGCGAGGAATCCAACGGCGACGGAGCGTGGCGCAAGGGACAGGATCACCTCGCGCCGCTCCGGCAGCATCGCGGTCAGGCCACCGAGCATAATGCCGAGCGAACCGAGGTTGGCAAAACCGCACAACGCGTAGGTCATGATCAGACGCGAGCGGTCCGAGAACTCAGCTGGAGTGAGCTTGGCGAGGTCGAGGTAGGCTATGAGTTCGTTGAGGACCAGACGCTCGCCCAGAAGCGTTCCCGCCGTCCCGGCTTCTGACCAGGGAACGCCGATGAGCCATGCAACCGGCGCCATCACCCGCCCGAGGATCGATTGAAGCGTCAGGGTGATGCCGAACAGGCCACCGATGCTCGTGAGGACGCCATTGGCGAGTGTCACGAGCGCGATGAAGACGATCAGCATCGCTGCCACGGCGACGACGAGCCCGATGCCGTCCATCGTGCCCTTGGTCACGGCATCGACGGCGTTGCGCGGCGGATCGTCGATGACGATGTCGGCGCGGTCGGGTCCACCCAGAAAGCCGTCTGGCACCGCAAGGCGCGCCAGCAGCAGGGCGCCGGGAATGTTCATGAGGGAGGCGGCCATCAGGTGCCCAGCGGCGCCTGGAAGATGCGAGCTCAAAACCGTCGCGTAGAGCGCCATTACAGTGCCCGCGACGGTCGCCATTACGACGCACATCATCGCGAACAGGGCACCACGCCCCATGGCGGCCAGGTAGGGGCGCACGAGCAGCGGGGCCTCGACGAGGCCGAGAAAGAGTGAGGCCGCCGATACGGTCGCCAGCGGTCCGCCGATGCCGATCACCCGGCGCAGCACATAAGCGAAGCCGCCGACCACCCGCTGCAGGACACCCCAATAGTAGAGGAGGCGAACAAGGGCGCTGAGCACCAGGATCACCGGCAGCACGCGGAAGGCGATGATGAAGTCGTTCTGCGGGGCATTCCGCTCGAACGGCGCCGGCGCGCCGGCAAGATAGCCAAAGACGAGGCGTGCGCCGGCTTCCGTGGCCCTTTGCAGAGCCTCGACCGCACCTCCCAATGCCTGGAAGAAGACCTGGGCAGCGGGCACCTTAAGCAGAACGAGGGCGATCGCGGCCTGCAAGGCGATCGTGGCGCCGACGACGCGCACGGCGGTCATTGTGCCGAGCGCCGAACGGTTCTCCGAGAATGCGAGCACGATGAGCGGGATCAGCAGCACGCCGAGCGCTGCCTGAGCCATTTCCGTCATGTTGAGCTACGTCCCGTCCAAGCCGCGCCACCAAGAGTCGAGGAGGACTCTACAGCACAGGCGGCGGATCGGCAGGCCGATGCGGTGCGAGGCCACCGCCGGACCGTGGCGTTATCCCCGTTCGTCACCCTTGGCCCGTGCCTGCGCCTGCAGGATGGCGTTGATGTTCTCGCCGTCCTCGTCGTCGTCTCTGTCAGTCACGGCAATGGCATAGGAGCCGCCGAGCCAACGGCCGAGGTCGACGTCCGCGCACCGGCGCGAGCAGAACGGGCGGAAGGCCGCCAGCGTCGGCCGGCGGCAAATCGGGCAGCGCGCGGTCATCGCGGTGCGAGGAGCATCGGCATCTCCCGTAATCGTTCATACTCCTTGGCTATGGCCAGCAACGTCGCAGCGATGGAAAACCGGATGGCTACTCCGGCTCCAGATCCGCCGCGCGCGCCCAGGCGAAGTGGAGAGGAAAGCCCTCGGTGACCAGCATGCCAGCCACCTCGGTCAGCGGCAGTCCGACCACATTCGTGTACGAACCGACGAGCCGCTGGACGAAAGCTCCGGCAAATCCCTGTATGGCATAGCCGCCGGCCTTTCCCCGCCATTCGCGTGAGGCGATGTAGGCCTCGATCTCGGAGCGCGACAGGTGCTTGAAGCGCACGCGCGTGTCGACGATCTTGGTGCGCAGCTTATCGTCGGGGGTGATCAGGCACAGCCCGGTGAGGACCCGGTGGGCCCGCCCCGACAGCAGCTGCAGAGCCGACGCCGCCTCCTCGATGTACTGGGGCTTCATGAGAATGCGCCGGCCAACCGCGACCACGGTATCGGCGGCGAGCACATAGGCGTCGGCAATGCCGCGGTCGTCGGCGATCTGGTCGCGTGCCGCCTCCGCCTTCAGTCGTGCCAGCCGGTTCGCCAGGGCGCGCGGCATCTCGCCCTTCTGTGGCGTCTCGTCCACCGAGGATGGGCGCACAGCATCGGGCGTCATCCCTATCTGTGACAACAGCATGAGACGGCGTGGGCTGCCGCTCGCCAGCACGAGCTTGGGCTGGCTATGGAGCTGGCCCGGCTCGGCGGCGCGGACACGCGCCATCTGCTCGCGCAGGGTCTGGCGGCGGGGCGTGTCGCTACGCCTCAATACGTTGAGCAGGGCCTCTTTGGGCGAGGTCATGGAAACTCCGTGGCGCGAACGGACGGTGCTGACCGCACGAGACACTGGTCGCAACGCCGGTCGGCAAAGTTGTGGCGCGCTCGGGCCTTTGAGCCGGCTGCCCGCAGATGCGGACGGCGCGACTGCCGTGAGGACGCGGAGGAACCTCGCCGGGCGGGCGCCGGGAGAATGCAGAGGGCCCCCGAGATTTGCAAGTGCGTGCGAAAAGGCGTTGCCACCGGACACGCAGGACGGGATAACACGGGCGCGAGCCGGCGATGGCCCGGCGGTAGCAGAGAGGATAGGGCGATGGCTGGCAACGAGCAGTACCTGAAGCTGCTGCAGGACGCCGCCTTGCTCGAGCCGCTCGACGATGCGGACCGGCGGGCGCTGCTGCACGAGATGCGCGAGGTCTCATTCGACGCCAGCCAGGTGATTTTCACACGCGGCGATCCCGGCCGCGACGTCTACCTCGTCATCAACGGCCGCGTGCGTCTTTCGGTGCTGACCAGCGAGGGCCGCGAGCTGTCGTTCGCGCATGCGGAGCCCGGCAGCATCTTCGGCGAGATCGCCATGCTCGACGAGGGGCCGCGGTCGGCGGATGCAACCGCGGTCGTCAAGACGCAGGCGCTGTCGCTGGGACGCGCCGCCTTCATGCGGCTGGCCGAGCAGCGGCCGCATCTGGTCGATGCGGTCGTGCGCTTCTTGTGCCGGCGCATCCGTGAGGCGGACCAGCAGCTGGAGGCCATTGCGCTGTGCCCGATCGAGGTGCGGCTTGCCCGCTTCTTCCTGGCCGCCGCGCGCCAGAAGAAGCCGGGGGTTGAGGACGGTACCGTGATGATTGACCTGGGCATGTCCCAGGGCGAACTGGCGCTCCTCATCGGCGCTAGTAGGCCGAAGGTCAACACCGCGCTGTCGATGCTGGAGTCGAGTGGCGCCATCACCCGCAAGGGCAACCAGTTCGAGTGCGATATCGAGCAGCTGACGCTGTCGGCCGGCGTGGAGTAGATTGCCGTCCGCAACAGACGAGCTGTCGCGCGCGGTAGTCATGACCATCGACGAGATCACGCCGGCTTCGATCCACCCTCCGGGCGAAAGCGGTCGCACGCCATGATCGATCCTTTGCGACGGCAGGGCGTGGGTACGATCACGCGCGTGAAGCGTTGGCTCGGACCCATCGGCATATTCCTGGGCTCGATCGTGGAAGCGGGCACCTCGGACTACCCGATCGAAGTGCGTCGCCGCCTGATGATCCTCAACTTGTTCGCCTACTTCATCGTGCTTGTGACGGTCGCCTTCGCCGTCCAATACACACTGACGGAGGGCCCCGAGTACCGTCCGCTGGTGCTCATCAACCTGGCGATCGCCGCCGTGGTCGCGCTGGTGCCGCTGACCCATCGTCTGAACGAAATCGCCGGCGGTCTGTTGATCGTGGCGACGGAGTGGGTGGCTCTCACGGCGATTGCCTTCTACATCGGCCGTGATGCGGGGCCGCAGCTGCATTTCTTCATCGGGGCGGCGGCACCGTTTTTCGTATTCGGGCTGAAGCGCGTCTGGCTGGCGCTCGCCGTGGTCCTGAGCGGGCTCGCGCTGCACCTCTACACGTGGTTCGTCTTCCCGTCTGAGACGGCGCTTATCCCCCCCAATGCGCGCATCCTCAACGATCTCTACACGCAGGCGACCATCACGACGTTTGCGTTGATCGCAGTGACGGTATGGTACGCCTACCGAATGGTCGAGAATGCAAAGGCGGAGACCGACCGGCTGCTGCGCAACATATTGCCGGACAGTGTGGTCGAACGGCTGCAACTGCGGCCGGACGATGCCATCTCCGACAGCTTCGAGGACGCGTCGATCCTGTTTTCGGATATCTCTGGCTTCGTGCCGCTGGCGCGCCGCCTGGGTGCGGAGCGGGTCGTCGAGGTGCTGAACGTTATCGTGCGCGAATTCGATGCGCTGGCGGCCAGGCATGGCGTGGAAAAGATCAAGACGATCGGTGACGCCTACATGGCGGCTGCCGGTGTCCCCGAGCCGGTGCCGGACCATGCCGGGCGGCTTACTCGGCTCGCACTCGACATGCTCGACGCCATAGCGCGTTTGCGCGAGCGCACAGGTCTCGACATTCAGATCAGGATCGGTATCGCCTCGGGCCCGGTGATGGCCGGCGTCATCGGAACGCGCAAGTTCAGCTATGACGTGTGGGGCGATACCGTAAATCTCGCCGCGCGGCTCGAGAACCGATCGTCGCCGGGGCGCATCCTCGTCTGCCCTGCGTGCCGCCAACGGCTCGTTGGAGGCTTTGAGCTGGAGAGCCGCGGCGAAATCGACATCAAGGGGGTCGGCGCGAAGGAGACGTTCTTCGTCGTCCGCGAGAAAAGCGCGTAAGCGCGTCAAGGCGCGGGTTACAGGCTGGGGCCACCGTCCAGGCGGAATCGTGTGCGGATACGCTTGAACAGATCGTCGCGCACCTTGCGGTAGGCCGACAGCATCTGGTTGCGGTTGCCGCGGCCGAGGTTGATGGTCGCATCGAGCGTCGGCCAGTACTCGACGTCGACGGCCATGGTGCGCGTCAGCTCCAGCGCCTGATGATGCGCTTCCGGCGACAGTGAAACCACCAGGTCGAACGTCTGGCCGTCGAGGTCGGCGAGCGCGCGCGGGCGATGATCGGTAATGTCGATCCCCAACTCGTTCATGACCGCGCCCGCGAAGCCGTCGACGTCGCCGGCTCGCACACCGGCGGAGGCGACGCGCACGCGGTGTCCGGCCAGATGCCTGAGGATTGCTGCCGCCATCGGCGAGCGCACCGCATTCATCGAGCAGACGAACAGCACTGCAGCTGGCAAGTCGCCCTGTGCGGCCAACGCCTAACCCTTCCAGTGCAGCGCCGTGATCAGCGTGAACAGGCGCCTCGCAGTGTCGAAATCGACCGTGATCTTGCCTGCCAGGCGCTCCGTCAGAACGCGGCTGCCTTCGTCGTGAAGGCCGCGGCGGCCCATGTCGATGGCCTGTATGCGCGATGGAGGCGCGGTGCGGATCGCCTCGTAGTAGCTGTCGCAGACGATGAAGTAGTCCTTGATGATGCGCTTGAAAGGTGTGAGCGAGAGGAGGTGCGTGACGAGCGCTTCCTGAACTGTGTTGCCGACAGTGAGCTGCAGTCTCTGCTCGACCAGAGCGAGGTGCAGCCGGTAGGGGCCGTCTACACGGCCTTCCACGCTGAACGTGTTGCCGTCGAGGATGTCGAAGATCGCCACCTCGCGCTCGTGCTCGATGTTGGCGTTGGAGTGCGAGATGGACTTGGGATCGAGCTCGATGGCGTACAGCCGCTCGCGTTGGTTCTCGGCCGCCGGGGTGCTGTCTGACATCGGCCTACTCCTCGTTCGCGCCGATGCGCATGCCGACTGACCGACGGTGCGCCTCCAGCCCCTCGGCGCGCGCAAGCGTCATGGCAGGCTTGGCGAGCTTTGCCAGTGCCGTCTCGTCGAGCTTCAGGATCGATGTGCGCTTCATGAAGTCCAGCACGCCGAGCCCTGAGGAAAAGCGAGCGCTGCGTGCAGTCGGGAGCACGTGGTTCGAGCCGGCTACATAGTCGCCGATCACCTCGGGCGTGTACCGGCCCAGGAAGATGGCGCCGGCATTGCGGATCCGGTCTGCCAGTTCGTCCGCGTCGGCCGTCGCGATTTCCAGGTGCTCGGCGGCGAACCTGTCGGCGAGCGGGGGCGCCTCGTCGAGCGAGCGCAGTAGAATGATGGCGCCGAACGAGGCCCAGCTCTCGCCCGCGATCTCTCCGCGTGGCAGGCGTTTGAGCTGGCTGGCGACGGCGGCTTCCACGGCGTCCGCGAAACCGGCATCGTCGGTCATGAGAACCGATTGCGCGGCCGTGTCGTGCTCGGCCTGCGCCAGAAGATCGGCGGCGATCCACTCCGGATTGTTGTCGCGGTCGGCAATGACCAGCACTTCCGACGGGCCCGCGATGCTGTCGATGCCGACCGTGCCGAACACCTGCCTCTTGGCGGCAGCGACATAGGCATTGCCGGGACCGACGATCTTGACGACGGGCGCGATGCTCTGCGTGCCGTAAGCGAGCGCGGCAACCGCCTGCGCACCGCCGATGCGATAGATTTCGGTGACGCCGGCAACATCGGCTGCCGCCAGCACCAGCGGATTGAGCTCGCCGCGCGGCGCCGGCACCACCATCACGATGCGCGGAACGCCGGCGACGTGGGCCGGTACGGCGTTCATGAGAACGGAGCTGGGATAGGATGCAAGCCCGCCCGGAACGTAGAGGCCCGCTGACTCCACCGCCGTCCAGCGGTCGCCCAGCTCGACGCCGAGCGGGTCGCGGTAGCGGTCGTCGGTGGGCCGCTGGCGCTGGTGGTGAGAGGCGATCCGCTCCCGCGCTATTTCGAGCGCCTGAAGCGTCTCAGCCGAGCAGCTCTCGCGCGCCCTTCCGATCTCGTCCGCCGTGATACGCAGTCCGATCCGGTCGAGGTCGACGTGGTCGAATTTGCGCGACAACTCGATGAGGGCGTCGTCGCCTCGGCGGCGGACGTCAGCCACGATGTCGGCGACGGCACGGTCGACGTCCGCCGAGACTTCACGCTTCTCGGCAAGGAAGGCGCGGAACTGGGTTTCGAACGCCGGGTCGGATGTCGATAGCCGCTTGGGCATCTCTTCTCGGCCTCTCGGCCGCCTCTCGATTATCGAACGCGGTCGGCGCCAGATGGCCGGTCCGCTCGAACTGCTTCAACCGTTGCCTCAGGCCGCTCCGCCTTGCGCGGATGGGTCGGGATCGTGCGTCGGCTGCCTTCCGGTCTGCCACTGGGCGCCCAGATCGCGCAGCTCGACCTCTATGCACTCGACCACCAGCTCGACGGCGGTGCCGCCGGAGAAATCGAGCCTGATCCGTCCTCCTGGATCGTCCTGCCCGGCATGGGTCGCAGTCACCGACAGCAGCGAGAGCACGTCGTTCCTGCGCGCAAGGTCGATGCCCATGCGGCGCGCACTCAGAACGCGCTCGAAACGCAATCCGGCCCGTCGCCGCGCCAGCATCTGGTCGCCGCCGGAAGCGAGTGTGCCCAGCCAGTCGAAGCGGTTCAGCACCGCCGCAAAGCGCTTGGCACCTGGCAGATAGGTCATATCGCCGACGCGCATCACGGCGTCCTGGAGATGCGCGGATAGGATTGCCAGGTCCTCGTCGTCGAGCGCGAGCAGCTTGAGCGGCGGATTGTCGGCCATCACGGGTCTTCGCAGGCGCTCGGCCGGGCGTCGCCTAGCGTGCCCGCTTCTGCTGCCATCAGGGTTGCGGCGCAGGCTGCGATGTCGGCCGCAGCCCGGAGTGCGAGGAGTGATAGCGGGCAGACCGGGCTCGCGCAACCGACCCGCACCAGCGGGCGGTGCGGGTCGCGATCATGGACCCGACAGGCCTTCAGCCCGCCGTGATGCGCTCGATCTGGGCACCGCAGTGCGTCAGCTTCTCCTCGAGGCGCTCGAAGCCGCGGTCCAGGTGATACACGCGGTTGATGGTCGTCTCTCCCTCGCCGACGAGGCCGGCGATGACGAGAGACACGGAGGCGCGCAGATCGGTGGCCATGACGGGTGCGCCGCGCAGCTTGGGCACGCCCTTGATGGTGGCGGTGTCGCCGTGCAGCTTGATGTCGGCGCCGAGCCGGGCCAGCTCCTGCACGTGCATGAAGCGGTTCTCGAAAATCGTCTCGCGAATGACGCTCGTGCCGCGCGCGGTCGTGACGAGTGCCATCAATTGGGCCTGCAGATCGGTCGGAAAGCCGGGGAATGGCTGCGTTTCAATGCTGATCGGATCGATTCCGGCACCGTTGCGGGTCACGCGGATGCCGTTGTCCACCGGCGTCACCGTGGCGCCGACCTTGCGCAGGGCGTCGAGCGCGGTTTCGAGCAGCTCAGCGCTCGTTCCCTCGAGCGTCACATCGCCGCCGGTCGCCGCCACGGCGTAGGCGAACGTACCCGTCTCGATGCGGTCGGGAAGCACGGTATGGACAGCTCCCTCCAGGCGGCTTGCGCCCTGGATGCGCAGCGTCGAATGGCCGATGCCCTCGATCTGCGCTCCCATCTTGACGAGGCAGCGGGCGACGTCGGCGACTTCGGGCTCGCGCGCGGCGTTCTCGATCACCGTTTCGCCCTTGGCCAGCGCTGCGGCAAGCAGGACGTTGTGCGTTGCGCCGACGGAAACCTTGGGGAACACGATCCGCGCGCCCCTGAGGCCACGCGGTGCGCGGGCGACGACGTAACCTCCTTCGATGTCGATTTCCGCCCCAAGTGCCTTCAGGCCCTCCAGGTGCAGGTCGACCGGACGTGTGCCGATCGCGCAACCGCCTGGCAGGGACACGCGCGCCTGCCCCATGCGGGCGATGAGCGGGCCGAGTACCCAGAAGCTGGCGCGCATGCGGCTTACCATCTCATAGGGTGCGGTGGTGTCGACGATGTCGCGTGCCGTCAGGTGAATGGTCTCACCCAGATGCGGGGAGAGCCCGGGCCGTTTGCCGTCCACGGCCAGATCCACGCCATGGTTGCGCAGGATGCGCAGCAGCAGGTTCACATCGGCGAGGTTGGGAACGTTCTTGAGTGTCAGCCGGTCGGCCGTCAGCAGCGTGGCGATGAGCAGCGGCAGTGCGGCGTTCTTGGCGCCGGAAATGGTGATGGTGCCGTTGAGCTTGTTGCCGCCGATGATCTTGATGCGATCCATGTGTGCCGTTCCGATAGTGCCGCTGTTCGCCCGCTGGAGTTAGAGGTCCGGCAGGAGCTTGTGTCATGCGCGATCCGGTGGTGCCCCGATTCGCTTTCCAATCCGTTTCCGGTACCGCATACGCCCGGTGCCCCGGTCACTCAATCGTCCGCCGGGCCCTGGGGCGGCGCATCGCGGTTGCCGCCGGGGGAGGGCCGCTCCTCTTGATGCGCACGCGCGCGCATCAGATCCTTGCGCCGCTTGAGATTGGCCCTCAGCTCGGCTTCCAGCCGAGCCTTGCGGGTGGCAGCCCTGCTGCCGCCGCCATGGGTGTCGTCCTTGCCCACTTTGCCCTCGCTGCCCCTTCGGCTCAGCTACTCACGCGGCCGGTCCCCTGGGCCACATGCTTCGACCGAAACAGTGCCGCTGCAAGCGGCGGGCCAGTGCCACGGCCCGCAGGCTTCCGCAATGCCACTCACACCATTTCGCAGCCTGCGTCGAGCCCCTCGCGTGGGTGGGCGGGAAACCGGCTTGCCGCCCTGGGAGGCTTGTGGCAGTGTGCGCCCGCTTCGAACGGCGGCGCCGTCCGGAGCAGGGACAGCCTTGTGTCCGACGCAGCTTCAGATTTGCCGCGACGTGTTCCAACGAGCCGTCTCACCGGCCGGGAAGCTGCCAGGGTCTGCTGCCGTAGCTCAGTGGTAGAGCACTCCCTTGGTAAGTTTTGCCAGCCCGGGTGGAAACGCCCGGTGCATCACCGCCCAAATTCGGGGAAACCGACCGGCCTCCTGGAGGCGTCCGACGGCAATCCCGAGCCAAGCCCGCACGCGTCGGGAAGGTGTAGAGGCCAGACGGGCGGCATCTAACGGCAGCATCCATTGTGGTGCGGCCCATGATGAAGGGATGGTCCAGCGCACGAACGCCGGCTCCGAACGCGGGGACGGCGGGCACGAAAGTGTCGGTGTGACGAAGGGAGAGGCCGTGAGTTCAATCCTCACCGGCAGCACCATCCTATGTCCCTCAAGAAGCTTAACTTCTCTGCATTGCAAGGGATTGTGGGCGCTTAACTGGTACACGGGAAGCGGTACACGGGGCCCTTGCGCGTTTCCGCCGAGGTCGGGCAGCGCTCGCGCAAGGCACAGCGAAGCTGCGCCCGCAGGACTGGAAGTCGGGCGATCGGCTGTGGGTGGTGGAGGTGATCGCGCCGTTCGGCGGCGCGGAGGAAATGGTCAAGGACCTGAAAGCCAAGGTGTTCCCGAACGATCCGATCAAGTTCGTCGCCGCGGGTGCCGCCGGCAAGGAGGTGCGGACGCTATGACGTTGCATCGTATGAAAGCCACGACCATGTCAGGCCCCGGCCTGCTGGACCCGACGGCGCGCGATCGTGCGAGAGGCGTGCACGTGAATCGCCCGCCCAGACAATTCGCCGGCGCATTCGACAGAGATCTTGCATGAGCGAAATATGTCTGGTCCTCCGCCTCGTCGCGGCGATTGTGCTGTGTCTTTCAGCAGCAGCCGGTATTTATCTCGTGCTTTTTCACTGGAGCCAGAAGGAAATCACGAAATTTATTGTGGGCCCATTCGAGGAATATCTCCCGCAGAAGCTTCTCCTGGCCGCGATCGCTTGGCCATTCTGTGGTGCAATCCTGATACTGGCTTACTGCCGCTGACCGTCAAATCGATCCTTGTTGGAGAGATTATCATGACCGGAAGTCAACTTTCTGCAAATACCGCTGTATGTTCACTTGGCATCGAATTGGGTGTAGTTGCGGGTGGTCAATTGGAAATCGGCCTTGTGCGATTTCCAGACGGCACATGGGAGGCATTTTACCAGTGGGGAGTGGGTATTGGCGTAGGCGCCACGATTGAGGGCAGCTTCACCACGTCGCCACACGGGGGGCTGGTGCTCGCACGTACACGGTGCCGCTCGAAGCGCAGGTGGGCCATCGTCGGGCCGCGTGGCAGCAGTTTCGGCCCGAGCCTGTTCGGTCCCCGGGCGCGAGATCGTGCGAGCGCGAGCGAGCGCATGAATCGCCCGCCCAGACAATTCGGTGGCGCGATCGATGCCGCCGCGAACGACAACGCCGGCGCGTTCCAGATGCGCGTGGCGCAGGCGGGAGGGGTGTGATGATGCTTTTCTTTGTGGTGATAGGCTACATCGTGCTGCTAATCATAATGCTCGAGATCTCGTTATGGCGCCTTTACCGAATAGCCTATGCTCTTGCTCCAGAGGATCAAAGAAAGAATTGCGATCTCTATCCTCTGGTTCGCAATCCTTGGAATAATACATTCTGCGAGAATACGCATCTGAAACACTTTTCCAGAATGTGCTTCAAGATTTATGTGGGCGCCAACATCTTCGGCTTGCTAGTGCCAGCTTTCTGCATAATTTTTTTCGGATCGGGTTTCGGTCCGCAATAGACCGCATTTTCTAGCCGATGCAGCGTAAATTCGGAGAAGGCGATGGGGCAGCCACACCGGCATTGTCAGCGTGACGCCGCCGGAGGGCGCCATCAGCCCTGCCGATGCGTTCCTGCAGGGAGCGGCCAGCGGCACGCTGGATGCCGCCGCGAATGAGAATGCCGGCGCATTCCAGATGCGCGTGGCGGGGCCGGGAGGTCTGTGATGATTGCCTCAAAGGGAGCGCCATTGTGCGTCCGGCTAAGGCCTGCATTACCGAATTCTCTTGGTCTGCCTTGTAAGCCTTGTCGTTGCGTCGTGCTGGGCGTGCCCGATCAACTCGAACGAAAAGGCCGTCCAGTTCGCCAGAAACTGGCTTCTGAAAACGAAAGAAGGTCGTTCGTGGTTTGAAAAGGCGAATATGCCGGAAGCGGTTTTTTTAGAGAGCACTGAGATTTCATTTGCGGACGTGAAGGAACATGGCGCTTGTTCTCGGGCCGACGGAGACTACCACTGGGTGCGTCGGCGAGAACAGCCTGCAGACTATGAGTACGCGGTGGCCTTTGTAACATGCGCAACTTGCAAGTTGCGGCATCATGCGCTGGTCGCAATGACCTGTTCCGGTAGAGTGACCCTGGTGGCCGGCCCCATGGGTTCATCGGCCTCAGCGTGCTCACAAAATTGATCATGCCGCTTAAAAGAGGCGATACGGAGTTAAATAATGCCTGCGTATAGTTCCCCAATGAATGGTATCAGCCGAATTCGCTATCTCAGCATCTACAAGACTACTGGAACAACTATGAGGCAATTGCTCTGGCCAATGAGGCCCTTCAAATTTATGGAAACAGCATAACAACGCAACAATTGGCCGACTATATTGGAAGTCAAGTGAGGGCGGGCCGGCTCTTCCGTTCAGCCCGTGCGCATCATCATGTCGCCCACGATCCCCAAGGTCACGAGGATGGCGAGACCGGCGAACAGACCGACCATCAGACGTGTGTGGCGCCGGCTGACTTCAGCTGTCTGGATCTCCTCGATCGTCCGGCTCTCCCTGGGCGCGGTGGCCAAGCCCTTCGGCGCGGCAAAACGGTACGCGCCTGCATTGCGCACGTAGCGCCAGCCGGCGACCCGGTAGCGTCCACTCTTGCCGAACGCCAGAGGTGATCTCTGGGCGAGCGGCGGCGGCGCGTCCGGACCGGACAGCGTTGGCCGCCCGCCATCGGTGACGGTTGCATTGCTCATGGCTAGAGTCCCCCCGGAGGCGCGACATCGCAAATGTCGTCACCCGGCTTAGTCTCCCCCCACTGCCGATGAAGCGATTCGGAGTCTCGCGAGAAAGTGAGGCACAACGAGGGCGATGGGGGCCATGAACGCCACCATATCGTGTGACCCTGCCCCCTGAAATGCCCCCGATCTGATGTAGAGTCCGTCCCAAGACGAGGAGACGGACGTCATGCGTAAGAGCCGGTTCAACGAGCAGCAGATCATCGCGATCCTGAAGGAGTTCGAGGCT
>JBFWNY010000048.1:0-25456 GCA_050250815.1 Hyphomicrobiaceae bacterium
GGCACCGCGACGTAGTAGGCACCGTGGAAGTCGAAGACGACGTGGCGGAACACCTCGAAGTTCTGCCGGATCTCGTCGTCACGGTGAATTTCGTTGAACCGCGACAGGATCTGGATAACCGGCCCGCGCTCGGCCTCGCGCATCTTGGGCACCAGGCTGCCCAGGCGGTTCATCGGCCGGCTCATCGAGACGAGCAGCAGACACAGATCGACGAACAGTGCGATCGCAAGAGGAACGTAGTCGCGCTTCGACAGGCCGGCGACCGTCTCGCCGGCGAGCGCCTTTTGCACGGCGGGCGAGGCTTCGACCGATTGCACCGCCTTTTTCTGCAGCTCGCGCAACTCTTCGGCGGACGGCGGCAGTTTCAACGAAGCGAGCCCGAACAGCGTCGCGGTCAGGCGACGGAATGCCTCGATTGTCGCTTCCGAGCCCTCGACCGCCGCGATCTTGGGCTTCTCCAGATCGGGGAGCTGATCGATAGCGCGCACCACGCCCTTCAGGGCCTGCTGCAATTGCGGATCGGGGCAGGCGAACGTGCCGCCGCGCGAATCGGGAAACACCGTCTTGTCGGCGCGCTCGGCCAGATCCTGCCGCAGCTGCTTCAACTGCGGGTCGGTGCGGAAGGCGTTGAAGCCGGTCACCGTGAGATCGAGCTTGCGGCCGAGGGTGCGCAGGAACTCGTTACGCGTGCCGGTCTTGGCATCGATGATGGAAGCATCGTCGGAAACGATTTTCACCAAGTCGACATCAAGAGCCGTCAGGTCACCGTTGACTGTACCCACGCGCGTCTTGACGAATTCGGCGGCAAACGCGAAACGCTGCGCATCCTCATCACGCAGCTTGCGCCGCGGGCCGTCACCGGGCCGGCTGTTCGGACAGGACGCTCCACGCGTACGCTCGATCTCGGCCTTCTCGGTCGACACCTGATTGAGCTGCTCGAGCGTTGTCGACAGCTGTGTCATGCGGGTGGCGGCCGCATGCAGCGACGACTGCACCTGTCCGATCGCGGACTCGGCGGAGCGCGCGGCCTCCGAACGGCTCTCGAGTACCTTCCAGTAGAACCCGAAGCCAAAGCCCACGGAGATGATCGTCAGGAACACATAGCCGGCGACGTAAGTGAGCTTGGTCGCCAGCGGGATCGGCGCGAACATCTGGTCGAGCAACCAGACGATCATGATCATGAGCATCGCGACCGAGAAGCCGATCACACCCTTATGGGTGAGGGGAAGATCGCCCATATTCGCCTGGATCAGCTCCAGCATGCCGATGTAGGTGGCAACCCAGGAGAGAAGTCCCAGGCCGACGACGAGCGCCATTTTCTTGAGGTCGCGCGGCGGCGCATCCTGCTCCATCCAGTCGCCGTCGCTCATCGACACGTCGCGCGCGCCGCTGCGTGTGCTCGTCCGCGTGCGCACATCGTCCGGCTCTCTACGAAACGCCATTGGAAACCCGTCTTTCTGCCACCACCGCCTGCGCGCACGCACGGTCGCGGGCACGTCATGCGACTGTCGGACGAGGACGAAGTGCGACCGGAAAAGCAGGTGGCCGCGCCGTGCCCCATCGGACACCACCATGCCGTCGGAAGTATCTGGGTTTCTTGTCGCCAGTGCGGCGCGCGTGTGGCTCGCGATGGGCCTTCAAAGGGCAGTGTGGAAAAGTTCAGATGCGCCGGGACGTCACGAAACGCAGCAAACCGCGCCGTATCGCTTCGCTCAGTCGCCCGTCAGGCCGCGGCGCACCAAGTCTGTGGGCGTGACCGCGCGCGGCTGTCCCCTCACGATCGCACCCGTCGCCACACGCGCAGCGCTGCCCGCATCAGCCAAGGGTGTGGCCGGTGGCGGAGGCGGTGGAGGAGGCAGCAGCTTGGGCTCGGGGTTGTCGCGCGCATGCTTCTCGAGACTGACAAGCAGTGTCTCGACCAGCGGCGTGATGTCGGCCGCATGCACGCGCCGCGCGAACGGCTCACTGGCCGAGCCCGTGCCGACGAGCACCACATAGGAATACGCCGCACCGCTCGCGAACTGCACACCGCCCGTGATCCACGTATCGACACTCGCGTCGGGGTCGAGGTTCACCTGCGTTCCGGTCTTGGCAAAATGCAGACGGACGCCTGCCCGCCGCGCCGCGCACCAGTGAGCAAGGCTCTTGAGCGTGCCGTGCGAGGTCTTGTGCGACGAATAGCAGAGTGGCGCTTCCAGAAGCGCGCGCACGAGCGGATTAGCGGCTCGATGGATCACCCGCGCAGGCGCAATGCGGGCCGCTTCCTCCCGCGGCGAGGAGACGGCATCAGCCAACTGCGCGGACTGGTCGTAGCTCTTGACCAGGCTGGGCAATGGCACCGGCCCTGAACGCTGGCCGACGAGGGATGCCAGGATGACACCCGACATTTGATGCACACGACGCGGCGCGCCCGCAATCTGGCCCAAAACCACGGCTGTGGAGGGCGGCGTGCCGGCGCCGTCGGGCCCTGGCGGCGGCATGGTGAAGCCGAACTGATCGATGAGCGCCCTCACGCGCGCCTGGCCGACGCGCGCCGTGCGGTTTGCGACGGGATTGTTGAGCGAACAGGCGAAGGCGACGAGCGCCTTGCGCCCCCGGCGCTGACCGCCGCCGTGCCGGCAGGTCTCCAGCCCCACGGACGGGGCATCCGTGTCGAGGTAAAGGGTCTCGGTCGTGTCGCGCATCGAGTTGGCGATGGCGATGGCGGCGAGCATCTTGCCTGTCGAGGCGATCATGCGGGATTCCCGCGATCGCTCATAAGAGCCGTCGCTGCGCGCGCGGGCACTGATCGACCCAAAGTAGGGCGCGGTTTCGCCAGTCTCGAAGTAGCGTACGATCTCGCCGCGCACGTTGGCCGCTACGACGACGACATCGGGCATACGGCCCGAGACGCCAACCTTCGCCGGATCGAGCGTGAAGCCGGGGTTGAGTTTAGGTCCCAGCTTGCCGTCGAGCGCTGCAAGAGCGCGCTCCACCTCGGCGTTGAAGGCAATGTTCTCCGCCGCATCGAAGGTCGTCGTGATCCCGCGCACGCGATCGCGCCAAGCATAGCCATAGCGCTCCTTCATTTCCTCACGCAGTCCGAAGCGCGCCGCCGGCAGCAGTACGTTGGCGCGGATCGTCGGATTGGCCTGCGCACGGCGCGCATAGGCTGACGCATAGGTGTCGAGCGCAACCTGCAGGCGCGGCTTGACGTGCGGATCGGGCGGGCCGCCGGCAAGATTGACGAGATCGAATACGACGCGGCGCTGCTCCTCGGCATCCTCGATCAATTTTTCGGCGCAAACGCGTGCGCGCACCTCGGCGATGTAGCGCCAGCGATCCGTGCGCACGGCATTAAGTCGGTCGGACCCTTCGAGCAGGATGATCGGCTTGTTGACGGCGGACGCCAGCACGAACTGCTCGGCAACCGACAGATCGCGCGCCTCCTTGCCGAACACGATGCGGCTCGTGACCTCCACGCCGTGCAGCGGCGATCCGCCCGTGCGCTGCGCGAGCCACAGGTGGTTGGCCGCCCATTGCCGCAGCGGCGTGTCGTCTCCGCCGCTCGTCAGGGTGTGATAGATGACGGGCGCCATCCACCACTCCGCGAGCTTGCGGCGCAGCTTGGTCAGCGCATCCTCGTCGGACCGCGGCGGCGTCTTGAAGATGACGCGCGCAAACTGCATCGGCAACGTCGAGCCGCCGACACCCAGACTTGGCCGGTGCGCTGCAATCGATCGCCGCACGGTCGAGAACGGGATCTTCAGCACGCCCATGAGGTCGATGCCGTAGGGATTGAGCGGCCCGCCCAGATAGCGATCCTCGTGATACTTGAGGCAGCGCCAGTATTGCTCGGGCACCTCGCGCACGGGGATCGACTTATGATCCGGATTGGCGACGTAGCTGCCGACCTCGATCGCCTCGTCTGTGTAGTTCACATCACGCTGGCTATCGAGGCGCGGATCGAAGGTGCCCACGAAGCTGCCGCGGCTGTCGTAAATGGCGGTCGCCAGCCAGCGCTCTGCGGAATAGTGCAGGTTGTCGGCCAGATACTGGCTGCCGATGATGCCGCGCAGCGGCGCCACGACATAGACGAGCACGAGCGCGAAGACGACATAAAGGATTGCGGCGGTCGCGACATGGCGCAACGGGCCAAGGCGCGGATTGAAGGCTACCCAATCGGTGACGAAGCGCACGCTGCGCACCGGTATGGCAACGATCAGCTCGATGATGCGCGTCAGCAGGCGCACGAGGCTCAGCATGTTCCGGTCGCCGCAATGGTGCCCAGACGAGAAGTTGATGCCGTCGTGTTAGGCGTGGTTTGTGGCGCGCGATTGTCCTCACCGGGACGCCAAGGTGGCGAGGCTCGAAAGCGAGCCGGCTGAGGTCAGACATGGACGATGTGCTGTGCCCTCAAGCCGTGATGCCGAACTCGGCGAACGGGATAAATGACACCGCATCCCCCACTCGCACCTCGGGGAGGTCCTCAGGGATGTCGATCAGCCCCTCGGCAACGCGCAGACCGGTAATCAGGCCAGAGCCGTCGCGGTCGAATTTGCGAACGACGAGGCGACCCGCCTCGATCTCGAGCCAGCCCCGCAGGAACTCACGCCGTCCGGTCTTGCGCTTGCCGATCTTGAAGCCCGCCGGCAGCGGATAGCGGCGCGGTTCGCGCCAGGGTGCGCCCCCCAAGCGCCGCAGCATGGGAAAGACGTACATGAGAAAGCAGACGAACACCGCGACCGGGTTGCCAGGCAGCCCGACCATGATGGTGTCGCCGATCTGCCCGAAAGACATGGGCCGCCCCGGCTTGACGGCGAGCTGCCACAGGTGGCGCTTGCCCAGCGCATCGAGGGCGGCGACCATGTGGTCTTCCTCGCCACGCGAGGCGCCGCCCGACGTCAACAGGACGTCGAACCGCTGCGCAGCCTCACGCAGGCGCGACGTAATCTGGGATTCGTCGTCAGGCCACACGCCAAGGTCGGTGACCTCCGCCCCGGCCGCGCGCGCCAGCGCCACCAGCATCGGCGCGTTGGCATCATAGACCTCCCCCTTGCCGAGCGGTCGGGCGCCGGGACGCACGATCTCGTCGCCGCTTGAAATTACGGCAACCGACAGACGGCGGCGGCAGGTGACACTTGCAACCCCGATGGAGGCGAGCGCCGCCAGATCCTGCGGGCGCAGCAGTGCGCCGGCTTCCAGCAGGGCGGCACCGGCGGCCACATCCTCTCCCGCCTTGCGGACGTTGGCGCCAGCCTTGAGGCCAGAGGGAACAAGGATGACGCGCGCATCGCCATTGTCGTCACGCTCCGCTACCTCGCAGTCCTCCTGCATCGCGACCGTATCGACGCCCTCGGGCAGGACTGCGCCGGTAAAAATACGTGCGGCGGCTCCGCGCGGTACGCTTCGGTCCGTGGCGTGGCCGGCGGCAACCCGAACCACGACGTCGAGCCGCGTCTCGTCGCCGGGTACAAGCGAAGCGACGGCAAGGCCGAAGCCGTCGACCGCGGAGTTGGTGTGCGCGGGCACAGGTCGCTCGGCGACCGCATCCTCGGCCAGCACGCGGCCGTTGGCAGCCTCGAGCGCGACGCTCTCCGTTCCTGTCAGGGGCGTGATGCGCTCGCGAAGGAGCGCGACGGCTTCGGCATGTTTCAGCCGGTCGCGATCGTGCAGAAAGCAGTCGTCGAGCAGTTTGCGTGTCGGCGATCGTGTCATTGGCGGGCTGGCGGCTCTATTCGCCGGCGGGCCAGAAGATGCCGGCGCGAAGGCTGTAGCGCGTGTCGGCGGCCAGCGGAAGCCGATAGCCAACGGCACGTCGCTGGTTGACGGATGCAGCCAAGCCGACGCATCGCGATTCCAAAGCGATCGCCACGCTACCGGTCATTTTTGAAGAGCTCTGCGACGAACGGCGGTGCAGACCAGCCTCGCCCGAAGACCGGCAACCGAATGGGCCGGAGGCAGGCGCGACACCCACAATGCGCGTTCAGTCCCGATGGTCACATCGTCTGCAGAAGGACAAATAGCCCAATGCCGACGGCTGGCGCCAACAAAGTGGCCAAAACCATCATCAGGAATGACTTCGCAACCATGACACAACCCCGCAACAGGACACACCGCCGCACGCAACGGCACCATCCCCCCCTTCCGAGAACCCTCTACCTTTCTCGGAAAGTCGCCTGACTTTACATCATTTTGTCGTATCGGGCATCGTGGAATCTGCCGATGGGCGACCATTGGCTTCGCGCGTGCGAAACAAGCGGTCAGAACAGGGGCGAGCCTGCCCAATCTGGTGGCGGCAGAACTCTTAAATACGAACGATTGCAGAGCAATAGTGGTGTCGGTTCGTGTGGCCTGGCGACTTCGCTTCCGACTCAAATCGAGGACAGCACTGGAGGCTCGCAGGCCGAAATTGACCAATAGTTGCAAATTTGTCGCACGGGGTAAACGCACCGTAGCCTTGCGCCATGACCGGGGGTCCACTGCGTTGAGCGGCGGCGATCGCGGCCTGTCGCACTGCTGCGCGAGTCCGTGGAAACAGCCTATCCATTGAGCGGATTTTTACCTAGGTTGGCGACCATGGGCTTTCAGCGGTCTGCGCCTCGCGCCGGCACTACGGCCAGTGCTCCGGAGTTACCTGCACGAATGTCGACGATCTTTCCGGTCATCCTGTCGGGCGGGGCAGGCACCCGTCTCTGGCCGCTGTCGCGGGCCCTCTATCCAAAGCAGTTCATCCGCTTCTTCAACGGCCAGAACTCCAGCTTCCTGGGCGCGGCGTTGAAGCGGCTCAACGCCCGCGACGGCTTCGCGCCCCCGCTTCTCCTGTGCAACAACGACCATCGCTTCCTGGTGCGCGAGGAACTCGACCGCGCAAAGGTCGAGCCGCAGTCCATCATCCTGGAACCGATCGCGCGCAATACGCTGCCCGCAATTCTCGTGGCAGCCCTCGCGGCGCTGGAACAGGCCAAGGATGCCGTCATCGTCGTTATGCCGTCGGACCACGTGGTGCGCGATGAGGCGAAGTTCGTCGAGGCCGTGAGGCGCGCTGCATCCGTCGCGGCTTCCGGCCGTCTCGTACTGTTCGGCATCCAGCCGACCGAGCCGCACACCGGCTACGGATACATCCGCCAGGGTGACGCGATCGCGGATGCCCCGGGCGCCTACGAGGTGGGCGCCTTTTCCGAAAAGCCCGACCGCGCGACCGCCGAACGCTACATCGCCGACGGCAAGCATTTCTGGAACAGTGGCATCTTCGTGCTGAAGGCCCGCACGTTTGTCGACGAGGCCGCACGGCTGGCGCCCGACGCCCTCAGGGCAGCACGTGAAGCCTATGCGCAGCGCAAGGACGACCTGGGCTTCGAGCGGCTCGATAAGGTTGCATTCTCCACCGCCCCCAACATCTCGGTCGACTACGCGGTGATGGAGAAGACCGACAAGGCTGCCATGTTTCCGGTCGATGTCGGCTGGAACGATGTCGGTTCGTGGGCCTCGCTATGGGACATCGCCCCGCGCGACACGAACGGCAACTACAGCCAAGGCGACTCTCTCCTTGAGGACACGCGCGACTGCTACATCCACTCCGAGAAGTCGCTGGTCGCCACCATCGGTGTCGACAATCTCGTCATCGTCGATACGCCCGACGCGCTGCTCGTCGCCGACCGCAGCCGCGCTCAGGATGTTGGTCGCCTCGTGCAGCGCCTCAAGGCTTCGAACCGGCGCGAGCAGGAGCAGCACCTGCGCAACTTCCGGCCCTGGGGCTATTTTGAAACGCTGTCGCTGGGCCCGCGCTTCCAGGTGAAGCTGCTGCACGTCAAGCCCGGCGGCAAACTGTCGATGCAGATGCACCACCACCGCTCGGAGCACTGGATCGTCGTGCAGGGCACCGCAAAGGTTGCCATCGGCGACATCGAGCGGCTCGTACGCGAGAACGAGAGCGTCTACATTTTCGCCACGCAATGGCATCGCCTGGAGAATCCGGGCCGCGTGCCGCTCGAGATCATCGAGGTGCAGATCGGCACGTATTTGGGCGAGGACGACATCGTGCGCACCGACGACATCTATCATCGTGCCCCAGAGGAGACGAAGTAGGGGTTCGCCTCCTGCCGCCCCATTGGTCGCATGGCGCCCACAGGCCGCGCGTGCATAACGGCTTGCAGTGGCCGGACCGGCCGCGCTACGCGAGGAACGGCATCCCGACTGAGGTTCGCTGGTCGGGGACCAACGCGGTGGCCTATCCGGGGGGGAGCGATGACGAACGACACCGCGCGCTTGATCCACGAGCTGGAGCTGGCAGCGATGCTGGCGGGCGAAGAGATCGTACGTGTCAAGCAACGCGTCGGCACGACGGCGACCACCAAGGCAGACGGCAGCCCGGTAAGCGCGGCCGACGAGGCCGCAGAAGTCCTCATCCTCGAACGCCTGGAGCGGCTCTTTCCCGACATTCCCATCGTGGCCGAGGAGCGTGTGGCGGCTGGCCGAATTCCCTCGCTCGACGACCTGGCCGAGGGACGCTTCTTCCTGGTCGATCCGCTCGACGGCACGCGCGAGTTCGTCGCTGGCCGAACCGAGTACACGGTCAACATCGCGCTCATCGAGCGCGGCACGCCCGTGGCTGGTGTCGTGGTGGTGCCGGAAGAGTGGCAACTGTTTTCGGCCGTTTCGGATCACAGCGAGGTGGCTTCGTTCACCGCCGGTGCGGCGGTCGACGAGCGCCAGCGACTGCGCGTTCGCGTCGCCGGGCCCAGCCCGCTGGCGCTCGTCTCGAGGTCGCATCTCACTCCGGAAACGAATACGTGGCTTGCGCGGCGGCGTATCACGCAGACGACCGACGCGGGCTCTTCGCTCAAGTTCTGCCGCATTGCCGCGGGGCAGGCCGATGTCTACCCGCGGCTGGGCCCGACATCACAGTGGGACACGGCGGCCGGCGACGCAGTCCTGCGTGGCGCAGGCGGAAAGACAACGACGCTCGACGGTGCGCCCCTTGCCTACGTACCGCGCGACGGCAGCGCAAAGGCGCGGTTCCTCAATCCGAATTTCGTCGCCAGCGGTCTTTGGGACGACCCCACCGCGGCCATGCAAGGTTAGCCAGGATCCGCTCCGAATCCGTCGTAGAATAGGCAGCGGTCGGCGCCCGCCTTGCGCCGCATTCGGCGAGGAATAGAGCAGGACGGACGAAGGGAAACTTCTGATGCGCTATTGGCTCACGCGACAAGCGCGGACACTGCCGCCGCGTCTCGCATCGGCCACCGCCCCGGTGCTGAGGCTCGTCGCGGCCCTGGCCCTGCTCGCTGCGGTCATCATTTTCGTGTCGGACTGGACGGCCGGGCAGCCGCCAAGCTCAACCACCGATCTGTGGGCGAGCTTGTCGCCGAAGTCTCATGCCGCAACCAAACAAGCCGTGAGCGGGCTCGCCGGCCAATGGCTCTGGTCGTTGATCTCACTTCCGCTATCGCTGCCCGCCTATGTACTGTTCGGTGGGCTCGCGCTGCTGGCCGGCTACGCAGGCCGCCGGCGGCGCACAGTTCGCGTGTTCGTCAACTGACCGCGGGCGACACCCGCGCGCTCGTCGTTCGGGGGGCCGCCATGCGCCTGATGATCACCGGCTGGCAGGGACAAGTCGCACGCGCCTTTCTCGAAGCCGCGCCCGGACGGCCCGAGATCACGGCCTGCGCGCTCGGCAGGCCGGCACTCGACATCTGCAACATCCGCACGATCGAAAGGTCGCTAGCCGACGTCAATCCAGACGTCGTCATCAATACCGCGGGCTATACGGCGGTCGACGAGGCGGAGAGCGACGAGGAGCGCTCGTTCGCACTCAACCGCGACGGTGCGCTCCTGATCGCGGAGGCCGCGGCGCGGCGCGGGCTGCCCATCATTCACCTGTCGAGCGACTACGTGTTCGACGGGCGAAAGACGGGTCCCTATTTGGAAACCGATACACCGGCCCCGCTCAACGTCTACGGCCGCTCGAAGCTGGAGGGCGAACTGGCCGTTGCCGCGGCCAACGAACGCCATATCATTCTGCGCACGAGCTGGATCTTCAGCCCGTTCGGCCGCAACTTCGTCACCACCATCCGCCAGCGCATGACGGCGGGAGGGCCGCTCGCCATTGTGCACGACCAGCGCGGCAACCCGACCTATGCTCCAGACCTCGTCGATGCGATCCTCTCGATCGCAAGCGCGGTGACAAAGGAGCACGAGGCGCCGCCGCAGTGGGGGACGTATCACGCATCGGGCAGCGAACAGGCGACCTGGTACGACGTTGCCGTCGCCGTTCGCGATCAGCATCCCTCCAGAAATGCGATCATGCTGTCTCCCATCCCCGCCTCGCAGTATCCGACGAAGGCCGCCCGTCCCGCGAACGCCACGCTGGATTGCAGCAAGCTGCGGCAGCATTTCGGGATCACGCTGTCCGGATGGAGAAGCGGTCTCGAACGCTGTCTGGAGCGCATTGGAGAATGAGGCCGGAGAGAGCCGTCAGTAGCGCCGCTTCACGTAGAGGTGGTCGGGCAGAACCTTGCGCTCGTACTTGGGATTGAAGACGCGGTCGGGCAGTCCGATCGGATCGTGCGGGATCTCTTCGTAAGGCACCTGGCTCAACAGGTGGTCGATGCAGTTGAGGCGCGCGCGCTTCTTGTCATTGCCCTCCACAATGAACCAAGGAGCCTCGGCGATGTTGGTGCGCTCCAGCATCTCCTCCTTGGCCTTGGTGTACTGCTCCCAGCGCACCCGCGACTGCAGATCCATGGGCGACAGCTTCCACTGCTTCATCGGGTCGTGGATGCGCATGAGGAACCGCAGCTGCTGCTCCTCGTCGGTAATAGAGAACCAGTACTTGATGAGCTTTGTGCCCGAGCGCGCCAGCATCCTCTCGAACTCCGGCACGTCATGGAAGAACTCCTCGACCTGATCGGGCGAGGCGAAGCCCATGACGCGCTCCACACCAGCGCGGTTGTACCAGGAGCGGTCGAACAGCACGATCTCGCCCGCAGCGGGCAGGTGCGGCACGTAGCGCTGGAAGTACCACTGCTTCTTCTCGCGATCCGTCGGCGCCGGAAGCGCGGCAACACGGCAGGTACGCGGATTGAGCCGCTGTGTGATGCGCTTGATGACACCGCCCTTGCCGGCAGCATCGCGACCTTCGAACAGAACAACCAGCCTATAGCCTGTGTGCTGCACCCAGTCCTGCAGCTTGATTAGCTCCGTCTGCATGCGAAACAGCTCGCGGAAATAGACCTTGCGATCGATCTCGGACTTCTTGCGCTTGGCAGCCAGCTCCTTGGCGGGAAACGGTACGCGCTGATCGTCGACCTCGAGTTCCAGCTCCTCGTCGAAGCTGTCCTCCAATTCTGCCTCGACCCAATCGCGCGGCTTGCTGTCCGACGGCGCTGCACCGGCATCAGGATTGTCCGCCGGCTTCTCCACGGCCTTGCTGTTGTCCGTGACAGAACTTTTTGACCGCGATCTGCTGACCATAGGCGCTCCTTGACGACGTGTTCGTGGCTGGATCGTTGAGCCTCGCGAAGCGATCACGAAAACCGCAACCTGAAGCACATAGCGACCAAATTCGCGAAATGGATGACACTAGCAAACTCGGTGCACCACCGTGATCGAGATCAAGAGCCCGGCGCAACCTGCGGCGGACCCCTGCGCGACCAGACCCGACCGGCTCAAATCTCCGTCGGCCAGATCGACATCGATCCCACCTAAGCCTTTGTGTCTACACCTATTTCCGCGTCTCGATTGAGGTGAGCGCTTCCATCGTGGACGATCCGGCTCTAGAACGGGGCTTCCAATTGGCGGAGAACGGTCGATGCCGGAGACGAACCTGAAGGCCGCGACCTTGAAGCAGCGCGAGGAACTGACCTCACTGCTCGGCCCGGCCATGCGGACGCTAGCCGAGCGCTGCCAAGGCACCTTCCATGATCGCGGTGCTGTCGAAGCAGAGCTTTCGGCGACGCTTGCCGGCATGCCCTATTGCAAGCACGTGTTCGCACTCGACGCCCAGGGCCTCCAGTTTGTCGACAACATCACCCGCGAGGGCTCCGACTCAGCTTACCTCGGTCGCGACCGGTCCGACCGGCCCTACATGCAGGGTCTCATCGGTAGCACCGACTTCAAGCTCTCAGAGGCCTACATCAGCCGCAATCGCAAGCGGCCCATGCTGACCGCGGTGCAGGTGGTCCGCGATGCCGAAGGCCACCTTAAAGGGTTCCTTGGCGCCGACTTCGACCTGCGCGATCTGCCCGCCACGGAGGAACTCTACTGCGACACGCAAACTTGGCGTCAGGTGAAGGGTGACCCGGCGATTCGAGGCAACCTGTTTGCGCAGCAGCGCGCCCAATCCATCCTCGACGATCACCTGGATACCGTCCTGCCGCTGATGGCGGAGCTTATGGGCGAACGCGGCATCTTTCACGGCAAGCTGCACTTCTCGAGCAACCGCGCCACGATCTGGCTCATCGACGACCCGCTCAACTACCGCCTGCTCGACGGCTCCGACCTGCTCGACCCCGACATCTGCCTCGCCTACAAGCCGCGAGCTTACCCCGACCGTGCCACGGTTCCGCGCGCCGCCATCCCCGACGTGCTCGACATGTTTCGCAAGCTCCGCTTCGCTGACGAGACGATCTACCTGCGCTCGGGCTCGCTCAACATCTGTAACGGGCTCGTCAGCCTCAACTTCTCGTGCGACGGCACGCACTACGTGCGCTACGACGAGCTGCTCGACCGCGGCCTTGATTTCTGGCTCGGCGGCGTCAGCTGACACCACTCGTTCGGCGCGGCGGCAGGAGCGAAGAGCGGATTCAGTTCTTGCCGAGCCAGCCGCGCACCTGCGTGACGTAATTGTCGAGCACGCGCACTTCCAAGTCGGCGAATGCCTGATCGGCGAGCACACCGACCAGCCCGGTGCCCGCAACGCCCGATGCGACACGATCCATCTTGGCGAGTTCCTTGCCGGTTTCGGCGTCCTTGAGCACCGTGACGGCGCCCATCACCGGCGTACCGCCCAGTGCCACCCGCTGCAGCGGCGACGGGATCGTGAAATTGACCACGTGCACTTCGAGCTTTGCGGCGCGGGTCCCCTGGAACTGCGGCAGCACGTCGGAACGGACGCGCTGCTCGATCATCGACCGCAGCCGGTCGCGCAGGTACTGCTGGGCCTCGGGCGACTCGATGATGCGATTGTAGTCTCCCGTGGGATCCTGCTCGCTGCCCACCTGGAGAGCCGCCTTCTTCACCGGCAGCGCTCCGACGTGCGCCTGGCCGGCCTTCACCTTCTCGACGAACTCGCGCTCGCCATTGCCCCACCAGATCGTCGTCGCTGGCGTGACGAGAACTTCCGCCTCGACGATCCGCAGCGCCGCTATATCCTTGGCGTCGAGCGAGTTCTGGATGGTCGCGCACCCGGCCAGGACGACGGCGATCGTCGCGCACGCGGCCCAGCCCCAGATCCGACGCTCGAAATGAGACATGGCACTGCTCTCCGCAAAGACTGACGACGGTTGCCTCATAGAGCGCAACCCGTCAGAGAACAAATATTTCCTTGGCGGAACTTTCCATGTCCACAATTTGATGGTCGCAGGTCGACGGATCGCCCCCCGGGCTCACGCCTCCGGGCTGCGGGTGCGCATCGCAGCCACGCTCCACGGACCAGGGCCTGCAAACTCCAGAGAGAGAAAGATGAAACAATAAAGGATCGCGGCATCGCCGGCGTTGTTGACCGGAAACGTGTCACGCGGCGCGTGCGCGATCCAGTAGGCGAACGCCATCGTGCCCGATGCCAGGAATGCCGCCGACCGCGTGAACAGGCCGATCATGATGAGCGTGCCGCAGACAAGCTCGATGATGGCGGCGTACCAGGACAGGCTGAAGGCCGCCACCACGCGCTCGGACGGCGGGAAGCCGAGCAGCTTCTGTGTGCCGTGCAGAAGGAAGATAAGGCCGGAAACGATACGCAGCACACTCAGCAGGCGCGGGCTCCAGGCGGAAAGTCCGGATTGGTTCATGGGGTGGCTCCGGTGTGACAGCATGTCCGCGCCGACCCGACCACGGATCGGAGGGCCTATGCAAGCGCCGCGAGCGGTCCGGAGCGGCAATCCGATGGTTGCGAGCGATCAAGCGTACCGCTATAAGGCGGGCCTCGCTCGCGTCGGTCGGCCTTGAGCCGGCAACGCGGGCGTTAGTCTATAGGGATGATATTTCTATGGAACTCGGTCCCGCTCCCGGCGGGGCCGGTAAGCTGGCCGCGTACCGTCGCGCCGGCAGGTCGGGCGGAGCGTAGCGCAGCCTGGTAGCGCACTTGCTTCGGGAGCAAGGGGTCGGGAGTTCGAATCTCCCCGCTCCGACCAAACCACTCGACGGGTAGAAGCGGCCCCGATGCGGGCGGCCCGCACGCCGCCGGAAAAGCGCGGCAGCGACCCGCGAAACCAGGGAGACGCAGCTCCTGATGGCGCAGGACCAGCCAAGCCTGAAGAAGCCCGACATCGGCGAACCGTGCAACGCCTGCGGCCTGTGCTGCCTGCTGCAGGTCTGCGGGACGGGCTCCTACGTGCTCCGGCTCGTGGACAAAGTGGGCGAGCGCGCTCCAGGCCCCTGTCCCGCGCTGGTGCGGGACGGCGACCGCATGATCTGCGGTCTGGTGCTGCGCCCGAAGGACTATATCAACGGTGGCAGCGCGATGAAGCTGCGCGAGGCGGTGGCGCTGCTGATCGGCTCCGGCTCGGGCTGCGACGAAGCTGGCGACGACCGGTCGCCCGAGGTCCGGGAGAAGCTGAAGAAGATCCAGAAGGACTACATGCAGCGTGTGCCGGCCACCAAGATCAACGCCGCCGCCAACCTCGTTTTCCCGAACCGCAAGTAGGCCGGACGAGTGCGCGTCTTACGCGCCGCGGCTGTCGATGAGCTCCAGCGCGACGTTGATCTGACGGATGCGCTCCTCTCTCGCTATCCGGTCGTCGTGATCGGCGGCGAGATCGGGATGCCAGCTCATGCGCAGGGCATCGATGAGCTTCTTCGCAGTGGCCGGGCTGGCGCTCGGGTTGAGGCCGAGGAGAGCATAGGCCTGATCCCGGTTCTCGGGCATGCGCGAGCCCCCCGCACCCGGCGCGCCCAGTCCGATCGAGCGCCGGGCACTGTCGGCGATCCGCCGGATGCGGTCGAGATCGCGCGTGATTACGCGATAGGCCGGCGCGGCAAGACGACCGGCGGCTCCCCCATCCCGTGACGTCGCCACTGCCACCGTGAGCCGCTGACGCACGCGCGCCATCTCTTCGTCGAGCACCTGACGGATGGGAAGGCTGCCGTCGACACCGCGAACCTCGGCTTCGACCTGCCGCACCAGCGTCTCGACCGGACCGGCGGCGAACGAACCTGCCGCGTCGCTGTCGATTCCGGGTTGCTGGTCGGCCTTGGCAAAACGTGTGCGCCTCATCGAGCCCAGCGCCTCGGCCCAGCGTGCAGGAACGGCTCCAGCGCCACTTACGCCCTGCTGCAGCCGTCGGCCGGCGGTGCTGAAAGCAGTGAACGCGGCACTCGCCGTGCTGCGTGCGAGCGTCGGCCGAGACATGGTCAACCAGCCGGCCAGACCGATCAGCGCGGTCAGCATCGCCCAGACGGTCATGTCGCGCGCCATCGGCGCACTCGAGGCAATGCCGCCTGCCTCGACCAGACCGGCGGTTCCTGCCCCGGCCTCCGACCGCACGACCGTGTGCCATGACCCGGCGGCTTCCGGAGAACTTCCCGGTTCTGCACGCGGCACGGGCGCACTGTTGCCGATGTCGGGCAGCGGCTCCGATGTAATGGTGCGGTCGATCAAGCGTCGCTGCCGTGCCCGTGCCGCATCCGCCGACCGGACCGCGCCGTCCCGCGCGCTGTCCTCGATCCGTTCGGTTCGCGTCCTGCCCGTCGCGGGCTGAGCGGGCTCGGCCGCGGCATCGGCCCGCAGGCGATCCTCTGCACTTGCAAACGACGCAACGCCCAGACCGTTCACAATTTCGGCGCCGAAAATTTCGAGCGGCGCGCTGCCTGAAGGCATCCGGAAGCGGGTCTCGGTGACATCCGAACCAGACCGCGTGGTCTTGACGACGAGCAGCGGCTGGCCGGCCTCCATCACGAGCCGCGCGTTGTGACGGCCACCAATGGCGAGCGCCACGCGCCACCACGGCACGCGCCGGCCCGCGCACAGCATGGTGAAGCGATGCGCGGGGATCGTCCGGCACACCGCGGGGCTGCCATCCTCGCACCCGGTGACCGGTGCGACACTTCGCTGACCGATGATCTGATAGGAGCGCTTGCGGGCCGGCACCAGCTTCACGCGTTCGCCGTCGTAGCGGCAGACAAATGGAAGCGAGACATGCTCGCTGGCGGCAGCTGCCGCAGGCAGTGCACAAGACAGCAGCGCGACGGCGCCGACTACACGAGAAGAAACCCCCGAATGCCCCCCGAACCGCACGTTCACTCCCCCTTGTGCTCGGCTCGTATCGTTGCGGGCAAATGGCCCGCGAACCTGGGCGCCACTGTGGCGAAATGAGGCGAGCGTGTGTGTTTCCACGCTTGATCGCATGCAAGAATGCGTTCGCAAAGCGTCCAGCAGGTTATGCCGCAAGCGAGCCTATTCGAAGCGCGTCAGCACACCCGTGAAGGATGCTGCCGCCAGCACCGTCAATAGCAGGCCAAGCACCCGCTCGATTACCATCAACGTTGTGATCATCGCGCCTGCCGGCAGGCGCGCATGCAGCAGTGGCGTCGACTTGGCATCCGACTTGACCGCACCGCTGCTGACTTCGCGCACCCATGACGGGTTCGGCCTCCAGTGGTCGTCGTAGCCCAATGAAATCCCCGGAAGGAACACATCCAGTGAGTAGGCGAAGCCATTGAAAGACGGATAGTGAGCTTCGGATTGCTGCGAAACGTGGCTGCCACGACCGGTCAGAACGTAGACCGTTTCATCTGTGCAGTCCGCCCGCGTGCATTCGGCGGCGGCCGAGGTGTACAGCATACCGCAGACAGCGATGACCGCCGCCATCCAGCCGACAACCCGCCACGGGCTGTGGCCGTAGAGCGCGATGACATCGAGCAGACGCGAGATGAAGCGCCGGCCCCGTGATACCGATGGGCTGCCGGCGGCACGGCGGCGGCGCGCGATGTCGATGAGCAGCGCTTCGCTCGCACGGCCATGCCTGGTCAGATAGCCGGCGAGCTGCTGCCAAGGCTGCTGCCTCATGTGCATGACGACGTCGTCATGCGACTGGCTCTCCAGCCACTCGACACGCCAGGGCATCGCGTTCACGCGGAGCAGACCGGCGCTGGCCGCTTCATCTCCAACAGCTCCGTCCGACCGCCCATCGGGATTTGCCAACCGCTCGTAAACGAGCCCGTCGAGAACCAGATGATCGATGTCGTCGTAATCTTCGTCGCCGCCGGATCGTGCTTCGAAGGGCGGCGGCCACGCCGCGGCATGATCCTCCAGCGTGGCAATCGAAGCCCGCGAGAGATCGATGATGCCGCGCGGACGATGCTCCGCCGTTTCCGGCATCGCCAGATGCGCCACGCGCGCCTCACCCAGATCGAGCGCCACGTCGTGGCGGCCGGCATCGGCCTCGTCGTCGAAGGATGCGCCCGCAAGCTCGCGCGACGGCCGATGCGCGAGCGCGCAGGAAACGATGCCGCTGCTCTTGAGATTGACGACGCCGCCGATCGTGGCACGCGACGCGGCGATCCCGCCGACCGACCGGAAGCCGCGATCCATCCTGACATCCGCACCGATGTGCACGCCCGGAGCGGCGAGGGCGACACCCCGCTCCACCTTGAGCGCGGCCGCCGAGAGATCGAGACTCCGCTCGATACGCGCGCCTGCCAATTCGATGCGACCGACCACGACCGAACGCGACAGCACCAGATCTCCGCGCACCGCCAACCCGGCGCCGCTCATGGCCACGCCCGCCCCGAACATGCGGGCACCGGCCAAATTGAGGTCCCCACCGATCTCCGCTGCCGGACAGCGCACCTGTCCGACGAGCTTGGCCCCCGACAGGTCGACATGACCTGCCACCCTGAGCAGGCCGGCGGCGACGCCGATCTGTCCACCGTGCACTTCCAGACCCTGCGCCGCCAAGCCGCCGCCGATGCGCGCACCCTCGATTGCCAGCGTGCCATCGATCCGCGCGCCCGAAAAATTCGCTCTATTGGCAACGCGGACACCGTCGGCGCGCACGCCGGCCACACCAAATCTCGCAACTGCCGCGCCAAGGCTTCCACCGATGGCCGCGCCGTCGAGCACCAGCCCGGCCATCACAGCGCGTTCGAGCACGACATCGCCGGAGATCCTGGCTGCGGCGAGATCGAGCGTCGCTGGTCCGTCAGCCATCAGGCGGCAGTCTTCTGCGAAGAGTCCGGCTCCGACCACAGCTCGGCTCAGGCTCACATCGCCGCGCATCGTCGAGCGGCGCAGCAGCAGGGCGCCCGAAACGTCGAGGCCCGCGGCATAGATCGCCGCGGCCCCCGTACCGACATCGGCTCCCTCGATGGCAAGGGCACCGCGTACACTGGCACCACGCATGAACAGGAGGCCATCGATGCGCCCGCCGCCGATCAGCAGGCCGCCATCCAAGTCGCAGCGGTCTGCAACCACATCTCCTGAAACAGTCAGATCGTGCAGCGTCAGCCGCTCAAGGCGCGCGTCACGCAGATTGAGTGCCGGACCGTCATCCCTGGCCCCGATGCGAACCGACCGGAGCGTCAGCGGCCGGTCTATGGCGCAGCCCTCAAGGTCGAGCCCGCCGGTGACGACGGCGCGCTCAATCCGCACTCCGGCCTCTTGCTGGAGCTCGCTCACGGAGCGCAGTTCGACCAGGATCGCCCGCAGCACGGAGCCGCGCACGCTGCGGCCGCCGAGCACGGCCGCCTCGCCGCGCGCCAGCGCAACCGCCAGAAGGCGCTCGGCCTCTGTCATGTCCGGCGACACGAGCGCCAACGGCTGGGTCATGAACGATCGTCCTCGGCACCACGCGCAACACGGATGTGCCGATCGCCTCCACCGACCAGCCCGGGAAAAATACCGGAGCGAGACCCGGCCAGTCGAGGGCAAGAAGTCACAGTGCTGCCAAAAAGCTGCACACTCCGCGCGTTAACATTGACAGTGTGTGCGGAATCTCCCCGGCCACGGCGCCTTGCCATAAGACTTGTCATGACGTTTTCTGGCCGGGCCCGCCGCAGACATCATCACCGCCGTAGGCGGGCGGTGCTGCTCGGACGCGCCGGGGTCGGGTCAGTGCCGTTCGAGGGAGCTTGGGTCATGCCGTCTGTCGCAGCCAAGGTGTCGCCGCCCGTGGTCGACCCGAGGAAAGCCGATTCAGCAGCGCGGCCACCCTCGTCCATCACCATATCGCTTTCGCCGGGCCTCGAGGACGAAAAGCTGCCCGGCGAGGAATGCGCCGTCGAGGAAGAGCGCGAAACGTTCATTCCGGTGACACGGTTCGCGCTCATGGACCGCCTGACGCAACCTCAGGCGTGGCCCCCCGGGACCGCGCGCGCTGCCCGCCGCTTCTTCATGTTCCTCGACCATTGGCGTCACCAGCAGCATCTGGCCGCGATCCTGGAACTCGAGCAGGCTTACGAGCCGTTCAGCCCCGACACCGATCTTCTGCTGACCCGCAAGTTCACCGAGCAGGAGCGGCGGACGATGCTGCGGCGCGTTGTCGACAGCATGTCGCGGCTGCTCGTGCAGGCCAATTACAAGGCCATCTCGCGCGACGACGCCGACATCATCATGACTGCGGATTCGCACTACGGCCTCGACCTGCACGTCGATTTCGATGCCTTCGAGGAAATCCTGATCTACTACCGCGGCGCCTCGGTGAAGCGCAGTCACCGCCGTTCCCTGCGCAAGTTCCTGCGCAAGGAGGAATTCGACGTTCCGATTTATCAGCGCCTTTTCCTGCTGTTCAAACTGAAGCCGTTCGAGGTTCGCGTCCGCGAGGTGATGGCCAAGGAGCGGCTGCCCATCAAGGAGGCGCGCAAGGTCGTGCACAAGCTTCGCGGCATGCTGCCGCCCGAAGTGCGCGAAGAGAACGTCTACATGAAGCTGTTCAAGAACATCCCGAGGACCGACCTCGAGATGGTCTTCCCCAACACCACAGTGCGGTTCCGTCTGCGCGACAAGCTGAAGCTGGGCGTCGGCGGCGCCGGCGGCTTCGGCATGACGGTCGCCGGCGCCATCGGCAAGATCGGCGCGATGTCGAACCCGATCGTCGCAGCCGGCGTGCTGGCGAGTGTCGGCGGCGTTGCGTTCCGCCAGTTCATGGGCTTCCTCAATCAGAAGCAGAAATACATGGTGGTGATGGCGCAGAACCTCTACTTCCACTCCATGGCGGACAACCGCAGCGTCATGATCAAGGTCGCCGACCGGGCGGCGGAGGAAGACGTGAAGGAGGAGATGCTGCTCTACACCGTTCTGGTGAAGGAGCGGGCCCGCCGCGCCGACCTGCCGATCATCGATCAGGCCATCGAGCAGTATCTGAACAGCGAGTTCGGCGTCACGGTCGACTTCGACCTGGAGGATGCTTTATCGCGCCTCCTCGCCGACGGCCTGGTGCGGGAGATGCCAGACGGAACCCTTGTGACGCTACAGCCGCGCGAGGCGGCACTGCACCTGGATGCAAAGTGGGACAGCTTCCTCGACAACCTGCCCGACCCGCATGGTCAGGAGGGCGTCGAGTTCCAGGGCGATGCCGCCCAGGTGGAGCGCGAGGTCGCCGTGCAGAAGGAGGCCGCCCGCCGCACCAGCGAGGAGGACGGCGCGGGAAGCTGATCTGGTCGCGCGGCGGATTGCCCGCACCACCGCTTCGGGATATGGCACCGGGTCTCAACTGGCTCCGACCGGATGCTACCTCCATGACTTCGACCAAACTCGTGATCGACCTTGCCGATCGCGGCGAGGCGCACACCGTCGCAGGCGCGCTGCAGGACCTGGTGGAGCCGCTGCCCGAGGCGCTCACGCTCTTCGAGAGCGGCGGAGGCGGATGGCGCATCGACGCCTACTACGACGATCCCCCAGCCCCCGACGGGCTGCGCGACCGGCTTGCCGCCGCGGTAGGCGCCGACCTCGCCGGACGCATCGACATTCGGCTCGACGAGGTTCCCGATCTCAACTGGGTGGCTCTGTCGCAGGCTGCCTTGCCGCCGGTGCGCGCAGGACGCTTCACCGTGCACGGCAGCCACGACAGACATCGCGTTCCGCAGGGTCCGGGCGCCCTGCTGATCGAGGCGGGCGAGGCGTTCGGCACCGCACATCATGCGACGACCTACGGCTGCCTGCTGGCGCTCGACCGCATCACCCGGAGCTCATCGCCCCGCAACGTGCTCGACTTGGGAACCGGCTCGGGCGTGCTTGCGATCGCTCTGTCACGCGCTTTGCCCAAGGCTTCGATTGCAGCCACTGACATCGACGCCCCCTCGATCGAGGTGGCGCGCCAGAACGCACGGGCAAATCGTGCAGGCCATGCGATTGGCTTCGCGGTCGCAGCGGGACTGCGCCATCGCAAACTGGTGGGCCGCCGGTTCGATCTGGTCGTCGCCAATATTCTGGCTGACCCGCTGATGGCGCTGGCCCGTCCACTGGCGCGCCACGTCGTTCCGGGCGGCCGGCTCGTGCTGTCGGGAATCCTGCTGCCTCAGGCGCCCCGCGTGATCGCCACGTTCATCGCAGCCGGATTCACCGTGCAGCGGCACGCGCGCATCAGCGAATGGTCGACGATCGAACTCGTTCGCCGGGCGGGCTGACGTCAACGCGAACGTACGGCCTCGGCGACCAGCCATTCGAGGCGGAAGCGGGCACCCGGGCCGTCGGCCATCGCATCGCGTAGAACCGGCAGCAGGATGCGCAGCTCACTTTCGAGCGTATAGGGCGGATTGACCACCAGTATGCCGGTCTCGCTCAGGCCTGGCCGCACCGCGTCGGACGCACGAACGCCCAACTCGGCCAGCAGCACCTTGCTCAGTCCGATCTCCTTCACACCGGCGAGAAAAACCGCAACGGCAGCGCGATCCTTGACCGGATACCACACGATGATGGTTCCAGTGGCGAAGCGCGCTTTGGCTTCTTCCAGTGCAACCAGCAGGCGCTGGAACTCTCCGGGGACCTCGAACGGCGGATCAATCAAGACGATGCCGCGACGCTCCTTCGGCGGCAGCGCGGCCTTCAGCACGGTGAAGCCGTCGAGTGACATCACCTTGATCCGCCGGTCGCGCGCCACGACCGATTTCAGCTGCTCGACGTCCTGCGGGTGCAGTTCGTTGGCGACGAGCACATCGTCTGCTCGCAACAGCCGCCGCACCAGCTCCGGACTGCCGGGATAGCGCTGTAGCTCCGCCGAGCCTTCCGGCTGGAGCCCACGAACGGCTGCAAGGTAGGGTGATAACAGCGCGGCGGCAGTATCGGTGAGCGGTGCCGCCAGGAGCCGGCCGATGCCGCCGTGCCACTCGCCCGTGCGTTGCGCCGCATCGCCGGAAAGGTCGTAAAGCCCTGTGCCGGCGTGGGTGTCGACGACACGGAACGGCGCGGGCTTGACCTTCATGTGCTCCAGCACACGCGTGAGGGCGACGTGCTTCAGCACGTCGGCGAAGTTTCCCGCGTGAAATGCATGCCGGTAGTTCATTCCAAGTTCACCCGCGGCGACATCGGCGGCAGGACTTCCCCTTCGGCCTCACGCCTTCTTCTGCCAGCGCCCCTCGGCGTTCTGCTGCCAGTACGTGACCGGGCAGCCGACAGCCCGCGCCGCGCGCCACTGATCGCGTGCGATCTCCACGGCTTGCGGGTCGTTGCCATCAAACAGGTAGACGACGCGAACGAAGCCATCGAAGCTCCCCGCCGTCGCACCATCGACGAGGAAGCGTACGCGCGCGTTGTTGGGCGGAGCATCGTCCTGCGTCGTCAGGAGTATGGGCTGATGCTCGCTGGCGGCCTCACGCGCCGTGCCGTGAGCGAGAAAGCTCTCGTCGCGGTAGGTCCAAAGTGCGACGTCCAGCGCATCCATGCGCTCCGCGTCCCCGCATTGCACTACCGCCCGCCAGCCGCGCTCCAGCGTGCGCTCCAGAAGCTGCGGCAGCACGCGCTCGAGCGGCTGGCGATCCAAGTGATAGAACAGCACTTCCGGTAGCTGTCGTTCGCCGCTGTCAGCCGTCACGGTCTTGAGCCTCCGCACGACGAGTTACCGGGAGATCGGCGCCCAGCGGCGTTTGATCGTCACACCCCGCCGGCGGCTCAAGCGCAGTGGAGCGACAATGTGTGCTCCCCTCGGTCTTGAAACCCTGCGAGCCCTGCTTTATATGCAGCGGTCCGGAGCGGCGCCAGACATCATGGCTGACGCCCGTGCGGGCGGTGAGCGCCGCGGCCTTCTCAATGTTTGCCGCGGAGTTCCCGCCCGCTGCGATTTCGGGGCCTCGGATCGCCGGGGACGATCCCAGGCGATCGATCGCCGACCGACGCACCCGCTTTGATTACTTGTAATATTTCAGATAGCTGCGCGGCGCCTCGCCAGCGTTGACGAGCGCACGAACGCAGTTCTTCGACACGGCCTTGCCTGCCGACTGCATGCAGCGGCGCAGCTCGGTCGAATAGAGCGAGTAGCCCGGACAGAAGCGATTGTAGTCGCCCCTGCAGGCGCGGCGCACCGCGGCGGAGTAAGGCCCACTGGCAGCCAGAGCTTCGGCAAGCGGAGTGGCAATCGCCACGGAAGACAGCACGGCGAGCGACAGCGACGCGGCAATTGACGGCTTCATGGTCATCGACCCTTCACGGAGTGTGGGACAATAGAATTTGCTCACACATAAGCGAATGCGCCGGACACGGCCAGTGCGACAAGTCCACGCCCGACGAACGTCGATAACGAACTCAGTTAAATCGATTTATGAGCAGCGTCTTAGCCACGCCCGCGGTCCCTCGGGCGCCGCTTGTCCTGCCGTGCCGCATACGGATTTTCTCCGCGCTTCAGGTTGAAGCGGATGGGCACGCCCGGCAGGCCGAATGCCGTCCTCAGGCTGTTGATCAAATATCGGACGTAGGAGCGCGGCAGATCCTCCGGACGCGAGCAGAAGGCGACGAATGTCGGCGGGCGGGCCGATGGCTGCGTGATGTAGCGCAGGCGGATGCGCCGACCATTGGCGGCCGGGGGCGTGTGCCGGTCGACAGCCTCCATCAGCCAACGGTTGAGGTCCGGCGTCGGAATACGCGTGTTCCAGCGCTCGTACACGGTCACGACCGCGGCCATCAGGCGGTCGAGGCCGGTTTCGCCCAGCGCCGAGACCGGCACCAGCGCGACATCGGCCACCTGTGACAGACGCGTCGCGGCCATCTCCGCCAGCTCCTTCAGTCGCTTCTGCTTCTCCGCAACGAGGTCCCACTTGTTGACGGCGATGACCAGAGCCCGGCCTTCGCTCTCAACCATCTCTCCGATGGTGAGATCCTGATGCTCGAGCGGCCGCTCGGCATCGACGAGCAGCACAACGACCTCGGCAAAGCGGATTGCACGCACGGCGTCACTGGTGGAGAGCTTCTCGGCGAGCTCCGTCACCCTGGCCTTGCGCCTCAGCCCCGCCGTGTCGAACAGCTTGAAGCGCTGCCCTTTCCAGACAAGTTCGGTGGCGATCGTATCGCGCGTAAGACCCGGCTCGGGCCCCGTGATCATGCGCTCCTTGCCCAGCAACGCGTTGACGAGCGTCGATTTGCCCGCGTTTGGACGGCCAACGATTGCCACCCGGATAGCGCGGGTGCCGGCCTCCGCGATGTTGTCCTCGACCGCGGCCGCATTCTCCTGTGCACTGTCTGCATTGCGCTTGCTCCTGCCACCTCTCGACGGCGCGCGCACCTTGAGGCCCAGCGCCGCCATCATGTCGGCGACGAGATCGCCGATGCCCTCGCCGTGCTCAGCCGAGATGGCAACCGGCTCGCCCAGCCCGAGTGCAAAGGCATCGAGGAAGCCGGCCTCACCGGCACGCCCTTCCGCCTTGTTGGCGACCAGGATGACCGGATGACCCGATGCCCGGACAAGCCGCGCGAACGCCTCGTCCGCTGGAGTGACACCCTCGCGCGCATCGATGACGAACAGAACGAGGTCGGCATCGGCGATCGCTGCCTGCGACTGCTGGCGCATGCGATGCGCGATGCTGCCGCTCACCGCATCCTCGAGCCCTGCCGTATCGACCAGCATGATCTTGTGTTCGGCAAGTACCGCCTCGCCTTCCCGGCGGTCGCGCGTCAGGCCCGGCATGTCGGACACCAGCGCGGTGCGCTTGCCGGTCAGCCTGTTGAACAGCGTCGATTTGCCGACGTTCGGCCGGCCGACGTTGGCGACGTGCGGGATCTGGTGCATGCGCGGGACGTGCTTTCACGGAAGGCGCGGAACGGAACGGCCCGCCTCGCGCGCTGCGAGCCGGGGCCGACGCCTTGCTGTCGATGGTGGCCGCTTATGCCGCAATCGGA
>JBFWNY010000049.1:0-21405 GCA_050250815.1 Hyphomicrobiaceae bacterium
GCCAACTCATAGGGTGCAATTTTAGATTGTATATTTGCGAACAGCAAAGGGCCGCGGCAACGGGCCGTATTCGCGACGTTCAAGCGCCATGTCATGGCGTTGCAACACCCGCCTTCGCCTGGGCCCGTCGCGGCTCGGGTTGCTCTTGCGGGCACAGCGAGCACGAGGCTACATGTCCCCGATGCAATGGATGAGAAAAAGGCACGTGCGAAATCTTGGCGGCAGCCTAGCGCTGGCCCTCACGGTTGTGCATGTCGCGTTCGTGTCCATGCATCTGGCATTGATGGCCTCGATGGCGCTTGCTGGCCAAGCCGGTGCCGCCCAGGGGCGGCTCGGGTTCGTTTTCTGCGCAACGACACGCGCCACAGACCCCGCCGGACAACTCGCCGGCGCGACCTCCGACGAAGACTCACAGCCTGAGACCGCCACGTTCTGTCCGGTCTGTGCGGGAGCGGCAGGCGCGGCCGCGCTGCCACCAGCGCTACTGACGGTTCCGGCATACACGGTCCTCGACACGTCCTCCAACGTCGTCCTCGCACCTGCGGTTACCGTGGTTTTCGAGGCTTGGCCGCCAGCCCTCAGCAGGGCACCACCAATTCTCGCCTGAAGACATCGCCGTAAGCATGCCGAACGCTCTGGCGCCGATCGCATCGGTGGGCCCGGCCTCGGCCGATCTGACACGCTTGCTCAGGCACACCCCATATGAATCCTCACCGCTTGCAGCGGTGCAGATGCCAAGTGGCATTTGCATACGCACTCAGTCTCGCCGCTGTCGTTGCCGCCACCGCGGCCCGCGCCCAGTCGATGCATAAAGACCCTGGAGCATCCGACACCGACACCATGCACCACGGCATGGCAGGGCACGATCACATGCACGCGCCGCCCGCCGGCGTCATGGGCGCTCACCTGCCCGGCAAGGGCAAGTTCATGCTGATGTACACCCCCATGTTCATGAAGATGGACGGCAGCCGCATCGGCACACGGCGCGTTTCGCCCGAGACGATCGTGACGACGATCCCCAATCGCTTCGACATGAACCCCGGCATGCCCGGTGTCCAGCCGCCGACACTGCGCATCGCACCCGAGCAGATGAGCATGGAGATGCACATGCTGGGCGGGATGGCCGGCATCACCGATAGCATCGCGCTGATGGTCATGACGGCCTACGTCGAGAAGAGCATGACCATGATCACGTTTGCTGGAATGACGGGCACAAATCGACTGGCACTCACCGAAGGCAGCACCGAGGGGCTAGGCGATACGACCGTCTCTCTCGCGTTTAAGCTCTGGCAGGGGCATGGCCAGCGCCTCAACGGTGCGCTCGGGCTGTCTGTCCCGACCGGCTCGATCGAGGAAGTGGGCCGCATGACCATGCCCAATGGCATGACGATGCGCATGCGCTCGGCCTACGGGATGCAGCTCGGCACCGGAACCTACGACCTGATGCCCAGTCTCACCTACCTGGGGCAATCCGGGCCTTTCGGCTGGGGCGCGCAGGTCAAGGGCCGCATCGCGCTGCAGGACGAGAACGACGAGGGTTACCGCTGGGGCGACTTCTACGAGGTGACTGCCTGGGCGAGCTACAGGATCAACGAAGGGCTCGCCACCACAGCGCGCCTGGCCGCCAGCACACAAGATGAAATCCACGGACGGGACCCGCGTATCGGCGGCGCATTCCAGGGCACCTACCCGGAGTTCTACGGCGGCGAGCGCGTCGAGGCGTATCTCGGCCTCAACGGGCACATGCCGCTGGGCCAGGGCGCGATGGCGCGACTGGGGATCGAGGCCGGCGTACCGCTTTACCAAAACCTCAATGGCCCTCAGCTCGAGCGAGATTGGTCGCTCGTGCTGACGGGCGGCGTTCACTTCTGAAACACGAGAGGACTTGCCATGCACGCAATGATGACAGCAGCAGTACGGATCGCCGCGGCCGCATCGGTCGCACTCATCGCCGCCGTGGGACCGGCACTGGCCGAATCCGCCACGAAAGCCGGCTCCCTCACCATCTCCAAGCCTTGGACACGCGCCACGCCGCCCGGCTCCAAAGTGGCCGGCGCATTCATGACCATCACCAACACGGGCAGCGCCCCCGACCGCCTCGTCGGCGGCACGTCGCCTGTTGCCGGCCACGTCGAGATCCACGAAATGGTGATGGATGGCAACGTCATGAAGATGCGTGGGCTCGGCAATGGCCTCGAGATCAAGCCTGGAGAAACGGTTGAACTGAAGCCCGGCGGCTATCACGTAATGCTGTTGGACTTGCGCAACCCGCTCACCGAGGGTACGCCCGTCGCCGGCACGCTGAAGTTCGAGAAGGCGGGAGAGATCGCGGTGACCTACGACGTTGCGCCAATCGGCGCGCGAGCGCAGGGCGGCGGCGCATCGAATGCGGACCCGGATATGAAGGCGCACGGACATGGCCACCACTAATCCCTTGCGCCGAGTGCGGCTCGTCCTGTGGGGCGTGGCCGCACTCGCTGTCCTCGTCGGCGGCGCGCTGTTGCTGGGCGAGGCGCAACGCGCACAACGAGCGGGCCTTGGCATGCCCGCCGCTGCCGGCGTCGGCGGGCCGTTCGTGCTGACCCGCAGCGACGGCTCGCGGTTCGACAGCAAGGCGCTGGTAGGAAAGCCTTACGCGATGTTCTTCGGCTTCACGCACTGCCCGGATATCTGCCCGACGACGCTGATGGAGATGACCAATCATCTGGCGAGCCTGGGCACACGCGCTGGCGACCTCAACGTGCTGTTCGTCACCGTCGACCCTGCACGCGACACGCCAGAGCACCTCAAGCTCTACCTTTCGGCGTTCGACAAGCGCATCATCGGGCTGACCGGCACGAACGACGAGATCAAAGCGGTAACCAAAGCCTACCGCGCCTACGCTGAGAAGGTGCCTTCTGCCGACGGCACGAGCTACACGATGAACCATACCGCCTCGGTCTATCTCATGGACCGCGCCGGCCGCCTCGTTTCGACCTTGTCGTTCGAGGAGCCGGAAACGAGCCGCCAGAAGAAGATCGACAACCTGTTGGCGAGATAGCGACTGGCCGCTCGTGTTGCGTTGAGGCCGTAGGATCCACGCTCTTGCACGTGGACCGCGGCGGCGATAGCGTCGCGCGCCCCGGACCGCGGGGCGCGTTGCGCGAGCCGCTCTGATGCCCCAATCCCTGGCCCCCTACGTCCTGCCGGTCGTGCTGCTTGTCCTGTCGAACGTCTTCATGACGTTCGCCTGGTACGGGCACCTCAAGTTCACGACCAAGCCACTTGCGCTGGTGATCCTGGCAAGCTGGGGCATCGCATTCATCGAGTATTGCCTAGCGGTCCCGGCCAACCGCATCGGCCATCAGGTCTATTCAACGGCGGAACTCAAGACGATGCAGGAGGTCATCACCTTCATCGTCTTCGCGGTCTTCTCGATCTATGTCCTGAAAGAGCCGGTCACGCTCAATCACGCAGTTGGCTTCTCGCTCATCGCGCTCGGCGCATTCTTCGTGTTCAAGGCGCCGCTGTAGCCCGGCTGCAGCGATTCAAATGCAACGGCCTCCATCCACCTCGATGGCGACGCCGGTGATGAAATTCGAGCTGTCCTCGGCCAGGAATACCGCCGCATTGGCTATGTCCTCAGGCCGCGACATGCGCCCCAGCGGAATGCCGGCAATGAACTTGGCGCGGTTCTCCGGCGTATCCGGCTGTCCCATGAAGTGCTCGAGCAAGCCTGTCTCGCCGATCACCGGATTGATGGCGTTGACGCGAATGCGCCGGGGCGCCAGCTCCGCAGCCATCGACTTGGTCAGCGTGATGACCGCACCCTTCGACCCGTTGTACCACGTGAGCCCCGGCCGCGGACGCACGCCGGCGGTGGACGCCGTATTGATGATGACACCGCCGCCGGCCGCCTCCATCACTGGAACGACGGCGAGCGTCGTTAGGTAGATGGACTTCACGTTGACCGCGTAGATCCGGTCGAAGTCCTGCTCGCTCACGGTCATGAGCGACTGGTTCCGGTGCGTAAAGCCCGCGTTGTTGACCAGAATATCGACGCCGCCGAACACCTCGCGCGCCGTACCGATCATGGCCTCGACGTCGTCCTTGCGTGTGACGTCCGTATGGGTGGCAACGGCGTTGTATTCGAGCCCGCGGACGAGGGCGAGCGCACCGTCTACGTCGAGATCGGCGACGACCACGCGCGCGCCCTCGCGATGATAGGCCTCGACAATGCCACGGCCGAAGCCAGAGGCCCCGCCAGTGACGACCGCGACCTTGCCGTCGAGACGCATGGGCGAGCCTCCAGTGGCGCGCCTTCAGGCGCGAATGTTGTCGCGCGTCGGCATCGTGCCGGTAGCGCGTTCCGCGGCCAGACGCCGGTATGGGCTTGCCTTGTAGGTCCCCAGAATCCTGACCTCGGACGAGAAATAGTCGAGCTCGCTCAGCGCAAGATGCACCAGATGATCGGCCGGATGCCCGTCGATGTCGGCAAAGAACATCGTGGCGTTGAACGTGCCTTCGGTCTGGTAGCTCTCGAGCTTGGTCATGTTGACGCCGTTGGTGGCGAACCCGCCCAGCGCCTTGTAGAGCGCGGCCGGCACGTTGCGCACCCGGAACAGGAACGTCGTCACGACAGGGCTCTCATCGGGCTCCGCGTCGTCAGGCTCGTCCGCCAGCACAACGAAACGGGTCGTGTTGTGCTCCTCGTCCTCGACATCGGTCTTGAGAATCGTGAGCCCATAGATCTCGGCAGCCAGGCGCGAGGCGAGTGCGGCAATCGACATATCGCTGCTCTCGCTCACCATGCGCGCGGAACCTGCCGTGTCCGCTTCCGGAACCGGCTTCAGGCCCAGCGTGCGCAGCGTGTTGCGGCACTGACCGAGCGCCTGGGTGTGGCTCATGACACGCTTGATCGTACCGAGCGAAGCGCCGGGCAAGGCCATCAACTGATGGTGCACGGGCAGGAAATGCTCACCGACAATGTAGAGCTTGGAGTCGGGAAGAAGGTGGTGAATGTCGGCAACGCGACCGGCGACCGAGTTCTCGATCGGGATCATGGCGTAGCGCACATCGCCCGATTTGACGGCGGCGAGCGCGTCCTCGAACGTCGCATACGCGACCGGCTCGAGATCGGGATGGGCCTCGCGGCAGGCGATATGCGAATTGGCTCCGGGCTCGCCTTGGTAGGCGATGCGCTGGGGATTGTCGGACGGCGTGGTCATGGGCAGGTGGCGGCTCAGAACGGCGTTGCGGCTCGGCGTAGGCCGGCCCATCGCGGGTTGGTCGGGGATCGCGTCGGGGCGACGGAGAACGGCGGACCGGAACCAGCCGTCAGCTGACGCGAGGAGGGATGAGGGCGCGCGCCCGCTCAAGGTCGGCGGGAGTATCGACACCCAACGGAACAGTGTCAACGATGGTCACGTCGATGCGCATGCCGTCCTCAAGCGCTCTTAGCTGCTCGAGGCGCTCGCGCGTCTCGAGGTAAGATGGCCTGAGGTAGACGAAGCGCTCTAGCGCCGTGCGGCGGTACGCGTAGATGCCGATGTGATGGTAGAGCGGCCCCTCCCCATGCGGAGCGGTGGCACGTGTGAAATAGAGAGCGCGCAGTCGGCCGGGGGTAGCCAGCGGCGTGCCGACGACCTTGACGACGTTGGGATTGGCACGCTCCTCCGCCTGGGTGATTTCCGAGGCGATGGTGGAGATGTGAGGGCCCTTCTCCATCAGCGGCGAGAGGCAGTCGGAAATGAGACGCGGCTCCAGCGTCGGGAGATCACCCTGAAGATTGATCACGAACTCCGTGTCGATGTCCGGATCGACCTTGTTGACGGCCTCCAGCACCCGATCGGACCCCGATGCGTGGTCCGAGCGCGTCATGACCGCCTCGCCGCCCATCGCACGCACCGCGTCGAAGATCTCGCTCGCATCGGTTGCAACCACCACACGGCCCATCTCGGCGGCCATGGCGCGGCGCCACACGTGGACGATCATCGGCTCGCCGTGAATATCCGCCATCGGCTTGCCGGGCAGCCGGCTCGCCTGCATTCGGGCGGGGATAACGATGAGAATGGGTTGCATGGACGTCCTGGTCGACTTCGGCGGACCACAGGTCGGTGAGGTGCGGCGGCCGGCCTTCGGTGACAATTGGTCTCGGCCCGGGCGCATGTAGAACGTACCGAAGTCTTGTTGCAAGCGAAGTGCAAATTCCTATAGTCGGCCGCGGTTTTCTTGCCGCCGGCGGAGGCGCCTGCGCCGCCTCGGCTGCCAGGCGGGGCGGCCGCGGCCACAGGAGGCAACCCTGCGGCCGCAGGAGGGTGGCTTGCCGGCTGCTCTAGGCGCTTGCTGGAATGCGAGGATGAGCATGATGGATTCATTCGAGTTCACGAAGATCGCGGCAGCCGTGCTGACCGCGATGCTGTTCGCTTTCGGTCTGAAGACGGCCGTCGAAATTGGCACATCCGGACACGGAGGTGGGCACGAGGCCGCCGGCTATACCCTTCCGGTCAAGGAAGGCGGGGGTGGGCACACCGCGGCCGCAGCAGCTCCGGCGGCGTTCGATGCGGCCAAGGTCGTGGCAGCCGCGGCAAGTGCCAGCGCCGATGCAGGTGTTGGCGTCTTCAAGAAGTGCGCGTCGTGCCACACGACTGAGAGTGGCGGGGCCAACAAGACCGGCCCTAACCTGCATGGCATCGTGGGCCGCGGGGTCGCCTCGGTCGCAGGGTTCGGCTATTCGGACGCCATGAAGGCCAAGGGCGGCGCCTGGACGCCTGAGGCGCTGGCCGCGTTCCTCCACGATCCCAAGGGCGTCGTAAAGGGGACCAAGATGTCGTTCGGCGGCGTTGCCGACGAAGGTGATCTGGCTGGCCTGCTCGCCTACCTCACGTCGCTGAAGTGACCGCGCTGGCTGGCTTGCCGCCGGGCCACCAACGACTGCGTATCTCGGAACGGCCCGCCAACTTACTGGCGGGCCTTTCTTTTCTTGCTCACGACCCAAGCCTCCCTGAAGACCTGAAGCCCTTCGGATGGCGCGCTGGCCGTCACCATCCCCGCTTAGCCACCCACCTTGCCAAAACTTAACTTCCGGTCGCCCAAATGCTCCTTTAGGCCCGTTCTAAGGTGTAAGCCTCGCCCGTGGTCACGAAATTCGGAGAAGAGCGCCCCATGAAATTCATGCATTCGGTCTCAAGGGCGCTGGTGGCCGGCGCATTGGTGCTCGTGGCGGCACCGCTATGGCCAGCGTCCGCCGCGGCCGAAGGCGCGCGCCGTCACCATGGCTTGTCCCTGCTCGGCGAGCCGAAGATGGCACCTGATTTCAAGCACTTCGATTGGGTGAGCCCGAATGCGCCGAAGGGCGGGCGCCTCAGGATGTGGGATCTGGGTGGGTTCGACAGCCTCAATCCGTTCTCGGTCAAGGGCGATTCCGCAACGGGCCTGCAACTCGTCTACGATTCCCTCATGACCTCCAACCAGGACGAACCGTCCTCGGAATACGGGCTCATCGCGGAATGGGTGAGCTACCCGGACGATTACTCATCGGCCACATTCAAGCTGCGCGAGGGCGCACGGTTCCACGACGGCAAGCCGATCGCTCCGGAGGACGTGATCTTCTCCCTCGATGCGCTGAAGCGTGCGCACCCGCGGCAGGCCTTCTACTACAAGAACGTGACCAAGGCGGAGAAGACGGGCGACCGCGAAGTGACCTTCTATTTCGACATGAAGGGCAACCGCGAGCTGCCGCACATCATGGGCCAGCTCAACGTGCTGCCCAAGCACTTCTGGGAAGGCACAGGCGCCGACGGGCAGCCGCGCGACATCACGAAATCCACGATGGAGGTGCCGCTGGGATCCGGCCCCTACCGGATCAAGTCCGTCGATCCCGGCCGCGGACTCGTCTACGAGCGCGTCAAGGACTACTGGGCCGCCGAGGTCCCATCAGTAAAGGGCCAGTGGAACTTCGACGAAATCGACTACACCTACTATCGCGATGCGACGCCGGCGTTCGAAGCCTTCAAGAACGGCGACATCGACGTGTGGTTCGAGTCGAGCGCCAACCGTTGGGCGACGCAATACACGTTCGACGCGGTCAACAAGGGCTGGGTGAAGAAGGAAGCGTTGAAGCATGGCCGCGTCGGCGTCATGCAGGCCTTCACGCTCAATACGCGGCGCGATCAGTTCAAGGACCCGCGTGTCCGCCAGGCCTTCAACCTCGCTTTCGACTTCGACTCCCTCAACAAGAACCTGTTCTACGGGCTCTACATCCGGGTCGGAAGCTATTTTGCGAATTCGGAGCTCGCTGCGCGCGGTCTGCCCGAGGGACGGGAACTCGAGATCCTCAACACCGTGAAGGATGAAGTTCCCGCCGAGGTGTTCACGACCGAGTGGAAGAACCCGCAGGCGACGACGCAGCTCGATCACCGCAAGAACATGCGCGAGGCGATGCGTCTGCTGCAGGAAGCCGGGTGGACGCTGAAGAGCGGCGTGCTCTCCGACAAGGCCGGCAATCCCCTGCGCGCGGAGTTCCTTCTCGTTCAGCCCGACTTCGAGCGCATCGTGCTGCCCTATATAGAGGACCTGAAGAAGATCGGCATCAGCGCCAGCATCCGCATCGTCGATACCTCTCAGTACAAGCGCCGTGTGGACGACTTCGACTATGACGTCATCGTCGACAGCTTCGCCCAGTCGCACTCGCCGGGCAACGAGCAGCGCGACTTCTGGGGCTCAGCCGCAGCCGACAGGCCAGGCAGCAACAACACCGCTGGAATCAAGAACAAGGCCATCGACAAACTCATCGAACGGGTTATCGCGGCGACCGACCGCGAGGACCTTGTCGCCGCCACACGCGCACTCGACCGTGTGCTGTTGTGGAACCACTACGTCGTGCCGCAATGGTTCTATCCCTTCGACCGCGTTGCCTGGTGGGACAAGCTCGCCCAGCCGCAACGCCTGCCCTCGCAGGTTCCAGGCGTGATCCCGTCCTGGTACTTCGACCCGCAGAAGGAGCAGGCCCTCAAGGCAGCCCGGGGACGCTGACAAGATGATGAGCTTCGACAGGCGCCGCGCGCGCCGGGCTTACGTGGTAACCGGCACTCATAACGCAGGTCTGCTGAGTGCGCTGGCTGCGATCCTGCTCGGGCTTGGCGCGGCCACCACCGCCTGCGCGAGCGAGGCCCGGCATGGGCTTTCAACCTTCGGCGTGCTCAAGTACCCGGCCGACTTCCAGCACTTCGACTACGTCGATCCGGCTGCGCCCAAAGGCGGACGGCTGTCCATGATCGGCAGCGCGGGTCGCATCACGTTCGACAGCTTCAACAACTTCATCCTCAAGGGTGATGCCGCGCAGGGCCTGGAGTATCTGTTCGACAGCCTGATGACGCCGGCTGGTGACGAGCCCGATGCCATGTACGGCCTGATCGCCAGCTCCGCCGAAGTCGCCGACGACCGTATGTCGGTAACGTTCAAGCTTCGGCCCGAGGCGCGCTTCTCCGATGGGACGCCGGTGACGGCCGAGGACGTGGCCTTCTCGTTCGAGGCGCTGAAGACCAAGGGGCACCCCACCTATGCGCTGTCGCTTCGCGATGTCGAGACCGCAACAGCAGTCGATCTGCTGACCATTCGCTACACCTTCAAGGGCAATCTGGTACGCGATCTGCCGCTCACGGTGGCCGGTCTGCCCGTGCTGTCGAAGGCATACTACGCAACGCGCGCCTTCGACCAGACGACGCTGGAGCCGCCACTCGGTTCAGGGCCATATCGGATCGCCGACCACAAACCCGGAACCTTCGTGCTTTACAAGCGCCGCGACGACTACTGGGCAAAGGATCGGCCCGTCAATCGCGGCCGCTTCAACTTCGACGAACTGAAATACGAGTACTACCGCGACCGCACGGCGGAGCTGACAGCGCTGAAGGCGGGCACCTTCGATTTTCGCGAGGAGTTCACGTCCGTCGACTGGGCGACGGCCTACGACGTGCCGGCGGTGCGCCAAGGACGACTGAAGAAGGAAACGCTACCCGACGAGACGCCATCGGGTGCCCAGGGCTTCTTCATCAACACGCGCCGCGACAAATTCAAGGACGTGCGGGTGCGCAAGGCGCTTGGCCTCGCCTTCGACTTCGAGTGGACCAACAAGAACCTGTTTTTCGGTCTCTACGAGCGCACGGCTAGCTACTTCGAGAATTCCGGCCTAAAGGCCGAAGGCACACCGAGCACCGCCGAGCTTGCGCTGCTCGAGCCGCACCGCGACAAGCTGCCGCCGGAGGTCTTCGGCGAGCCCGTCAAGCCGCCGCTGACGGATGGCTCCGGAACTGATCGCAAGCTGCTGCGTGAGGCCGCGCGGCTGCTCGATGAGGCCGGTTGGAAGCAGGACGGCGCGGTGCGTACCAACGCCAAGGGCGAGCGGCTGACGGTGGAGATCCTGATTTTCTCGCCGTCCTTCGAGCGCATCATTGCGCCCTACCTCAAGAACCTGCGCGCTATCGGCATCGAGGCGGACATGCGCCGCGTCGATCCGGCCCAATATGAGCGGCGCGTGAAGTCGTTCGACTTCGATCTGACGACACAGCGCTACTCAATGCGATTGACCCCCGGTATCGAGCTGAAGAATTTTTGGGGCTCGGATGCGGCCCAAACCGACGGCAGCTACAATCTTGCCGGCATTGCCGACCCGGTGGTCGATGCGCTCATCGAGAAGGTGGTTGCGGCCAGTTCGCGCGATGATCTGAAGTCGGCGACGCGAGCCATCGATCGCGTACTCAGGGCCTCGTACTACTGGGTGCCGCACTGGTACAAGGCAGCCCATAACATCGCCTATTGGGATAAATTCTCCCGACCAGCTTTGAAGCCGAAGTATAGTCGCGGTGTTATTGACACGTGGTGGTACGACGCCAAGAAGGCGCAGGGCCTGAAAGTCCCGTAGGCCGCGTGGCCGGAATCTTTGCCTGGGAGCGGATGACGCGATGGGTGCCTATCTTCTCAAGCGGGTGCTTCTGATCTTGCCGACCATGCTCGGCATCATGGCCATCAGCTTCGTCATCGTGCAGTTCGCACCCGGCGGCCCGGTCGAGCGCGTCATCGCCCAGCTCACGGGCACGGGCGTACAAGCAACGGAGCGCATCTCCGGGGCGGGCGGCGACGGCTTCTCGGGACAAGCCGGCCAGAACCCTTCCGGCCAGAACATGGCCGACCCGATGACGTCCAAGTACCGGGGCGCGCAGGGCCTCGACCCGGAGTTCATCAGGAGCCTGGAAAAGCAGTTCGGCTTCGATAAGCCGGCGCATGAGCGCTTCTTCCTGATGATGAAAAACTACCTGACCTTCGACTTCGGCAAGAGCTACTTCCGCGACACGTCCGTGCTCGAACTCATATGGGAAAAGCTGCCCGTCTCGATCTCCCTCGGGCTGTGGATGACCCTGCTCACCTACCTCATCTCGATCCCGCTCGGCATCCGCAAGGCTGTCAAGGACGGCGAACCCTTCGATACGTGGACGAGCGGCTTCCTTGTGCTGGGCTATGCGGTGCCGGGCTTTCTCGTCGCCGTGCTGCTCCTGGTCGTCTTTGCTGGCTCTTCGTTTTTCCAGTGGTTCCCCTCGCGAGGTCTGACGTCCGAAAATTGGGACCAGCTCAGCACAGTGGGCAAGATCGCGGACTACTTCTGGCACCTCACCCTGCCGCTCATCGCCATGGGGCTAGGCGCCTTCACCACCATGACGTTCCTTACGAAGAACTCGTTTCTCGATGAGATCCGCAAGCAATACGTGATCACTGCGCGCGCCAAGGGCCTTTCCGAGCGCGAAGTGCTCTACGGGCACGTCTTCCGCAACGCCATGCTGCTCATCATTGCGGGCTTCCCCGGAGCGTTCATCTCCGCGTTCTTCTCCGGCAGCCTGCTCATCGAAACCATCTTCTCGCTCGACGGCCTCGGCCTGCTGAGCTTCGAATCGATCATCAACCGCGACTATCCCGTGGTCTTCGCCACGCTCTACATCTTCTCCCTCGTCGGCCTCGTCGTGAACCTCGTATCGGACTTCATTTACACGATCGTCGACCCCCGCATCGACTTCGAGAGCCGGGAGGTCTGAGGCATGGATGCCGAGCTGAAGCCGCGCGAGGCCCGACAGCCTGCAGTCCAACGTGCGGGCGCAGGGCGCAATGTTCCCGGCAGGCTGCGCTCCTGGCTGCGAGAAGCCTTCACGCTGTCACCGATCAACCGCAGGCGGTGGGAGAACTTCAAGGCGAACCGCCGCGGCTACTGGAGCCTTTGGCTGTTCCTGGCGCTGTTCGTCGTCTCCCTGTTCGCTGACTTCATCGCCAACGACAAGCCCATCCTCGTGCGTTACAAGGGCGAACTGTTGTCGCCCGTCCTCGTCGATTATCCCGAAGCCAAGTTCGGTGGCTTCCTGGCCGTCACCGACTACAAGGACCCGGTGATCCTCGATGAGATCCAGGCGAACGGCTGGATGCTGTGGCCGCCCATCCGCTATTCCTATGACACGATCAACAAGGACTACCCGCGCCGCAAAAACGCTGAGGGGCTGTGCCTTGGTTATCCCGCACCGCCGCCCTGGGCTTCCGATGCGCCGCTCTGCGAGGCAACACCGGAGCAGATGGCGCGCTACAAGCAGCTCGGCAACACCAACTGGCTCGGCCTCGACAACCAGGGCCGCGACGTCGTTGCCCGCGTGATCTACGGCTTCCGCATCTCAATTCTGTTCGGCCTGCTGCTCACTGCATTTTCTTCTGTCATTGGCGTTGCCGCTGGCGCCGTGCAGGGCTACTTCGGCGGTAAGGTCGATCTCTTCCTTCAGCGTTTCCTCGAGATCTGGTCGGCCATCCCCTACCTTTATGTTTTGCTGATCATCTCCTCGGTACTCGTGCCGGGCTTCTGGACGCTGCTTGGTGTGCTGCTGCTGTTCTCCTGGACCGCGCTCGTGGGCGTGGTGCGCGCCGAATTCCTGCGCGCGCGCAATTTCGAGTACGTCAAGGCAGCGCGGGCACTCGGGCTTTCCGACTCCAAAATCATGGTCAAGCACCTGCTGCCCAATGCCATGGTGGCGACGTTGACGTTCATGCCGTTCCTTCTGTCCGGTTCGATTTCAGCCCTGACCGCGCTGGACTTCCTGGGCCTCGGCCTGCCGCCCGGATCGCCGTCGCTGGGCGAGTTGCTCCTGCAGGGCAAGAAGCATCTGGAGGCGCCCTGGCTCGGGCTCACCGGCTTCTTCACCGTGGCCATCATGCTGTCGCTTCTCATCTTCATCGGCGAGGCCGTGCGCGATGCGCTCGACCCGCGCAAGACCTACCGCTAGGAGCGCGACGATGTCCGCCGAGACACTCGTTCAGGTGCGCGACCTCTCTGTCGCCTTCGGCAAAGGCGATGCGCGCACGCTGGCGGTCGATCACGTGTCGTTTCGCATCAACCGCGGCGAGACCGTGGCGCTGGTCGGCGAATCGGGCTCGGGTAAGACCGTCTCGGCACTTTCGATCCTACGCCTTCTGCCTTACCCGGCCGCCTCGCATCCATCGGGCAAGATCTTCTTCGAAGGCGCAGACCTGCTGTCGATCCCTCAGACGCAGATGCGCTCGATCCGGGGCGACCGCATCTCGATCATCTTCCAGGAGCCGATGACCTCACTCAACCCGCTACACACGATCGAGCGGCAGGTTGGCGAAGTCTTGAAGCTGCATCGCGGAATGGACGAGGCGGCAGCGCGCCAGCGCGTGCTCGAGCTGCTGCACAAGGTTGGTATCCGCGATCCGGAAAAGCGCCTCACCGCATATCCTCACGAGCTGTCGGGAGGCCAGCGCCAGCGCGTCATGATCGCCATGGCACTCGCCAACGAACCGGATCTGCTGATCGCAGACGAGCCGACCACGGCGCTCGACGTCACCATCCAAGCCCAGATCCTGGAGCTGCTCGTAGAGCTCCAGAAGGAGATGGGCATGGCGATGCTGCTCATCACCCATGATCTAGGCATCGTCCGCAAGATGGCCGAGCGCGTCTACGTCATGAAGCAGGGCCGCATCGTCGAGGAAGGGCGCATGGCGGAAGTGTTTGCCAATCCGCGCCACGAATACACGCGCCATCTCATCAATGCCGAGCCCAAGGGCGAGCCACCGCGCGAGGACTCCTCGCGGCCCGTGGTGCTGCAGGCTGACGACCTCAAGGTCTGGTTCCCGATCAAGGCCGGCCTGTTGAGGCGCACGGTCGACCACGTCAAGGCGGTGGATGGCCTAACACTCAAACTGCGCGCCGGCCAGACGCTGGGCGTGGTCGGCGAATCCGGTTCCGGCAAGACTACGCTGGGCCTGGCGCTGCTTCGGCTTGTGTCCTCACAGGGCCCCATCGCCTACGTCGGCCAGCGCATCGACGGCCTCAATCAGAAGCAGATGCGCCCGCTGCGCAAGCAGATGCAGATCGTTTTCCAGGACCCCTACGGCTCGCTGTCGCCGCGCCTGTCGGTTGGTCAGATCATCGAGGAAGGCCTCATCATCCAGCAGCCGCAGCTCACCTACGAGGAGCGCAGGTCGAAGGTCGGTGCCGCGCTGACAGAGGTCGGGCTCGACGCCAACACGCAGGACCGCTACCCGCACGAGTTTTCCGGCGGCCAGCGCCAGCGCATCGCGATTGCGCGCGCCATGGTGCTGGAGCCCCGCTTCGTCATGCTCGACGAACCGACGAGCGCACTCGACATGAGCGTTCAGGCTCAGATCGTCGACCTCTTGCGCGACCTGCAGCGCCGTCATGACCTCGCCTACCTGTTCATCAGCCACGACCTGAAGGTGGTGCGCGCGCTGTCCAATTACGTGATCGTCATGCGCAATGGAAAGGTCGTCGAGGAAGGCCCGTCGGAGCAGGTCTTCACCGCGCCGCGCGAAGAATACACGCGGGCATTGCTCGCGGCCGCTTTCGACGTGGCCGTCAGGCATTCGGATACTCTGGCATCCTAGTCGCTGGCATCGGATATGGAGTTGATCGCATGACGGGTAGGCTCACGCTGCATCACTGGGCGCCGTCACGGTCCATGACCGCGCGCTGGATGCTCGAGGAAATCGGCGAGCCGTACGACGTCGTCCTCGTTGACATTGGAGCCGGTGAACAGCTGACGCCGGCGTATCGCAGCATCAACCCGATGGGCAAGGTGCCAACCCTCGTGCATGGCGACTCCGTCGTGACGGAGACGGCTGCGATCTGCTGTTATCTGGCCGACGCCTTTCCCGCGGCTGGCCTCGCGCCGAAGCTCGATGACCCCGCGCGCGGGCCATATCTCAAGTGGCTCTTCTACATGCCGAGCTGCATGGAGCCCGCAATCGTTCAGAAGGCCATGGGCTGGCCGGAGGGACGGCGGTCCACGCTGGGATGGGGTAGTCTCGACGACGTCGTCGCCACGCTCGATCTGGCACTCGATGGCGAGGCCTTTGTCGTCGGCGACAGGTTCACCGCGGCCGACGTAGTGGTCGGCGCCGGCATTCGATGGGGCCTGCAGTTCGGCCTGCTGCCCGAGCGAGAAAGCTTCCGTCGCTACGCCGACAAACTCGGCGAGCGCCCGGCCTTGCAGCGCCAGATGGCGGCGGATCAAGTTCTCATGGATGCCCGGACCGCCTCATGACCATCGACGACCGTTATCGCGCGCAGCTGCAGTCGGCGATCGCTGCTCTCCGCTACTGGATGCCCGAAATCGCCGACGTGGCAGCGATCCGCGAAACCGATTCCACCGACTACTGGCGGCTTTCCGTAACACCGAACCTGCGCGCGCAGTGTCCGTTCGAGTTCGTGCTGCGCACAGACGGGCAGCATGACATCACGATCGCCGATGAAATCTACGAGGATATGGAGACGGTCGACCTCGACCTCTTCCTTGCTCTGGCGACCGCCATCGCCAACGGCCACGTCATTCAGAGGACAGCGCGGACGGAGGCGACCGGCACGCCGCTGTGGGTCGAAACAATTGTCACTCTCGCGGATGGACGAACCTGGACGCGGCGTCGCTTCATCGAGCGGATGCTCGAAGGCACAGCCGATGGCGTTCTCCTGCACGATGGGCACTTCCTGCCCTTCCACCGCGTGCACGCTGCGTGAGGCGTCACACGTCGAGTTCGCCGTCGAGCCGTTTGGGATGCCTTATCGTCACGCCGCATCCCGCACAGCGCTCCGGCAGCAGAAGTGCCGACTGCGTGCCAAGCCTCGCGCTGCACTTCGGGCAGCGAATGCGCAACTGCATGACTGTTGCCACCGCAATGATCGCGAGCGCCAACAGCATCAAGGCGTAGCGCGCACCCTCGGCACCGGCCATCAGATGCGGCAACGCCAATCCAGCTGCAAGCACGGTGGCCGCGAATGCCCCAAGCCGCATCGTCAGGCGCTCCGACCGCCAGAGATCGCGTGTTTCCTGCTCGGTGAGCGGTGCGGGCGTCTGCTGACTACCGTGATGCTCGCTGGAACCTGCCTTCATGCTACGCCTCCCGCGGCCGACAGCGCGCCCACGCGCTTGATCGCGACGATCGGCCCGCCACCGGCGCGCGCTATGCGCTCCGTCGCCTCGGGCAGCGTTTCCAGCGCCACCGCCATGTGATGCGCATTGGCGTGCACCATCATGACGGCATCGGCCATGATGCCGACGTGTCCGCGCCAGAATACGAGATCGCCGCGCTGCATGCCCTCGAAGTCGTCCTGCAGCGTCACCGGCACGCCCACCTCGTCGCGCTGCATGTCGCTGTCGCGCGGTGCGGCAAGTCCTGCAGCTTCCATCGCGACCTGGACGAGGCCGGAGCAGTCGAGCCCTATGCGCGTGCGCCCGCCCCACAGATACGGCGTGCCGATCAGTCGCTCGGCGATCTCGACGAAGTCGCGCACATGGCGGCTGCATTCACACACGTGCCGTGGAACGATGAAGCCGCCCGTCTTCAGTTCCATAAAATCGCCCGACGCTCCGCTGACACAAAGCTCCGAGCCAAGGGACAGATGCATCATCGGCGGCAGCTTGATATCCGGGCCGGGGTACACGAAGGTGCCGAGCGAACGTACCCGGTGTGTCGGCTCCACGACCTCCTGCGTGAATGCGGCCAGCGGCGCGTAACCCACATAACGGTCGCGCATGAGCTGCACCCACGCCCAGCCATTCTGCGCTTCGAGCAGACGCGCGCGTTCACCGAACAGCGCCTCCGTGTCAATGCCCGCTGTCGCATCCGGACGTCCGCGCAGCGGCACGGCAGAACGGGCGACCTGGCACGGCTCGCCTTGCACGAAACGCGCAGCGTCCACCCGGCCGCGCAGGCCTTCGCACGCCAAGTCCGGGCGAAAGGCATGCCGACGGGGATCGAGCGGGGCGGCAGCGCTGGTCACGACAGAAGTCCTTCCACGCGCAGCGCCTCAAATACGGCGCGCGCCGTTTGGGGCTCGCCGCCCCTTGGGCCCAGCGCACGCGGCTGCGGCCGCCAGCCGTAGAGATCGAAGTGCGCGAAGCGGCGCGCCTTTGAAACGAACCGATTGAGGAACAGAGCAGCCGTCACGGCTCCGGCGAACGGGCCATCAGACACGTTGCCCATGTCGGCAACCTCGCTGTCGAGGTTACGCTCGTAGCCGCGCCACAGCGGCAGCCGCCAGACCGGATCGCCCACCCGCGTGCCTGCCTCCGAAAGCGCGCGGGCCATCGTCTCGTCGTCGGTGAACAATGCGGGCAGGTCCGGCCCCAGCGCTACACGCGCCGCGCCCGTCAGGGTCGCGAACGAGAACAGAAAGTCGGGCGCTTCCTCGTCGGCCAGGGCCAGCGCGTCGGCGAGGACTAGGCGCCCCTCCGCATCGGTGTTGCCCACTTCCACCGTGATGCCGGCGCGGCTCTTCAGCACGTCGCTCGGACGGAATGCGTTGCCTGAGATCGAATTCTCCGCGGCCGGGATGAGGATGCGCAGGCGCACGTCCAACCCCGCGCACATGATCATGTGGCCGAGCGCCAGTGCCGCCGCGGCACCCCCCATGTCCTTCTTCATGAGAAGCATCCCACTCGACGGCTTGATGTCGAGGCCACCGGTATCGAAGCAGATGCCTTTGCCCACCAGAGTCAAACGGGGGGCGCCGGCGGCACCGCCGGGTTTACTCCAATTCAGGTCGATCAGCCGCGGCGCGCGCGAGCTGGCGCGTCCTACAGCGTGGATCATCGGGAAGTTGTGCGCCAGAAGGTCATCACCGATGATCACGTTGCAGCTTGCACCGTGACGTTCAGCAAGTGCTGCTGCAGCGGCGGCAAGTTCCTCCGGCCCCAGGTCCGATGCCGGCGTGTTGATGAGGTCGCGTCCAAACCACACCGCCTCTGCGATGTCGGCGACACGCGTGCGATCGACCTCGCCCGACAGCATGAGGCGGGCCAGCGCCGATCCCGGCGCCTGCGTCTTGTAGGACCTGAAGCGGTAGGACCCTAAGCCCCAGGCGACGGCTGCGAGCGCCGCGTCGGCCACGCCAGACGTTAGCGCATATGTTCCCGGGCGCGCCGATTGAGCGACATGGCCGGCCAGCAGTTCAGAGCCACCGCACGGCTCACCCTGCCGTCCATCTCCCGCAGACAGCGCGACCGCGGCGAGACGGCCTTCTGCGTCCGGAATCTGGGTAAGCCGCTTGGGCGGCGATGCAGTGAAGCCGTTGGCCACGAGCCAAGCCGCCTGCTGCGGCGTCAAGCCCGGCAGAGACTCGAACGGCGTGCCCGATTTGACGAGGTGTATGGCCACGGCGCCCGTGGCATCCGTTCCCTGGCCATAGAGATCGTCCACCGCGCGACGGAACGACGGATCGAGCCAACCGCTCATCTTCCCCACCCCTCAAACTGCAACCGAACGGTTCACCGGCTTGCCGGCGACCGCCGCAGACTTAAAGCAAGCCAGCCTCCCGCGCCATGACCGCCCGCGAACCTTACCGGGAGCGCAACGAAGTTTAAGCCTTTGTTGACCCGTGTCCCGGAAACTGACGGTCGATACCGCGAATCGCGCCGAAGCGACATCGCGAGAGGGAGCCTCACATGCCGCACGTCCGTGCAGACCACCCCGTCGGGGTCAGTGTCCGTCGCATTGCCCTGGTCTCGCTGGCCGCCGCCACGGCATTGCTGGGCGGCTGCGCGGGCGGCCCCTCGGAGCTGATGCCGAAGTTTCTGGCGCAAGATGACGGCCGCCCGGAGGCACCGAAGGTCACTGCGGCTGGCCTCACCGGCCAATCCGAGCTTGAGCGCGCCACGGAATACTGGGGCAAGAAGTTCCAGGCGGCGCCAAACAACCTGGAGGCAGCTCTCGCATATGCCCGCAATCTGAAGGCGATGGGGCAGAAGCGGCAGGCGCTGTCGGCACTGCAGCAGGCGAGCGTCTACCACGCGCAGAACCGGGAGCTGGCCGGTGAGTACGGCCGCCTGGCGCTGGAGCTCGATCAGGTTTCCACGGCCAAGACCGTCCTGGCCTTCGCCGACGACCCGACCAAGCCGGATTGGCGGGTGATCTCGGCACGCGGCACCGTGCTCGCCAAGGAAGGCGCCTATAAGGACGCCATCCCCTATTTCGAGCGCGCACTGGCGCTGTCGAACTCCAACCCGAAGGTGATGAACAACCTCGCAGTGGCCCACGCTCTGGCGGGTGACCCCGAGCGCAGCGAGCAGATCCTGCGCGCGGCCGTCGACAAGGGAGCACCCGACAAGGCGCGCAACAACCTTGCGCTGGTTCTGGGACTTCAGGGCCGTTACGACGAGGCGAAAGTCGCAGGCGCGCGCGTGCTGTCGCAGCAGGTTGCCGAGGCCGACACCGCCCTCGTCCGCCAAGTGGTCAAGCTCGAGCCGCGCGCCATGCCCGCGGCCGCGATGCCGGCTCCCGCGGCAATCGCACAGCGCCCGGCCACAACCGCACCCGCACCCGCTGTCGCTGCAGCACGTCAGCAAGTCCCTGCCCAGCAAGCTGCTGCGCTGCGTCCAGCTATCGCGCCGTCGAAGACGGAGGGCTGGTCCTCGCACGTGGCCATCGCCGGGCCGGCACGCTGATAAGGCATCCATACGTTGACGACGGCACCGCGCGTGAGTGAGCCAAGGGCTCAGCCGCGATCGCCGTCAGGCCCGCCCAGCACCGCGTCGAAGTCGATCTTGCCTACTTCGATGACGGCCTGGGTACGCGAGGCGACGTTGAGCTTGCGCAGTATCTCGGAGACGTGCGCCTTCACTGTTGTTTCGCCGACGTCGAGCTCATAGGCGATCTGCTTGTTGAGCAGCCCCTGCCGCAGCATCTTGAGCACGCGCAGTTGCTGCGGTGTGAGCGAGGCCAGGCGCTGAGCCAGATCGTTCGCCGGCGAGGATACTTCGGTCTCGGGTGGCCTGTAGTCCGCGGGTACGTAGACACTGCCTGTCAGCACGTGCTGTATCGCCGCGGCGAGTTCCGTCCGCCGCACGGACTTCGATATGAACCCCGCAGCGCCGTAGACCATGGCCTCGTGAATGATGCGCGGGTCTTCAAGGCCCGAACAGATAACGACTGGCAGCTTGGGATACTGCGTGCGCAGCTCCAGCAGTCCTTCGAACCCGGATGTCCCTGGCATCGAAAGATCGAGCAGTACGAGATCAAACGGTCCCTGCGCGGCTATCGCCGAGCGAGCCGCGGCGATCGATGTCGCCTCGACGACCCGAGCCTCGGGAAACGCCGAGGCGATCGAAAGCCTCAACGCCTCCAGAAACAGGGGGTGATCGTCGACAACGAGGAAGTTTGCGGGCATCGCCTGTGCCTCCCAAGCGGCCGCGGCGGCATGCTGTATCATGCTCTTGTGATCCTGGCCGTTCACAAGAGAGCACCCGGCCGCTGCAAGAAGCAAGTCGGGGCGAGCGGGCCGTCCCGCTCGCCCCGGCCACTAAGGCTGGGGCCCGCTGAGGCGGGCCCCGTTGATCCAATCAGTTCTGCGCCATCTTCTTGGGCAGCTTGAAGGTCCAGACCATGCCGCCCTGGTTCAGGTGGGCAACGGTCTTGGCGACCTCGCCGCCCCATAGCGGAACGGCGCCGCCCCAGCCGGAAACGACCGAGATCATCTGCTCGCCGTTCTCTTCCCAGGTGATCGGCGAGCCGACAATGCCCGAGCCGGTGTTGAAAGACCAAAGCTCTTTGCCGCTTGCCGCGTCCATGGCCTTGAGGTCACCCTCGGGCGTACCGAAGAACACCAGACCACCGGCGGTCGTCAGAACACCGCCCCACAGCGGAGACCTGTTCTTGTACTCCCACTTCACCTCACCGGTTGCCGGGTCCATCGCCTTCAGCGAGCCGATATGGTCGTCGAAGATCGGCTTGATGGTGAAGCCGGCGCCCAGATAGGCCGCACCGCGCTTGTAGGTCACCGGCTCGTTCCACAGGTCCATGCCCCACTCGTTTGAGGGGATGTAGAACAGCTTGGTGTCCTTCGAATACGCGATAGGCATCCAGTTCTTGCCG
>JBFWNY010000050.1:0-19606 GCA_050250815.1 Hyphomicrobiaceae bacterium
TCAACAGCGAACGGATCTCGGCGAGCAAGGGCGCGAGCTCTGCCGGCGGCGGCACCTGGAAGCGATTGCAGTGATGGGCGATCTGGTTGACGTTGACGCCGATCTTGCGGAGCTGCTGCGCGAGGCCGAGTTCGCCCGGCAACGGCGCGGCCACCTCGATCTCGCGCGCCTTGCGCTTCCTCGCCTGCAAGGCACGCGCGCGCAGGAAGTCACCGACGCTCATGCCGGATTTTTCTGCCTTGTCCATCAACTTGAAGTGCTCCTCCGCGCTGAGGCGGAAGCTCACATGCTTGTCGCGGACCGTCTTGGTTGCTCTGGGTCGAGCCATCTTCGACGCCTCTCAAAATGCGTGTGGGCCGAGTGCAACGTCCGGGGGTTTGGGGCGCGTTCGGGCGTCAGCCCGTAGCCCCAACAAGCGACCGATTGAAAATCGGGGTTTCGTGAAACGAAACACTAGCTTGCTCCCCAGCCCTAAAAACGTACATTATCGGAGAGGCTTGCTTAAAGATTGCAGAATGAAAAGGCTTCGGAAGTGGAATGGATGCGGGCTATCGAATTGAATTATTTGAGGCGGGGAATCGCACAGCCAAAAATATCTGCAATCACGATGCTGACAACTGGTTAAAAATGATTAAGACGTGCTGAGGCTGGTTCTCCACCTGTCGCTTGCGCATCCGGTGTTCAGTCGCGCACTGCCCTACCGTTCCACCTGCACGAGACACGGACGCTTGCGTCGAAACGGCAGCCCAACAGGCGGCGCGTGGCTCCTCTCGATGAGGGGGCGCGCGCCAAAACGGGCAAGCGGCGCGGTGGGTTGGCGTTGCCCACACGCCACGCGGCATGCCTCCGCCTATGCCATCATCATGAAGGCTTCGGGCAATCTCAGTGATAGCAAGCCGCAATCACACGACGGGCAGCCGCGAATCGCTGGGCTGAATTCTCGGGAGAATTTCCGGAGCGCGGGCAATCCCATTGCCATCACGGCGATAGCACAGCGCAATCCCATGGCATGCAATAGTGCGTGTGAAACCGGCCTACCTCACACGCCGCAGCATTCACGCCACGACTTGGGCGGCGTGAAATGACCTCATGCGTGCTTGGTGATAGCGCGGCATTCCGCCAAAGCTCAGAACGGAATGCGCCGCCCGCAAATCTCGCGGCGGCTCTCCTCGAACACGCATTGCCACATGGAAAGCACCATGCCCAGCGTCCACGGCCTGCCCTCGTCGTTGAGAAACAGAACCGGGTTCTTGCTGCTCGGCGCAAATCCCGCCTGCGGGTCGTAGCAGGCGGGGTTGCGGGTCAGTTCATCAATGATGCGCATGGGTGCCCTAGCCTTGCGCTGCGGCGCGTCGGTCGCGGCGCATGACGTATTCCGCGGCCTGTTGCGGTGCCTCGTTGAAATTGAACTTCACCGAATAGCCGTTGCCGTCCTTGTGCGGCCAGCACACGGCAACTTCTGACCACAAGGCCTTGTCATGCTCGGTCTTGCCTTTGATGACGCGGTAAAGCTTATGCGTGGGGGTGTTCTTCGGGGTGGCGGTGTTGGTGCTGGTCATGGGGTCTTCTCCATAATGATGTTTGTGCGAGTGTGCGAAGCGCGCCTCGCATAAACATCATGGATGCCCCTTCACGCCTCGAAGAGCATCGGCGGTCAACGCCCCTTGGCCGCGAGGCGTGCAGTGCAGCACCTGTGATGCGCTGCACGGGCTTGACGGACGATGCGCGAGGCGTATCTGGCGAAAGTGCTGTCAGACGAGCGCGGCGGTGATGTCGGTCGCGGCGAAGTCATTGCCCTTGTAAAGCAAAGGCACGTTCATGCCCTTTGCCAAGGCGTAGGCGGCGCAATCGCAGATGTTCAGGCGGGCAGCATGGCGTCCCTTGCCGAACGCTTGAAAGGCAGCAAGGGCGAGTTGGCTCTGCGCGTGGTCGAACGGCACCACTTCGATTTCGGCTCTGTCGATGAGGTCAGCCAAGGCAGCCAGCCCATCCGGACCACGACGTGTCGACATGACGATGCCGGCTTCGAGCACATTGACGGCAGAGACCATCTTGCGCGGCGCTTCGGCGAGGAAGTCGCGGAAACGAGCTTTCTCTGGTTCGTCGAGCAGAACGGCGAGCAATGCCGAGGTGTCGACGACAATCACTCGGGCACCCCGTACTCGTTGTAGCCGAGGATTTCATCATCGCTGCGGGTGTCGAGCACCGGCAAGGCCGATACCCGTGCGATTATGGCATCGATGCTTGCCTTGATCTCCTCGGGGCTGCGCTTGCGCTTGGGCGCGACGACGCCGGCTTCTTCGGCGCGCGCCTCGACGGCCTCTTTCACAACGGTCTCCGGCGTCTTGCCGGTTTTGATGGCGACAAGACGTGCAAGCTGCTCGACCTCGGTTGGTATCTGCATGGTCATGGGACACTCCTCGACGCCAGTTTACCACAAGGCCACAGCGCGAAGCTAGTGCATTGAACATGAAGTATAATATCGCGCATTAGGGCCTCACTGGTACACGTAATCCGGCCGCCGCTCGTCATCGTCGGTCCACGGCACGGCGCAGCGGATATAGGCGAGGCGGTTCACGAACCGGAATCCGGGCGTGACGTACAAGCGGCCATCGCAGTCCACTACGGTCCACCAGTAGCGATGGTCGGCGTCGGTCGGCACTTCGCCACGCAGCTCCCATTGCAGGTCATGGTTAGGTGCGGGCGTCGGCTTGAAGCGCCGCTCGAAGGTGCGCCAACTGCCGCAGCGGGTTCGCTGTTTTGAAGGTGTGACACTGCTCATGCTGCCTCCCCGGACGGAACGTCCATCTCGTAGCTGTCATAGGGAGCACCGACGGCTTCGATCAGCTCGTCGTCGACCAGCGAGGCCAGCCGCGTCAGGATGGCGGCACGCAATTCGGCCGGCGTCACGTCACGTCCTGATGGGTCCGACGAGACGAGGCTGAACGTGATAGTGAAGGCGTGGTCATCGCGCGCGACATCGCCGCCACGAGCCCTTGCGATGAAGTCGCCAGCTGTAGCTTGGTGGTGGCAATGCAGGCATGTGCAGCAAGAGCTGGCACCCCACTGAGGGTTGCTTTCGGTGCCTTGGCCCTGCTCGTCATCATGCTCGTTGGCCAAAACGTCGATAAGGAATGCGCCGCGAATCTCGCAGCGCGGGCAGGCAAGCTGCGTGGAGCGTAGTTTCGTCATTTGGCACCGCCTTCCGCTGCGCGTTCGGCGTCGGTCGGCGGACGGTTGCGGGTTTCTTGCAGCGCATCGATGGTCTCCTCGGCCCAGATGCGGCCGGCGCGGTCGAGGGCTTCGGTAAAATCGATGCCGACGGTATCTGCATAGTGACCGAGGTCGCAGATGAGGTCGGTTACGCCCTCCTCGCCGATGCCGGCTCCCGTCTCGCGCGCGAACGCCTGGAGCGCGCGCTTGCCCCAACGGGCGCGATCCTCGTTGACCACCTCGGCAAGCTGAGAGGTTGCTTCCTCGTCGACCTCGAAACGGACCGGCTGGTACTCCAGAAGCGCGTGGAACTGCTGCTGTTGACCGGCCTCCCACAGCTTCTCTGCGCGGGCGACAGCTCCCTCCTCGTCTCGGGCAGCTACGTCGACGAACAGCGTCTCGGTCTTGTACGCGATGACGCGATAGGTACGATGACGGGTCATTTGGCACCGCCTTCCGCTGCCAGCTCCGCGTCGGAGGGCATGCGGTTGCGCCAGCTTTGCAGGTTCAGCACGGCACGCACGAGCGTCTCGCATTCGGGAATGCGCTGCTCGAGCGGCATGATGGTGCCGACGGCGAGATTGAGCTCGTGCCGCTCCATGGCGTTGCGGGCATCGATGGCCAGCTGCTGCGCTTCGGCCAGCTGATGCACGAGCGCCGCGAGGCAGGCGTGCATGGCCATGCCGCAGGCAAAGACCGCTTCGGATTGTTTGGGTGTTCTCATGAGTTTCTCCGTTTCTTGTTGTTGTTGGGAATAGATTGCCGCTGGCGGAACTCCGCAGGACAGTTTTGCTGGCTTGCCTCCGGCAAGACAGCCACCCGAAAGCCGAGGCCTTCGTGATATTGTTGGCTTCTCATTCGGCGTTTCGAAGCATGTCGGCGTCGATGCGGCCGACCTCATCGCAGGCTTCGCGTTGGGAGCGAGACATCTTGCGCCACGCTTTATCTGCCAAGCGAGACGGCACCGACATCGCAGTGGCGAGAGACAGTCCGGCTACGGCTTGGAATGCTGCATCCAATTCGGCGCCGGTATCGTCGCAGAATAGCCTCTTCTCGCCGCTGTTGACACGAAGCCAGGCGACGAGACCACGGTGCACGACGATGCGTGTGCCATCCAAGTTCTGGAAGGTAAGTTCAATAAACCCATAGGGATCGTGGTGCGGCCCTTCGGTTCCGGTTCGTATATCGATGTATTGCGTCCTACTCATGAGCTGAACTCCTCGTGTTGTTGTTGGGAACAGACTGCCGATGGCGGAACTCCGCCGACGACAGCCACCAGAAGGCCGAGGGGCCTTCGTGATTGGGTGTCCAGACTGCCCAGAAGTAGCGGTGCCTGGTGAATTGCGTGGGTGGCGGGCCGTACTGCCGCTCCGGCCAGCAGACGATGTCGTCGATGGCGTAGAGCCGTGCGGGCGGATGCGCCTGCCACCATCGCGTGCGCGTACGATGCGCAAGCGATGAGAGGTTCAGCAGCATGGCGACGGTGCCACGCGTTTCTCTGGCGAAGGCGAGCGAGTGCTCGATGAACGCATCGGCCAATCCCGAGCCATAGGGCGGGTTGGTCACGATGTGCCTGGCGCGGGGCCGCGTCTCCTTCAGGAAGTTGACACGCGGGATGCCGTAGCCGTAGTCGACGAGGTCCGTGGCGACGACGCTGTGGCCAGCCTCCGTGAGCACGGATGCGATCGCGCCCTCGCCGCAGGCGGGCTCCCAAATCGAACCATCGAACCGCTCGACGGAGAGCAGCGCACGCGTTGCCTCTGGCGGGGTCGGATAATACTCGTTCGGGATACGGGCTGCGCCCAACCGGAACGCCTGCGGCAGCGGAGCAGTCTTCATGGCAGACTTCGCAGCAATTGCGCTTCGCGGACGGCTGCCGAGGATGATGCCGATACTCATGGGGCACCTCCCTCAGCTGCGCTGAGGCTCCTAGCCTGCAGCGCGAAGCGACGGAGTTCGGCGGCTGATGCGGGAGTTCCGGTCCGGATTGCGTGCCGGACAACGCGCCCGGCAAAATCGTCGACGATGTCGATCCACGCATCGGAAACGAGGCCGTCACAGGCCTTAGCCAGGACCAGGCCCGCCGCGCCTGCATGGGACGCAAAGCCCATGAAGCCGTTGAAGATGCGCTCCCGGTCGCAATTCGGGAACATCTCTTCGTGGATGCGCTCCAGTTCCTCGCTCATCGCTATCGTCACGAAGGCGATGTCGCGTGCGTATTCGGCTAAGGTGTGCGGGTTCATAGGCGCACCTCCTCGACACCGGCGATGCCGTGGGAATGGTGGACGCGCCTGCTGCCGTCGAGAACGTCGGCTTCTTCTTCCAGACGCTGCCGAACGATGCGCTTGGCGGCGTCGGCCGTATCGGCCTGCACGGTGAGGGCGTAGCCCTGCTCGACGAAATACGCGACCTCGAAGAGCTTCGGCGGTTGGCCGGTGAGTGAAAGGATCTTGCTCATGCTCCCACCTCCCGGTTGTTCGGGAAGGCTGCATCAAGCAACTCGATCAGCGGCTTGGGCAGGTAATCGCGGGGATCGTCGTAGCCGAAGGAGATCCTCTTGAAGGGGATGAGCTCTTTGCCAGTCTTCGATTTGATCGAGGAAATCGTGACATTGTGACAGCCCCAAGGTTCGACCACGACGGTATAGCCGGCGTTGCGCAGCGCATCGGCCACGTGGTCGGTCATGACGATGCCGTCGCCATCACCGAAGCCGAACTTGTCGAAGGCTTCTTCCAACGTCCAAAAGACGTCGCTGCCACAGGTTGGACAGGTGCTGGTGCTCATGATTGCACCTCCGTCTTCGCTTCGTCGCAGACGATGAGATCGGTGCGGCCGAGGGTTTCGGTTTGGAAACACCCGACGCCCTCCTCGTCCCACATTTCGCGGGCGAGTTCGTTGGCGGCGGCGAGGCCATCGGCTTCGATGGTGGCGCGGTGCACGAGCACTTCGACGATGGTGATGTCGTAGGTCTTCATGAGCGCACCTCCGGCCCGATATGGACGGCATTCGCGATGGCGAGATCGATGGTATGCGCGACCGAGTAGTGGTCGTGCGGCGGGCAATCGAAGCGCCGGCCGGAGCGAAGCAGCGCATAGCGCGCGAGCTTCAGGGCATCGACGAGCGCCGCGTAGCGGCGGCGCTCGATGGTGATGACGGGGGTCTCGCTCATGCGCGGCCTCCGTTGTAGGCGTCGTAGTCGAAACCGCGATTGGAACGCGGGTCGCCATCACAGATGACGGTGAGGAGCTGGGAGGCATCTTCGTCGGTGTCATCGACGAGGAGGATGCGGGCATCGAGTTCGCAATTGCGATAACCGCTGCGGGAGTGCGTTTGGTATCTCATGCTCGCCTCCCTTACGCTGCTGGTGTCTGGTCAGGGCTGCTGGCGTCCGCCGCATCGGCTTCGCGCAGCATGATGTCGCCGCCGTTGAGGGGCAGGTATTCGAGTTTCAGCGAAAAGCCCTTGCCGTCTTTCTGGGTCCAGGCGCAGCCGATATCCTGCCAGTAGCTTTTCTCGCCACGGCGGGTAACGGCGAGGATGCGATGGGTGGGTTTGTTGGATGGTGTCGTCATGAGGATTGACCTTTCTTCGTTGTGAGCGAGGGCCGGAATTGGCGACCTCGTTGCCGCCCGCGCCTCACAGCGTCGCATCGCGGTCAACGGCAAAAATTATGAGGTGGCGCGAGTTTGCGCTTGAGCGCGTTCACGCGCGGCGCGGGCGCCCGTGATTCACACGGGCTGCGCAAGCGCAAAGTCGTGACGGAGCCTTGTCATTTTTCCGTTGAAGGGCCGGCGGCCTCGGCCTGCGTCTGCAGGCATGCCGGCCCGTCCGATTGTGAGATGCGCGCCTGTGAGACCGTGGCGGCAAACTGATGAGGTCGCCATACTGGTTCGAGAGAGCGGCGAAGGAAGGACGAAAAAAGAAGAGACGCAGCCCAACGGCACGCACCTTCGCAATGCTGCGATGCCCTGGCGTGACGCCAGCTCGATGCAGGCGGGCATGGGAGTCCAAACTGCGGCACGGCGCAGCGATGGAAATCCGACATGGGCTGGAAGGACTGGTTCAAGAGCGATGCAGAGCGGCTCGCCTGGCGCGTGCCGGATTTGCGCGGGGATGCGCAGGATGCGTCGGGATACGTTGCATCACACGATCCGCAGCGTGCGGCAGACCTGCTCGATCGATTGCCGCGCGGCGTCGATGTGATTCGCAGCCAGATTGACCGCAAAGAACGAGCGCGCTTCGCACGTGCCTCGGAGATTGCGGCCTTCCGCTACAAGCCGGGCGATGTGCTGATCGGCAAGCACAACGGCTATCTCATCGGCATGGGCGGCGACAAGCCGCTGCTCACTGCGGCCTCTGCGCGTTCGGGCAAAACATCGACAGTGCTGAAGCCGACGCTGCTCACCTATCCCGGCTCGATGGTGGTGCTTGATCCCAAGGGCGAGCTTGCGGCAGCGACGGCTGAGCATCGCCGCAAACATCTGAAACAGGACGTATTCGTGCTCGACCCCTTCGGCAGCACGAAACTGCCAGCTGCGTCATTCAATCCGCTGGCCGAGCTCGATGCAGATGCGCTGACCATCCTCGACGATGTGGACCTGCTGACCGAGACGATGATCATCGAGGACAATGGCGGCGCGGATGGTTCGCACTGGACGTCGAGCGCGCGGGCGTTGCTACGCGGTCTGATCCTGCATGCGCTGCGGCTACCGGCGAATGACCGCAATCTCGTAGTGGTGCGCCAGCTGCTCTCCCTCACCTACGGGCCGTTGCTGGAGGTGCTGCAAGAGCTGAAGAACAGTGGTTCGAAAGATCCCGCCGAGGCGACGCAGAACGCGCTGTTCATGAAGATGGCCGAGCAAGCGGATGTGTTCGGCGGCGCGTTAGCGGGCGCCGGCAACAGCTTCCTGCGCAAGGCGTCCAGAGAACGTTCGGGCATCGTGTCGACTGCGGATGCGCAGCTCAAATTCCTCGACAGCCTGCCATTGCAGGCGGCGCTGCGAACAAGCGACTTCCGGCTGTCAGCCCTCGCGGAGCGACCGACCACCATCTATCTGTGTCTGCCGTCGAGCCATATGGCGACACATTTCCGCTGGCTGCGCATCATCGTGCGCTTTGCGCTTCTCGCACTCGAGAAGCGGGGAACCTGGCCGCGCGGCAAACCGCATGTGCTGTTCATGATGGAAGAGTTTTCGGTGCTTGGGCACATGCCCATCATGGAACAGGCCGCCGCATATTTCCCTGGCTTCGGCGTTCGGTTGTGGGCCGTGGTGCAGGACCTATCGCAGATCGAGCATTACTACCCGAAGACCTATCAGACGTTTCTCGGCAATGCCGGAGTGCAGCAGTATTTCGCTAATGGTGATCAGAAAACCCTGAAGCACATCTCCGACAGCATGGGCTCGTTGTCATTCGTGCGCGGCCAGTTCGGCAATCTTCAAGATGACAAGGCGCGCGACTACATCGATAAAGAGCGCCTTCTCTACCCTGAGGAGTGCGCCGCTGCTTTTGCACGCAGCACCGGCGCGCAACTCCTTCTGATCGAGGGACAGCCGCCAATGCCAATCGAACGCCTCACCTTCGAGGATGTCGATGCGCTCCGCCTTCGGGTAGAGGCAGGGCAAGTCGCGTAGTGCACAGCTCGCACCCTTTCCGAAAGCAATCAGTCCCGCCCACCAGACGGTGAGCGGGGCTCTTCGTATCGGGCGGCGGCGATGTCAGATGTTGCGTGCCTGGCGCGTAGTGGTGTCACCGCGCTCGCACTGGCAATGAATGACGGGTCCGGCGTGGGGACAGGTGCCGGCGCAGCGAACGATGACGGCGAGCAGCGGCAGGCGGGCGGCGGCACATTGCGGGGCACCGCAGATTGGGCATGGTTCGCAGGGGCTTTTCAACATGCGGGATCTCCGTTGCTGGGGAGACAGTGGCGGCCCCGCCGCCACTGCTAGATGCGTACCGGCCGCCTACTCCTTGCGGTTCGTGTCGTACCAGTTCTGCAGCTCGACCGTCGGCAGGGTCGGCGGCGGCGGCGCATCCGCCTTCTTGTCGGCGATGGCGATGTCCTTGATGGCGTCGAAGATGGAACCGAACATGATGGTCGTCCTTTTGCTGTGGTGCCGCTGTTGCGGCGAGGAATGGCGAGCGAGCCCGCCGGCGGTTCCGTCCGATGAGACGGAATAGGAAACTCAGTTGTGGCGCGCCCAGTAGTGACGCGTGTCCTCCTGAAAGAGGCGCATGAAGAGCCTGCCAGCTTCAACCTCGACACCTTCGGCAAGCGTGATGCAGTTGGTGCCGACCTGGATGGTGATGTGCGGTTCGAAAGCCTCGTCGGCCTTGCCTGCATTGCTGGTGACGCCATAGCCGACGACCCATATGTGTTCGGCGGCGAAGAAGCTCACATCGTCGAGAATGAGACCGTCGGGGCGGATGGTGATGCGGGTGATCTTGCGCAAGCCGGTGACGATGAAGGCAGCTGTCACGCCGAGGGCCAACGCTCCGTGCAGCAGGAAGAACACCAGCACGATGTAGAGCCAGGTCACGTTGAGCGGCGATCCGGCCTCGCGCTCCGGGAACAGCACCGGCCAGATGATGGCGACCGCCGCAACGCCAAGAACGACTTTCGCGCGCGCCGCGAATGCCATCACACTGGCGCCTAGCGTATGCGGCAGAGAGTACCGCTTGCCGCCATCGGGCGTGTGCTGGATGTCGAAATGCCCATAGAGATCGGCAGGCAGATGCCGCGGAACCTCCGGCAGATGACGCTGCGCAGTTTCGGATTTTTGCATCGGCATGAATGGCCTCGTCGTCAGCTTCGAAGCGACGATAATGAGACCCGGCTGCAATCTGGAAGCTGACGGCCCGATCGAACTACGCCTCGTCAGGCGCGCCATGGAGCGCGCTTTGGAAGGGAGGCGTGATGCTGATGGCAATCTTCAATCTGTTCCGCCGCTCCTACCTGCTGCTGCAGGTGGTGGCGCTCATGATCTGGGTCGGCCTCGAACTGGCGGGAAATGGCTTCGGACTGCTCGACGGTGTGCTCGGGCGCCGATTGACCAACGCAGAAGCACCGCGCGGCATCGGCGGATTGCTGTCACGCGCCCCGCCCGGCCCGGTGCGGCTGTCACGCGGCGAACGTGAGGCCTTGCGCAGCCGGATGCTGGCGGCCTTTGGAAACGCGCAGCCCAAGCACACGACGTTGTCGGAGCTGCGCTGGATGTACGAGCTCAAACCCGGAAGCCTGTGCGATTGGCGTGGCAGCAATGTCGCGAGCGATACGGCCGAATGCAATCGCCTGACGCGCACGACGCCGTTCTTCCAGGCGCTGCTGGAAGCGATGCATCCCAAGACCGAAATGCTGATGCTGGAGGAGATCACCGGACACAAAGGCGACAAGGTGCTCCTCGCCTTCTTCCTTGGCACGGACGGGAAGCCGAAGATCATGATCGATCTGGCGCGCATCGATACCGGAAAGTGGGACCCGGCCAAGGGCTTCAAGCTCAAGGCCTATCATGGTGGGGGCTTGAGCGAGATCGAGCTCGGCGAGCCGGTGAACCGCGAGGGGCGCCTCTTTTTCATTGCTGATCCGGGCAAGCTGACGCGCCGCCGCGCCGATTGCGATCAGGCCCACTGCACGGCGCTGCTCCTGCTCTATGGCTACGACTATCAGGGCTATCGCAACACGGAAGGGCAGCTGAGCACGAACAATCTGGCCGACATTCCCGTCACGCCCGATCTGGAGCGGCGCTTCGATCTCTTTGCGGTCGCGCTCGGCACTGCCATGCCGGCGCCGGCGACCGTGGCACCGGTGCCCTATAAGATCGAGCGCTTCGGCGTGACCAAGTTCCAGACGATTGAACTCGACCGAAAGCTGACGGCGCTGCTGGGCGCCGATGCGGCGAAGCGGGTGCTGTACTCGCCCTATGGCTATGATGTGGCCTTCGGCCGTGTGTTCGCCATCACGCTCGATGGAACGCTCTATGCGCTCTGGGATGGTGGGACCGGCTATGCACGCCACGGCACCGACCGGCTGGTGTTCGATGTGATCGAGGGCGGCAAGCGACGGCGGCTCGACGATGTGCGCAGCGCGGGCGGCGTCTATCTCCTGCCCTACTCTGGTGCGGCGGGCATCGAGGTGCGGAAATTCATCGCGCAGGACGGCAAGCCCTGGTCCAGTTTCGAGAGCTTCACCGATCTCTTCGCGCCGCTGCGCAAGGCCAGCCCTTGAACGCAGCGTGAGCGCGGCAGGCCGGCCCCACCAGAGCCAGCCGCGCTTTAACTTTGACCCACAAAGGTAGTCCCCTCACCGTACGCTCTGGCGCGAGAGACGCTGCAGCACCGGGCTCCTGGCCAGCAGCGTCATGGCCGGGGTGGCATAGCCGACATAGGGCTTGGGCTCCTTCACCGAGCTGCGATGCAGCCCGACAACGGCGTGGTCGCGTTCGGCGAGCAGCAGCGATCCAGAGCTTCCCGACGTGGCTGAGCAGCTATGGGCGAGCTTGTCCGGCCCGAGATTGCTCTCCGTCGCGACGCGGCAGCGAAAGCGCGTGACCGCCTTCACGTCACCTCGGCTGTGATGAACGAGAACAAGCCGCTCGCCCGGCAGCGCAGCACGGAAGACGAGCTTGGGCAGCACATGGGCGTTTGAGCTCACCGCCTGCTTCAGGTTGAGGATCGCATAATCCAGCGCCTTGTCCTGTTCCACGGCAGCGGGATCGACATCGATCAAGGTGACGTTGTTGTCGTCGATGTAATCGAGCCAAAGCGTGATGCGGTCGATCTTCTCTCCCGGCGCCGTCTCGATGCAGTGGTGGTTGGTGACGACCTGCTGCTGGGCGATGACACCGGCCGTGCAACGGTAGGTCCAGCGCTGCGTGGCGGTGCTGGTTTCGATGACGAGCATGCCGATGCTGGCGGCGAGCCGCCGCAGCGGTTCATCAGGGCGGAATTCCGCGAGCCGCTCAGAGTAATCCTGATACGCATCGGATTTCGGCATGCGGCCTTCGAGGAACGTCGCGACGCTGCTGAACACGGTATGCAGGGTCTCGTGCGGCGGGGCCGACCGGACATGCGCGCCCATCTCGGTGCGCGCGAGCCAGGCGCCAAGCGTGACCGCGCCAGCGATGGTGAGCGCGAAACGTGCGGAGATCATCATCTGCCTCCTCATGAAGAGGCAGACAGAGAATGCCGAGGGGGCACATAGCAGAAAGCTGGCGCTCACCAACCGCAGGCTCGATGCTCGCGAATGAATGGCCTTACGCAACATGCCTACCGTGGAGGCATGCATGCGACGAGTCTGGACCGCAGCTGCGATCGTCGCGGCGATCGTTCTGGTGGCCGCATCGGCAACGATGAATTTCACCTTCGCTCGGTCGATGGGGCGCACCCCCGAGGAGGGTCTGATCCTGGGCGCCGTCGCTGTCGGCGTCGATATCCTGAAGGCCGTGTTGGCGCTGCAGATCGCGGAAGCGCTTCGTGATCGACGCTGGGGCTTCGCGCTGACTGGGATGCTCACCTTCGTGCTGTTCAGCGCCCTCTCCCTTGCTGCCGCCCTCGGATTTGCGGCGAGCAACCGGGAGGCGGTGCTGGGCGATAAGGCGCGCGGCAATCTGCGGCTGGCCGCGCTGGAGGCGCAATTGGGCGCGTTGCGCAAGAAGCGGGATGCACTTCCGCCCCATCGGCTTGCGGCGCTCGTCGATGAAGATCTGGCAACGGGCCAACGCGACCCGCGTTGGCTGACATCGCGCCAGTGTAGCGCTACCAACGGGCGCACGCTGCGTGAGTTCTGCGATGGGGTCAGCCGATTGCGCAGCGAGCGGATTGCAGCACTCGAGGGTGCGAGGCTCGAGCAGGAGATCGTAGCGATCGAACAGGAGATGGACGGGCTACGCAAAGCCGGAGGCGGCATAGCGAGCGATCCGCAGGCCCATGCCTTGGCGCAGGCACTGGGATTGAGCGAAGCGCAGGTGCAACGCGGGCTCTCGGCGCTGATGGCGATCGTGGTGGAGGTGGGTTCCGGATTGGGGTTATTTCTCGCGCACAATCGGTCGTCGAGTCCTACGAACCGCCCGACGAACATTGCAAATAGAACGGAAAATGAAACAGCGACCGATGACGAAGACAGCGAGCCGACGGGCAAGCCGGAAGAACCAGATGCGGCTGCGCAGGAGAATGGTCAGCGGGCCGTGGTGGTGGTCCGGCCTCGCAACGGGCAATTGCCGGCGCCGCGGTCGGACCGGCCAAGCCGCCGACGCAAGCTGAACGGGGAGACCGAACAATCCGACGCATAGCTCCCGCCAGAATGAAGAGCGCCGGTTGGTCCAGCGCTCTTCGGGTGATGGTCATTCGGAGCGTGAGTACATCAGGTCGTAGGCTTCGACGGCGCGCCTCAAGAATGTACGCCAGTCGACGCGGTCCCGTTTCATCAACTGGCGCAGCCGTCGCTGGGTGTCCCAATCGATGACGCTGGTTGTTGCTCCGGCGTGGGGCAGCTGGTGAGCGTTGTCAGCCATGCTCCCCACCCTTCTCCCGATCCGGATGAGCCGGCGGCGGCAAAGCGACGCGCGGCGCCTCGATGCTCAACCATTCCGGGGCTGCGGTCTGGCGCTGAAGGAAGCGGTACCCCTGGATCAGGTGCGTGACGAGATCGTCGACGTTGCGGTAATTCATCTCGCGAGCCAGTTCATCGATCCGGAGGAACGTCTTGAAGCCAGTCTCGATGAGATCGGCACGACTGGGACAACCGGAGACAGCCGTTCCGGCGTCCCGATTGACTGGGACATCGAGCAGCCTCTCCAGGCGCCTGAACCAATCAAGGCTCAGCCGCACATAGTAGGGGGTGTCACGATGGAGAAGCTTGAGCGAACGACCGTCGAGTTCGTCGTCCTTGCGGACGGCCTGGCCGTTGGAGTTGCGATGGGGATGGTAGGCACCATGGGACATGTCTTGCTCCGTTGAAATCACCGCAGGGTGATTGAAAGCGCGGTGAATGCAGCAAGACTGCCAGGGCCTCGGGCGTCAGAATATCGGGCAAAATATAGGCATTTCATGTGTACGAAGGGGCATACGGACGACACACGAATAGCCTGCGTCCTGCATATGCTTTGAAAAGAGCGGGAAATGGCGTGAAAGTAATTCTAGAATGGACACGCTAGCCCCTTGGTGGCAATGCTATTGATGTTATTAAAAGTAGGAGATAAATGTTTTTTGAAATTCCTAGAAACGATGTTTTGAGACTGTGGCTGCGTGCGGCAGAAGAATTTTCGAAGGCAATAAATCCTAATGTGGGTCAATTTGCAATTCTTACGGGTCGTGCGACCGCGCACGCCGATTACAGAGAAGACCTCGCGCTAGCTGTGCATGTTGTGCAGGAGATTGCTGGAGCTCGGTCCGGTTCAAACCCTGATAAGGTCGATCGTGTGCTACTCAGGTCCGGCTCTATCACGAGTTCGATCTGGGGGCATTCGGAAGAGCTTCTGCAGGAGTGCGTCAAGGCGGGGATCATGGCGAGCGAAAGTGAAGCCAAGCAACTTGAAGAGGCCATCAGTGAGGCCATCGCTCGCCGCCGCATGAAGATGGGGCTGAGGGGACGAAACTACGTCTACGACTGATGCATGCGATCACCTTGCAGCGCTCCGTTGTTGAAGGATAGGATGTGCACCTTCAGGCTACCGGATAACCAGCACCTACAGGTATGCTGTATCGTCCGGGCGAATGGCGAGACGTACAGGCATGTCTGGTCGACGCGACTACATTCACGACTTGCGAGCGAAGCTCATGTTCCTCACCGAACAGACCGAAAAGGGTACGTGGGAAGAACTTGAACGTCATGTCCCACGATCGACGCGGCAGCAAGCGTGCAATCCCAACAGCCCGTACTACAGCCTGCTTGGTCGCCCACATCAGAAGGCGCTGGCTAAGGCTTTCGATTTCGACATTGCGTGGCCAGAGTGGCGAGATCCAGCAGCAGACCGCGAAGCTGATGTCCGTCGCGATACATGCGCAGCGTTCAAAACTAGATATGCCCAACACATGAGCGGTCTGGATCAGGCACGACGCGCAGTTCCAAGAGGGGCCGAACCTGTGACCGCCAATGACGAAGCGGCTGTGGGGCGACCAACAGTAAAGCTTGGTCCTGGACCGCATCAGCCGGTCAAGCAACTGACGCGAACGATCAAGCTTGCATCGGTCTCTATCGAGGGCCAGCAATGGGGCGAAGGGTCGGTCGCGTTACTCCTGACGCTTGCGTGCAACAAGTTTCGGGAGTTGACGGTCATACGGGGCCGGATCGAAATTTCTCCCGGCGCGGGGCGCATGACGATGCCAAGCTACTTGGAATGGCAAGCGCCAAAGGCTGTTGCTGGCCACGCCACCGGTCGTGCGAACAAGGTGATGATTGAGCGTGGAGGGACCCGGCTCGACCCACATCTGGACATCACAGGGGTGGATGGTCCGATTGGCACGATCGTATTCGACGGTGACTTACCGGCATTCGAGGGATTGGTACCCGGGGACGAAATAGCCGTCACCTTCGGCACCTGGCTCGCTGATGTTGGCACGAGTTGGCAATTGGACAACGCGGCACAACCTGAAGGCAATGCCTTTGGCATCGATAGCTTGGGTGTCCTTAGTAAAGATGGAAAGCTGATCGCCGAACGGACAGAAGAGCTGACCGCCTACAAGCGATGGGCGATTGGAATAATTCGCCAGGACACATTGGGCGAAGCTGGACCCGACGGATATCTTGAACTCGTCACGCATTCGCTTATCGTCGGACGCGGCGTATGAGCGGCAGCAATTCAGAACGCGAGCGCGGAATGGTGCGTCGCATCCAGTCGGTCATAGACTGTAAGGGCACGTCGTTCGCCGACATCCTTACGGCGGCGAGCATCGATCCCAAGCGCGGACTTCGGTTTCGCAACCTTTCGGATCTCTCGTTCGCGAGCCAGGATTTGCGTGGAATGGATTTTACTGGTGCGAACCTGGTGGGTTGCAGTTTCAAGGATGCACTTATCGAAGGCGCGTGCTTCAAACGAGCGCGCCTGGGATTTGTCCAGAGTGATATAGTGGCTCATACTGAGCTTGAAGAGGCTAGGGACTGGAATGAATTTGCCCTGACGTTGAAAGATGACGCCAATGATCACTATCTGAGCAATTGTGGCGACGATCACTTGCCGGACTGCTCAATATTCCAAGACTCCGCACTCTTGCCGCGCATGGTAGTGCTTCCTCGCGTAATGAGAGGTGCACATGGTCGGATGGTTCGGGTCGCTGTCAGTTTGAGCGCTGTCAGCGAAGCAAGTTTCAGGCTGGGAGAGCTACTCAGTGCTGGATTTGCAGATCCATTCCCGTCTCGCGAGTCGCTACCTGCTATGCGCGCTGCGTTGAAACTACCTGCCGAAGTGAGAAGGATTGCTGCCACATCGACTGATATTACTGGCGGCACGAGATATGCTGCGTGGGCAAGCTATATATCAAACGTTCGCTATCGCCCACTGTTTCAGCCATCCCGGATGGAAGGTGGTGCGCTTCGATTTCGTGGGCGAGGCATAGAGGCATATTGGGGAGACTCGTTTGCAGGGATTCATCCTGATCGTGGCATGGGGTGGTTCGTGCCCTGCAGCGGTGATTTCTCTGAACAGTTCTCCGACGCGGTCTGGCCGGCGTTCTTTGACCACTGGCCAATTGATGAACCAGAGGATGCGGAAGAGTCCCCAGAAGTGGAGTTCCGGCTCGTATGTGAACTCGGCGGACGCCCAGATTGAGCAAGAGTGATTGGCACAACTCGGCAAGGGGTTTGGAGAGATTTGCGAATGCACATTGTTAGCCTAATATTTGGGCATCCTATTACCGGAAGAGTATTAACGGTATTTAACGGTATTAGGGGGAGGGTAAACCGTCACGAATTGGCGGGGTAAACCGTCACGCCTGAGGGGGGCATACCGTCACGGGATGGGGAGTAAACCGTCACGACTTGGGCGAGTTACTCCGTGGCATCCCCAAAGGGGGGCAAACCGTCACACGCTGCCGCCTGAGACTCGGGGGACACCTTTGCCGAACCTCGCACTGCCGCAAAGGGGGGTAAACCGTCACGACCTGCCGGGTGCAAGAATCGCCGATGCGGAATCGGCGAACACTGCATGACATCTCCGTGGGGCGAAGCTAGGCTCATGTCATTCCTTGAGTGAGATGGATGGCCGATAGACGCATTGCCTCGACCCGTGAATTGGTACCGCTGACGCGCCGCGTGACGGATGCTGCGGTCGAACTTGTCCAGCCGCTGAGCGACGAGCCGGAGTTCATGCATGCGGTGCTGTGTCAGGTCGGGCTACCGCGCAGCGAGGTGAAGGCGCGTGAGTTCACACGGTCAACTGGCGGTGCGTCCATGCTGATCGAGGCCGGCAAATGGTTCGATGGCATTCGCTACCATGATATGCCCCTGCCCTATGGTACGCGTCCGCGTCTCGTGCTGTTTCATGTGTGCTCGGAGGCCGTGCGGCGCAAGTCGCCGGAGGTCGAGGTCGAGCGCAGTGCCAGTGCGTTTCTGGAACGGTTGGGCATCAAGAAGAACGGCGAGAGTTTTTCGGCATTCAAGAAGCAGATGCTTGCACTGGCGGCATGCCGCATGCAGATCGGCTATGCGACTGACAGCAAGGTGGTGAACCTCAAATGCGATCCGATCCAGCGCTTCGATGCGTGGACGCAGAGCGATAACGGGCAATTGGGATTGTGGCCGGGTGTGATCCAGCTCTCCGGCGAGTTCTACGAGACGCTGCGTGAGCATGCGGTGCCGCTCGATCCGCGCGCCATCGCGGCCTTGCAGAATTCGGCGCTGGCGCTGGATACCTACACCTGGCTCGCACACCGGCTGTGCCGCATCCGGCAGAACAAGGGTTTTACGCTCTACTGGAAGAACCTGAAGGATCAGTTCGGGCAGGAGTATCGCAGCGACAAGGATTTCAAGCGCGAATTCTCCGGCGCGCTGCGCAAGGCACACGCGGTCTATCCGGAGGCACGCATCGAGATCGTGCGCGGCGGTCTTCGTTTGATGCCCTCCCCTCCTCCGGTCAAGCGACGTCAGGTCGTCGTTGCGCTCCCCGCTCCAGAAGCGGAAGCAGCAGCAATCACGCCGACCACGCCTGCGCCTTTGGCGCTTCCGCAGCCGGCGCCTGCGGCGATGCCGGAATTCATCGCCAAGCTGGACCCGCAAACGTTGCGGCGCGCGCGCGACCTTGCCGCCGGCTTCGATTTTGACAAGATCGCTGCGACCTATGCGGCGATGCTGACCAAGAGCAAACGCCCGCCCAGCAATCTGGATGAGAAATTCCTGTCTTATCTCCGCGGCTTCGTGAAGGGCGGCCCGGTCAAACCGGCAACGGCGACGTCGTCGACCTCGGCGAGGATCGTACTGAAGGCGGCAACTTATGAGCGGGCTGCTGCCGAGGCACCCGGCTGGGATCTGGGCGAGTTGGAGAAGGTGTGGCGCAACTGGATCGAGACACTGGGCACGCCTCCCGACAAACCCGACCAGGCCTTCCTCGGTTTCGTACGCAAGCACATCCGACAGAAGGGTCGCCGGGGGAATTGACGCCCTCTCCCACCCCTTCTGACGCAGTTCTGGGCGCTCGGGGGCGGAGTCAAAATTTGGTCGCTGAGTGGCCTTGGCGGACTGTCATGTAGGGTCGGTGCGGCACACCGGGTTTGGCGCGTACCGGCGAATCCTGTGGCCAGTCTGGGAGCCTGGGAAGCCGCCTCGACCCCGTCATTGCCTTGGATTCCGCCCCAACTGAAAACATTCTGCAAACAAGCTGGTTGCACGAAGTGTTCAATGAGCAAACACCTTGCAATCATGATGACAACAAACCGATTTCAATCGGAAATCAGTTCGCAAACAACTGTTTTCAGTTTGCAATCCCGATGCGGGCGCGACGACAAGCTGAAAGCAATTTGCATGCAAGATGTTTTCAGCTTGATTGCAGTAAGGGCCCTACCCCGCTTCCTCGTTAGGCCCGATCCGCCCGGGTGTGGCCGCGCTATCTGCCTTTCATGGTTCGCGGGCTGTGCATGCTGCGCGACGGGACGACGGCTTCTCGATGTCGGCCTGACTCTTTCAAATATCAGCGCCGCCCGATTTACGCGCGTCGGCGCCCTCTCGGCGCATTACCATATAAATGTGCCGGTGCTTCTGTCTCCGCATGGCGATATGGGCGAAGCGCACATCAAATCATTTGACGCGACTCGATGGCCGCGAGCATGCTTGTGAACATTAGGATTTCCAGATGCTTTCCGGATGTTTTCAGTAAGTTGACAAGGCGTTTTCAATTCGCATGCGCATTGCGTTCAAAGTGTTTTCAGTAAGTGGAGTGTTGTCATGGCGATGGTGATTGGGCTTGGCAGC
>JBFWNY010000051.1:0-18928 GCA_050250815.1 Hyphomicrobiaceae bacterium
CGGATTGGCAAACAAACTGCCTCGCGGGACCATTGCAAGACGCCGCCCCAGCCCTCCGTCAACCACCATTGTAGTCTTTGCACCGCCTTTCCGATCGAGGGGGATGCAATGTGGCAACATCGGGCGGCCAACCCGGGGTGTGCAGCCGGCACAACCGAGAAGAACACGCGGTAAGGAGACTATCCGCGACACTCGGGCGCTTATCGACTGGCTGCTGGCGTCACCGGCCGGGCTAGCAGCGATCGCAGCTGTAAAGTCTTGCGAGGTTTCAACGAGCCATCGCCGATGAGCCAGAGTGTGAGGAGTGTTACGGCAAACCCGTGGCTGAGCAGCGTGGCTGACAGGTCGCCATTGACGAACTGCAAGGCGCCCGGCAAAGCCACCGCAAGAGCCACGTTCGGTGGCATGCGATGCCGGGCCAGGATGTCGACAAGCCGAAAAAGTACCGCAGTGACGACGGCGAAACCGATGACCCCCCCCATGCCGAAATGCATTATTGCACTGCCGACGACGCCGGCATTGGCGAACGCCTCGATACCCGATCCCCAGCTTCCATAGCCGATGATCATCGGTACCGGCTCTGTATAGGGGTTCTCAACGATCCCACTCAGAAATGCATTGCTCCAGTAGGTGTGCGGGTTATCGCGAAAGAACTCGACGTAGTCGCAGCCGATCTTCGCCTGGGCGAACAGGGCGCGCTGCAGCACAATCGCCGAAACAAGGATAACGTCGCCTTCCCCGCGCCAGCGGTCTAGCAGGAGCGTCGCCGCAACCAGCGCAATCAAGCCAAGCACAGACCAAAGCAAGAGGCGTGGGCTACGCGCCAGATAGAAGGCGATCGCCGCCCCGATCGGGAAGACGAGCATTTCCTTGGCCGATGTGACTGCGAACACGACGACACTCAAGAACAGGGCGATAATCGCGACCGACCAGGCCCGCATCCACAGCCCAACGACGAGCAGGGCCGGAAGGATGACCTTTCCAGACCAGCTGGAGAGATAGGCTAGCGGTCCGAACAGAACGTTGTCCTGGATGGCGTGGCGAACGTCATAGACATTTCCGATATCGATCGTCGCGAGGGCGAACCCGCCGCGCCGGTGGGCCATGACGATGGTCGCCGCGACGAAGGCAGCGGCGAGCACGATGAAAATCCAACGGCCGTGCGGCACGCTGAATTGAACCGCCAGCGGGGGCAGCAGGAGCATGATTACGCCCATCACGCCAAAGAAGACATTGCAGGCGATGAAGTAGCCGGGCGCCTCGCCGCTCATGGGATAGAACGTGCTGATGGGCAGCATCGTGAGCAGGAACACAATGGTGAACAGTTTCGGCGCGACGTTCGGCGATCTCACCGGCAGCACGAGCGCCCAGAGTCCAATGACCACATACGACGTGTTGAGCGCGTTCCGATCGATCTCCAGCAGGTAGCCCGCATAACTGAAATCGCGAGCGACGACACTCGCGTAGGCTACATCGAGCAACAGCTTGAAACCAAGGAGCAGCACCAGCATGGCGAATCGGTCGCGCCATCCGGCCGGATTGGGGGCCCAGCCGTCTCGATGGCCATCGCCGGTTTGCTTCACACTGCGCATGTACGGATCCCGACGCGCCAGCACGAATCAGGAATACCCCAATTTTCCGAGGACGCCGCCCAGTTCATGCTCCACCAGAACCGCATCCGCCGCGCTCATCTTGTCGCGCCACTTTGCAACATTGTCCCGTTCTAGTGAAGTACGGAAACGCTTCACGACGACCGAGGGATCAGGGATACCGACGAACGCCGCCAGTTCGGCCATGCGCTCGGCATTGCTGGCGAGGTCCTCGTAGCGGATCTGGTGAACACGTTCGGGCGAAAGCTCTGCCAGCTGCGCCAAGCTTCGCTCCACGCAGATCCGCCACTGCCGCGCGCAGATCACGCCTAGAGGCAGCGCGTCGGCGATGTCTTTCTCCATGCCGTCGTAACGGGGCCCCCACATCGGCGGCTTGGCCTCGCGTGACAGTTTGCTACGCAAAAGGTCGCCTGCGTACCAGAACGCGTAACGATAGTTGGTGAGCGGGAAATATCTGAGCTTCCGCAAGATATGGCCTGTCTCGCGCGGCGCCTGCCACATGCGCATGGAGCTTTCCGTGACTGCACGCCCGTCGCGCACCAGGTGGATAAAGCGGGCATCGGGCATGACGGCGTCTACGAAGCCCGGCCGCAGTGCGTTCGGCACCGACTTCTCGACCATGAAGCGCGCCGCGTGCTTGCCCTCCGAACGGGCCATGCGCTCGAGCGTACGCCGGATCGCATCCTTTGGCGCATGTTTGGCATCCGCACGGGTCAGCTCGTCATGCGGACAAGCATCATTGCCCGTGCGCCAGACGTAGCTGACGTCGTAGGGCACGCGCGCCACCTCCGGAGATGCATTGAGGCAGTCGCGGACAAATTTGGTTCCCGAACGACCTGCGCCGATGAGGATGATGGGCTGCAGCCGGGTCGTCATCTCAGGGCTCGCCTGCAGGCTTGGCCGTCGGCTCCACTACGGAGGCGTGTGCTCCGCCCGGGGCTGTCCCCGCTGGCGATGCGTTGGAGCCGGAAGCAGAGGGCACAACGTCGACGCGCGGCCGCCACGCCGCCAGCACGATCAGGCCGAAGAAAATGGAATAGAGCACGAGGTCGTTGACAAGCATCGCCTTGAGCAGCAGTTCGATGTCGCCCATCGGCCCGAACCAGAGGAATACCGCCAGCGTACTTACAAAGGCGAGAACCTTCCAAGCGAATGCATAATGGTTGTTGCGCGTCGCCTCTAGCGTACCGCCAAACGTCGTCACCACCAACCGGAGAGCGAGCGCGGGCATGAGGATCTGCAGGTAGCTGCCTGCATCGCGCCAGGTCTCGCCGAATGCGAACGCGAAGATTGGTGGTGCCCACAGGAACAGCACCACACTCGGCACCGCAACGACGCCAGCGAATGCGCCCATCAGCGAGAGCAGATACGGAACGATCTTGCCTCCGGTCCGCGCCAGTTCGGCGACCTTGCGCACATGGACGTGACCGATGCCGATCGAAAGAAACCCCAGTGGCGCAAACGCCACCCGGGTAAGCAGCGCGTAGTGGCCGACGATGGTGCGGCTGAAGAAACTTGAGATCGCCAGCATGGGCATGTGATAGCCGAGCCCGTTGAAAATGGCACCGGTGGCGCTGTAGGCGGGAAATCCGAAGTAGCGTCGCGCAACATCCGCGAGTTCGCGCAATCGGCCAAACTGGGCGAGCGAAATCGGCAATCCAACGCTGCGGAACAACAGCACCGTCGCGACAGCGATACCGACAACCGAGCCGAGCACGAGTCCCAGTTGCGTGAAGCCGAGCAGATAGAATGTGACGCCGGCGAGCGCCATGACCACGGCCTGTAGCACCTTCTGAACGGCTACTTGGCGGAAGCTTTGCTTGCGAACCGCGTAGTAGACGCCCACGTTGTATACGCCGTAGAGAAAAAAGGAGAGTGGCAGCAAAGTTGCAGCGATCGCGAAACCCTCACGGTCTAGAATATCCGGGGCCCAAAGCTCAATCGCAATGATCGCCAGAAAGCTCATCAGCGACAGTGCCAGGGCCGACAGCAGCGCGACATGAACCATGCGCGCCACATCTTCAAACGGCTCGACCACGATGAGGCTCTCGTCGAATTTGGCGGCGATCGCCGGAGAGACGATCATCGTCCAGGCATAGAAGAGCCCCAGCAAGCCGAAAGCCGAAGGCTCGTAGAGGCGCGTCAGGATCGGAATCGATAGAACGTTGATCGCCTGAGCAGCAAGCGTACCCGCACTCATCACGCCGACGTCACGTGCGAAGCGGGACTTCACGACTCTGTTCAAGAGGCTGCGCACGTTCACTCGATCCGCTTTGGCCGCCGCTGCGTTCAGGCTCGCTGGAGCACGAACGTGACCGGGTTCTCAGGCTCCCGGTTGTGCCCCTCAAGGAATGGAAGCACGACGAAACCGCGCTCGCCCAACATGGCGCAGAACGGGTGCGATGCCCAGTCGGGCGTCGCGGTGCGCACCTGACCGTTGGAGCGCCAGTTCGGCGACAGCATAATGGTCCCACCCGGCGCAGCCAGTCCGACGAGAGTGTCAACCCAGCGGTCGATGCGGACGAAGCCGACCCACGACTTACGCAGCGGCCAGATGGTCTCGACCTGCGGCAATCCGCGCACGTAAATCGTATCGTAGGCCGCCCTTTCGAGCCTCGGAACCACCCGCAGGTAGTTGCCCCGATGGCCCAGGCCATAACCCTTGAGCCGGTTCCAAGTGTAGAAGAAGTCGTCCAGCTCAATGAAGTCGGCCGAGGCGGCACCGCGCTCCTGCATGCTGATGTCGAGCGTCTCGCCGTAGGCGGGGCCGATATCGAGGTGGCGTTTGCCAGCAAGATCAATGCCCAGATGATCGATTAGACTAATGAACTCGTGACGCTTTCTGCCAGTCCGCTCCTCGTAGAACGAGAACCTGGGCTGGGGATGCTGCCGCAGGTAATCGCGGAGCTGCTCCTTCGTACTCAAGCCATCGAGCATCTTACGGATGCCGCGCCCGCGTAGCCGGTCCGCCGCCAGCGGGAACGTCATGCGGAACAACTCGCGTGCATACATGATCGATTCACTCGCCTCTGGTCGCCGGCCGCGCAAGGCCGACCATGTGCTCGCCAACGCCGCTGACCGACGCGATGAGTCGCGAGTAGGCGGCCGCGGCGACGCCGATATCGAAGCGCTGCTCATAGACCTTGCGCACGTCCGCGAACGTCACACCACCCGTCTTGGCAAGCAGGATGTTGTCCGCCAGCACGCGGCCGCTGCGCTCCTCGGTATTGATCCCGACGTTGGACTCTTTCAGAATGAGTGCGACTTCGCTGTCTGCGGCCAGAACGGACAGGACAGGAACGCCCGCGGCAAGCGTCGGGTAGATCTTGCTTGGAACGCCAATGTTCTCGAGCCCCGGCTTCAGTGTGATGAGGCTCAAGTCGCAGGCGTTGAGCAGGTCGTTTTTCAGCGCCTCGTCCTGGAAGGGCAGCCGCACGACGTTGTCGAGACTACGACGCGCTATCTCGCTGTCGAGCGTCGCGGCATGATTGCCATCGCCGACGATGAAGAACACTACATCCCGGTGCGAGCGGAGCCGTTCCGCGGCGCCGAGGATGACATCGAAGTCCTGGATGCGGCCGATGTTACCCGCGTACTGGACGACGAATTGGTCGGCGCGCACCACTCCGGTCCGGTAATAGTGGTTCTGCTCCTTGGGCAGAGGGAAGATTACGTCGCTTTCCGACCAGTTGTGAACGATCCGAAGGTTGTCGAGCGGATGATCGAACTTGCCCTGAATGTAGCGCTCGACGCATCGGCCCTCGATGCTGACCGCAGCGGCCTGGCGCAGCGCGCGGCGCGAAAGCCGATCCCAGACGCGGTAGACGAGCGAGCCGCGTCGCATCTTGCCCATGAAAGCCAGCGTATCGGGGTAGAGATCAAACATGATGTAAATATACGGTATCCCGCGCAGCCGGCAGATCGGCCCCAGCACGTACGGCAGGAATGGCGGACTCGAATGGATGATCGCAACGTCCGGCCGCCGCCAACCGGCGAGATAGAGAGCGGTCTTGGCGGCGAACCAGCCTTCGATCAATCCGCGCAGAAGGATACCCCGCCGCTTGTCGGAATGGCGAAGGCGCCGCACGTTGACACCGCGCCAGTTCTCGCGCGCCGCACCGCCCACCAGATCGCTCGTAAGAACGTCCACCTGAAGATTGTCGGCAACCAGCCGCGGCATCAGCTGAGAGAGCAAACGCCCGCCGCTCGACCGCGTTGGCTGGAAGTGCTGCGTCACCAGCAGCACGCTCTGCGCTCCACCGTCAGCCATAGAAGCTTCGCACCGCGCTAGAGACGCGCTCGACGTCGGCATCGCTCAGCTGCGCGGCTGATGGCAACCACAAGCCATGCGCCCCGACGCGATTCGAAACCTCGTGGTTGCCCGGCACCGCATAGGCAAGCTGGTGATTGATGGGCGGATACATCACGCGCGAACCAATACCGGCGCCCTTCAGGTGCGCGATTAGGCCATCGCGGCGCTCGACGAGCGTGTCGATGAACCAGGGCGTCGTGCGCTCGAGATCCTGATCAAACAACGCGACGCCCGCCACACCCGCCAAGCCCTGACGGTAGAGGCGATGGATTTGCTTCTTGCGTTCGACCCGCCAGGCCAGCTTCTTCATCTGCTCGACGCCAATGCAGGCTTGAAGCTCGGTGAACTTGAAATTGTAGCCGATGCTGTCGTGGATATCGTTGCCGCCACCGGAGCGGCCGAAGTCCTTGAGCTTGCGAAGCCGCTTTGCGACGTCGTCGTCGTTGGTGACGAGCGCGCCTCCTTGCCCGGTCGAAATCACCTTGGGCGCGGAGAACGAGAAGCTGCCGACAACACCGGCCGTGCCAATGTGACGGCCGTCCGGGTAACGCGAGCCGAGCGACTGCGCCGAATCCTCGATCAGCACGAGGCCGCGTGCGCGCGCCAGCTCTTCGAAGCTCGCTATGCCTGCCTTTGGATAGCGGCCGTTGGCGCTCACCAGCATGATGGCGCGCGTCCTGGTGGTGATCGCCGCTTCCACCTTGGCGATGTCGAGACACAGCGTCTCGGGCTCGACGTCGACGAAGACCGGGATCGCACCAAACATTTTCACGGAGTTCGGCGTGGCGATCATCGTGTAGTTGGGAACGATCACCTCGTCGCCAGCCGCGACACCCGCGGCAATCGCTGCCAGCGTCAGGCTGATTGTGCCATTATTGACGACGATGCAGTGCCTCGCGCCCGTGTAGTCAGCGATCATGCGCTCGAAAGACTCGGTGCGCTTGAACTCCGTGAGCCAGCCACCCTCGTCCATATACGCGGCGAGCGCGGCCTTTTCCTCCTCGCCGAACCAAGGCTCCATCTGAGGTATGAACCGCTCGGCCATCCAGTGCTTCTCCCGCGCTGTTCTCGGCAGCAGCCATATCCGCGCGGCCCGTCAGGCGGCGCGCGGAAATTTCGTCACGATATCGGACACGATGACGGCAAGTTCCTCCGGCGTCATGCCGGCGAACTGCTTGTCGACCTTGATCGACTTCACATATTCGAGATCCTCGGGCCGCAGCACCGGATCCCTCAGAATGATCTCGCCGCCGCACGACCTGAAAAGCTCGATGTAAAATTTCTCGCGCAGCCGGTTCTGATAACCCATGTTGTTGTAGACAAAGAACGACCAGAATGGCTCCGAGTACTTGAGGAAATGCATAGCCGGAAGCTTCTTATCGAACGACATGAAGTGATCGTGGAACTCGATGCGATGGTAGGCCGCGCCGTCCGGCTTCAGGATCCGTTTGGACTCCAGCACGATCTTCTTGAGCGCGTCCTTTGGCACATGCTCGAGCACGGCATAACTGTAGACGAGATCGACACTCGAATCGGGCAGTCCACTGACACTTCCGTCCGCCGGTGCGTGATAGGTGATGCCGGCCTTGCGCAAGAACTCATCAAGGCTCGACGTTCCCTCGAGTTGCCCGATGCGCTCGCGCAGTTCGCTCTCGGGCAGCCCCGCCTCGGCGGCGAGTCGAGGCGCGATCGACTTCGCTGCGGCGAGCACGGAAACGACCGACTCGTGGCGCAGATGTGCGACGTGATCGTAGGTGTGAATGGTTCGCGCACCCATCAGATACAGCATGATGGGATTGATTGCGCTCCAGCCAGTGCCGACCTCCATGATCGACAGACCCTTGAGCGGGACAACACCGTTGAGCACCTTGAGACGAGTCGCGATCTTCATGAGACGCTCGGCGAGGTAGCGCTCGCTGTAGACACCGCGCGCGTTCTGAAGCAGGTAGTTCAGCTTCTCGCCACCAGGAACCTTGCTCAAGAAAAACTGCAGAAACAGCTTGATCCGCCACATGCCATCAAGTCCCCTCAGGCGCCGATCGAGGAAAAAAAGCGTCCGCGAAGCTCGGCCCTATCGCCTAATCTCATTCAACCGGACACGGTCCGCCTGAGCGCCGACGTAGGGGCCGTTCTTCACTTCCAGCACCTGCGTTCCGTCCTCGATGATGTCGTAGCCGTGCCCGCCGGTCAGCATGACGACGAGGTCGCCCGCGACCGCTTCAAACTCCGAAACTTTGGCGAGCTTCAGATCGTAGATGTGCGCCCTGATGCGCCCGCGCCGTATATAGAGAACTTCCTGGGTGATGGGCACCTCGCGCACAACCTCGTTGTGCGTGTGCGCGAGCAGTTCTTTGCCCGCGTCGTAGCCCCAAGTGCCAAACTGTATGAACTCGGGGTCGGCCGAGAAGAACCTGAGCCCCGTACCCCATGCATCGGCCTCGGGAACGTGCCGGGCGAGGACGACGTCGCCGTCCTTGTATTCTCGGATTGCCATATCACTTGCCTCGCTCAGCCCGGTTTGCCAGATACCACGCCACCGTATCGCGAACGCCCTGCTCGAGCCCGATCTGCGGCCGCCAACCAAGCAACGCTTCGCCACGCGCGCCATCGACGGTCTTATAGTCCGCACCGTCGGGCTTCGACGTATCGAGGCGGATCTCGCCCTCGTAGCCGGTCTCACGCTGAATCATGCGAGCCAAGTCGAGGATCGAGACGCCGCTCGCCACGCCTATGTTCACCGGGTCGGTCGTCGATGCCGCGTCAAGACCGCGGATCAAGGCCTCCGCTCCGTCGGAAACATGCAGCCACTCGCGCACCGGCTTGCCCGTCCCCCACACGACGACGTGCGGATCACCGCGCCTTCTCGCCTCGACGAACTTCATGATCAGAGCGCCAAGCGCATGGCTGCGCTCCTCGTCGAAGTGATCGGCCGGCCCGTACATGTTCGACAGGATGAGGTTCACCGTATCGAGGCCATGTTCGCGCGCGTAAGCCCAAGAGCCCATCCAGGACGCACGGCGCACGAAGCCGTAGACCATGACCGATTCATGCATCGGCCCGTCCCACAGCTCGTCTTCCTTGAAGAGCCGCGCACGTGCCGGATAGACGCAATTGGAGATAGGATTGACGATCCGCTGAACGCCGACGGCCTGAGCGGCCTCCAGCAGGTTGAGGATCATGGCCAGATTGTTGCGGAAGATGTCGACCGGGAACTTGTAGCCGAACTGGATGCCTCCAACGAACGAGGCGCAATTTATGACCTTACTCGGGCGCACTGACTCGAACAGCGCCATCGCCTGATCACGGTCGCGCAGGTCCGTCCCCAGACTGAGGGAGGTGGGCGTGAAGGCCAAGCCGCGCCGTCGCAACCCCTCAGCGACGTGCGAGCCGACAAACCCCGTAGCGCCTGTGAGCAGGATCACTCTGCGCCTCCGTAGGTGTCGTGCTTCAAATCGTAGGCAACCATCTGCTGCACCAGGTCAGCGAAGGACGTTCTCGGCGACCAGCCGAGGTCGCGCCTGGCGCGTGTTGGATCGCCGAGCAGAAACTCAACCTCAGTCGGGCGGAAATAGCGCTCGTCGACCTCGACGAGGACCCGGCCCGTCTTGGCGTCCACGCCCTTTTCATCGACGCCTTGTCCCTTCCAATCGAGTGCGATGCCGACATGAGAGAATGCGATTTGGCAGAACTCGCGCACGCTGTGCGCCTCGCCGGTGGCGATCACGTAGTCCTTGGCTTGGTCCTGCTGCAGCATCAGCCACATCGCTTCGACATAATCGCGCGCGTGGCCCCAGTCGCGCATGGCGTCGAGATTGCCAAGCTTCAGCACCTGCTGGCGCCCCTGCGCTATGCGCGCGACCGCCTGGGTGATCTTCTTGGTCACGAACGTCTCGCCGCGGCGCGGTGACTCGTGATTGAAGAGGATGCCGTTGCAGGCATAGAGGCCGTAGGCCTCGCGATAGTTCACCGTCACCCAGTAGGCATAGAGCTTGGCCGCCGCGTAGGGCGAACGTGGATAGAAAGGCGTCGCCTCGCTCTGCGGCACGGTTTCCGGCAGTCCACCGAACAGCTCCGAGGTCGATGCCTGATAGAAGCGCGTCCTGATGCCGACGTCCTTGATCGCATCGAGCAGGCGGATCGCGCCGACCGCGTCGACTTCCGCGGTGTACTCGGGCACTTCGAACGAAACGGCGACGTGCGACTGTGCGCCGAGGTTATAGATCTCGTCGGGCTGCACGCGAGCAATCAGGGTGTGCAGGTTGCTCGAATCGGTGAGGTCGCCGTGGTAGGTCGTGACCTGCGGATGCTCGAAGATGTGGTCTATCCGGCCCGTCGTGAAGACCGACGACCGCCGGATGATGCCGTGCACCTCGTAACCCTTGGCGATGAGGAACTCGGCCAGATAGGAACCGTCCTGCCCCGTCAGGCCGGTGACAAAAGCCTTCTTCATGGCCTGGAACGTCCCCAAAGTCCTGGTTGCAAGGATTGCAGTCGCAGGTTGACGCTCGCAGAACTGCGCAAGCGCGCGCTGGCGAAACCGCCGACAACTGCGGATCGCCGACCCCTTCTTTCAGAAAGAGCGCAACACAGTCAAGCCGCCAATTCCGCAGCATGCTTCGTGCTGTGGACGGCCTACCTCGACCTCTCCGAACAGGAATCCGCAGGCTGCTGATCCTCGGCGCGCCGGACTATCATTCGGCGACCTCGAACAGGTTCGATCACAATTGAATCGACGCCGGGAAGTCTTGTCCGCCTCAAAGCGGGTCGCCCGCCACCTGCTACCTCAAGCTCGTCGCACAGCTTTCCAGTTCGGAAGCAGTTCTACGTGCACAGGAAACAGGAAAGGGTGCTACTCGCTGCATCAACCCGCCGGCCGCAGATCCACCCGCCATGTGAAAGCGTTGTCGCGATACTGTCCGACCGTCACCTGCTTGACCCCGTCGAAGGGCAGATCGACGATGCCGACACAGCCGGCCGGCCCGCGATGCGTGACCTTGTACAGCGGCTGCCACAGGCTCTCATAGCCATTCTTACGTGCCTGTTCGCTAAGTTGAGCTTCACTCTTCGGCGCCGTGTTCATGACGAAACTGCCGGCCTTGAAATCCTCGTCCGTGCACTCGGGCTTGACGAGCACGACATGACGTCCTGCGATCGCCACATCGAAGGTGGACTTCTGGCGGTCGGCGAAACCGCTGGGGTTGGTGGACTTCATGAATAGGGCCAGATTAGCGATCGGCTGATGGCATTGAGGGCTGCCCTTGGCACAACTTTCAAGATCCCGGCCAAGTTCTGCGAGCTTCAGTCCGGTCGCGCGGAGTTCAGCGGATCGCACCGACTGCCATGCAAAATATCCGCCCGCGGCGGCGACCACGAACAACGAAAGTATCGCGACGAGCATCCCTCTGCTCACAACCCACCTCCCAGCATCTATCGCACGAGCGCCCGACGTTCACTTCAGAGCCAACCTGACAAAACCGAGGAACATGCCCAGAAGGGCTCCAAGGATCGCGCAGGCCGCGAGAAGCCCATAAACCATAGGATTGTCAATTGGGTGACTGGCACGGTATTCAAGGTCGCTTTTGATGTCAATTGGTTGGAAGAGGCGTGACGAATACGAATAGCGCTCGACGGCAACGGTCGCGAACAACCGGGTTGTGATTCGCCAGAGCTTGTTGAGGTCCTGAGCAAGCACAGTGACACGCTGGGAGAATTGTTCCCGCGACTGCGGCAGGGTCGCCGTCGTGTCCGATGTCGTCTCCTGAAGCGCGGTCTGCAGTTCTTCAAGACGACGCAGTTCCGCGGTGACGTGGTCGATATCCCGGATGTCATCCAGGTTGCGCCCAATCATCGTACGCCGGAACTCCAGATCGAGGGCCTCGCGCGTCAGGCGCGCCACCGCGTCGATGGCACCCTCGTTGATCTGATTAACGTTGGCCGACGGAGCTTCCTTGGGGGCGCCCGCGTCAATCGGCGCAATCTTGACCAGAGCATCCTTGAAATAGCTGTCGACGATTTCCCGTGATGACTTGAGTCGCTGATTGAGACGGACTTCCTCCATCCTCAGACTCAGCAGCCGCTGAGTGAGGTACGCCCGATCCTGTGCGTCGTCCGCCAGCGTTCGCCCCGAGATCCTGATCGACGCAACGAGCGGGACGAGCCGGAACTTCGAGATGTCCGCAACGGAGCGGATCAGTCCATCGACGGTCAATCCCGACTCCCCGTCGCGAATTGTTTTGGACCCCTTGCTGTTGGACAGTTCCACGATGCGATCGCGCAGACGTCCAATCGACGTTTGCAACATATCTAGGGCGACTGCCGGTCCGGCAGGCTTAAGCAATTCAAAGTCGATCACGTCGTCGGTAACAAGCGCCTCCGGAAGCGTGAGCACTCCGAGGTTCTTAATCGCATACTCGCTCCAAATCGCGGGAATATCATTGAGCAGCTTGGCGAGGAGGTCGCGCGGCAAGCCGAATCGCGAATTGCTCGAGAAGCCGATCAACGCATGTTTCGAAAAACTGCGCTGCAGCTCGCTCCGCAACTCCTGCTCGATCTGCTGCTGTTCGGCGAACGACAACTTGCGGTTGCCCAGCCTCGACTGATACCGGCCAACGATCTCGTCGTACAGGATCGCGTAGCTATCGACAGAGATGGCCGCGCCGAAGGTCGCTCGGTCCAGTCCATAATCCGCGAGCTTGTTGCGCTCAAAAACGGCGTCAAGAATGATCGGCGCAACGAGATCCCGCACGGAGAACGGGCGACCATTGGGATACTCGGCCCTGTCAACGCCCTCGAAAGTAAGTGCAACCGCCGCATGGGCAGCCTGATGCACCGGTAGCGAAATCCGCAGCGCGGCAATCACCCCAACTCCGGCCAGTATCGCGATGATTGCACCAAGCAGGGCATAGACCTGCAAGGACCAGAGCGAGCGGACCAGCTTCTTCAACGTCAGCGGGTCGTCGGTCAGCGCGTCGGTGTTCGACATGGCCCCTCAAGTGTAACGCGAGATAGCCCGCCAGACTTGACGTCTGCGGACTTGGCGCACGTTCCCCCAACGCCTTCGTAGCTACCTACAGCGACTGACTGGCGCAAGGCAAGCGGATCGTCGCTATCCACGGCCGCGCACACCGCCCTTCCCGGCGGCAATATGGCCGGCAGCTGCGTGACTGCTCAATCTGACGCCATGCGTACGAAGCGCACCGCTTGGCTCGTCAGCTTCGAGGCTTTCACACGACGAGAAGCTCAGCATCCGATTCGCCGGCACGAGCGGTGAGCGCAGCTGCCCGGCCACGTGTGGCCAAAGCGACTTTTCCGCTGACTTCGAAGGTCTTGCTTCCTGGCCCGCCATCATCACCGGCGGCAGCACGACGGGTCTCTCACAGTGGAGCAGGGTACAGACACCCGCTCCGCCACGCGTACCGATCATCGTTCAGTCGAACAATCCGAGGACAAAGAGGTTTGCCCATTTGCCGATCAGATCCGCCAGAGGGCGATTACATTTGATCCTTGCGGCTCGCGTGTTCACAGATGCCCCGCAGACGATGCCCCGCTGCGCGAGCGTCTCGTCGGCCGAAACGACCACGACGCCGACAGCGGTCATCGGTGTCGCGTAGGTCAGAATCAGAGTTTCGTCTTGCTCCCTTATCGTTCCGCAATTCTCGCCGCGATGCGGGGCCGAAGTCACAAACATCCAGCCCGATCCGTCGTTACGGAGGATACAAGCCAATTGCTTGGCGAAGGCCTCTGCATGCGCAGGAGACGACATCCACACGATGAGTACGAAGGCCAAAAAGCGGTACAAGAAGCCTCTCCCTTGCGTCGCATGTTCAGACGGAAACCCAGAGCCGCGACCGGCTCCAGCCTGGTCCTCACCTCCCGCCCGGAGTCGTCGCGGCTTTCAAACCCGCGGCGGTTGCCATTCGCTCAGCGATGATCCTATTCCCGTTCGGACTGACGTGGCAGGTGTCGATAAATATCGGAATGTTCGACCCACGGAACGCAGCGCTCAGATCGAGGAAATCGGAACACGCGGCCTGCTCTTCGCAGCGTGACGCCCATTCCGCCTTCACGGCACGATAGAACTCACGGTAGCTATCGGATTCATCGACGATATTCTGCTTCACGCTGTCGACGATGTAATCCAGCATGTATTCTTCTGGCTCATACGTTGCGGCCGGCTGAAGCACGAATGTAACGGGAATGCCTATGCCTTTCAGTAGCGTATGGGCTTGAAGCCAGACGGTTACCATGGTTCGGGCCACGACTCTGGCAAGATCGGGATCGTGGCAGTGGAGGTAGGTCTTCGACTTTGTGATCCGGGAGAACGGTGTCGCTGCTGCGAGACCTTTGTCGGTGTCATTGCTTTCGGGCAGGAAGTACGCGAACGGAGATTTCAGAAATGTTCCAATCCAGCGGCCGCTCCCCTTCAGCTTCACGGACACCCACTCGAGCGTCGAGGCGTTGCCTAAGATGGCCTCGACATTCTTATCGGCTCGCTGCTTGAGCTCCGAGTAATTTTCCAGCATCTCGGAAAAACGCGCGCGGTACGCATGGGTCGGTATCGGCTCGCCCTTCTGGCAGTTGAAGTAACCGTCGTTGACGCCATCATAGAACACCACGCGCTTAGGCCGGTATCCTTTGGCCAGCAGCAACTGCAGCTGAACGAGTTCCTGAAACGACGTGTAGCCACTCTCCCCCAGGTTGAGAACGCGCTCGCCGGTCTGTTGCGCCACAAGGGACGGAATGGTCGCCTCATCGGGTGACCCCGTGCCCCACATGGTCGATCCGCCGAGGAACCAGATCGATTGAGAGACGGCGTGGTTGGTCGAAGTTCTGAAGCCGAATTCTTTGTCGATGGTGACGCTGCCACCGCTGAATGCCGCTCTCCGATAACCGACGAACGGCTGATATCCCGTCTTCGGTGCCGAGTACTCGACGAAAAACTCCAATGCCTTCCGCGGTTCGTATGAACTGTAGTTCGGGTAGGTAGAACGGATTGTGTTGGCGGTGAGCGTGCCTCGCGCAGCGCCGCCGCCTGTCTCGTTCCGCGAGTTGATCAGGAAGAAGACCGATGCGAGCGCGATGTACAGTATCGCCAGCACGGCCAGGTTGATCGCCACCGTCTTCAGGTTCGACGCACTCACGACTTATCCTGCTCTCGACATGGCTGATCGTATACCCCGGGGTGGACGTCGCGTTGCCACGCAAGACTTTTCAATCTGGCGAAAAGCCCTTGGTGTGGTCAGCGTGGAGCGTCACGTCCTGTTCATGCTTACGAAGGATCGCGTTGCCGCACACCAAGAACTCCAAATGGGTACCCATGAAGCAACGGAAGGCGTCCGATGGCGTGCAGACGATGGGCTCACCCCGGACGTTGAAACTCGTATTGACGAGCACCGGGCAGCCCGTGATCTCTCCAAACCTCTTGATCAGGGCGTGATACCGCGGATTTGTCCGGGCATCTACAGACTGGACGCGCGCGGAATAGTCGACATGCGTGACCGCTGGAATTTCGGACCGCAGGATGTCAAGCTTGTCCAGACCTATCAAGTCCTGCTCGTCGTCCGTTTGAGTGCATCGGCGCTTTTCTGCAATGCCGGCAACGAGGAGCATGTAGGGGCTATCGACGTCGATATCGAACCAATCCGATTGGGCTTCACGGAGCACCGACGGCGCGAATGGTCTGAAGTCCTCACGAAACTTGATCTTCAGGTTGAGCTTCTTCTGCATGGTCGGAGACCGAGGATCTGCCAGTATCGACCTGCCGCCGAGCGCACGCGGACCGAACTCCATGCGTCCGTTGAACCAACCCACGGCATTGCCAGCAGCTATCGCCGCCGCCGTTTCGTCGATGAGCTTCTCATCGGATAGGGTGTGGAACACAGCACCGGCATCGCGAAGCTGCTGCTCGATTTCCACCTGCGTGAACTCTGGCCCCAGGAACGACCCCTTCATGGCATCGCCATCGGCGGCTCGCGACCGCGGCTGAGCGAGTTCCAGGTGCCAGAGCGCCAACGCCGCTCCCAGCGATCCCCCCGAATCCCCTGCGGCAGGCTGGATCCAGAGCCTGTCGAAGATCTGTTCCTTCAGGAGCTTGCCATTCGCCACGCAATTGAGTGCAACCCCGCCCGCAAGGCACAAGTTGGGAATATCGAAATCGCGTCGCAATTGCCGCGCCATCTTCAAGACGATTTCTTCGGTGACGGCTTGGATCGAACTTGCAATATCCATATGGAACTGCGTCAGAGGCTGTCCGTCCGGCTCCCTCGGTCCTTCCCCGAACAGTCGAGAAAATCGGTCGTTGGTCATCACGAGGCCGGTGCAGTAGTCGAAATAGTCCTGGTTGAGCCAGAAGCTGCCATCGTCCTTGACGTCGACAAGTTCAGACAGAATCTTGCCCGCGAACCGGGGCGTCCCGTAGGGCGCGAGCCCCATGAGTTTGTACTCGCCAGAGTTGACACGGAACCCCGTGTAGTAGGTAAAGGCGGAATAGAGCAGTCCGAGCGAGTGGGGGAAATGGATTTCCCTGACAGTCTGCAGTTGGTTTTCCCTTCCCAGTGCCACAGCACTGGTCGTCCACTCACCAACCCCGTCCAAGGTCAGGACGACGGCTTCGTCGAACGGTGAGGGAAAGAACGCGCTGGCTGCGTGACTCACATGATGTTCGCAAAACTGCAGCCGCCCGCGATCGTCGTACTCGTGATCGATGTCCTTGAATTCCGAGATCAGCATCGACTTCTGGAACAGCTTCTCCCGAAGCCAGACCGGCATCGCGACGCTGAAGGACTTCAAGCCTCGGGGAGCGAATGTTGCGTAAGTCTCCAACAGCCGCTCGAACTTCAGGAATGGCTTTTCGTAGAAGACGATGTGATCGACGTCGTCGAGCCGCAATCCTGCCTTGCCCAGGCAGAAGTTCACCGCATGGCGCGGGAAGCTCGCGTCGTGCTTTTTGCGGGTGAAGCGCTCTTCCTGGGCGGCCGCAACGATAATCCCATCGCGTAGAATTGCAGCGCTACTATCATGATAGTAGGCCGCTATTCCCAGGATGGTCGTCATCGGCATGCCTCTAGAACAAGGTATAGAGGAAAGGCGCCACGGCCGAACCCTGGGAGATGACGATCAAACCTCCGACCAGAAGCAATATTATCAGTATCGGCAGCAACCAATACTTCTTGCGCACTCTGAGAAAGCGCCAAAACTCCATGATGAAGGACATTTAGCCATTTCCTCAAAATTGATTTTTCATGGACGCGCTGTCAGGATCCGCAGGCAACCGATCAATCCAATAGCTCTGTTGTCCGGCGGGCGCTTTCTTCAGGCGCAGCGGATCCTTGCCGGACAATCTGAGCGCCACGGCGGTCGGCGTCACAACGCCGAAGAACACCAGGGCCATTACGACCGGCGACACGACACGGCCGAGCAGGATGCCGAGCCGGAACCAGGCCACGTTCAGCGGCTTGAGCAGACCGGGTCGCAAGAATGCGAACGCGAGGAACGCCGATCCCACCAGGATCGACCACAGCCGGATGCCGCCGCTCCCGAAAACCATTGGCCATAAGCCGATGATCGAGAAGACCACCGCGAACACGATCCCGAAATTCCTCTCGGAACCGATTCTTGTCTGGTGGTGGGTTGCCAGATCGCTCGATGCCATCAGGTTCTCCAACTTTGACTGCCGCTGTCCAGCGACTCATCGGTCGTCACATGAGAGTTCACGCGCGGGCCCGCGCGATGCGACGACGATAGCCGCATCGGGCCGCAAGAGCACTTGCCGACACCGCATGGGAGGTGCCTGTGCAGGACGCGAATCTTCCACCAAGACCCCGACAGTCCCTCCTTGAGTGAACGAGACAAGGGGCCCAGGTCAAGTGGACGCGCCGAACGCCGACTCGGCGGTCGTCGCTTACGTAGAACCGAACGGTCTAGACTGGGCTGCGACAGCCGCGCTCCGGCGATCGATCTGGTGGTCAGACATCGAAGCGCTGGGGTCTCTATCCGCTTAACGCCTGCACTGCAACGCCAAGCGCGCGTGCCCTTCACAAGGGCGCACCGCAAGCTATTTGGAGCGAAGCGTGCTATGCGCACGGACGCTCCAAAACTAAGTATCTCCGGGGGTTGCGCGCGAATTTCCTCGGACCGCCATGCCCCATGGAGGCCGCGCAGAGATCCGAGAAGCCCCGATATCCGTTCTCAGCCTCACGCAATAAGGATGTCGGGGGTGCCGAAGCCGCCGGCGGCACCGGCGGTCAGCGTGTAGTTGCCCTGCAGCGCCAGCTGGAACTCGGGCGCGGTGTCGCCGAAGGTGTTGCCCTCGATGATCGTCAGGTTGTTCACCGCGTCGTAGAAATAGCGCAACTGGCCGAGTGCTCCGGTGAACGCCGCCGTGCCGATCCAGGTGAAATGTTGCAAACCCGCATTGAAAGAGATGGCATCGAGCGGCCTCAGGTCGATGACGTCGTCGTTGCCGACGGCCTGACCGAAGTCGGTGATGGTGTCGCGGCGGTTGACCGTGCCGCCGCTGTCGGCCACGAAAGAGTAGTAGAACGTGTCGTTGCCAAGGCCGCCAGTCAGCAGGTCGCGACCGTCACCGCCGAACACGAAATCGTTGCCGGCTCCAGCGTTGATGGTGTCGTTGCCGCCATAGCCCGCGATGTAGTTGTTGCCCGAGTTGCCCGTGATGACGTTGAATGTCTCCATTGCAACGATCGTGACGTTGCCGGTACCGGTGACCACGATGTACTCGACACCGACCGCTGACGTCATGATGTCCTGTCGGAAGTTGACCGAGGTGATGACCGTGTCGGTGGTATCGACGCCAGTCCCGATCGCCTCGTTGACGACATCTCCCACGTTGTCGAGGAAGTAGGTGTCGTTGCCGTTGCCGCCGGTCATCGTGTCGGCGCCGGTCTGGCCGTCGTGCGTGTCGTTGCCTTCGCCGCCGTTCAGCGTGTCGTTATCGTTTTGGCCGTACAGGAAGTCGTTGCCATCATCGCCGTTGAGCGTGTCGTTG
>JBFWNY010000052.1:0-17572 GCA_050250815.1 Hyphomicrobiaceae bacterium
GGGGGTTGAACGGGGCTCATTTCGTGGCCGTCCCGTCAGCGGCCGGCTCGGTATCGAAGCCGATCGTATCGCCTACGAGATAGAGCGGACGGTCCTTCACCTCCTCGTAGACGCGACCCAGGTATTCTCCGATAACGCCCAGCGAGATGAGCTGTATGCCACCCAGGAACAGGATCGAGACGATGAGCGTCGGATAGCCCGCCACCGGCTCGCCGTACGCCAGAGTTTTTATGATGATGCCCATGCCGGATACAAACGCGAGCAGCGAGATCGCCAACCCCACGTACGACCAGATCCGGAGCGGGATCGTGGTAAAAGATGCAAGACCATCGAGAGCGAAGTGCCATAGCCTGCGTACGCGCCATCGAGATGGCGAGGCGTCAGCGCGCTCTGCGACATGGTAGACGACGCCGATCGAGCGAAAGCCGATCCACGCAAATAGTCCCTTGTTGAAGCGCGCCCGCTCACCGATGCGGTTCATGGCGTCGACGGCGCGGCGGCTGAGCAGCCGGAAGTCGCCGGCGCCTTCATGCAGCCGCGTTCCGGAGAGGGTGCGAAACGTCCTGTAGAAGATGCGCGCCATCGCACGGCGCGATGCACTATCGGTGTTTCGGTCTGCGCGCTGGGCGTAGACCACGTCATATCCCTCACGCCAGCGCGCGACGAGGTCGGCGATCAGCTCCGGCGGGTGCTGCAGGTCGCCATCCATGACGACAACCGCCTCGCCGGCGGCGTGGCGCAAGCCTGCGGTGACGGCAATTTCCTTTCCGAAGTTGCGCGACAGCGCGAGCGCCTTGATGCGCGGATTGCGGTCGTGAGCCTCGCGCGCCCGCTCAAACGTCTGGTCGGTCGAGCCATCGTCGACGACGATCACCTCGTAGTCCATCTCGATGCCTTCGAGCGCCGGGATGAGGCGTGCGAGAAACGCGTCGACGCCGCGCGCTTCGTTGAGCATAGGCACGACCACGGACAGGAGACGCTTGAGGGGGCGTGGCGAAGGTGGCGCGCTGGGCATGGCTCGATACGCTGGACTGAAACGGGGACCAATGACCCCTGCGGTTGCTTCGGGTGCCGCCGGGCGGCCAAGCGATACGCGGCAACATCGCCCGCCGTAAAGGGGGGACAGTAGTGCGGCCGGCCGCCGCACTCGCCCCATTGCCTCTGGCGCGGTGGAACGGCGGCTTTCCACAGCGGTCAGGCGCCCAGCTGCCGGTTTCGGGGAGCTTCGCGGTAGAGCCGGTTACGCTTGCGCGGTATAGGAGGCGGGAATCGCGGCGTTGCCGGGGCAGGGGGATTGGGCGTGAACATCTGCATGATCGGCGCAGGCTACGTTGGGCTCGTCTCGGCAGCCTGCTTCTCGGAATTCGGCTGGTCGGTCACGTGTGTCGACAAGGATCCGGAGCGTTTGAAGCTTCTCGCGGAGGACCGATCGCCCATCTATGAGCCGGGCCTCGACGACCTCATCGCCCGTAACAAGAAGGCAGGCCGTCTGCGTTTCAGCGGAGACTTGGCCGATGCGGTGCGCGTGGCCGATATCGTCTTCCTCGCCGTGGGCACGCCGATGCGCCGTGGCGACGGATACGCCGACCTTTCCTACGTCTATGCGGCGGTCGAGGATCTCGCCCCGCATCTCGATGGCTTCACGGTGATCACCACGAAATCGACGGTGCCGGTCGGCACCAGTCGCGAGATCGAGCGGCGCCTGAAGGCACTCCGGCCAGATGCCGACTACGCCGTCTGCTCCAACCCGGAGTTCCTGCGCGAAGGATCGGCCATCCAGGACTTCACCCATCCCGATCGCGTGCTCGTGGGTACCGACAGTGATCGAGCGCGCGCCGCGATGGAGCGGCTCTATAAGCCCCTGTCGCTGCGCAACGCCCCGGTGCTGTTCGTTTCCCGAGAGTCGGCGGAGCTCGCAAAGTACGCGGCCAACGCGTTTCTCGCGCTCAAGATCAGCTTCATCAACGAAGTCGCCGACCTGTGCGAGCGGGTGGGCGCGGACGTGCAGGAGGTGGCGACCGCCATCGGCAAGGACCGGCGCATCGGCGACAAGTTCTTGCATCCTGGGCCGGGCTACGGCGGGTCGTGCTTTCCAAAGGACGTCTCGGCGCTGGTCCGCACGGGCCGGGAGATGCGCGCGCCGCTGTCGATCGTCGAGCAGGTTCAGCGGGTCAATGACGAGCGCAAGATCGCGATGGCGCATCGCGTGATCGAGGCGCTGGGCGGCAGCGTGCGCGACCGGACCATCGCGGTACTGGGTGTAACTTTCAAACCCAACACGGACGACATGCGTGATGCGCCAAGCCTCGTCATCCTGCCCATGCTGCAGGAGCGTGGTGCCCACCTGCGTCTGCGCGATCCTGAAGGACGCATCCAGGCCGAGCCGTTGCTGCCGGGCATGACGTGGTGCGAGAGCGCACTCGACGCCGTCCGAGGAGCCGATGCTCTGGTCGTGCTGACTGAATGGAATGAGTTTCGCGCTCTCGATCTTGCCGGAGTGCGCGCTGCGATGAGTGGCGACGTGCTCGTTGACCTGCGCAACATCTTCCCGCCGCGCGCGGCGGAGGAGGCCGGCTTCCGCTACACGGGCGTCGGGCGGTCGTAGGCGAAGCTTGACGCTTCAGCGCTCGCGGAACGCCTTGGCAATCTGGTCCTCGAGCGGCTTCAGAAGATAGGAAAGGGCGGTGCGGGCGCTCGTGGCGATCTGCACGTCGGCCGGCAGACCGGGTACGAGGCGCTGTACGCCTAGCTTTTCCAGCTCTCCCGGCTTCAACGCGACGCGGACCAGATAAAACTTTTCGCCCGTGCGCCTGTCTTCGGCCAAATCCGCCGAGATGCTGATGACTTCGCCCTTGATCTCGGGCGTGGTGCGCATGTTGAAGGCGGCGAACCGTACCGTTGTCTCCGCGCCGAGGTGCACCTGCTCACGGTCACGCGGCAGGACGGAGGCCTCGATGACGAGCGGGTCGTCGTACGGCACGATCAGCATTATTGGGTCGCTGGCGTTGATCACGCCGCCGACGGTGTGCACGGCAAGCTCGTGCACGATGCCGTCGGTTGGTGCGCGGATCTCGATCCGGTCGAGCTGATCGATGGCGGCCACCTTGCGTTCGGCGAGCTCGGCGATCTTGGCCTGAACCTCGCGCAGTTCCTTGCCAACCTCGGTGAGGAACTCCTGCTCCCTCTGCACGATTGCGATCTGGATCTCGGCGATCTTGCCACGGGTCTGGGCGGCCGAGGAGAGAAGGCGCGCGTGCTCGCCCTTGAGACGTGCCGCTTCCCGCCGCAAGGACATCATCTTGGCGGTGGTGACGAGCTTCTTGATCTCCAGATCGCGCAAGCTGTCGAGTTCCTTGTCGATGAGCGTGATCTCGGTCGACTTCGCCTCGCGCTGGGCATCCAGTCCCTGCGCTTCCTGCTCGAGCTGGCGGATGCGTTCGCGCAGCTGGTCCGTCTCGCTGCTACGGGCCTCGCGCCTGCTCTTGAACAGGCCGGTCTCGCCGCGCAGGGTCTCTGCCACATCGACCTCGCCAACCCGCGACTCGAGTTCGGGCGGCAGGCGGATAGCATCCTTGCCGTCCAGCTCTGCCGAAAGGCGAGCTTCCCGCAGGAGGAGCACGTCGAGCTGTTTGACGATGATCTGCAGGTTGGCGCGCGTCGAGGTGGCATCGAGCTTCATTACGAGGTCGCCGGCCTTGACGCGGTCGCCATTCCGGACGCGGATGTCGCCGACGACACCGCCTGTCGGATGCTGCACCTTCTTGACGTTGGAATCGACCACGACCGTAGCGGAGGCGAGCACCGCGCCCGCGATATCCGTGGTTACGGCCCAGACGCCGATGCCTCCGAACAGCAGGACGAGGACCGCGACGGCGCCCGCGAGGTAGGGCGTCACGGAACGGCGTGGTCGCGGTGGCCGCGGGGTTGCCGATATTGGGGCCGCGGTCGGCTGCTGCTGGCCGGGGGTGTCGCTGGTCACGACTTGTCCTCCCTGGTGGCCGGAACGAATTTGACACCCGGCACGTCCCTAACGTCGGTCGCCGGGCTATCGGTGTGGGGGGACCGCTCGTTGCCCTTCGCAGCGGTCGCTGGTCCTTTCGCAGGCTGCTTCGCGGCCGCACCATGCGGCGTGTCAGCGGATCGATCCGGTATCCGTGATCGCCCCGGACCTGGTTGCGCAACCGTGCCCAGCGGCATCTTGATGCGCGCGCTGGTGCTCGTGAAGCTTGTCGGCGAAGTGGCCGGTGCGGTCGTTGGGACCGGGGCAGACGGGCGCGGTGCTGGTTTGCCGCCGCCACTGCTCGTTGCGGGCGAGGTGGCGGGCGCGTTCGCCGGTGTTTTGGCGGCCTCCGGCTGGGCGGCGCCATCGTGCGCGACTTGGGTCGGGGATGCCGGTGCCCCCTGGGGTGACGTCTGCAGCACCTTCTTCAGGACCTCGTCCCTGTCGCCGAATTCCTGTACCTGGCCGTTGGCCATGAAGAGGATCTTGTTGACCCCTGCGACCGCGGCGGGGCGGTGTGCGATGACAATGACAATCGCGCCACGCTCGCGCGCGCCCATGATGGCGCGCGTCAGCGCGGCCTCGCCTTGCGCGTCGAGGTTGGCATTGGGCTCGTCGAGCACGATCAGGAACGGATTGCCGAACAGCGCGCGAGCGAGCGCGATGCGTTGCCGCTGTCCGCCGGACAGGGCCTGGCCACCGTCACCGATGCGCGTCTCATAGCCGTTGGGCAGACGTACGATCATGTCATGGCAGTTGGCGGCCTGGGCGGCGGCGACGATGTCCTCGCTCGATGCCTCGGGCATGAGTCGCGCAATATTTTCGGCCACCGTGCCTTCGAATAGGCCGATGTCCTGTGGCAGGTAGCCGATGTGGCGGCCAAGATCGCTGGGCGGCCACTGGTCGAGCGCGGCACCGTCGAGCCGCACGGCCGAGGCAATGTGCGAGGGGCGCCAGATGCCGACAAGCGCGCGGGCGAGAGAGGATTTGCCCGACGCCGTTGGTCCGATGACTCCCACGCCGTCGCCTGCCGACAGGGCGAAGCTGACGTTGCTGACGACGGGCTTGTTGGCACCGGGAGGCGCGACGAACAGGTTGTGCACCGAAAGACTGTTGTGTGGGGCGGGCAGCTTCAAACGTGCGGCCTGATCCCTGTCGGTGGCACTGAACATCTCCACAAGGCGGCGATAACTCTGTCGCGCGGAAACGAAACCGCGCCAGTTCGAAATGGCGAGCTCAATGGGTGCGAGCGCGCGCGACAGCGTAATGGAGGCCGCGATCATTGCGCCCGCGGTCATGTCGCCCTTGAGGACGAGATAGGCGCCGAGCCCGAGCATGCCCGACTGCAGCAGAAGGCGCAGGATCTTGCTCAGCGTGCCGATCGCAGACGTGGCGTCGGCAGCTACTGCTTGGTCGTCGACGAAGCGGTCGTTGACGGCCCGCCAGCGCTCGCCGATGCGTTCGCCCATGCCGAGGGCTCGCAGCGTTTCGGCGTTGCGATGCGCAGATTCTGCCAGCGCCAGCCGCTCGCGAAGGCTTTGCGTCGCGCGGCTGATTGGCTGGCTGCTGGCGATCTCCGTCCATGCCGTGAGCGCGATCAGGAGCACGGCGCCCGCAAGCGCGAAGAGGCCGAGCACCGGATGAAGAAGGAAAATCACCCCCAGGTAGACCGGCATCCACGGCAGGTCGAAGAGAGCGGTGGGCCCGAGTCCCGAGAGATAGCCGCGGATGCTATCGAGATCGCGCACCGGCTGCAGGCCGTCGCCCTGCGCGCGGGCCCGGAGCGGCAGCAGCTGCAGTATGGCGAAGACCTTACCGGAAACTTCCTCGTCGATACGCATGCCGATGCGGTTCATGAGCCGCACGCGGAAGAAGTCGAGCAGACCATAGGCCACATAGAGACCGGCCATCAGGATGCTGAGGCCGACGAGTGTCGGCAGGCTGTGCGAGGTCAGCACGCGGTCGTAGATCTGAAGCATGTACATGGCACCGGTCAGCGCCAGCACGTTGACGACGCCGGAGACGAAGCCGACCGCCATGAACACGGCCCAGTTGCGGCGGAGCGCGCGGACGATGTCATTGCCGCGTGGGTCGGTCTGACTGGTGGTCTCCTGAACCATTCTCGCTCTCGTGCTTGCGCGGCCTTGAGGCGCGCAGGTTCAGTTGGCGGGCGTCGCCGCCGACGGGTGGATATGGCCCACCACTGTGACGCCACCGCCGTCGCGGACACGCATCTTGGGGGCTGCGAATTTGAATCTGTCCGTGACGAGCGCGCGCAGCAGCGCACCGATCGCCTGCTTCTCGCCAGCCACCGCGATCAGCCAGGGGATATCGCCCGATTTCCATTCGGCCGGTGACAGTTGCACGGGCTTGTCCAGCTCCCGCGACAGGCGCTCGTCCACCTCCTGCGATACGTTGGCCCATAGCGCGACCGCGACGGGCGCTGTTGTTTCGGATTTCGCCAACTGCGAATCCATGAGTGCGAACTGCCGGTGCACCATCGCAGGCACGACGAGCCATTCGAGATCGGCAAGGGTCAGGTGCCGATACTCCGGCGAGCGCATCAGCAGAGTAACGATGCCGCCGAAGGACGCCGCGATCATCTTCGATTTGACGATATTGCGCTTGGCGTCCTCGGAAAGAGTCTTTGAGCTAACGACGGTGGGCTCCGCGTCCTTCTTCTCCTCGGCAACCTTCTTGTCTTCGACAGCCTTATTCGGCTCAGCGCCGGCAGGCTGAACAGGCCCGACGGCCGGTGCGGCGCGGGAGGCCTTCTTGCGGTGTCTTGCCATTGCGCCTGCAACTCCGATCAGTATGCGCCGGGTGCCATGGTGAGCGGCGCGATCAAGACAAAGCAAATAGCGCGCCCGCCGGCCGGGCGATTATCCCGCCCTTCCTTACCACGGTTTGGCTGCGCTCTGATTAAACGGTGGGCCAGCCTTGCGGTCTAACGCGGCTTGTCGCGTCAGTCTCGCCCCTGAATTCGGCATGTTGCCAGCTGCGGAATCCGAGCGCAAAACTCCGCCCGCCCATGAAATGACCAGATCTGGGCAGCGCCTGAGGATAGCCGCTGGGCAGAACGCGATCGCATGAACAGTTTTGACCCACCTTTGCCCATCGATGACGTCCTCGGCCCGCTTCGTGGCGCGCTGGAGACCGGGTCCAACGTCGTGCTGGTCGCGCCACCCGGAGCCGGAAAGACCACCCGCGTGCCGCTCGCACTGCTTGGCTCACCTTGGCTGGCGGGTCGCAAGATCCTGCTGCTGGAGCCGCGACGGATCGCGGCCCGGGGTGCCGCCCATCGTATGGCCGATACACTTCGCGAACGGGTCGGCGGGCTGGTGGGTATGCGCGCGCGGCTGGGCACGCGCGTCGGTCCGAAAACGCGCATCGAGGTGGTCACCGAGGGTGTCTTCACCCGCATGATCCTTGCCGATCCGGGGCTCGAGGACGTTGGCGCGGTGCTCTTCGACGAATTCCACGAGAGGTCACTTGACGCCGATCTGGGGCTGGCGCTCGCCATCGATGCGCAGGCCGGGCTGCGGCCCGACCTGAGACTGCTCGTCATGTCCGCGACGCTGGAGGGTGGGCGCGTCGCGGCGCTGCTTGCCGGTGCGCCTGTCATCGAGAGCGCCGGTCGCGCCTACCCGGTCGAGACACGCTATATCGGCCGCGATCCCTCGCGCCGGCTGGACGATGAGATGGCGCAAGCCGTGCGCAAGGCGCTGTCGCGCGAGCCGGGCTCGATCCTCGTCTTTCTCCCGGGGCAGGCCGAAATCCGCCGTGTCGCCGAGCGGCTCGACGAAGACCTCAGGGACGAGACGGTCGTCGTGGAGACGCTGCACGGCGGTCTTGACCCCGCCGCGCAGGACCGGGCCGTGGCGCCGGCGCCAGCCGGACGGCGCAAGGTGGTGCTGGCGACGTCGATCGCCGAGACGTCACTCACCATCGAAGGCGTCCGTGTCGTGATCGACAGCGGATTGTCCCGCGTGCCGCGCTACGAGCCCGACATCGCCGTCACGCGTCTCGAGACCGTCAAGGCATCACGTGCGTCCGTCGATCAGCGGCGCGGGCGTGCAGGGCGTACCGAGCCCGGCGTCTGCTACCGCCTTTGGGACGAGCCGCAGACCGCGAGCCTGCCCGCGTTCGCGGAGCCCGAGATCCGCGCCGCCGATTTGACCGGATTGCTGCTCGACTGCGCCGAGTGGGGCGCCATCGATCCGACGGGTCTCGCCTGGCTCGACCCGCCGCCGTCGGCCGCGCTGGAGGCCGCGCGCGCAACGCTGTTGTCGCTGGGCGCGCTCGACAGCGACGGCCGCATAACGGAAGCAGGGCGGAACCTGCGGCGATTGCCGCTGCCGCCGCGTATCGCGCGCATGATCGTGGAGGGCACCAGGCTCGGCATGGCCAAGCTCGGCGGCGAGGTCGGCGCGCTGCTCGTCGAGCGTGGATTAGGTGGCAATGAGATTGACATCGGTCAGCGGCTCGCAGCATTCCGGCGCGACCGCGGGCGGCGGGCGTCGGACATGCGCGCGATGGCCGCGCGCTGGGTTGAGGCCGCAGGCACCGCAGCTGGAAGGGCCGGCGGGGATACTCTAGCGGAATCGACCCAAATCGCCGCGCTTCTGGCCGCCGCCTATCCAGATCGGATCGCCAAGGCGCGGGGGGCTCGCGGGCAGTTCCTCATGGCGAGCGGACGCGCCGGCTTCGTCGATGCGACTGATCCGCTTGCAGGCGCCGAGTTCCTAGTCGTGGCGGAAATGCACGGCAAGGCTGCCGCAACGCGGATCGTGCTGGCCGCCCCGGCCACCGCCGCCGAAATCGAACTTGTTGCAGGCTCGCGCATCACAAAGGACGATCAGGTCGTTTTCGATCCCGCGTCAGGTGCGGTTCGCGCACGCCGTGTTCGACGCCTGGGCGCAATCGTCCTGGAGGCGACGCCGCGCGCGGTGACGGAGGCGGACGACGTGGCCGCGGTTCTGGCAAACGCGGCCGCGAGCGCGGGGATCGAACGCCTGCCGTGGTCGAGAGCGCAGCAGCAACTCCGCGATCGTGTGGCGTTTCTGCGCGAGGGTGATCCGGGTTGGCCCGATCTGTCGGATGAGGCGTTGTCCGCGACGGCGGGAGATTGGCTCGCTCCGTACCTGGGTGCGCGGACCCGGTTGGCCGACATTACCGCGTCTGACCTGGCGGCAGCGCTCGACACCCTGCTGCCGCATGCCCTGCGCCGGCGCCTCGACGATGAGGCACCGACGCATTTCGAGGCGCCGACGGGCAGCCGGCATGCGATCGACTACGAGGGAGCTGGCGCCCCCCGCGTTGCCATTCGCGTGCAAGAGCTGTTTGGTCTTGCGCGGCACCCGGCGATAGCGGCTGGCCGCCTGCCGTTGACATTGGAACTTCTGTCGCCGGCCGGCCGGCCGATGCAGGTGACGCGCGACTTGCCGGGTTTCTGGGCCGGGTCGTGGGCCGACGTGCGCTCGGACATGCGCGGGCGCTATCCCAAGCACGTCTGGCCCGAGGACCCGGCCAAGGCGGCGCCCACCGCCCGCGCCAAACCGCGCGGTACCTGAGGATGTTGCCGGTCCTTAAGGCTGCGTGATCGTGGTATCAGGATGCGTCGCGGTCCGGTAGCGTCTCGTATGAAGAGTGCGGATGACGCCGCATCGCGACGAGAGGGAGGAAAGATAAAATGGCGGACGAGAGCCGTGCGGTGTTCGACTGGGAGGATCCGTTCGACATCTCAAGTCAACTCTCGGACGAGGAGCGCATGGTGGCGGAGACTGCGCGGCGCTATGCCGCCGACAAACTCGCCCCCCGCGTGCGCACGGCCTTTCGAGAGGAGCGCACGGATGCCGAGATTTTTCGCGAGATGGGGGCGCTCGGACTGCTCGGAGCGACGATCCCGGAGGACTACGGCGGAGCGGGACTCAACTACGTCTCCTATGGCCTGATCGCTCGCGAGATCGAACGTATAGATTCGGGCTATCGCTCGATGATGAGCGTGCAGTCGTCCCTGGTCATGGTGCCGATCCACGCGTTCGGTTCGGAGGCGCAGCGGCGCCGGTATCTGCCGCAGCTCGCCTCGGGAGAACTCATCGGCTGTTTCGGGCTCACCGAGCCCGACCACGGCTCCGATCCGGGCTCGATGGCGAGCCGCGCCCGCCGGGACGGCGCAGGCTGGCGCCTGAGCGGAACGAAAACCTGGATCTCCAATGCTCCCATCGCCGACGTATTCGTCGTCTGGGCGAAGGACGATGAGGGCGTCATCCGAGGCTTCGTACTCGATAAGGGGCTGTCAGGGCTGTCGGCGCCGCCGATCCACGGCAAGATCGGCCTGCGTGCCTCGGTAACCGGTCAGATCGTTATGGAGGACGTACGTGTGCCCCATGATGCGATGCTGCCGGGTGCCGCAGGACTCAAGGGCCCCTTCACGTGCCTCAACTCGGCACGCTACGGTATTGCTTGGGGCGCATTGGGTGCGGCGGAAGCCTGTTTCCACACGGCGCGTCAGTATGTGCTCGACCGGGCTCAGTTCGGCCGGCCGCTTGCCGCCAATCAGCTTGTGCAGAAGAAGCTCGCCGACATGCTGACCGAGCTGGCGCTGGGCTATCAGGCGTGCCTGCGTCTCGGTCGTCTCAAGGAGGAGGGCCGGGCCTCCCACGAGGCGACCTCGATCGTCAAACGCAACTCCTGCGGTAAAGCACTGGAGATCGTGCGCGTAGCGCGCGACATGCTGGGCGGCAACGGTATCTCCGACGAGTACGATGTCATGCGGCACATGGTGAACCTGGAAGCGGTCAACACCTACGAGGGCACGCACGACGTGCACGCTCTCATCCTGGGACGTGCGATTACGGGACTGCCAGCGTTCGCATCCTGAGCACGGCGGCGCGCTTCACAGGTTACCCGGGGACAGAAGCTCGCTCCGGATCGGCACCGGTACGGCCCTGACGAGTGGCCTGTCGAAGTCGCGCCAGCCGTCCGTGCCTTCGGGAAACCAGTAGAGCCGCGTGTAGCCGAGCGCGGCGAAGCGCTTCATGGCGTTCCAGGACATCCAGCAGTCGGCGGTGCAGAAGACGACGATCGGCCGTGACGTGTCTCGGCCCGTCAGGCGTTCGAGCTCGGCGGCCAGATAGCGTGCCACCGTGTCGTCGAGCCGGCCGCGGCCGACCTCTGGCAGCCAATAGGCACCGGGCAGCGTCTCGCGGTCCTTGATGCTGCGCCAGTCGCCGGTGACCGGATCGAAGCCGGCACCAGTGATCGGCGCAACGTCGATGAGCACCGCGCGCTCCTGTGCGATCAGCCGGTCGATGTCGTCGAGCCATACACGCGTCCCGGCAGGCGGCGTATCGGGTACGGCAGCCTGATAGCGCTCGATGCGGTAGCCCGTCGCGGGATCGATGTGGTCGAGCTCGGCTGCGCGTGCTGGAGCCACGGTGGCGAGGACAGCAAGAAGGGCGACGCGTGGCCAGCTGGGCATATCCGCTCAGCTCCGCGGTTTGATGGCCACGCCCCAGGGGTAGCGTCCGACGGGGATCGATTTGATTGCGGTGAGGCGCGCGACATCGATCACCGTCACGTCGTTCGACACACCGTTGGTGGTGAACAGCTTGTCCTCCTCGGGTGTGAAGGCCAGGTGCCAGACGCGCTGTCCGACAAGGATGTATTTCGTGACCTCGAACGTGGTGGCGTCAACGACGGCTATTCGATTGGCAGGTCCGAGCGCCACGAACGCCTGCTTTCCGCCCCTTGTAAGCTTGATACCCACCGGCTGTATGAGGTCCGCTCGCACGCCCTGCACGGCGAACGAGATCGTCTTGACGATCTTTCTCGTTCCCATGTCGATGACGCTGACCGTGCCACCGATCTCGGATGATACCCACAACAGCTTGCCGTCATGGGTGAACTCCGCGTGCCGGGGACGCTGATCGACCAGGACGTTGTCGGTCACCTCGAACGTCTTTGCATCGATGAAGTGCGCCATGTTCGTCGTCTCCGACGTCGTCACGGCGATTGTGTTATCCGGTGAGACAGCCATGCCTTCAGGCTCGATGCCGACATCCACCTGCCGGATCACCTTGCGGGACTGGAGATCGATGATCGTGGTGACCGCATTGTCTTCATTGGCGATGTAGAGCCGCTTGTTGTCCGGCGACACGGCGAACTGCTCAGGGTCATCACCGGAAGGCAAGTCGTAGAGGTGCTTGTCGGTCGCCGCGTCGTAGACCTGCACGGCGTCGCTGTCACTCGCGCAGACAAAGAAGTGCGAGAAATCGCGTGAGAACGTAATTCCGCGTGGCCTCTGGCCCACCTTGAAGGTTCGCAGCACCGAAAGCGATTCAGTGTCGAGTACGGTGACCGTGTTGTCCTTTTCGTTGGAGACGTAGGCCTCGTGCGCGAGCGCTTGGGGCGCGACAAGCAGCAGGCACGCGGCCAACAGGCTGGAACGGACTGGCATAATCTCCCGATGCCCGTGCTTTGATTGCCCCGCGCGGTCCGGCTGCATACGCGGCGCAACCGCCAATGCGGTCCAGCCTAGAAAGGGCGCCGCCGCATCCCAACTGTACTATGGTACAAAGTAACATGTGATTGAGAGGCTCTCGGGCGCCTGCTGGGTTATGGATTTTTTGCACTATTTGGCAATTCCTGCGGCGCGATGGGCTCGACTATCGTCACGGCAACCAAAATCAATACGTCATAGGGAAACGCGGAGCGCTTTGATGGATCTTCCCCGCACGATCGCTTTCGCAGCTGCCGTCGCCGTGCTGGTCTCGGCTGGAGCTGCCGTAAAGGACGTCTGGGCGCACGGGGACGTGGCGCCACAACCGGTCGACACGACGGGGCTGGAGCCACTGGGCGAGAAGTGGCGCGAGACCAACCCCTACAGCGGCAACGAGGTGGCCATCAAGATCGGCTCTTCGGCCTACAACCAGAACTGCGCCCGCTGCCACGGCCTCCAGGTGATCTCCGGCGGATTGGCGCCCGACTTGCGCTATCTCGAAAAGGGTCCAACGGGCGACGAATGGTTCATGCAGCGCATCCGGCACGGCGCAACCATCAATGGCGTGACTAAGATGCCGGCCTTCGAAGGAATCATGAGTCAGGAAGCCATGTGGGCGATCCGAGCGTTCATCGAGTCGAAGTTCGACGGCTGAGCACTCCAGCGCGTGTCAACCATGCGTAAACGCAGGTCCCCCGGTGCGCGCCGGATGCGGGCGAGGCTCCACAAGAGCCTCGCTTCCGCCGTTTGTCGGGGCATCATCGTCCTGGCTTGTTCAGCTCTGCTCATTCCGGATGCAGTTGCCCGGCCACTCGACGATGTGAAGGCCAGCGGCTTTCTGCGCGTCATCGTCTACGACGACAACGCGCCATTCTCATGGACGGAGGCCGACGGGACAATCAAGGGCATCGACGCCGACATCGCCCGGGCGATCGCCGCTTCCATGGGCCTGAAACCCGAACTCATCGCGCGGATCGCCGGCGAAGAGGTGGACGACGACCTGCGCTCCAACATCTGGCAGGGACCGCGAACCGGCGGGCCAGTCGGCGACGTGATGATGCACGTGCCGATGGAGAAGGAATTCATCGCACGCAACAATCTCGTGCAGATCTCCAACGCCTACTACCACGAACAGACGGTGCTGGTTCTGCATCCCGACCTGGCGGATCCGGCCAAGGGTTTCGCGGCCTTCGAGAATGCGAAGCTTGCGGTTCATTTCGCGACGACGGCCCATTACTACGCGATGTTCGTCGACGAGGGCCGCTACAAGACCAGCATCAGCCCATACGTGAAGTTCGCTTCTGCCGTCGATGCCTTCCTCAAACGGCAGAGCGCGGGGCTCCTCGGCCGGCGATCTGAAATCGAGGCGGCGCTGCACGACAAGGATGCGAAGGCCGTCACCATCGAGCCGACGTTCAACACCTACATGAGGATGGCCTGGACGATCGGCACGGCGGTCAAGCACGATAGCCGTGATACCGGCTATGCGGTAGGTAATGCGCTCGCCGAGATCGAGAAGTCGGGAGAGCTCGCGCGCATCTTCCGGTCCTATGGCTTGTCGTACGTGGCACCACCCGTGCAGTGAGCGGGGCGGCCGCGCGCCCACTGGTCCGGCGGTTTTTCCAATGAGGCGAGCATGCTAGACTCGATGGGCTTGCTGAACCGTCAAATCCGGAAATCGAATCTGATGACCAGCAGTCTCGGTGTCACCAGCCGTCAACTCCGTGTGCAGCGTGCTTTGGCTGCGGCGCTGGCGGTCGTCATGCTCGTCGCGCCGCTTGGGTCGACGCATGCGGCACCCGGTGACGATCCTCTGAAATCGGTCCTGTGGACCGAGATGAAGGCACAGTTCTTCGGCGAGGCGACCGTCGTTTTCGACGAGCGTGTGAAGGTTGCCGTTCCGTCGGTCGTCGAGAACCAGGCGCAGGTGCCTGTGACTGCGGACGCGCGCGCGCTCGCCGACGTCCGCAGGCTCGTCGTGTTCGCCGATCTCAACCCCATTCAGCATGTGCTCACGCTATCGCTCTCCGACGCCAAGCCCTACGTCGGCTTCAGGATGAAGGTGGAGCAGGGTACGCCAGTGCGTGCCGCCGCGCTCACGGCCGACGGCGTCTGGCATGTCGGCAGCGTATTTCTCGACGCGGCGGGCGGCGGCTGCTCGGCGCCGGCCATGGCGCGTAAGGATGAGGACTGGTCGCAGACGGTAGGTCATGCCCGTGGCAAGTTGTGGCGCGAGGCCGACGGCGCGACGCGCGTCAGGTTCCGCGTGCGCCATCCGATGGACACCGGGCTTGCCCGCGATAACACGCCCGCCTACTTCATCGAGCGTCTCGACATGCGCGCCGGAGATGGCCGCTCGCTGGCGACGCTGGAACTCAAGGAGCCCGTCAGCGAGGATCCGACGCTCACCATGCTGGTGCAATTGCCTGTCTCCGACGCGGCACTCGTCATCGACGGCCGCGACAACAACGGTGAAACGTACCGCTCTTCCATCGCAGCGACGTGGCGGCAGAGCGTTCTGCCAGTGCCTGCGGGGCGCTGAGACTGTGGCCGACATTTCAAAGCGAGCGACGCTGAAGATGCTTGCGGCGACAACCGCATTGCCGGCACTGATTCCCGTTTTCAGCCTGGAGGCCGGGCCACTCACCTACAATCTGAAACCCGCCCGGATCACGGATGGCGTCTGGCTGATTTCGGGTGCTCAAGAGGCAATCGATCGGGCCAACGGCGGCGCAATCGCAAACGTCACGATCTTCGACACGCGTGACGGTGCCGTGATTGTAGATACGGGACCATCGAAGCGCTATGGCGTCGAGCTGCGTGCTGTCGCCGAACAGATCACCGGAAAGGCTGTTGCGCGCGTCTACCTCACGCATTTCCATCCCGACCATGTATTTGGCAACCAGGCCTTCCGCTCCGAAGAGATCGGAACGCTGCAGGGGGTGATCGATGGGCTAGAAGCCTTGGGCGAGGACTTTGCTTCGGCCATGTATCACGCGGTCGGAGACTGGATGCGCGGTACGGAGCTGGTGCTGCCTCGACGTGCGGTGAGCGAGGGTGTCGAGGACATCGGCGGCCGACGCTTCCGGCTAATTCCGCTTTCCGGTCATACGGGTGCCGATCTCGTCATTTTGGAGGAAACATCGGGTGTTCTCGTTGGCGGCGATCTCGCCTTCCTAGATCGGGCACCCACGACGCCGCACGCTGAACTGGCTCACTGGCGCAAGAGCCTCGAGACGCTTGCTGCTATCGGACAGAAGATGTTGGTGCCTGGACATGGGCCCGTCGAGCCGGGGCGGCGAGCGCTTGAGCAGACACGGAACTGGATCGATGGGATGGAGGCGCAAATCCGTGACGCTTTCGAGCGCGGGCTATCTATGACCGAGGCGATGGCCGAGCCCCTCGGCACCTATGCCGGCAACATCGTTCTCGCGCGTTACGAGTTCGAGCGTTCGGTCATGCATTTCTATCCGAAACTTGAATCCGGTACCTGGCCGCGAGTCGACGATCGAGGCTAACGCGCTTTGCTTTAAGTCACTCGTATTTCTCTAAGGCGCGACGACGTTGTGTGAATGCGCGCCGCTGCGTTTGTACTATTTGGCAATAAGACGAAACGACCCCCTGCGATAACGTCGCACCCGGCCAGACTTCCGACGTGCCGCTAGAGCCCGTTAACGGGGAAGCAGCCAGGAAACCAACCAAGGGGATGCCTTATGAAGACCTGGAAATGGTTCGCCACCGCCAGCGTGCTGGCGCTTTCGGTGACCCTCGCCCAGCCCTCGCTTGCCGACGTCTCGATCGACGACATCGTCAAGGACGCGGAGACCACGGCTGACGTTGTTAGCAACGGCTTGGGCCCGCAGGGCCAGCGCTACAGCCCGCTCAAGACCGTCAACACTGGCAACGTTGGCGCTCTCGTTCCTGCTTGGGCAATGTCGCTCGGCGGCGAGAAGATGCGCGGTCAGGAGACACAGCCGCTCGTCAAGGACGGCGTGATGTACATCACGGGCTCCTACAGCCGCATGTGGGCTATCGACTCGAAGACTGGCCACGAAATCTGGCAGTATGACGCCCGTCTCCCCGAAGGCATCCTGCCCTGCTGCGACGTCATCAATCGTGGCGCTGCGATCCATGGTGACAAGGTCTTCTTCGGCACGCTCGACGCCAAGCTGCTGGCGCTCGACGCAAAGACCGGCAAGGTCGTCTGGTCGAAGACCATCGACGACTTCAAGGGTGGCTACTCTTATACAGCTGCTCCGCTGATCGTGCCTTCCAAGCACGGCCCTCTCATCGTGACAGGCGTGTCGGGTGGTGAGTTCGGCATCGTCGGCCGCGTCGAAGCACGCAAGGTGGAGGACGGCGAACTCGTGTGGTCGCGTCCCACCATCGAAGGCCACATGGGCATGCTGAACGGCAAAGAGTCGACCATGACCGGCAAGCAGGGCGCGACCTGGCCGGGCGACCTTTGGAAGACCGGCGGCGGCGCCACCTGGCTCGGCGGCACCTACGATCCTGAGACGAAGCTGATCTTCGTTGGCACCGGCAACCCGGCGCCGTGGAACAGCCACATGCGTCCGGGCGACAACCTCTATTCGTGCTCGCGCCTCGCGATCGATCCGGATACCGGTGACATCAAGTGGCACTTCCAGACGACGCCCAACGATGGCTGGGACTTCGACGGCGTCAACGAGGTCGTTTCGTTCGATCTCAACGGCACCAAGGCTGCAGCGACCGCCGATCGCAACGGCTTCTTCTACGTGCTCAACCGCGAGACCGGAAAGTTCATCGGCGGCTATCCGTTCGTGAAGAAGATCTCGTGGGCAAAGGGCCTCGACAAGGACGGCCGCCCAGTCTACGTGCCCGAGAACCGTCCGGGCGATCCCACCAAGTCGAAGGACGGAAAGAAGGGCGACAGCATCTTCGCCGTGCCCAGCTTCCTGGGCGGCAAGAACTGGATGCCTATCGCGTATTCGAAGGACACCAAGCTGTTCTACATCCCCTCAAACGAGTGGGGCATGGACCTGTGGAACGAGCCGGTGACCTACAAGCGCGGTGCGGCCTATCTGGGC
>JBFWNY010000053.1:0-16523 GCA_050250815.1 Hyphomicrobiaceae bacterium
AGTTGCCGAAGCTCGTGCTCGGTGCCAAGTTCAAGGACGGGCTGGAGGTGGTCGCGACCGCCGATCCACAGCCCAAAGCCGCCGCCTGAACCCTCAGGCCGTCACCAAGATTCGGCGATAGCTCTCCCGTGCGTCGTACGGCCAGAAAGCTGCGGCCACAAGACCCCTAACCCCGAGGACGGCGAGCAGGCAAGTAGCAGCCCGCCCCTCCGGGCAGAAACGTCGAAGAGCGTGGCTTTCAGTTAGGGGCCCATTGCGGCGCTCGAATGATTTGAGTGCCGGACCGAAGCAATGCCGTCCTCTGTTGCGCCAATGTCCATTGGCGCTGGAGCGCCGCTGACATCATCAGACGTCAGAATATTTTGTGATAAAATACGACATCTGACAATCCATCGACATCGACACTCGCGGGAGCCGTGCCAAAAATTGTACCCCGACGCCGTTATGTGCGCCGGGGTACGCTTTATTGCGGGTTTGCCGGATCAGACTTTGCCGGAAGCCATGGCCTCGACGTACTCCCAGTTGATCAGATTGTCGAACCACGCCTCCAGGTACTTCGGGCGCGCATTGCGATAATCGATGTAATAGCTGTGTTCCCACACATCGCAGCCAAGAATGGGAGAGGCGCCGTGCATCAGCGGATTCTCGCCGTTCGGCGTCTTCATCACCTGAAGCTTGCCGTCCTTGATCACGAGCCATGCCCAGCCTGAGCCAAACTGTCCCTTGCCCGCCTCGACGAAATCGGTGCGAAGCTTGTCGAGGCCGCCATAAGGCTCCACCAGTTTCTGGATAGATCCGGGAAGTTTGGAGCCGCCACCGCCCTTCTTCATCCAGTTCCAGAAATGGATGTGGTTGTAGTGCTGGCCGATGTTGTTGATTACAGGCTGGTCCTTCGCGTCGAAGGCGGCCTTGCAGATGTCCTCGACGCTCTTGCCTTCGTACTTCGTTCCGGCACCCGCCAGCTTGTTCCCCTGGTCGACATAGGCCTGGTGGTGCTTGTCGTGATGAAATTCGAGCGTTTCGGCCGACATATACGGGGCCAAAGCGTCATAGGCGTACGGCAGGGGGGGCAGCTTGAATGTCATCAGAGGGCTCCAAAGACCACGAAATCGAGGCGCAATCGCCGGGGCGGCGCCTGGGCGCGCAACCTAACGGCTCCCTGCCGCCAAGGCAAACCGGTGGTCAAGGTAACGTGCCGCGTTACCTTGCGTTCCTTTTGCAGCAAACCCATCGCACGTCCGTGTGAAGACGTCCGCCGAGCGACGGGTGCACGGCTGTGAATGCTTTGAATTTCAGAACACCGTAAAGCCCTGAGGTGCCCTCAAAGGTGGGATCAATCACCTTATTGTGGCTGACGATATAATACAACGGCATCGATATTTATCAGCAGCGAACATTTGCCGATGCCGGTGCAAGCGTTCACTTTTAGTTCTGGCGGCTTAGCGCTGATCAGAGAAGCAAATATCAGGACCGAAGAATTAGGCGACGATTATTTTCTCGGACACGTGTGAAACCTTGGACCGTGTTGGTCTCGCGGCCCGATATCACGCCAGATGGAGTGAATTGCAGCATTCCGAGGCTGGATAAAAACCATTGTTTGCGAAAAGTTTGTCATTTGCACCGAGTGTGCCTATGGTACCGCCTGACAAGGCTATTAGTTTGCCGCTGTCGGCGCCAGAAGCCAGAACCGATCCGTTCAACGACAATTCGCAAAGAGTGTAAGATGAAAAAGGCACGTACGACCGGCATCAACGTTGAGAAGATGTCCCTCAAGGAGATGCAGGATCTCGAGGCAAAGCTGTCGAAGGCGAAAGCTGCCGCGCATAGCAAAGCAAAGGCCGACATGAAGCAGAAGATCGAGAACATGCTGAATTCGGCCGGCATGTCGATCCAGGATCTTTATCCGTCGACGCGTGCAGGCCGCGGCCGTATCGGTGCCGCGGGCAAGGCCGCGAAGTACGTGAATCCGGAAAATCGCAGCGAGACGTGGACTGGCCGCGGTCGCAAGCCCAATTGGCTGGTTTCGAAGATCGCCAAGGGCGCAAAGATGCAGGATTTTGCTGTTTAGTTGGACCGGCTCGGCCGCCGCTTCGGCACTCAAGTTCGATTTCGACAGACCGCAGCGCCGCCCCCTACCGGGCGGCGCTTTTTTTGCTTCGGATGCATCGCCATGCGCGCCGGGCGAAAAATGGCGCCCGCGCCCCAGGGAAAAGGCGCGGGCGCCGCCGTCGTCCCAAGTCTGCCTGCGAGCGCCCGGGGGAAAGCGCGAGGCGGGGGGCGGCTGAGAGCGGGGAGGAACGGCCGCTCTGCAAAGTCTGTCGCATCGGCAACCGATGAGGTTCATCGAGCGGAAAAAGAATCGTCAATCGGATTTCGGCGTCGAACAATCGACAGCCGCCAGCACGGCCTCTTTCATCCATCGGTCATCGGTGGGGAAATCGGCCGCGATCCAGCGGTCCTCAATCGCGCGCAGCAATTGTCCGACACGCGGGCCCGTCGGCAGGCCCGCGGCTATGAGGTCTGAACCTTTGAGCGGGAATCGCGCGGGGCGAGCGGCTCGAGCTGCGGCGATTGCAGCTTGCCAGTCCCTGTCATCAGTCGGGGCAAGGCTGCGGGCGAAGGCAAGCCTGAGTCCGTCGGCGCCGGTACAAGGGCCGTGCCGGTAGACATGGGCCCGCAGCGCTTGGCCTTCGGGTGGCGCGTCGGCGACAGAGGCCGCAGCGCCCAGTATTCCGGCCAACGCGTCATGCTCGGCGTTCGACAAGCGCAGGCGGTTCGCCATGCTCGAAAGGTTTGCTTTGTCCCCGATCAGGGCTGCGAGCCGCACCAACGCCCGTCGCCCGTCATCGGTCACCGCCTCGGGCCGGTCCGCCGCGATCATACGCTGTACGCTAGCAAGATCCGGCTGGCGGCCCAGGATGGCCTGGAGAATGCCGCTCGCCTCCATCGCGTCGAGCGCCTCGCCGGCGCGAGGCGCGGCCAGCAGCTTCAACAGCTCGCTGCGTATGCGTTCGGCCGACAGGCTGGCGAGGACCGACCGCTCGGCCTCGCATGCTGCGAGCCCCACACGGTCAAACGGCCCGTCAGCGTATGTCGCCGAGAAGCGGAAGAACCTCAGAATGCGCAAATAGTCCTCGCGCACGCGCTGCCGAGCATCGCCAATGAACCGAACGCGTCGCCGGGCGAGATCGTCCAATCCGCCTACCGGGTCCAGCAGGGCGCCATGCCGGTCGCAGTAGATGGCGTTGATGGTGAGATCGCGTCGCTCCGCGTCCTCCCTCCAGTCGCGCGTGAACGCAACCACGGCGCGGCGGCCGTCTGTGGCGATGTCGCGGCGCAGCGTCGTCACCTCGAAAGGAGAGCCGTGTGCGACGACCGTGATGGTGCCGTGCGCAAGGCCTGTAGGGTGGGATACGAGCCCTGCCTCATGCGCAAGCCGTTCGACCTCGTCGGGCAGCGCGTCGGTCGCGACGTCGATTTCGCGGACAGGCCGCCCGAGCAAGGCATCGCGGACCGCCCCCCCTACGATGCGCGCTTCGTGGCCGGTGGCGGACAATGCGTCGAGCACAGCGCGCGTCGACTTGGCCTCGAGCCACGGGGCACCTGCCAGCGAACTTGCGATCTTCTGTTGCATCGTCGGATCTGGGCTGCCGGTTCGTATCGCGGAAGGCGCCAATGCGACTCTCAATTGCCCTGGCGGTCGCCGGGACGCAGTTGTCCGTCGCTAGCCGCATCGTCGATGTAGTGCCCGGGCACGATCTTGCCGTCCTTCATGACCGGAGGGACGTAGATCTGCCCCGGCCGCCCGCCCGAGTAGCTGGCGAAGAAGGCGATGAAGACTGCCACGACCGAAACGCCTGAGGCAACGAGCCAGCCGATCGGCGCTTCATCGAGCGCGCGCCGCAGCGATCCGGGCCCACGCTCGATCAGCATGCGGTAGCCGATATAGAGCAGTGTAGGCAGCAGGAACAGGAGCACGTTCTGCAGCACGATGCGGATCATGGTGCAAAGAGCCTTTCCTGCATGTTCTTCAGCATTCCGGCGGTCGCTCCCCAGATGTAGCGCGGCGCGTAGGTATAGGCGTAGAACTGGCGATCGCGACCACGCCAGTGCCGTCGATCGAGCACGAGATTCGCATGGTCCATGAGGTAGGTGAAGGGAACCTCGAAGACATCGGCGACTTCGCTCGGATCGGGGCGTGCGACATAGGCCGGATCGACCAGTCCGACAAGCGGCGCAATGGCGTAACCCGTCCCTGTGCGATAGGTATCAAGAAAGCCGATCGGCTCGACGAGCGAGCGCTGCAGGGCGATCTCCTCCTCGGCCTCGCGCAGTGCGGCGTCGACGGCATCCTTGTCCGTGGGATCGATCTTTCCGCCCGGAAATGCCACCTGGCCGGCATGCGCGGGGAGATTTTCGGTGCGCACTGTGAGCAGGATCGTCAGCGGGTCGCGGGCGACCACGGGTATCAGCACGGCTGCGGCGCGCAGCGGGCCCAGTGGCGCAAGTTCGGCCGCCAGTTCCGGATTGAGATCGAAGTCGCTGGGGCCGCCGAAGTCGTCTGGCAGCCCATGAGAAGGCTCGCCCGCGCGGATCAGGCGGCGGCTGGGCGTCGCGTGGAGCTTCGCGCGGGCGAGACCGCGCAGACCACTCGCATTGAGCGCGATAGGAGACATCATCGGACGCATGGCGGTCCGGCCTGATCGGCACGTCTCGCCGAATGGCCTTGTCCGACGAACCTCGACTTCAACACCGGCGTTATCCTTCCGCAGCTTCCGATGGTGTTTGCAACCACGCCATCGCCTAACGTCCTCAGCAAAGCGGTATCGCGGTCGCGGATCAAGGTCATGACGACGCAATGCCTCTGCCCTATTTCGCCCGGACCTCACCGGTTAAGGTGCGTCAGCAGCGAATCACCGGGCAGCTGGAGCGGGCCAGGGAAGAATGAGAGGCGTATCGAGCAGCGACCTTGAGGCCGGGCGGGGGGCAGCCACGTTCCTGTGGCGGCGCGCTGTCCTCGGCGTTTTGGCAGCCTTCGTCGCGGCTCTTGCTCTTGTGGCCGGGAACCACGGCGCACATGCGGAGGAGACCGCGCGCGAGGCTTTCCGCAAGGCGCTGTCTGCCGAGGATCGCAAGGCGTTCGACGCCTACATCGCCGCTCAGGTCTTTCACGATGCCGCGCTCGACGCCTACTGGTCGCACGTCGAGAAGAAGCGGGCGCAACGCCGCGCCAAGCGATCCAAGGGGCGCGACTTCTCGCGGTCGGACTACGTGCTCGAGCAGCCGCCGGTCTATGCCGGCCCGAGCCTGACGCGGCGCCTCGCCGCCGCCTGGAGCACGTTCCAGGACAAGTTCGAGAAGCGCCCCGATGCGCCCGAACCCGAAAGGGAGAAGCTGCCCACGGTGGCGGATTTCCTCGACAGCGCGCGCCGCCACTACAACTTCGTGCCCGATCGCGTGTCGGAGAGCGAGTTCAAGAGGCGCTACGCCCAGGAGGCACTGGCGCTTGGTCTGACCGGCGCACAGGTTGTGCGCGTCTACGCACTAGAAACCAGTGGCCTGGGCACCGCCGACATGCAGGCGGTGAACCGAGCGGGCGAACCCATCTCTACCGCGCTCGGCTATGCGCAGCTTCTCGCCGCAAACTCGGTGAGCGAGCTTTACAAGCATGGCGCGAGCTTTGTGGAGCGTCTGCGCGCAATGGCGTCGCGGCCGCGCGTCATGGCGGATCGGCGCGCGCGGCTCATCGAGAAGGCGCGCGCACTCGAGCGCATGGTGCGTCAGGCGCGACGCCTTCCGTTCAAGTGGTCTCGGCACGTCGCCTTTGCCAAGACGGATGTCGGGCGCGGCCTGCACGCGGTCAATATCGACGGCGACATTGGTCCCTGGTTACAGGTCATCAAGCTGCGTGGCCTCAAGGAGACGGCCGAGAAGGATGGCCGCTCGCGGCTTTCGGGAGCCGAGATGGAACTCATGAACCTTGCCGGGCCCGGCACGGGCCTGGAAATGATGCTGCCGTTAGCTCGCAGCACGCCGACAACGAACTTCTTCGCGCGCGGCGGCTATTACCGGAACACGATCGTGCGCGGCAAGACGGCCGAGGAACTGCTCCTGGCACTCGATCAGCGCATGGAGGAAAACCTCAAGAACTCCGGCGCGGTGGAGTTCACGGCGATCTTCCTGCGGCTCGAAGCGGAGCGACGGGCCGAGCGCTAGAGCGGTCCCGGCCGACCATCGCAGGGTTAACGTCATCGCTTCAAATCGTTCCGGTACGGGAACGGTTCTTTGGCACCTCACCAGCTATCCTCTCGATGTTCGCATATGGCGAACGGTGCACGGAGCCATGCGTGCGCGGAGGCGAGTGTGATGGAAAGACGGCAATTCGGGCGCCGCAGGACGGCACTACATGCATGGATCAAGGTTGCGGGCCGGCCACCGCTGGCCTGCGTCGTGCGCGATTTGTCGGTCAACGGCGCGCTTCTCGAGATGGAAGCACCGCACTGGCTGCCCTATCGTTTTGAACTGGACATCGAGACGTCCGGGTTCAGGACGGACTGCGAGATCCGCCATCAGAGCCCGTATGGCGTGGGCGTCATGTTTGTCGAGCGGTCAGCCGACAGCGACGTCTATGAGCGCCGCTATCTTGTCGAAGAGGATGTGTGGGCGGGCACCGCAGCGTCGCGTTCTGGCCCCTCGCAAGCCACGCGTCACGATCGCCGCCGCTAAGGTTTACCGCTGGCCGAGCGGGTGCAGGAACATGCTCTCGGTGCGACGTTGAAGAGGCTTGGCGGGCTTGCGCTGAACGGCGCGATACGTCCGCTTCGGCTCGACCGGGGCCGCGGCGTCAACCGGTGCAGCTTCAGGGTCGGTGTCGGTGAGTTCCATCGATGCAGCGGGCAGTTTGCGGGACGGCGGAACGATCTCAGGCTGATGCCCACTCGGCGGGATGCCGGCAGTCGCCGCGGTCATCGGCGCCACGAGGACGGTCAGGCCGCTGGGTGTCGCAACCGGGGGTGGGGCATGTGCCGTTGCAGGTGGTGAGGCCGCCGCTGCCGGCAACGAGGCCGCAGCTTCATCGTGTCGGGCCGGCACAATCAGGGTCTCGGTGGCAGGAGCACGATCGATCGTCGTGACCGGATGGGGATTGGAGGGCTTGGCGACCGGGGCTGATACGCGCGTTGCTTCTGCAAGACCAGTGATCGCCGCAGTAGCCCGCTGCGTGACGGAAGCAGATGCAGCGGCAATCTCGTCGCGCTTCTCGGCAGGAACGTAGAAATAGCTCATCGCCACGCCCAGTCCCAGAACCGCGAGTGTAGCAGCCAAACGCTTGACGAGCATGAGGTTTTTGCCTCCCTCTGCAGCCGCTGACACCTACGGGTGAGGTCAGGCTGCGAATCACACGATGCCACGTCGTAACCTATCGGGGCCGAAATACTGTTAATCTTCCGCCGATTAGCCCGAGCGTGTTGCCAAGAGGCTTTGCACGGTCCGTGCCAGGATGATTGCAGCCGCCTCGGCTCGGGACCGATCTTGGGTGCGGGGCTGGACGAGGTCGCCGCGTACGACGATATGCCCAGCTGCCGACTGCCCTTTGTGAGAGGCGCCGCGCCGCTGGTGCGGGGTGGAAAAAGTTCGTTTTTGGAGACCCGCACGTGGGCGATGAAGACAACCGCTTCTCCGCGCGTGCGGCGCGCTACGTCAGGGTGGGCACCAATGTCGGCGCGGTGGGCCTGCGCGTGGCAGGACAACGCCTGCTGGGGCTCGAGCATGATCGTTCCAAGGCCGCAGCGGACCTCGCTTCGGCGCTGGGCGGGCTGAAGGGGCCACTGATGAAGGTGGCGCAGCTGCTCTCCACCATTCCGGAGGCGCTGCCAAAGGAGTACGCGCGCGAGCTGTCGCAGCTGCAGAGCGCCGCTCCTCCCATGGGACCGTCGTTCGTGCGCCGGAGGATGCAGGCCGAACTGGGGGCGTCGTGGCGCGACCGCTTCGCGGCGTTCGATGAGACGGCAAGCGCGTCGGCGTCACTTGGGCAGGTGCACCGTGCGCAAGGTCACGACAGTCGCGCGCTCGCATGCAAGCTCCAGTATCCCGACATGCAGTCGGCTGTCGAAGCCGATCTCGCCCAGTTGAAGCTCGTTTTTCAGCTTCATGCCCGCATGGATCCCGGCGTCGATACCTCGGAGATCCTGAAGGAGATTGCAGCGCGACTGAGAGAAGAACTCGACTACGAGCTGGAGGCTCGCCACACGCGCCTCTACGCTTCGATTTTTTCCGGACCCGACGTCATCCGCGTTCCAGAAGTCGATCTTGAGCTGTCGACGCGCCGGCTGCTTACGATGTCGTGGCTTGAGGGACGGCGGCTGCTTGACTTCAAGACCCACCCCATCGAGGACCGCAACCGGCTGGCGAGCGCGATGTTCCGCGCGTGGTGGCACCCGTTCAGCCACGTCGGTGTGATCCACGGCGACCCGCATCTGGGCAATTACACCGTCTACGAGGATGAGGGGCGCCCGGCGGGCATCAACCTGCTCGACTACGGCTGCATCCGCACCTTCCCGGTGGCGTTCGTCGAAGGTGTCGTCTCGCTCTACCGGGGCCTGCTGGCCAACGATCGCGATGCGATCGTCGCTGCCTACGAGCGCTGGGGCTTCAAGGGGCTCAACGGCGACCTGATCGAAGCACTGACGATCTGGGCGCGCTTCATCTACGGTCCCCTGCTGGACGATCGCGAGCGCACGATCGCGGAGGGCACGACGCCGGGCGAGTATGGACGCAAGGAAGCCTTCACGGTGCACCGCATCCTGAAGGAGAAGGGGCCGGTCAAGGTGCCGCGCGAGTTCGTGTTCATGGACCGCGCGGCCATCGGACTTGGCGGCGTGTTCCTGCATCTCGACGCTCGCCTGAACTGGTATCGCCTCTTCAACGAGACGATCGACGATTTTGCCGCCGAAACGGTTGCCGCGCGCCAGCGGGCCGCGTTCGAGGCCGCCGGCGTGCCGCTGCCGATATGATGATCAGCGGGGCGTGGTCGCCGCTCCGCCATCCCCGGCCTTGCGCCGGTGCGAGCGATAGGCGTTGACGATCTGCAGCAAGCCCGCACGGATTGACGGCCACCGGTTGACGAACTGCACCACCGGCCACGAGATCACGCGCGAAACGCCTTTGACGTTGCCAAGGCCCGGTGATGCCTCGACGGCCCGGTCGTCCTTGAAGACCACGCGCGGCGCAAACGTGCCCGTGATGTCGAAAGTCGACTTGTGCGTCGTCACTGTGCAGGCAACTGGCTGATCGGGGCTCTGGAAGACGAAGTCGCGTGCCGCGATCGCGGTCTCGACCTCCGCGCGCGGGATGCGTACCAGCAGCGTGCAGGCGACATCCTTCACGTAGCCGCGCGAGCCCTTCTCCAGTTCATCGCGCTCGTTGGGCGACAGGGCAAGCTCCATCCGGCAGGCGATGTCGCGCGCCCTTCCGGTTTCGAGTTCGTCGAAGCAATCCTCCGAAACCGCGGAGGCGGGGGGATGTTCGGTGGCGCATGCCCCTTCGACGGCGATGGCCAGGGACAGGGCGACGGCCGTCAAATGTATCGCCAGAGCTAGCCTCTCTGGGCCACGTGGCCGGTAGCGCTGGGCCAAAGGCTCAAAGGTGCGGGAGTGCGTCATGCGCTTCTCGAGGGAGAGGCAGGAGGTGGCCGAAGCGTCACCGGGTCGGGCTGGCCGAGGCGCGCTTGTCCTTGCTCTTGCGGCCGTTGCCGTGTTCCTCCTCACAGGTCTTGTAAATGAACTTATTGATCTCCTGGATCGTGTCCTTGTGGAAAATGCCGATCGAGTCGGCGAGCTTGGAGACCGACCAGACGAGGCTCTTGACCATGCCTTCGCCCTTCACCTCCTTGACGTTGATCCAGGCCTTGTAAGCGCGGCCGTCCTTGAACTTGATCTTGGGGGCGGCCTCGACGATCAGCGGTTTCAGCTTGCCGTCCGAATCCTCGATTTCGCAGCGGACGGTCTGGACCGGCAGCGCCACGGTGTATTTGGCGCTATCGAGCGCCGGGACGAACACACTGCGCTCCAGCCGCAGGGCCACCTTGCAGCGGGCATCGCCAAAGCCCCAGGAGATCGACTTTTTCTGCCCGCCCTTCTTGATCTTGTTGCGGTCCCACGTCTTCGTCATGTCGCAGGTAAGCGGCGGTCCCGCTTCCTTGCGCTCCAGAACGATCTGGCAGAAGCGCCGCTCGCAGGCTTCGCGCCCGGCCTTCTCGTCGGGCAGGACCTCCAGGGCGAGGGCGCCGGCGGTCGGGGTGGTCAGGGCGAGAACGGTCGCGGCGACGACGAGGCGGGTACGCCGGAAGATTGGGCGCAAACGGACGTCGAGCATGATGTTCGGGCTCCTTCGAGCAATTCCACGCTGTTGCGCCTGACGGTAGGCCTGTCGCGTCGGGCGGGCCTTAGGCGGCAATTGCCGCGGAAGTTGGACGTCTGCTATGTCGCGATCCTGGCCGCACGACTGGCTGGGTGCGACCACCTGTACGACGGTACCAGTTGATGCTGCCGACGCCTTGCGTTACCAGAAATGCGGCAAAATTCGGCCCAACGGGAGGAACGACAGAATGTCACTCGACACGTCCAATGGTCACCCGGCGATGGACTACGCCGAGCATACGCGGACTTATCATGGCTTTCTCCTGGTCACGAAGCTGCTGATCGCATTCTGCGTCATCCTGCTTCTGGGCATGGGCTACTTCCTCGTCTGACCCTCTCGCTCCCCGGCTGCACGCAGGCCGATACGCCGTTGGGCATCCGCGCAAGGGTCGGCAGGGGAGCGCTTCTCGACACGGCCTTGACGGCCAGATGACGCCGATGGCGCGGATTGCAATGCGAACCGCACCGCGGCCCCGCGCAGCGACGGCACATGTGCACCTAGCTGCGCGCGCACCCACCACCAGGAACTCTGACGACGGACGCGAACATGCTCACGATTGCTGTCACGAGCGAGCCGGGCGACGAGCCACGGGTCGCGGTGTCTCCGGAGACGGTCAAGAAGCTGTCAGCACTGGGTGCCAAGGTGCGCGTCCAGTCGGGCGCCGGCCAGCGAGCCAATTTTTCAGATGAAGCGCTGAAGGCGCAGGGCGCCGAGATCGCGGGTTCCGCGGCCGAGGCAATCAGCGGCGCCGACATCCTGCTCAAGGTTCGCAGACCCACTCCGGAGGAGTTGGCAAGCCTCAAGCAGGGCGGTGTGGTCGCGGCAATCCTCAACCCATTCGACGACCGCGCCGGGCTCGATGCCCTGGCAGCTTCCGGCAGCCAGCTCTACGCCATGGAATTCATGCCGCGCATCACGCGTGCGCAGTCCATGGACGTCCTGTCGAGTCAGGCGAACCTTGCCGGCTACAAAGCCGTCATCGATGCCGCCGCGACGTTCGGACAGGCCATGCCGATGATGATGACGGCGGCGGGCACCGTGCCGGCGGCCAAGGTCTTCATCATGGGCGTCGGCGTCGCCGGCCTGCAGGCGATCGCCACCGCGCGGCGCCTGGGCGGCATCGTCTCGGCGACCGACGTGCGTCCGGCCACGAAAGAGCAGGTGCAGTCGCTGGGCGCCAAGTTCATTGCCGTCGAGGACGACGAATTCAAGCAGGCACAGACCGCTGCCGGCTACGCAAAGCCGATGAGCGCGGAGTACCAGGCAAAGCAGGCGGAACTCGTCGCCAACCACATCAAGAATCAGGACATCGTCATCACGACGGCGCTCATTCCCGGACGCCCCGCGCCCAAGCTGATCACCACGGCGATGGTCGAGAGCATGCGGCCAGGCTCCGTCATCGTTGATCTGGCGGCCGAGCGCGGCGGCAACTGCGAACTCACCTCGCCAGGCGAGACGATCACGACGGCCAACGGCGTCAAGATCGTCGGGCCGATCAATCTGGCCGGCCAGCTCTCGTTCAACGCCTCGAGCCTCTACGCCAAGAACCTGCTCGCCTTCCTCGAGACCATGATCGACAAGAAGGAAAAGGCGCTCAAGATCGATTGGGACGACGAGATCATCAAGGGCACGCTGATTGCCAAGGATGGCAAGGTCGTGCACCCGAGCCTGTCCGCGCCCGCCGCCTGAGGAGACACGACATGACGCTCAACAAGGCATTCGCGCTTGCCATTCTGGGGCTCGCGGCCACTGCCGTGCCGGCACTGGCCGCCGGTGGCGCTGGCGACGGGGCGGTCAGCCCGTTCGTGTTCCAGCTGATGGTTTTCGTGATGGCGATCTTCGTCGGCTATTACGTCGTCTGGTCGGTGACGCCGGCGCTGCACACCCCGCTCATGAGCGTCACCAACGCCATCTCGTCGGTGATCGTTGTGGGCGCACTTCTGGCGGTCGGGGTGCAGTCGATCGCTGCGGGATCGACGGGCGCCAAGATCTTCGGCTTCCTCGCGCTCGTGATGGCCTCGGTCAACATCTTCGGTGGCTTCCTCGTCACCGCGCGCATGCTCGCCATGTACAAGAAGAAAGAGAAGAAGTGAGCCATGGCGGCGGCTGGCTTGAGCTTCTTCGCGCATTCGTCTCGCGGCGCACCGACGGACGGTCGTTTCACGACCGCTTTCTCGATCGGTGGCGTGTCGCGCGCGACCGTGCCGAGCCGCTGCCTGTCGCGATCGACGACCTGTTCTACGTCGTCGAGGCCTATTGCCCCGATCCCACTCTGCGTACGCCTGGCATTCCCTTCGAGGCCGACGAGGCAGAGCTGCGCAATTCCGCTGAAACTGCTCTCGCGCGGTTGGAGAGCCTCCGCCCCTCAGGAAAGCTGACATGAGCGCCAACATCGTCGCCCTTCTTTATCTGGTCTCCGGCGTGCTGTTCATTCTCGCGCTGCGCGGCCTGTCGCATCCGGAGTCGTCACGAAAGGGCAACTTCTACGGCATGATCGGCATGACGATCGCGGTGTTGACGACGCTCGGCGTCGCAAGCCCGATGTCGATCTTTACATGGCTGCTCATTATCCTGGGCCTGGGCATCGGCGGCGGCATTGGCGCCTACACCGCCAAGCGCATCCCGATGACCTCGATGCCCGAGCTGGTGGCCGCTTTCCATTCGCTTGTCGGTCTCGCTGCAGTGGCCGTTGCGGCTGCCGCGCTCTATTCGCCCGCCGCATTCGGCATCGGTACGCCCGGCCATATCAACGGCGCGAGCCTCGTCGAGATGAGTCTGGGCGTCGCCATCGGCGCCATCACGTTCACCGGCTCCGTCATCGCCTTCGCCAAGCTGTCGGGCAAGATGTCGGGCAAGCCCATTATCCTGCCGATGCGCCATCTGGTGAACGCGGGCCTGGGCGTGTTTCTGGTGGCGCTCATCTACTGGTTCGTCGTCTCCGGCGGTTCCCCGCTCTACTTCTGGCTGATCACGCTCGTGTCGCTGGCGCTGGGCGTGCTGCTTATCGTTCCGATCGGTGGAGCCGACATGCCCGTCGTCGTCTCCATGCTCAACTCCTACTCGGGCTGGGCTGCGGCCGGCATCGGCTTCACGCTCGGCAACATCGCGCTCATCATCACCGGCGCGCTCGTGGGCTCGTCGGGCGCGATTCTCTCCTACATCATGTGCAAGGGCATGAACCGCGCCTTCCTGTCGGTCATCGCCGGCGGCTTCGGTGGCGAGACGGCAGCGGCGTCCGGCGGCGGCGAGCAGAAGCCGGTCAAGCTCGGTGCCGCCGATGATGCGGCCTACCTGCTCAAGAACGCGCAGAAGGTCATCATCGTGCCGGGTTACGGTATGGCCGTCGCCCAGGCCCAGCACGCGCTGCGCGAGATGGCGGACGCCCTGAAGCGCGAGGGCGTCGAGGTCAAGTATGCGATCCATCCGGTAGCCGGCCGCATGCCCGGCCACATGAACGTGCTGCTCGCCGAGGCCAACGTCCCCTACGACGAGGTGTTCGAGCTCGAGGACATCAACTCGGAGTTCAGTCAGGCCGATGCCGTCTACGTCATCGGCGCCAACGACGTCGTCAATCCGGCCGCCGAGGAAGACAAGACCTCGCCGATCTACGGCATGCCCGTGCTGCAGGTCTGGAAGGCGGGCACCGTGTTGTTCAACAAGCGCTCGCTGGCGTCTGGCTATGCGGGCATCGACAACCCAGTCTTCTACAAGAACAACACCGTGATGGTGCTGGGCGACGCCAAGAAGATGACGGAAGAGATCGCCAAGGCGCTGGCGCACTGATCCCGCCTACATGGGAAGGCGATAAGGTCCCTGCCGACGCGCAAGGGCCTTTTTCGCTTTATGGGATTGATCCGACGAGGCTGACCGCCTTGCGGCCTCCACATTCGCCTGCCCGTCTGTCACCCCACCCCGCTGGCGCCCATTACCTCACAGATGGTTCGGCACGCCGGCGGATGTCGTGCACGTGTCTCACAAGGGCTTCTTGACCATGCCGCGCGTTCGCAGATTTCTGGCGGGAGCAGCGGCGGTGAGTGTCATTGTCTACGCGGGCATCACGGCTGCGATGTACGCGAAACAGCGTGACCTTCTCTTCAATACGCAGGATACGGGCGGCCTGTCGAAAGCGGGAGCGTTGGCGATTGAGGGGGGCGTGCGGGTCGTCATTCCGACGCCCGACGGCGAGCGGCTGGCGGGATGGTATCTTGCGCCCAAGTCGGGCCAGCCGACGTTCCTATTCTTCCACGGCAAGGGCGGTGGGCTTGAAAAGAAGAAGTGGCGCTGGAAGCGCTTGCGCGAGCATGGCGACGGCGTGCTCGCCATCTCCTATCGCGGCTATCCCGGCTCGACCGGCTCTGCCAGCGAAGCGGGGCTGATGACGGACGCGCGCGCCGCCTATGACTGGCTGATCGCGCGCGGGCACAAGGCGGACGACATCGTTCTGCACGGTCTGTCGCTCGGGACGGGCGTCGCCACAGAGCTGGCAACCCAAGTTCCGGCCAGGGCGCTGATCTTGGAAGCGCCCTATACGGCGGTGGTCGATGTCGCAGCGGAGCGTTATCCCTGGTTGCCTGTTGGCTGGCTCATGCGCGATCCATTCCTGACGCGCGATAAGATCGCAAAGGTCAAAATCCCGGTGCTCATTGCGCACGGGACCGGCGACACCGTGATTCCCTATCAGCATGCCGAGCGGCTTTACGCTCTTGCGAGGCAGCCGAAAGTTTTGGCGCGCTTTGAGGGCTCCGACCATTCGACGCTGGTGCGCGACGGGCTCTACGAGAAGCACGTCTGGCCGTTTCTCACGCGCGATTGAGGGGCACGGCGTTGCGCTTCGACCCAGAATGCCGGCGCGGCGTTCCGAACGCATAGGCGGTGAGAACGACTTGGGAGGGCCCGTTTCTGCTTCGTGCAGCAGCGCCGCCTTACATCGCTTTGGCGCTCGGCAGGCTCACGCCCGTTGCCGGACCGCGCGAAGCCGGTCCCGGAGACGTCGACGTCGCCTCCGCGCGGTTGATGGCGCGGGAGATGCGTGGCGCCGTGCCGGCCGCGGTTGTGCTGCGCAGCGCAGGCGTCGGCAGCGCAAGCTCCTTTTGTGTCGTCTTGTAGGCGACGATGGCGCGCTTCGTCTTCTGGCTCGTCTCGCTGGCAACAGCCGTCTTGGCCTCGCGTTCGGTCTCCGCGACGCGGGTAGCATCCGCACTGACCTTGGCAGTGCGCCGGACGATTTCGGCTTCTTCGATACCGCGGGCGCACAACCCGGCGATGCCCACCACGTAGCGTGTGGCGCCGTGCTGCTTCTCCCCCGAGCCTTCAACCTCGATGAGGCGCGCGTGGTGACCGGCCGCGCTGACTTGGTCGGCAAACCGGCGCTGCTGGTCGAAGGGCACCTGTGCGTCGTCGGGATCACCCACGACATAGATGTGGCGGCGCTTGTCCTTGGCGATGCCGTCGATCTTCTCGGACGGATCGTACACCGTGCGCGAGATGTCCTTGAGCCGCAGGTCGCGATGCAGGGGCTTGTTGGCGTCGTAGATGAAGCGCGCATGCTCGTAGACGCCCGAACCGAGCGCCGCGCACGAGACATCGTTGCGGCCCATCGTCAGCACGGAGGCTGCGACCAGCGAGCCGCGCGACTGTCCGGCAAGAATGACATCGTCGATGCCCAGCCGTGCCTTCAGGGCGTCGATTGCGGCATTCAACGCGAAGACTTCCTCGGGCTTGCGCCGGTCGGCATGGTTACCGGACGAACCGTCGAGGCCCAGGCGGGCGACGCGGATGTATCGGACCTTGAAGGTCTTGGAGAGCGATTGCAGGGCGTCGCCGATCTTCTTCAAGTGCTCGTTGCTGCCCTGCGTCTCGATGTAGTTGTCGGGGGGAGAATCGCCATCGAAGAAGATGACGGCGCGCCGGTCCCGCTCGAAGCCTTTGGTGGCGATGTAGGCGATGCAGGCGGTGCCGAGCTTGTGGCGGACGAAGACGCGGTCTGGCATTGCCTCGCAAAGTGTCTGCGACTTGCTCTCTGCCGTCAGCATGTCCTCGTAGGGATAGGTGGCCGAGCGCTTGGCGTTGGCGGAATCTGGCAGAGCGAGACCCAACGCCAGGACCGC
>JBFWNY010000054.1:0-15544 GCA_050250815.1 Hyphomicrobiaceae bacterium
GAGTTTCGTCACGTTATCGTTGGGCACGGCATATCGCTCCTTTGGTGGAGAAGTGAGGTCGTCAACAAACCCCACGATATGCCGCCTTCACCGATTCACGCCGTCACCAACTTCTGGGGATAGCTCCTTGACCGGCCAGGGGGGATCAAGTTCCGCGTCGAAACACGTGGTCGGGCAAGCTTGGGCGCAGGCGGCGCAGAGCGTGCATGCTGCGGTGCCGAAGCGAATTGCCGGATACTGCGAAGATCCTTCGACGAGCACACCCGTCGGACATGCCTCGATGCATGCCCCGCATCGCGCGCAGGCCTCCAGGAATTCCGCCTCGGGGCGCGACCACGGGGGGCGCTGCTCCGGCTTGCCTGCCTTGGATCTTCCAAAGAGGTCGCGTCGTGTCAGCAGGCTCGTCATTACGCGCCCTAGTAGCTTGGCAACGCCAAGACTCTGGCCCACCGCTGCTGCTGCGATGCCGCCCAAGTCCGCTGGCGGCCATGTTGACGCGACGGAAATGAGTGGTCTTGACTAAAGTCAAGCATCGTACCCGTCGCATCCGCCGATTTCGCAATCGGGGACGGAAATGGAAAGGCGCTCACGAGCGTCATTGCATTGCGTTCGAACCGCCGAAGTCCGCGTGGAGATGACGGTGTGACGTACCGAGAATGGCTGCGAACGGTTGCACTTTTAGCGGACCGTGTGCCGATATCGTCGATCGGTCTAACGTGGAGCGACTTGTGGGGAGAGCCAATAATGCTGCCGGCGTGCTTTGAGGGCCGCTGCAGCTCATGGTACCTTCCCCAGACCCATCACGTGCATTCGCGGTGCCCAACCGCCATTGCGTCGGCTTTTCCGGAGACCGCAATGCTCGGCAGCAGAGACTTGGCGACCGTACGCGAGGCCGTGCTCTTTGCGAGCCTTCCGGATGAACTGGCCGAATTGATCCTGCAGAGGGCCGCCACTCGCGCGTTCCGTCGAGGCGAAACGATCTTTCTTCAGGGAGAGACGGCGCAGCACCTCTATGTGGTCCTGGATGGCTGGGTGAAGCTCTTCCGCATCACGTCCAGCGGCGCAGAAGCGGTCGTCGGCGTATTCACGAAAGGGCGCAGCTTCGGCGAGGCCGTGGCGATCAACGGCGATCCCTATCCGGTTTCGGCAGAGGCCGTGACCGACGCGCGTGTCGTTAGTGTGCGGGCGAATGTTCTTACGTCACTCATGCAGGAGCGGCCTGAGATTGCTCGGGCCGTCCTGTCTTCCACATTCATACACCTTCACGGCCTGATCTCTCAGATCGAGCAGCTCAAGTCTCACACTGGAGCTCAACGCGTCGCGGAATTCCTCCTCGATCTGTGCCCCGCCGCGGAAGGCCCCTGCCGGATTACTCTGCCCTACGACAAATCGCTGATTGCCGGTCGCCTGGGCATGCAACCGCCGAGTCTCTCCCGCGCCTTCAACAGGCTTGAGGCGCTCGGTGTGACCATCGATCACAACCATGCGATCATCGACGACGTCGCGGCACTCCGCGACTACATGCTCGAGGATCGCAGCGCGCCTTGGCGCAAGGCTGAGTAGGCAGTCGTATCCGCAGCCCCATTGTGAGCATCAGTCCTGCTCGCGGATACCCTCGCCGATGCGGCGCGCAAGCCAGACCGCCGGCCAGAGACCTACAAGCGCGCCGATTCCGCCTGCGACTGCGAGGCCGGTGAGGCCATAAGGGACTGCCGCTGGCGTTGCATTGGCGATGAATGCGCCGTTGATGGCGCAGGCCGGACCCATAAGCGCGTAACAGAAGGCATAGAGCCAGTTCGGTGTCTGGCCTGAGGGTCTATCCTTGGAATTTGCGGTCATGTCTCAGGTCTCCGTGCCGATGAGGTAGACGACCAACGCCAGCAGGAGGAAGACGATGAGCGCGGCGTCGAAGGCTCGCGACCAGAAGCGCGAAGCGGCAAGCCCCATATACCGGAAGAGAATGATGCGGGCCTTGAACCCCGCCAGTATCAGGACGGCGACTGTGAAGGCGATGGGCGAAAGGTCGCCAGGGCGAACGGCACTCAGTCCAGCCGTCGCCGCGCTCAATCCCACGAGGAGACACCAGGAGAATACGAGTCGCCCGTCGGCCATCGTCACCTCGCAAGATAGATGATCGGGAACAGCAGTACCCAAATGAGATCGACCATGTGCCAGAAGGTGGCAGCCGTTTCCATGTTGCGGGCGCTGTCGTAGACGGCGGCGAGCCCCAGGATGAGCAGACCGGCCAAGACGTGAGCGGCGTGAAAGCCCGTGATGAGATAGTAGAACGTGAAGAACGGACTGGTTTCCAGATCGATGCCGCGCTGAATCTTGTCGGCGTATTCGAAGAACTTCACGGCAAGGAACGCGACGCCCAGACCGCTTGCGCTAGCAAGCCAACGGCGCGCCTTCCTCCGGTCACCAACGTGACGGGAAGAGACCGCGAGTGCGGCGAACAGGCCGCTTGTCACCAGAGCGATGGTGTTGAGCGCTCCTGCAGTGCGATCTAGCAAGGCCTGGTCTGCGGCGAAGCCCGGCGGATCCGTAGCGCGAACACCCAGAAACGCCAGCAGGGCGGCTCCGAAGACGAGCAGCTCGCTGGCGATCAGCACCCACATCATGAGATCGCCGGGAAGCTCGCTGAACACCCCCCAGCCGTCGTCGGTGCTGGCTTTGGTTGCTGGCTGGTTCATTCGCTGACGAGGTGGCGATAGATCTGCGGCAAGGCACTCGTCAGCTTGTCGGGGTCCGGAATGACGGAAAAGCCGCCCGAGCCGAAGATGCGCGCGAAGGTGGATTGCGACTTGGCGTCGATGGTCACGCCGAAAACTGACTGGCCGCGTCGGCGTGCCTCACGCACGGCCATATGGCTGTCCTCCACGCCATGCCGGCCTTCGTAATGGTCGAGATCGTTGGGCTTGCCGTCGGTAATTACGAGCAGAAGGCGACGGCGGCGCGGGTGGTTGGCAAGACCAGCGGAAGCATGCCGGACGGCGGCTCCCAGCCGCGTATAGAAGCCGGGCTTCAATCCAGAAATGCGGCTTTCGACAAGCGACGTCATCGGCTCGTCGAAGCGCTTGCACGAAGCCACGTACACGCGATCCCGCCGGAGCGAAGAGAAGGCGTTGACCTCGGTATCGTCGCCGCAGGCTTCCAGTCCCCACGCAAGCGCGATGAGCGCCTCGCGCGCGATGTCGATGACCTGGCGACCACTCACCACGCTTTCCGTCGAGCGAGAGGCATCCATAAGTATGGATACGGCGAGATCGCGCTCCTGATTGCGGCTGGCACGGTAGACGCGATCGGTGTGCTCCCCGGTTGCGGCAAGATCGACGCGCGCGTCCACCGCAGCCTCGAAATCGAGCTCATCGCCGTCGATCTGGCGCGACAGGTGCACACGCCTTGGCCGCAGGGCCTCGAATTGGCGGCGAACTTCTTGAATTCGACGCCGTGCGATTGGGCAGGAAAGAAGGGCCGGGGCTTCCGGAGCGGGTTCGGCCTGACTGGCGAGTACCCGACAGTAATCCGGCAGATGCCGCTTCGTTCTGTGATCCCACTCCGGATAAAGGTGCTTGCCTGCGATGGCCTCGATCTCGACGTCGGCGGGCGACAGGTCGAGGTGCATCTTGAGGCGCGCGCGCGCACGCTGCGGCACTTTCGTCAGGCTGATTTCGTCGAGGTCATCGGCCGCCTTTTTGGCGGTGTCCTCGTCGTCATCCTCGACGCGGCGGTTGAGGTTGAGGAACTCAGTCCACGAAAAGATGGCCTCGTACTTGTGCAGGATCAGACTGTCCTTGCGTGCCGCCTGATCAGCCTTTTCGCGCTTGGCGCGGAACGCACGCTCCTGGGCGTGCTGATCGGCAAGCTTCGGCCCCGATGGTTCCTCGTCGTCGTGGTCGACGCGGTCGCCCCGCTGCATGGCGCTCAGGTCCGGCCACATGAGCACAGGTTCGAACGTTCGATAGCCGCGCGGAGCAACGAAGGCGCCAAGGTCGATTGCTGCCCCGTGCACGGCGGCGGCGATCGAGGCGGCAACCGCATCTGTGGGGGGCGGGCCGCCGAGCATTTGGCGAATGACAGCTTCCAGAGCCGCTTCCACTCGCGGCAACTTGCGGTCGCGGCGGAGAGCGAGCGTCTCGCGCCGCAGCGCGGTATGGACTGCGCGCAGGCCCGGGCAGGCTCCAAGCGTTGCGCGCGTCATGGCGGTTGTCGCCTGCAGACTGCGGATGTCGGCACGCAGGGGGTCTGCCTCGCACCGTGGCGGGGTCGCGTTGACGCACGCAGCGGCGAGCCAGAGATAGAGAGCGATGTTCTTGTCGGTGTGGTCTAGAAAGTCAATGCGCTCGGGAAGACGCAGCGACTGACCATCGAAGCTCGCCTGCGCAAGATGCTCCGCAGCTCGCCCCAGCGAACGCCGCCAGGAAAGGCGGTGGCGGGAGGCAGGTGCTCGCATCGGCTTGATCTCGACATCGCGTGCGCCGCCCAGCCCACGGAACAGTACGCCGATGCGGCCGCGCACATCGTCGAGGGAGACCGCGGCGTTAGCGTGCACTGATGGCGCATCGAGCCCGGAGGCGAACGCGTGCCAGATCTTGCCGATGCTTTCTTCCGGCTCCCACAGCTCGACCTCGATCCGCTCGCTCACGGCCTTCCTCACCCGTAGACGGCGGCGACGAGATCCATGAGGCCGCGCTTGACGTCCGCATCATCGCTCAGGGGTTCGACCAAGGCCGCGGTTACCGCCCGTTCGACAGGCATGCCGGCGCGAATAAGAGTTGCGCAGTAGACGAGAAGGCGCGTGGAGACGCCCTCCTCGATGTCCTGTCCCTTTAGAGCCCGCAGCTTGCCCGCAAGACGCACGAGTGGCGCGACGCGCTCCCGGGAAAGGCCGCTCTCGGCGCATACGACATCGGTCTCCTGCGCGGGCGTTGGGAAATCGAACTCGATCGAGAGGAAGCGCTGCCGGGTGGACGGCTTCAGTGTCTTCAGGATGTTCTGGTAGCCCGGGTTATAGGAGGCAACGAGCATGAATTCGGGCTTCGCCTCCAGCAGCTCGCCGGTGCGCTCGATAGGCAGGATGCGCCGGTCGTCGGTCAAGGGATGCAGTACGACAGTGACGTCCTTGCGCGCTTCCACGATCTCGTCGAGATAGCAGATGGCACCATCGCGAACCGCTCGGGTCAGCGGCCCGTCGATCCACTCGGTCTCGCCACCCTTGAGCAGATAGCGGCCGACGAGGTCGGCAGCCGACAGGTCATCGTGGCAGGAGACGGTGTAGAGCGGCCGGCCCAGGCGAGCGGCCATGTGGGAGACGAACCGCGTCTTCCCGCATCCCGTCGGCCCCTTCAGCAACAGCGGCATGCGATTGGCATAGGCAGCTTGGAAGACATCGCATTCGTCGCGCGCTGGCAAGTAGAAGGGGGGCTCGCCCCCCTTCTCAGTCGCATTCTTCTGCTGGAGGTTATTCATGCCTCACTCCGCAGGCGCAACGCGGGCCTCGCGCCCCGACTCGATGACCTCACGTTGCGGGACGAGGATGGAATAGACGAACAGAAGGGCGCCCAGCACCACGGCAGCACCCGCCCCAAAGCGCATCAGGTAGAAGACAGAGAGCTGATCCTGGACGTCCATGTAGTGTTGGCCCATGACCCGCTGGAGGTGCGTCTGCACCGTGCCAGCAAATGTCAGAACGAAAGTCATGAACGCCATGCCGCCCGACATCAGCCAGAAGCTCGCCATGTTGAGCACCTGATTGTAGGGGTCGCGGTTTCTCATGATCGGGAATGCATAGGTGAAGATGGCGAGGTTCAGGGACACGTAGGCGCCGAAGAATGCGAGATGTCCGTGCGCCGCCGTGATCTGAGTGCCGTGCGTATAGTAGTTGACGCCATGCAGCGTGTGCATGAAGCCCCATACGCCTGCACCGAAGAAGGCAAGCGTCGTCGTGCCGAGCGACCACAGCAACGCGGCCTTATTGGGATGGTCGCGTCGGCCCTTCCAGACCATCACGAACGAGAACACCATCATCAGGAAGAAGGGGATGATCTCGAGGCTGGAGAAGATCGAGCCGATCCACTGCCAGTAACCGGGTGTCCCGATCCAGTAGTAGTGGTGGCCGGTGCCGAGGATGCCGGTGAACAGCGACGTGGCGACGATCACGTAGAGCCACTTTTCGACGATCTCGCGATCGACGCCGGTAAGCTTAAGCATCAGGTAGGCGAGAATCGATGCCATGACGAGTTCCCATACGCCTTCCACCCAAAGATGGACGACGTACCACCAGTACATCTTGTCGAGGCTCAGGTTGCCGGGATTGTAGAGGGAGAACAGGAACAGAAGCGCGATGCCCCAAAGACCGATGAGGAGCACGTTGGTGATCGCCGTCTTGCGTCCGGCGAGCACGGTCATGGTGACGTTGTAGAGGAAGATCAGCGCAGCAACGACGATGCCCAGCTTCACCCATAGCGGCTGCTCGAGGAACTCACGGCCTTCCTTGCCGAGTAGAAAGTTGCCGTTGAAGAGGTCGAAGACATAGGTCACGACCACGCCAGCGGTGCCCAGTACGAGGATGGCGAGTTGAAGGTAGGCGAGCTGCGTCGAATGGATCTCGCGTTCGGCTTCCTCCGGAATGAGGAAGTATGCGGCGCCGAAGAAGCCCAGCAGAAGCCACACAACGAGGGAGTTGGTGTGCAGCATCCGAACGACGTTGAAGGGGAGAATCTCCGACAGCGTGTTGGGCGCGACGTAGATCCAGCCGGCGAGTAGTCCGCCGGAGACCTGCACGAGGAACAGGATCATCGCCGTCAGAAAGTAGATGAAGGCGACCTTCTGGCTTTCGTACTTCATTGTTGATGTCTCCCGTGCGCGCATCAGCCGGCGTCGTTCGGCGGCCAGTTCTTGGTGTCGGTTTTGTCCGCCCAGATCAGGAAGTTTGCGAGATCACGGATCTGCTCGTCGGTCAGATGGTAGCGCGGCATCTGGCGGCGGCCGTGAATGCGCGTGGGCTGCGCCTCAATCCACGACTTCAGCGTCTGGAAGGCGTCCTCCGGCTTGTCGACAACGCCCCAGCGGGTCATGACGTTGCCGACCTCGGGCGCGAAGTAGGCGCCTTCGCCGTGCAGGCTGTGGCAGTTGATACAAGTGTGGCGTTCCCACACGTGTTTGCCGCGCCGTACGGAGTCGGTGAGGGGTTGGGCCGCAGTCGACGTTGTCACGATATAGCGGTGGCTGTGTGCCGACAGGCCGACGAATATGAGGATGAAGAATATCGACCCGCCATAGAAGATGTTTCGGGCCATCGTTTTGGTCATGACTTCGCGCATGGCGGCGGCTCTCCTCGATCCTTCCCAGACCGCCTCCAGTTTCGCGAGCGATGCGCCGGCCGCTTTAACGAAAGGCAAGCCCTTCTGACGAAAGACGGCGATTGGGCCAGATCGATTAATCCACCCGGTCGGCGCGGTCCGCGAGGAGAATGGGCGCGTAGACGATGACGAACAGGGCGAAAGCGAAGATCCACAAGGCGCCTGATGCGAAGACGACGGCATAGTAGTGAGCGGGTGCCAAGAGCAGGCCGAGCGAACGCATCAGTGCTGCAAGGGCGACCATCAGATAAGAGACGGCTATTGGCCGGGCGACCACGAGCGGGCGGCCGGTGTGGCCCAAGGCGGCACGGCTCATGACGGCGAGGGTCATCACGCCAACCGCGCCGATCGCTAGCAGATGCAATGCCGACGCCTCGCCGATAGGAGCACCCCACCAGTGTGCGGCGAGTAGCAGATAGCCGAGCCCGAGCATCAGGAACCCCAGATGCAGGCTCCAGAGAATCGGCTGATCAAGCACGTCGTGGCTACGCCAACCGGCGAGGCGGATCAGGTTTGCAAGGCCGGCAATCGCAGACAGCAAGCCCAGAAGTATGTCGGGTGCGAAGGCGACGGCCGCGGGCAGGCTCAGAACAGACGCGAGCGAAGCCTTGTCAGCAAGATCATTGCTGACGGGAAGCCTGGCCTGGTTCCCGCCCCGCATCAGTGCATTGCGCGTAAAGCCTGGCGTCACGCGGCCGCCCAGCATAGTGATGAGGGCAGTCAGCGTCAGCAGTCCGATGCGGATGCCGTGCGAAGCGCCCTCACTGATCAGGCCGGCCCAGCCCAGGTGCACGACCGCGTTTCCAGTGGTGAGGAGTGCCAACAAGGCGAGAAACACCATGTTCTGACGCTTGGGACTCGCGATCAGGTTGCCAAGGATCTTGAGGGCAAGCACGGGGACGAACAGAAGGTCGAGGCTCATCACGAGCACGGCTGGCAATTGCGAAGAGAAGAGCAGGGCGAGCCGCCCGACCAGCCAAAAGATCGCTGAAACGAGAATGAAGTTGGCTCGTGCCGGCTCCGAGCCCGTCCAATTCGGGACAGCGGTCAGAAAGAAGCCGGCGATCACCGCGGCGGCGTAGCCGTAGATCATTTCGTGTGCATGCCACTCGTGAGGCGGTACAGAGAACGGAACTGACGTGAGTGCTGCCCCGGACGCATGCATGGCGAGCCAGCCGATCCAGATCGCCATGGCAAGAACCGCGAAAATTGGTCCGGCGAGGAAGAAGAAGCGAAAGCCTGCACTGAATAGAATGGGCGGCCGCATGCGCACGCGGCTCGACGCGGCTGGGCTCGTCATGGTTCGTCTCTATGATCTCGCATTTGAAAGTCCCGCAATCTTCAGGTTGCCGAACCGGCGGATGCGTCCGCAGGCATCGGCGCCGAGCACGGCAATGTTGTTGAACTTGGTGACATGGTCGGCGACCTGCGCATGGTGCATGAGAGCGAATGCCGTCGAGAGCGCATCGGCCGTCTCGGCGGTTGGGGCGAAGACCGAGATGCTTTGCCAATGGCGCGGGCTGGTGCCGGTTCTTGGGTCGATGAGGTGGTGTCGGAAGGATCGCGCATCGAAGACAAGAGATTTGGGTTCGCTTGTCGCGATGGCCACCTCGGCGACCGACACCGCGGACCCTGCGGCGGGGATGCCGACGGCGCGTCGGGTGCGGCCCGGCAATCGCAATTCACCGGTATCGATCACGACATCGGTAAATCGAGCCGCCACGAGAAGCTCAGTGATACGGTCGGCGATGCGGCCTTGCGCGATGCCATTGAGTGTAATCTCTGCCCCGCGCGGCAGCGTTATCGAATCGGACCCGAGAGCTACCGGGCAGCCGACTCTTGCAAGCATGTCAGGACTGGGAGTGCCGCCCGATGCCGCCAGCGTCCAAAGCGGCTGTATGGTCGGGTCGAAGAGGCCGCCGGTCTGGTCGCGCCAGACGAGAGCCGCGCGAAGGCACTCGACGAGATCACGCGAAGGCGCGGCGAGCCGCCCATCGCGATTGAGCCTGCTGAGTTCGGAGTCGCTGCGATGCAGCGAGAAGATCGTCTCGAGCCGCTCGATTTCTGCGGTGGCGGCCGTCAAGGCTGCGCGGGCCTCCTCCGCGCTTGCGCCGTAGAGGGCGATCCGAGCCTCGCCTCCGAGGGCCGCTCCGCGCCACTGATGCGCTGGACGCGGGTCGCCGGTGGCGATCAGCGAACCGCCGCCGCCAGCCAACCCGGTTGCGAAGGCGGCTACCAGGAAGCGCCTGCGTGTAAGCTGCATGGCTCGTTTTCTCCCCTACATCGCTATGGCTGCGCGGGCACAGTGTCGACACCTCGGCGTCCGGCGCGCCGCTTGAGCGTCACACACTGCGCTTCGTCGTTCATGATCACCTGGCACCTCAGGCAAAGAATGCACTCGTTGGGGTTGATGCGGCCCAGGGTGTCGATGGCGCCAACCGTGCATTGCGTTTCGCAGAACCTGCATTCGCGTCCGCATTGCGGGCGGCGGTGAAGCCAGTCGAACAGCTTGAGCTTGGCGGGAATGGCGAGTGCGGCGCCCAGAGGGCACAAATAGCGGCAGTAGAAGCGTTCGATGAAAAGGCCGGCCGCGAGCAGTGCCAAGGCAAAAGCGACAAATGGCCAGGACCGCCAGAATCGCATTGAGATCGCGGTCTTGAAGGGCTCGGCCTCGGCCAGGATCAGCGCCTGGTCCATCGAATAGAAGGAGAGTGCGAGAATAGCTACGAAGAGCGTGTACTTGAGCGCCCAAAGCCGCTCTTGAATCCAGAAGGGGACTTCGATTTGCGTGATCCCTAGGCGTCTTGCGCCAGCGTTGAGGAGTTCCTGAAGGGCTCCGAAGGGGCATAGCCAGCCGCAATAGACGCCACGACCCCAGAACAGCAGCCCCAGTCCGACAAACGCCCAGAGAATGAAAATCACGGGTTCGATCAGGAAAGTTTCCCAGCGGAACCCATTCATTATCGAGTGCACGAAGGCCACGACCTGGACGACCGATAGCTGGCCCTTGGCGATCCAGCCGAGCAGTACGAGGCTGACAGACAGAAACGCCAGCCGTCCCCACCGCCAGAGCTTTGGCCGTGCCACGAAGTACTCCTGCACGAAGAAGGCTCCGGTGACCCAGGCAACCATCATGCAGACGAACGCGATGGCCAGCGGCTTTCTGTGCCATGCAGCAACCCACAGCGGCTGCTCTGCTGTTAGTTCAGCCCCATTGGAGGCTGGCAGCATGTACTCACGCGGCAGAGCGTAGTTCACTGGGAGGCGGATTGCCGCGAGCGAGCCATCGTCTCGTTCCCGTTCGGCCGTGATCTCGACGCGGAATGGCTTGCCCGCTCGCAGACCGCTCTCGGACCGCACGCGAAATACGCTGATCTCCCGGAACGTCGGTGCATCCTTGGGCGCCAGCTTGTCGATGCGCAGGAAATCAGCAGCACCGACCTTGATGGTCTTGTCGTCCTGGATGACTTCAATCCGCTCGAAGACACCTGTCTCCTTGTAGCTGGTGCCGCGATGCGAGTTGATGCCGTTACTGGCGATCAGCAGAGCGGAGTCACCGGCGGCCAATGAACCGACGGCACGCGTGTAGCTCTGCTGCCCGAGTAGGCTGCGCCCGATGGTCGGCGGATCGATCACGGCGACGTAGACGTCGAGGAACGGTGCAACTCCTTCTGAAAGCGGATTCCGGATTGCCCCGAACCTTCGCGATGCCTCAGATATGCTCATTTGGGCATGCGTGAGGGATGCGTCCCGGACGAGCTCCGACCAGATCTTCTGCGTGAACGAGATGCGGTCGATATCGGAATCCCGCGTCGCGATCAGCCCACGGCCGATGGCAATGGTGCGCGCGGTTCGCAGAATGCCGTCCCGAATGACGCCCGTGGAGACGGTTGCTCCCGCTATGATCGGGGGAAGAGCGGCGTTGTCCTTGAACGCTTCGATCCGGACCGATTTCAGATCGTAGCCCGCGAAGCCCTGAACATAGCGTGTGATGTCCTGAGTTGATATTCCGAGCGTCAGGATCGGCTCGTTGTGCTGTACGAGCGAGGCTCCGGCGATACGGGCCTCCCGCGTGATCGCCACGAGAATGTCGATGGGTCGTCCCGAGTAGCCCACCGAGCCCGCGATCTCCCACGTCGATGCGATATAGCCGGCGACGACATCGGCTTCCGAGACGATCCAGGCCTGCGGTGCAGCGTCGGAACGCTCGATCCGGATGCGTTCTTTTGAAATTCCGAATGCATCGGCGGCCATTTCGAGCGTCGGTGCTGATCGAGTGATCGCGTCACTCGCGACGAAGCCGCCGGCACTACACGCGCTCGGCCAAGCAGCAGCGCAAGAAACAAGCACGAAGTACGCGAAGGCCAGAACCTCGCCGCGCATGCCGCTGCGTCTGCTGCAACGCGAACGGGAGAAGTCGCCTGCCGCTGCAGTCATCGGTGCCTCGGATTGATGACGCCGATCAGAATTGTCCGCGGACGCAAGTGCAGCCTTCACAAAAGTCAAAGTGCATGACCGGGGTTGGCTGCAAGGTTCTTGCTGCCCACCAGCACGGAGGTCGCAACGTCATGAAATGGGATGGTCCCAGGTTGCCCCGCACGGCGCGGCTACTCGCCGGCATCGCTCTGCCGACGCTGCTCATTAGCCAAACGGCGCTCGCGCAAGACAAGCCTAAGCCCAAGGAGCACGGCAATACGCCTGCTGCGGCCTACGAGCCAAGCATGACCACGCTCGGGCAGATGAAGCTCGAGATCCCGGGGCGCAAGCCGGATGATCCAGTGATCACGGCAGAGGAATTCGCCACAGCCAAGCAGATCTATTTCGAGCGCTGCGCCGGCTGCCACGGCGTGTTGCGCAAAGGTGCTACCGGCAAGGCGCTCACCACCGACAAGACGCGCAAGAACGGATACCAGTACCTGAAGGACTTTATCACCTACGGCTCGCCGGCCGGCATGCCGAACTGGGGAACGTCGGGTGAGCTGACGGAAGCCCAAGTCGATCTGATGGCTCGCTATATCCTCATCGATCCGCCGCAACCGCCAGAGTTCGGCATGGAGGAGATGAGAAAGACATGGAAGGTGCTCGTTCCTGTCGACAAGCGGCCGACGAAGCCGGAAAACGATCTTAAACGCGACAACCTATTCTCCGTTACGCTACGCGATTCCGGTCAGGTGGCGATCATCGACGGCGACAGCAAGAAGATCGTCAAGATCCTCGACACCGGCTACGCCGTGCACATCTCTCGCATCTCGGCATCGGGCCGCTACCTGTTCGTCATCGGTCGCGACGCCAAGGTCAACATGATCGACCTCTGGATGAAGGAGCCCGCGACGGTCGCCGAGATCAAGGTTGGTTCGGAGGCCCGTTCGATCGAGACGTCGAAGTTCAAGGGCTTCGAGGACAAGTATGCAATCGCCGGATCATACTGGCCGCCGCAGTATGTGATCATGGACGGCGATACGCTGGAGCCGCTCAAGATCAAATCGACCCGCGGCATGATCTACGACGAGCAGAACTATCATCCCGAGCCGCGCGTCGCCTCGATCGTGGCCTCGCACTACCGGCCCGAGTTCATCGTCAACGTCAAGGAGACGGGCAAGATCCTGCTTGTCGACTATTCCGACATCAAGAACCTGAAGACCGTCGAGATCGAGGCGGAGCGGTTCCTGCACGATGGCGGATTCGATTCAACGAAGCGCTATTTCCTCGTGGCCGCCAACGCACGAGGCAAAGTCGCGGTAATCGATACGAAGGAAGGCAAGCTTACCGCGTTGATCGAGACGGGCGGACAGACGCCTCATCCCGGCCGGGGCGCCAATATCAATCACCCGGTGCATGGACCGGTGTGGGCAACCTCGCACCTTGGCGATGAGACGGTCGCGCTGATCGGCACCGATCCCGACAAGCACCCCGACAAGGCGTGGAAGGTCGTGCAGACGCTGAAGGCGCTCGGCGGTGGTTCGCTGTTCGTCAAGTCGCATCCCAAGTCGGGTCACCTCTATGTCGATGCGCCGTTGAATCCCGAAGCCGAGATCTCCTCGTCGGTTGCGGTCTTCAAGGTGAGCGACCTTGGCCAGGCGAAGCCGAAATACACGACCTTGCCGATTGGCCAGTGGGCGGAAATTCCCGAAGGCCAGCCGCGCGTCGTGCAGGGCGAGTACAACGAGGCCGGTGACGAAGTCTGGTTCTCGGTCTGGAACGCCAAGGACAAGGTCTCAGCGATCGTCATCGTCGACGACAAGACGCTGAAGCTAAAAAGCGTGATCAAGGATCCAAAGCTGATCACGCCGACGGGCAAATTCAACGTCTTCAATACACGCAACGACGTCTACTGACGTGCAGCTGGACCGGGGCGGCAGCCCGCCCCGGTCCACCAGTCGATCGCATCACTTCAAGCCGGAGTGACGTCATGAAGATGCCAGGTCGTGTCTGGCTGGTCGGAGCGGGACCAGGCGATCCCGAACTGCTGACCCTCAAGGCCGCACGGCTCATCGGCTCGGCCGAGGTGATTGTTCATGACCGCCTCGTGTCGCGCCAAGTCCTGGCGCTTGCCAATGCCGAAGCGAGGTTGGTTCCGGTCGGAAAGCAGCCAGGCTGGCACCCCGTCCCTCAGTCAGAGATCAACAGCATCCTCGTCAGGGAGGCAAGCGCAGGGCGTCTCGTCGTGCGTCTCAAGGGCGGCGATCCGTTCATATTTGGCCGCGGCTCGGAGGAAATGATCGCCGTGCGCGCCGCCGGCATTCGATGCGATGTTGTGCCGGGTATCTCGGCAGCCCAGGGTGCAGCATCCTCGTTGGCCCTGCCGCTCACTCATCGCGGCTTGGCCTCAAGCGTGCGCTTTATCACGGGGCATGCGAGGCGGGACCAGGCACTGGTGCTCGATTGGGCCGGCCTTGCCGACCCGGAGACGACACTTGTCGTTTACATGGGCGCTGCAACGATATCGTCGATCGCCGACCGCCTCATCGCGAATGGATTGCCCGGAGAGATGCCGGTGCTCGCAATCAGCGACGCCACATTGCCACGCGAACAGCGGCTGATCTCGCGTCTGTCGAGCGTCGGACAGGATGTGGTTTCCGCTTGTTTCGAGGGGCCAGTCTTGTTCGTCATCGGGAGAGTTGTCGCGCTGGTGGCAGAGGGCGGCGCCTATCCGCTGTTGGAGGCTGTGCGGGATGCAGCGCCCGCTTGGCTCCCGGAGCTTGCTGATGCGTGAGTGCCTCCGTGCAGCCGCACTCTTCCTGACGTCGTGCGCCGTGGGATCAACGGCGGTGCACGCCGCACCTATCACGGCCGAGAGGGCCGCAGAGCTGCGCCACCTGGTCCGGCACGACTGCGGCTCGTGCCATGGCATGACGCTGAAGGGTGGTCTCGGGCCAGATATTCGCGCTGCCCGCCTAGCCGGCATCGACCCGGCAACGATCGCCGCAATCATTCTCGATGGGGTCCCGGGCAAGCCCATGCCGCCGTGGCGATCTCTGCTCAGCAGCGACGAGGCATTCTGGATCGCAAACTATCTGTTGAGGGCGACAGACCAATGATGGCGCTCGTTCGGGTTCTCTTCGCTTTGATGTTCTCCTGTGCACTTTCGGCGACGCCGTTCGGCGCGCGTGCCGAGCAGGTCCCGCTGCGCGGCACGGGAGACCTCGGCATCGTCATCGAGCGTGCGACGGGTTCATTGCTCGTTATTCAGTCCACGCGCCGTGAGGTCGTGTCTCGCGTCGAGGGCTTAGGCGATCTGTCACATGCTTCCGCTGTCTTCTCTCGCGACGAACGCTTTGCATTCGTCTTCGGCCGGGACGGCGGGCTCACGAAGGTCGATCTCATTGCCGGCCGAGTCGAAAAGCGCATCATTCAGGCGGGAAATTCGATCGGCGGAGCGATCTCCGATGACGGTACTCTCGTCGCCGTCTCCAATTACGAGCCGGGCGGCGTGCGCGTCTTCGATGCCGAGACGCTCGAGCCTGTCGCCGATATACCGGCCACCTGGGCGGGTGGCTGTTCGAAAACGATCGGCCTCGTCGATGCACCCGGGCGGCGCTTCGTCTTTTCGCTATGGGACGCGGGCGAGACGTGGATCGCTGATTTCTCGAAAGGTGCACCGCCGGTCCTCACCAAGCTGACCGGAGTTGGCAAGAACCCCTACGATGCCCTGATCACGGCCAATGGCAGGCACTATGTGGCCG
>JBFWNY010000055.1:0-15172 GCA_050250815.1 Hyphomicrobiaceae bacterium
TCACGCTAGCGGCGGAGGCGATGCTCAACAGGGCGGCGAGTTCGAAGGTCTTCATGGCAAGTGGTCCTCAACTTTCTGTTGCGAGCCCATCAGGCTGGTTGGGTTACGAGCCCTGCTCGGTCAGTCGCTCGTGGACACTCTTCCCGCCCAGCGTGTCGGCGGCCTGAGCCGGGACGGTCACGCTGGCGGCGGCGGCGATGCTCAACAGGGCAGCGAGTACGAAGGTCTTCATGGCAAGTGCTCCTCATCTCTATATTGTGAGACTGTATGGTCTCATTTTGCGTGCCCGGCAGTCCGGGCTATCTCTGTTCCGGTGGGGCGTTGTGCCCTGCCGATGGACAGAACATAGCGGCGACCCTTGCCGGCGTAAATACGAAACGACATGTCTTGTTATCAATCGGTGGTGAGATTCGCGTGAGCGGCGCGTACGAATTCAGCGCGTCGAGACCGCGCAGAGACATCCGCGGCGCTGCCAACGAGGCGTATTGACTGGGATTTCGGGAAGGTGCCGGACGCGTGAAGTGAACGTGTGCGGCCTGATGCGCAGCGGCCTCTCGCCTATCGGCGGGTCCCGGTGTCCGATTTAAGTTTCTGTTCGACGGAACTGGGAAACGTTAACGAAGTTTGTTAACATCAATGTCAGACGACGGGGAAAGCCGTCCCGGGGTGGGGCGGCCGTTAGGGCGATCTTAAGGGGAAGGATGTTTGCTCGGGGGGAGTTCGCGTTTGTTGAAAGGCGTACCCCATGTCGTCGCGTTCCCGCGTTCCTCGCTCCCGTGAGCATGGATCCTCTTGTATCCCGGCGGTCGAAGGTGCTGAGCCATATCGCACTGGCGGCGCACTGCGCCCGGTTCTGCTCGCTCTCCCGATCATCACCATTCTGAGTGCATGCAGTTCCCATCCGACCGAAGCGCCCCGAGCCGAGGTCGCTCCGGGAGCCTACTATCCGCGTCAGGTCGCGGCCGGCTCCGAAGAGATGGAGGCAGACGGGCTTCCAGCGCAGCGGCCACCACTGCAGCACAGGCGCCCCACAGTCGACGATCCAAGTGAGCCCTTCAGCCCCAACTACGGATCGTCTGTCGCCACGGCGGATAGCAAACCGGCCGTGACACGGACGTCCTATCGCTCCGAAAGCCGCTCGGCGCTGGGACAAAAGCAGGCCGTCTCGGGCTGGCGCATGACGGTGGACCGTGCACTCCCCGACGATTTGCCGCCCGGCTTTCGCAGACGCCTCGTCGACTCGCGCTAATGTCGCGCTGGCGTGCTTGAGGGGCGACGCGAGGCCGGGGCAGCCTCGCGTCGCAGCATGCCTTGAACCAACGCCAGAACGGAAAGACTTTTAGCCATCGGCGCGGGCATGCGCGCCAAGCGGGCCCACGTTTGCCCCAATCAGGATGTCGATTGTGCGCCACGCGCTGTGGCTCGCTAGGGCCGGCGGAAACGAAGGAACAGGGATATGCGAAGCGTGATGATGGCCGCGGCCTTGGCCGTGGCGGCGTGGCTGCCTCCGGCAAGTGCAGGTGCGGCGGCCATTGGCGTGACCGCGCCCCCCGCGCGGGAAGGCATGGTTCACCAAGTGCAGGGCTTTTTCGGCAGAGGCGGTGGCGGCGGCCCATCGGGCGGCGGCTTCGTCGGCCGCGGCGGTGGCGGCGGCCCTTCGGGTGGCGGCTTCATCGGACGCGGTGGTGGCGGTGGACCATCGTTCGGCGGCGGGACCTATCGCCCGCGCTACGGCGGTGGCGGCAACTGGTCTGGCCCCAGAGGTCGGCACGTTCATCGACACGGTCATCGACATCGCCGGTACGGCGGCGGCATCTACATTCCGGTTCCGGTGCCAAGCTACGGCTACTACTATGATGATGACGATTGCGGCTGGCTGCGTCGCCGCGCCATCGCGACCGGCAGCCGGTACTGGTGGCGCCGCTACAGGCAGTGCGTGCGCTACTACGATTGACACGAGGGCAAGCTGCCCCTCCAACACCGAGATGAGAGCTGGAAGGGCGATGCCGCGCACAGGCGGCATCGCCCTTCGGCATATCGGATCGGCTGGAGCCTTTTGTTGGCGAGAGAGCTGAACGCACAAATGGACATCCGGTTCCGACGGTTCAGCGACATTGCCGATCCCGCGGCGATCGATGCCGCGCTCGATGGCATCTTCTTCGAAGCGAGCCTCACAAAGCAGTTTGAAAGCGATGAGAAGCGCCGCGCCTTCCGCGAGCGCTGGTTGGGCCGATATCTGAGGCGACAACCGATGCTTGCGCATTTGGCTTTCGACGTCGCCACAGGCGCGGGCGGGAAGGAGCGCCTTGTCGGCTATGTCGTGGGCGCTCATGACGATCCGGCGGCATCCGACCGGTACGCCGATATTGGCTATTTCCCCACGCTCGCGCACCTGACATGCCGCTATCCTGCACATCTGCATATCAATCTGGCGGCGGAGGCTCGCGGCGCCGGCGTTGGCAGTGCGTTGATTGCGCGCTTCGTCGAGGATGCGCGCAGCGGGGGGGCGCTGGGGGTGCACGTGGTTACCGGTGCTGCCTCCCGCAACGTTGCCTTCTACATGCGCAACGGCTTTACGGATGTGACGCTGTTCGAGTGGCAGGGAACGCCGCTGCGCTTCCTGGGAAGGCCGCTGCTCGCATAGGCTTTCGCCGCGACGGCGCGGTTTCGCGGGAGAGCGATGTTAGGCGTGCGCCGCGCGCCGTGTTGCTTGACGGACGAACTCGGGCCATAGTCGCCCCTAGAGCAAGGCGCCGCCTGCCCTTTCCGCGTCATCTTCCTCCGGAGGATCAATGGAGCAATCCGCCCCCGCCGCTTCGCCCGGTGTGCGCGAGACCAAGGGCGAGCCGTTGGCCGTCGAGATGCGCAAGGTCAACAAGTGGTACGGTGAGTTCCACGTCCTGCGCGACGTCGACCTGCGCGTGACCAAGGGCGAGCGCATCGTCGTTTGCGGACCCTCCGGCTCCGGCAAGTCGACCATGATCCGCTGCATCAACCGCCTGGAGGAGCACCAGGCGGGCCAGATCCTGGTCGAAGGCGAGGAACTGACGAGCGACCTGCGGCAGATCGAGAAGATCCGCTCAGAAGTCGGCATGGTGTTCCAATCCTTCAACCTGTTCCCGCACCTGACCATCCTCGACAACCTGTGCCTTGCTCCGCAGTGGGTACGCAAGCTGCCGCGCGCGGAGGCTGAGAAGGTCGCGATGCGCTATCTGGAGCGCGTCCGCATCCCCGATCAGGCGCGCAAGTTTCCCGGGCAATTGTCCGGCGGCCAGCAGCAGCGCGTCGCCATCGCGCGCGCCCTTTGCATGAACCCGCGCATCATGCTGTTCGACGAGCCGACCTCGGCGCTCGACCCGGAAATGGTCAAGGAAGTGCTCGAAGTCATGACCGAACTCGCCGAACAGGGCATGACGATGCTCGTCGTCACGCACGAGATGGGATTTGCACGCGCGGTCGCCGACCGCGTCATCTTCATGGACCGTGGCGAGATCGTCGAGCAGGCGTCACCCGACGTCTTCTTCAGCGCGCCGCGCAGTGAGCGTACGAAGGAGTTTCTCGCGCAGATCCTCAACCACTGATCGGGCGTGCCCCGCCTGCGCGGTGGCGTTCGGCCCGCCATTACCGCTTGGGGTGCGCGACACCTGCAAGTTCCGGCTTCGCAACCACGGGAGACCGTTTCATGAGACTTCGAGTTACGACAGGCGTTCTGGCAGCGGCGGCGCTCGCACTGGCGGCGACGGGTGCGTCTGCCCAGGGCACGCTACAGAAAGTCAAGGACAAGGGCGAGTTGACGTGCGGCGTCAATACTGGCCTTGCGGGTTTCAGTGCGCCCGACGATAAGGGCAACTGGACAGGCATCGATGTTGATCTGTGCCGCGCGATCGCAGCTGCGATCTTCAAGGACCCGAGCAAGGTCAAGTTCGTTCCGCTGACGACCAAGGAGCGCTTCACGGCGCTGCAGTCTGGCGAAATCGACCTGTTGTCGCGCAACACGACATGGACAATGAGCCGCGATACGTCTGCGGGCATGTCGTTCGTTGGCGTCGTCTACTATGACGGCCAGGGCTTCATGGTGAAGAAGGGCCTTGGCGTGAAGTCCGCCAAGGAGCTGTCGGGCGCGAGCATCTGCGTGCAGACCGGCACGACGACCGAGCTCAACGTCGCCGACTTCTTCCGCAAGACGGGCATGGACTACAAGCCGGTCGTGTTCGAGAAGCTGCCCGAGACGCTCGCCGCCTACAATGCCGGCCGCTGCGACGTCTACACGTCGGATGCCTCTCAGCTCTATGCCACCCGTCTGACGCTGGGCGATCCCAACGAGCACATCGTGCTGCCCGAGGTCATCTCCAAGGAGCCGCTGGGGCCGGCGGTCCGCCAGGGCGACGCACAGTGGGGCAATATCGTTCGCTGGGTGTTCAACGCTCTGCTCAACGCCGAGGAGTTGGGCGTTACGCAGAAGAACCTCGAGGAAATGCTGAGTTCGACGAACCCGGAGATCAAGCGGCTGCTTGGCAAGGAGGGCGAGTTCGGCAAAGGCATCGGCCTCGACAACGACTGGGCCTATCAGGCGGTCAAGGCCGTGGGCAACTACGGCGAGGCGTTCGATCGCAACGTGGGTGCCGGCTCGCGCCTGCAGATCGCGCGCGGGCAGAATGCGCTGTGGCGTGACGGCGGCCTGCAATACGCGCCGCCGGTGCGCTGATCTGATCGACGAAGGGACCGGCCGTCGCGGCAACGTGGCGGCCGGTTTCTCGCCCGATCAATTGACGACAGCGAGCGGTAGCGACGCCGCGCAACAGGAAGGCCGAGAGCCGAAGGAGCCGAGGGGATGACAATAGCCGCGCCGCCCGCTCCCGCGCATGCGAGGCCGCGATCTATTATCGATCATCTTTACGATCCGCGTTCGCGCGGGATCATCTTCCAGATCCTGCTGCTCGTCGGCCTCGTCTGGTTCGGCTACGAGATCATCAACAACGCAATTACAAATCTGAAGAAGCAGTCGATCGCCTCGGGTTTTGACTTTCTCGGCTACACGTCCGGTTTCGACATCTCGCAGACGCTGATCGACTATACCAACACCTCGACCTACGGCCGGGCATTCTGGGTCGGCCTACTCAATACGCTTCTGGTGGCCGGGCTCGGCATTGTGCTCGCCACCATCATCGGCTTCCTCGTCGGTATCGCGCGTCTTTCCAACAACTGGATCATCTCCAAGCTGGCGATGGTCTACGTGGAGGTTCTGCGCAACATCCCGCCGCTGCTGATGCTGTTCGCGGTCTACTTCGCCGCTCTCAAGACGCTGCCGGCGCCAAAAGACAGCATCACGCTGCCGTTCTCCTCCTTCCTCAACGTGCGTGGCCTGTCGGTGCCCAAGCCGATCTGGGGTGATGGCATCTCGTTCGTGGTGATCGCGTTCCTAGTGGCGGTGGTCGGCGCTGTGCTGCTGGCGCGCTGGGCACGCCAACGCCAGGAGGCGACCGGTGAGCGCTTCCCCGCCGTGCTGGCGGGGCTCGGTCTTGTTGCCGGCCTGCCCTTGCTGGCATTCGCCGCCGCGGGCTTTCCAGTGTCGTTCGAAATGCCGGTCGCCGGCCGCTTCAACATAGCTGGTGGCTTGACGCTGCTGCCTGAGTTTGTCGCTCTTCTCGTCGGCCTCACACTCTACACCGCCGCCTTCATCGCGGAGATCGTACGCAGCGGCATCATGGGCGTCTCGAAGGGACAGAAGGAGGCCGCCGCCGCGCTGGGGCTCACTCCGGGGCAGTCGATGCGCCTCGTCGTCATCCCGCAGGCGCTGCGCATCATCATCCCGCCGCTTACCAACCAGTATCTCAACCTCACCAAGAACTCGTCACTGGCGGTGGCCATCGGCTATCCGGATCTGGTTTCGGTGTTTGCGGGCACCGTGCTCAATCAGACCAATCAGGCAATCGAAGTCATCCTCATCACGATGGGTGTCTACCTGACCGTGAGCCTGCTCACGTCGTTCTTCATGAACTGGTTCAACGCCCGAATGGCCCTGGTGGAGCGCTAGCATGTCGAGCGAGCCGACCCCGCTTGCCCAGGAAGTGCGCCGCCCGCCGGCGGGCGCTGGGCCCGTCGCCTGGGCACGCAAGAACCTGTTCGCGACAATCCCCGATACCATCCTCACCATCGTCGGCGGTCTCATCGCCTATTGGCTGATCTGGCACATGCTCGATTGGGCGGTGCTGCGCGCCGTGTTCACCGGTAGCGACGGCTCGGCCTGCGCGGCACCCGACGTCGGGGCATGCTGGCCGTTCATCACGCACAAGCTCGACCTGTTCATCTACGGCCGCTACCCGGAGGCCGAGATCTGGCGCGCCAACCTCACGTTCCTGCTCGGCGGCATCGGCCTCGCCGGCCTGATGATCCCCTCCGTGCCCTACAAGCCGTGGTTTGCCGTCTTCACGCTCGGTATCTATCCGATCATCGCCTACTACCTGTTGACCGGCGGTATCTTCGGTCTTGAGATCGTGCCGACGGAGCGCTGGGGTGGCCTGCTGGTGACGCTGGTGGTGGCGATCGTCGGTATAGTTGCCTCATTCCCGATTGCCATTCTGCTGGCGCTGGGGCGACGCTCGCGGCTGCCGATCGTCAAATGGGCGTCGGTCGGGTTCATCGAATTCATCCGTGGCGTGCCGCTCATCACCATGCTGTTCATGGCTTCGGTGATGCTGCCGCTGTTCCTGCCCGAGGGTGTTACGTTCGACAAGCTGCTGCGGGCGTTGATCGGCGTGGCGCTGTTCTCGGGTGCCTACCTTGCTGAGGTGATCCGCGGCGGGCTGCAGGCGATCCCGCGCGGTCAATTCGAGGCGGGCGACGCGCTGGGTCTCTCCTACCCTCAGAAGATGGGGCTGATCGTACTGCCCCAGGCGCTGAAGCTCGTCATCCCCGGCATCGTCAATTCCTTCATCGCGCTGTTCAAGGATACGAGCCTCGTGCTCATTATCGGCCTTTTCGATCTGCTGGGCATCGTGCAGCAGTCGATCTCGTCGGATGCCAAGTGGTTCTCGCCCTCGACGCCGACGACGGGCTACGTGTTTGCCGGCTTCATCTTCTGGATCTTCTGCTTCGGCATGTCGCGCTACTCGCAGATGATCGAGCGAAAGCTGTCATCCGGCGACAAACGCTGACCGCACTTTGCATTCGCGCCGACAGGCCTCAGACGCCCAGGCGTTCGGCAACTTCCCGCGCGATTGCAAGGCTCGACGTCAGCCCAGGGCTCTCGATGCCGTAGAGCACGACGAGACGGGGCACGCTGTGTGCCTCTGGACCATGGATCGCAAAATCGGCATTTGGTTCGCCAGGGCCCGAGAGCTTCGGCCGCATGCCGGTATAGCCTGGCTGCAGGCGGTCGGCGGGCAGGTCGGGCCACCAGCGGCGGATCTCGCGTTCGAAGGTCGCGCGCCGCGTGCCGTCTGCATCGTCGAAGTCGTAGGTCACGCGGTCGACCCATGTCACGTCGGGCCCGAACTTGGCTCCGCCGCCCATGTCGAGCGTCAAGTGCACGCCCAGTCCCCCATCGACCGGCATCGGGTAGATCAGCCGCTGGAACGGCGCACGCCCTTGGAGCGTGAAGTAGTGCCCCTTGGCATAGCGAGTATGCGGCGGACGATAGGCCGGTGCACTGGAACTCGAACGATCGAAGAGCCGGCGGGCGAGGTCGCTCGACCAGAGCCCGCCTGCGATCACCAGTTCGCGCGCCGTCAATGTCGTCTGCTCGCCCTCGCTATCCAATTGCAGCGCGAATCCGACACTTGGCGCGTGTGCAATGTCTGTCACGCGTGTCGATAGGGAGAGTGTGCCGCCGCCGGTCTGCATGTGGCCTTCGAGCGCCGTCATTAGAGAATGGCTGTCGATAACGCCGGTCGAAGGTGACAGGTAGGCGGCGACGCAGGCGAGCGCGGGCTCGAGCTGCTGCGCCTCTTGGCGGCTCACCGGCACGAGGTCGTGGATGCCGCTTGCCCGCGCGTTGGCGGCTATCGCTTCGAGCTTCGGGATTTCGTTTCGCCCCGAGGCGACCAGCAGCTTGCCGCAGCTGTTAACCGGTACGCCGTTGTCGGCCGCGAAGTCGTAGAGCAACGCCTTGCCTTCGACGCACAGCCGCGCCTTGAGGCTGCCGGGCGCGTAGTAGAGACCGGCGTGGATCACCTCGGAGTTGCGTGAGGACGTTTCCTCACCGGTACGGGCGTGCTGCTCGACGAGCAGGACCTCGCGGCCGGCACGCGCGAGCCGCGCCGCGCAGGCCAAGCCCACGACGCCGCCGCCGACCACGAGTGTCTCGATGTCCGCGGCCATTAGAAGGTGCTCTCCGGCTCGACCGTCGTGTCGCGCGTTTTTCTAGCGCTGTCGAATGTGGACTATCTCACGGAATTGAAGTCGTGATTTTTTCCGTTACCCCCGGAGTTCGGGGCCGCGATGAGTGCCCAGGCGCTGCCGTTGGCGGTGCGCGCGCCGACACTTTGGAACGGTGGATAAGCGCGTTGGCTGCTGCTGGGTGGCCTTGACAACGCGAGAGAACAAAGAGAGAACTTATAGGCTAGAATGTTTCGATAAGCTGGAAGAGCTGGCAATCGGATGAGGACACCTCGGCGACGCCGCTGTGACCGTGAGAAGCACGCATGGCACTGACCTTTGTGCATACCGCCGACTGGCAGATTGGCAAGCCATTCGGTGGCTTCGATGAGCGCATGGCCGGCCGCCTGGAAGCGGCGCGCCTCGATGCCATCGACCGGGTCGCGGACGCCGCGCGGTCGGCTGGAGCAGCCTTCGTGCTCGTCGCGGGTGACGTGTTCGATTCTCCCGACCTTTCGACGCTGACGCTGCGTCAGCCGCTCGAGCGGTTGCGGCGGCACGACGATCTGCAATGGTTGCTCCTGCCGGGCAATCATGATTTCGCCGGACCGGCCGGGCTCTGGCACAGGCTCGTGGCGGTCATCGGTCTGCCCGACAACGTGACCGCGCTCCTCAAGTCCGAGCCACATGTCATCGCCGGCGGGCGCGCCGTCGTTCTGCCTGCTCCACTCACGGCGCGCTCGGTGAGCGAGGACCCGACGTCCTGGATGGCTGATGCGACGACCGCAGAGGGTGTCCATCGCATCGGTCTGGCGCACGGCGCCGTCCACGGCTTTGGCGGGACGAGCCAGAGCAGCGTGCCGATCGATCCGCGGCGGGCTCAGGTCGCCAACCTCGATTATCTGGCGCTCGGCGACTGGCACGGCGTCAAGGAGGTGGCCCCGCGCACGTGGTACTCGGGTACGCCCGAGCCCGACAATTTCGCCGACAGCGACAAGGGCTCAGCGCTGGTGGTCGTGCTGGGCGGCGCGGCGCGGGCCGACGTGCGCAGGGTCCCCACGGCCCACTTCCACTGGTCGAGGATCGCGCGCCGCATGACCAGCGCGGCGGACCTGTCCGCACTGCAGCGCGATGTCGAGCGGCTTGGGCCCGAAGGCCACCGTCACGTTCTGAAGCTCGATCTTTCGGGAGAGGTTGGACTCGAAGCGCACGAGGCGCTGGATCGCTGGCTCGATGCTTTGCGCGGGCGGGTCGCGCACTTGGCCGTTCATGCCTCTGGCCTGCTACTGGCGCGCGGCGACGGCGATGAGGCGTTAGGCGTGGTCGAGCGGTCGGACGAGCTCCGGGCTGTGGCGCAACGTCTGGCGAGCCTGGCAGCGGGCGAGGCGTATCCCGGCGAACGGACTGCGTCCGGGGCTGATCAGCGTCAGGAGGCCGCGGCGGCACTGCGCCGTCTGCTCGCGCTTTCCCGCGAAGTCGAGGAGAGCGCGGCATGAAGATCCACGCCATCAGGATTGCCGACGTCGGGCTGTTTCGCGAGCCGATTGCCGTCGAGGGACTGACCGGCGGTCTCGATGTCCTGGTCGGCCCCAACGAGGCTGGGAAATCCACGATCTTCCGCGCGCTCGAAGCCGTCTTCTTGCGCAAGCACACCACGACCGGGTCGGCAATCGAAGCGTTGAGCCCCAGCGGTGGCGGCGCTCCGCTCGTCGCCGCCGACTTCCAGACCGACGCCGGCCGCTGGCGTATCACCAAGCGCTTTGGCCGCGGTCGTGGCAGCAGCGCCGTACTGGAGGACCTGGCAACACGCCGTATGGTTGCGCGTGGCGCGGATGCGGAGGAGCGACTTGCCGCATTGCTCGGGCTCGATGCGTCCGGTGGAGGGCGCTTTGGGCTGCTGTGGGTAGCGCAGCAGCAGTCACTCGTTGTTCCGCAGCCCGATTTCGATCCGGTGAACGGCAAATTTCGCGAGCGCGGCGAGCGTCAGACGCTGCAGCAGGCCATCGAGCAGGAGGTGCAGCAGGTGGCGGGCGGCAGCCTTGCGCGCGGCGTAGAGCAGCGTGCGCGCGCCGCGCTCGATGCGCTGGTTCAAACCAAGCAAAAGCAACCGAGAAAGGGTTCTGCCTACCAGCTGGCACTCGAGGCGCGCGACAAGGCGCATCAGGAACTGGCGCGGGCCAGGCACACACTTGAGGAGGGCGAAAGCCGGGCGGCGGAACTCGTCAAGCTCATCGCGCAGCGCGAGCAGGACTGCTCGGCTGCGCGGCTTGCCATGCTTCGCAGCCAGGCGGAGGACGCAAGGCTCGCCTTGGACCGAGCTTCGCGGAGGACAGAGGCCCTGGCGCGCCTCGCCGCAGAAGCCGAGGCGACGGAGTTAGCTTGCGACAAAGCGATAGGCGCGTTCGACGTCTTCGACGAGGCTTTGAGGCAGGCCGCCGAGTTGGCGGAGGTGACATCCCGCAAGGAGCGCGAAGCGCAATCGGCCGCGAGTGTGCGTGAGCAGGCGGAAGAGCGTCAGCAGCGCTCGGCCGCCCGCGTCGCAGATTTGCGAGCGCAGGAGCGGCACGCAGCCGATGCGGCCTCGCGAAAGGCGCGGTCGGCGGCCGAAGCAAACCGTCTCGAAACGATGCGCCAAAGGCTTGCGAACGCCCAGGCCCTCGCCTTGGAAGCGGACGGATTGCGCGCCGATCTGGGTGCCATGCCGGTTACAGCCGAACGGCTGTCGGCGATCGAAGCCGCACGCGAGCAGCTGGCGGTTGCGCGCGCGTCCGCGCCGGGCGTCGAGATCGCATTCGAGCTTCTTCCGGCCGCCGTCGGACACGTCACGATCGATGGGCGTCCGGTCGGCGCGAGCGAGCGGCGACCGGTGCTTCCGGGGACGCGGATTTCAATCGCCGGGGTGGGCGACTTCACCGTGCAGTTGGCTGGAGCCGAAGCCGGTGCCATTGCACGCGCCCCACAAGAGGCGGCAGATGCCCTGGCTGAGCTTCTGCGCGCAGCCGGCGCTGCCGACGTGGGAGCGGTGCGCCGCGCTGCGGAAGCCCGTGTTGGACTTGCCGGCCGGTTGCGGGAGGTGGAGCTGCGGCTCGCGTCCCTGGCACCCGCCGGGGTCCGGGCCCTCGAGGCCGAAACGGCAGCGCTCGCCGCAGCGCTCGACCTGGAAGCCGGCGACGCTGGGACCGTCGGCGATGCCGACGCTGGCGCTATGGGGCTGGACGAGCTTCGCGCGGCTCTCGACGAAGCCGAAACCGCAGCCCGGGAAGATGATCGCGCTTGGAGGGAGGCCAGGGAGGCCGAACAGCGTCTCCACGCCTGGCTGAAGGAAAAGCGGCTGCAGCTTGCGGCGCTCGACGCGCGGCTGGGGCCCCCGGAAACCCGTCTGGCACAGCGACAGGAACTGGAAGCCACGAAGCGCGACCGCGCAACGGCGCTCGACGCGGCGCGGACGGCTTGGGATGAAGCGCGTGCGCTCTCGCCGACGCCGGCCGAGATGGCCTCGATGGGCGATGCGGCGGCTAGAACGTCAGACGCGGTCAAAGAGGTTGTGCGGATAGAGCGCGGTCTGTCGGGCGAGATATCCAGGCTCGAGGGCGCTGTTGGCGAGGCAGGTGAGGCAGAGGCCGAGCGCATGGTGCGGCGGCTCGAAGACGAGATTGCTCGCCTTGACGAGGAGATCACAAACTACGAGCGCGACATCTCTGCGCTTGAGCTGTTGCTCCGCCTGATGGCCGAGGAGGAGGTGCGCATTCGCGATCGCTTCCTCGCCCCGGTAGTGCAGCGCATCCGGGGATACCTCGACATGGTATTCCCCGGCGCGGAGCTGACCCTGACGCAGGGCTTCGTAGCCGCGGGGCTCAGGCGTGGTGCTGCCGCCGAACCCATCGACGTGCTGAGCTCCGGCACACGGGAGCAGATCGCCGTCCTGGTTCGGCTCGCGTTCGGACGTCTGCTTGCCGACACAGGGCGCCCGGTCCCGCTGATTTTGGACGACGCGCTCGTCTATTCCGACGACGAGCGCATCGCGGCGATGTTTGGCGCACTGGAGGCTGCCGCGCGGCACCACCAGGTACTGGCGTTCTCGTGCCGCACGAAAGCCTTCGCAGGATTGCGTGGCAATCGGCTTGAGCTGGTGCCCTGGCGGCAGGCCGCCTAGAGCCGGCTCGGTCGCCTGGTCAGCGGTAGACGCGCGCGAAAGGAGCGGACGAGATCGGCGTGCCGAAGCTCGGCCGCACTTCCGGCCGGCTGATCTCAGCTCGCGGCGGGTACGGTTACGGCAGGGCCGTCGCCGGGCGGCATCTGCACCGCCGGAACGCCAGCGGTCGGATCGTCGGTCCGTCTCGACTTGCCCTCAAAGTAGGCGCCCTGTTCGATTGATAGGGTCTGGTGGAAGATGTCGCCCTCCACGCGGCTCTGCGACTGCAGCATGACGCGGCGGCTGCGGATCGAACCCATGACCTGACCACGCACGATCGCCTCGTCGGCAATGATCGTACCCGTGATGCGCGCCCGCTCGCCAACGATGATGTTGCTGCCGCGGATGTCCCCCTGCACCTCGCCGTCGATCTGCATCTCGCCCTTGGAGACGAGGTTGCCGGTGATCACAAGATCAGGTCCGATCACGGACGGGGCATTGCGCTCGGTGCCGGCGCGCAGCATTGGACCCGCGGGTCTGGGCGGCTGAGACGCCCCGGTGGGCGCGCCACCCATGTTGCCGAGCGCAGGTGGCTTGATCGGGTCGGATTCCGCTTTCTTGAAGGTCGGCAACATGACGCAAAATACCTCCGCATCGCTACAACACACCGCTGTCACGCCGTACGCACTAACATCCCCCCGGCCTCGTAGGTACGCCAAGTGACGCGCTCAACACCGGGGCGTGGAGCCGGCCCGCGGGGAGAAGCGACCGTGCGACCGTGACGGCCTGCGACAAAGGAGAACCCTGGCACGCGCACGACGTGCGCAATTCGGTTAGCACGTTTACCATGCTACGTCATCGCACGGCGCCAAACGAGCAGCCGTTTGTGGCAGTTTGTTGCACCGAAGGCGCCTGCTGGGGACAACTCTCCTGCGGCCGTTCAGGTCGCGAGCGCTTGCGCGGCGTTCAGGACGTTCTGGGCATGTCCGGGCACCTTGACCTTGCGCCACAGCGCGGCGATGCGGCCACGCCCGTCGATCAGGAAGGTCGCCCGCTCGACGCCCATGTACTTGCGGCCGTACATGGATTTTTCCACCCACACACCATAGTGCTGCGCGACCTGTTTGTCCGTGTCCGCCAGAAGCCTGACCGCGAGCCCGTGCTTGGCCTTGAACTTGACGTGGGACGCCACCGCGTCCGGCGATACGCCCACGACGTTTACGCCGATCTCGTCGAAGTCGTTCATGAGCTGGGTGAATGCCTGCGCCTCTGCCGTGCATCCCGAGGTGTCATCCTTGGGATAGAAATAGAGCACCACGGGATGCCCCTTGAGGGCCGACAGGCGGACCTTGGCTCCACTGTCGTCCTCGAGCGCAAAATCGGGTGCGGGATCACCGACCTGAAGCATTCCGGTCCTGCCTTTCTTTCGTCTTTTTTTGCTCAGCTAGTCGGCCGAGGTGGCGTCGGCAGACGTCGCTCCGGTGGGACTGCCGAAGGTCGGTTGCCGATGCGCCGGAGCGGGCGCTGGCAAACCGCGCGTTGGTATCGTGATCGCGAAATTCGTCACATTCCGCAGCACTTGGCTCGCTGATCGTCACGCTAGTTAGATCGATCCGGGCGTTCTCGCAACGCCTCGACGCTTCGGATTGCGGTCGGACGAGGCGCGCGGATTCGGCGCGAGTGCCGGGGCTTTGGGAGGGGTAAGGGGACGTGCGGCCGAAATCAGCAGGGCGGACGGCCATGGAATGGCGCAACCGCGGGGAATGCGCAACGTGACACCGGGCGGCCGCCGACCAAGTCGCAATGCCAGCCCACCGTATCCCGGGATGGAGCCGGCCCCCTTCGAACGGGACGAGGCGCCGACCAGGGGGCGGCGTGCGCTGCGCCATGCGCGCCGCAGCTTCAATCTGGTCCTGATTGCGGTGGTGCCGCTGATCGTGCTCGCCGTCTTCGGACTGGCGCTGGGCTATGTGAAGCTGCAGCACGGTCCAATCTCGCTCGGCATGCTGGTGGGGCCGATCGAGCGCAGCATCAACGCCGAGCTCGAAGGCCACCGCGTCGACATCGCCGACGCGGTCGTCATGCTGACACCCGAGCACCGGCTCGAGTTCCGTTTGAAGGACGTGAGCTTTATCGACGCATCGGGCAATCCGGTCGCCTCGGCGCCGCTCGCCGCCATCGAAATGAGCGATGCGGCGCTCTTCAAGGGTAGGCTCGCGCCATCACGGGTAGAATTGATCGATCCGGTCGTCTTTGCGACCTACCGGAAGGCCACAGGCTTCTCCTTGAGCTTCTCGGCAGCGCCTCTTGCCGCCGACCGGGTATCGGGTGACCGGCCTGCGGCGCAGGCGCCGCTTCATCCTGTAACGCCGCACGGGCAGACCGATGCGCCGATGCGGCTGCAGCGTCTCGATCTGGGCAAGCTTATCGCGCAGACCTCCCAGGAGACGCACGCCGGTGCCGATGCCGCTACTTCGTTCCTGCGCGAACTCGGCTTGCGCAATGCCACGCTCAACGTCGACAACGAGGGACGGCGCAGCCGCTGGCAGGTACCCGAGCTGATCCTCGACCTGGAGCGTCGCAAGAGGCGCACGATCATCTCGGGACGCGCGCGATTGGCCGCGCCGCGCGGCAGTTGGGCCGTCGCGTTCCATACCGAGGAGAACGAAGGGCTCGTAAGCCTCAACACGTCCATCCGTGACGTCGTGCCGGCCGATCTCGCCG
>JBFWNY010000056.1:0-14306 GCA_050250815.1 Hyphomicrobiaceae bacterium
AGTTGCCGAAGCTCGTGCTCGGTGCCAAGTTCAAGGACGGGCTGGAGGTGGTCGCGACCGCCGATCCACAGCCCAAAGCCGCCGCCTGAACCCTCAGGCCGTCACCAAGATTCGGCGATAGCTCTCCTTTCGCCGTCCCTGATGCTGGCCTACGGCCTCTTCACCAACTTCACGGTGAGTGTCCGTATGCCATACGTCGTGCGCGAGGACATCCGCGAGGGTCACCATTCGCATGCCCATGGCGGCGGCGCCGTCAACGACGTTGAAAGGCGCGGCAACACCAGCGGCATCGGGGACCTGACCTTCATGGGTCAGTACCGCTTCCTCGACAACCGCAGCACGGGCACCGAGGCCGCGCTGCTGTTCGGCGTCAAGGCGCCAACCGGTGCTTCGAACGAGGTCGACGTCAACGGCGCAAGGTTCGAGGCCGAATTCCAACCCGGCTCCGGGTCATGGGACGGCCTGTTCGGCTTTGCCGTCTCGCAGAGCTTTGCTGCGATCAGCCTCCACGCGAGCGGTCTCTACACGATCGTGACGGAAGGAACACAACGCACGGATCTGGGTGATCGCTTCCACTACGGGGTAGCCGTCAGCTACCGGCTCGGCGAAACGAGCACGCAGGCCCCGATGTATGCCGGCGCCCACCGGCACGCCGGGGAGCATCAAGCAGGAAACCCTGCTCCGCATGCGCATCCCTCGGCGGCGCCGACACCCACGCTCGCCGTTGACCTGATCCTGGAGCTCAACGGCGAATGGTCAGATCAACAGGACGTCGCCGGTGTGAGGGACGCCAATTCCGGCGGCCACACACTCTATCTATCGCCCGGCATCCGAATTTCCCATGATACCGTCTCGGCGTTCGCGTCCGTGGGCGTCCCGGTAGTCAACGACCTCAACGGCTTCCAAGCCGAACCCGACTGGCGACTTCTGACCGGGTTGGCCGTCGCCTTCTGAACCGAAGATGGCCTGAATCAATAGGCCCGGGTGCTCTGCAGCTCCCGGGCCTCGCGCAATCTGCGACGATCTAACCCTTACATCTTCTTAGCAGCGGATTTCACACGTCCCCGCTCGGCGCGGGAGCGAGGATGAGCCCCGGGCCGTGCGCCGCGGTTGTTCGGGTGTGAAGGCGGCTTGGCGAGGAATGCAACCTCGCCGATTCCGCTGGCGCGACCAGCTTCATCGACATTGGCGTCGCGGCTCCGATCGCGCGGCCGTCGTGCGGCGTGAGCGCGATCTCGGTGATCGCGGTTGGACTGCAGGCGTTCCGCATCGGGCCGGCCGGAGCCGTGGCGCGGCCGAGGCTCGTGCGCAGCCCGTGCTGGAGTTTCGCTGCTGGCGCGATCGCCTTCCCCCCGGCCATTGCGGTCCGGACGACGCTGCGGCCGCGCCCTGGTGGACTTGGGAGCACGCACTGTCTGGCCCCGCCCCGGCGAACGCGGCCCGCCGCCGTGCTTGGCGAGATCCGCCTCGAGTGTTGCATCACCATGGCGATCCTCTGCCGGGATTGCCTGCCGCGTGAGCCGCTCTATCGCGCGCAGCAGCTCGCGCTCCTCGCGGTCGCAAAGCGAAATCGCAATTCCCGACGCGCCTGCGCGGGCAGTACGGCCGATGCGGTGGACGTAGGCCTCGGGCACTTCAGGCAGTTCGAAATTGATGACGTGCGTCACGAGATCGACATCGATACCGCGGGCCGCGATGTCGGTTGCCACGAGGACGCGGATCTTGGCCTTGCGGAACGACTCGAGCGCATTCTGCCGCTGGTTCTGGCTCTTGTTGCCGTGAATGGCGGCGACGCTGATGCCCCTCTCGTCGAGGTACTTGGCCACCCGGTCAGCACCGCGCTTCGTGCGCGTGAAAACGAGCGTCCGCGACATCGCAGCGTCGGCCAGGAGTTCGGCGAGCAGCGCGCGCTTGCGATTTGCCTCGACATGAACGATACGCTGGCTGACGCGCTCGGCCGTTGTCGAAACCGGCGTGACGCTGACCTTGACGGGATTGCGCAAGAACTCGTCTGCAAGTGCCGCAATCTCTCGCGGCAGCGTCGCCGAGAAGAAGAGGTTCTGGCGACGCGCTCCGATCTCGCCGACGATGCGGCGGATCGGCTTGACGAAGCCCAGGTCGAGCATCTGATCGACCTCGTCAAGAACGAGGATCTCGGTGCCAGACAGGACCGCGGCACGCGCGCCAATATGATCGAGCAGACGGCCGGGCGTGGCGACGAGGACATCGACCCCGCGCGACAGGGCCTGAATCTGCGGGCCGTGGCCTACGCCACCGAAAACCGTCGCGACTCTTAGATCGAAACTGCGGCCATACCTGCGGAAGCTGTCGGCGATCTGCGTTGCAAGCTCGCGCGTCGGCGACAGGACGAGAACGCGGCAGCCCTTGCGGGGCGCGGGCCGCCTGTCATTCGCGAGCCTCTGCAGGATCGGCAGCGCGAACGCGGCCGTCTTGCCTGTGCCTGTCTGGGCGATGCCCAGGACATCGGCGCCGGCAAGAACGCTGGGTATGGCTTGTGTCTGTATGGGCGTGGGTACCGTATAGCCCTCTCGCGTGAGAGTTTCGACGAGCGGTGCGGCAAGGCCGAGCGTGGAGAATTCTGTCAAAGGTAACGCTTTCAAAGGGGGACGGGCGCGCTTCGAACAGCCGACGACAATGCGCCGGCATCGCGAGGACGCAGTTCATCCGTTGATGACGCCCCGCGTGGCCTGGGCTGTCTGATGGGAGATATTCGGGGCGCTCTACAGGGAGACCAAGTCAACTCGGGCGTCAGGCCCTTTGTCTCGACTTGTCTCTTCACGCGGCCGGAGCGCCGGGAACGCCCGAGTCACCGGGCGATGTGATCGTCTCTCATGCTGCAGTGCAAAAGTCAAACGGTTGTTTCGACGCACGGGGCACGGGAGCGAAGAACGCCGGGTTCATGTCGTCTCGGACAGGGCCAGGCGATGGGTCCAACTGAATTGCGTGTACTGTCGTGCCGCTCCCAGATCAGGGGACTGTCGAAACAAGAGTTGGCGCTCGTCTTCCAGGTTCAAGCCGTGGCCACCACTGGCATCATTGTCCACCTCCTGGGCCCCGCCGGGGTAGGCAAGCTCACCATCGCGTGTGCTCTGGCGCCGCGCTTGACGGCTCGCGTCGTGGACAATCACTGGATCAACAATCCCATATTCGGCCTGCTGGACAACGATCGACTAACCCCCTTCCCTCCTGAGGTCTGGACCAAGATCGAAAAGATCCGCAGCGCAGTGCTGGAGACGATCGCTGCGATCAGCCGACCCGAGGCAAGCTTTATCCTCACCAACGAACTCTATGACGACGATGCTGACGATCGCACCGTAGCGGCTCAGGTCATGGACGCTGCACGCAGGCGCGGATCGCCATACGTCCCTGTCCGGCTGCAATGCGCCGCGGCGGAACTGGCCAAGAGAACGGTCGCCATCGAGAGAGCCGCCAGGCTCAAGAGCATGGACCCGCAATCCGCCTCACGGAATGCCCGGCGACCGGTACTCGTCACGGGCAGCCCAAACGAGCTGACCTTGGATACGACCGAACTTTCACCTGCGGAGAGTGCCGAGCGGATTGCAGCTCACATCAATCTAGTGCGCTCCAGAAGCTGAGAACCGAGCGGGAAGGTCCCGCGTGCCGGAGACTTCATCCTCTAAACGAACCACGGTACACGGCCAGCAAATCAAAAAAGGCCCGGAAGCAGACTGCTCCCGGGCCTTTCTTTGCCGTGCTTTCCGGAGCGGCGGCGATCGGTCTGTTAGACCGAGTAGTACATGTCGTACTCGATCGGGTGCGGCGTCATCTCGTAGCGCATGTTCTCCTCCATGCGCAGCTCGATGTAGGCGTCGATCATGTCGTCGGTCATGACGCCGCCCATCTTGAGGAAGCCGCGGTCCTCGTCGAGGCTCTTGAGCGCCTCGCGCAGGCTGCCCGACACGGTCGGAATCTGCGCCAGCTCGGCCGGCGGCAGGTCGTACAGGTTCTTGTCCATCGGGTCGCCCGGATGGATCTTGTTGGTGATGCCGTCGAGGCCGGCCATCAACATCGCGGTGAACGCGAGGTAGGGGTTGGCGGCCGGATCGGGGAAGCGGATCTCGATGCGCTTCGCCTTCGGGCTCGAGACGTGCGGGATGCGGCAGGAGGCCGAGCGGTTACGCGCCGAATAGGCGAGCAGCACGGGCGCCTCGTACCCCGGAACCAGACGCTTGTAGGAGTTGGTCGTCGGGTTGGTGAAGGCGTTGATGGCCTTGGCATGCTTCAGGATGCCACCGATGTAGTAGAGGCACATCTCGGAGAGGTCCGCGTACTTGTTGCCCGCGAACATCGGCGTGTCGCCCTTCCAGATCGACTGGTGGACGTGCATACCCGATCCATTGTCGCCGAAGATCGGCTTGGGCATGAAGGTCGCCGTCTTGCCGTACGCCTGGCTGACGTTGTGCACGACGTACTTGTAGACCTGCATGTGGTCGGCCATCGTGATCATGGGGCCGAACTTGACGCCGAGTTCGTGCTGGGCGGACGCCACCTCGTGGTGATGCTTTTCGACGACGACGCCCATCTCGGTCAGCACGGACAGCATCTCGGAGCGGATGTCCTGGCAGCTGTCGACCGGCGGCACCGGGAAGTAGCCACCCTTGACGCGCGGACGGTGCCCGAGGTTGCCCATCTCGTAGGCCGTGTTGGCGTTCGACGGCAGCTCGGAAGAGTCAACCTTGAAGCCGACCTGATACATGTCGCTCGAGAAGCGGACATCGTCGAAGATGAAGAACTCGGCCTCTGGGCCGAAGAAGACACGGTCGCCGATACCCAGGGAGGCCATATAGGCCTCGGCCTTCTTGGCGATCGAACGCGGATCGCGCTCGTACATCTCGCCCGTCGAGGGTTCGAGCACGTCGCAGAACAGCGCCATCGTGGTCTGGGCGAAGAACGGGTCGACGTGCGCACTCGCCGGGTCCGGCATGAGCAGCATGTCGGAGGCCTCGATGCCCTTCCAGCCGGCGATCGACGAGCCATCGAATGCGTAGCCGTCGGTGAAGATGGATTCATCCACGCACGAGACGTCGGCCGTCACATGCTGCATCTTGCCTTTGGTGTCGGTGAAACGGAGGTCGACGAACTTGACCTCCTTGTCCTTCAACATTTTCACCACGTCGCTAGCGTTCTTCATGAGATCTCCCCTGTACGAGCGCTGTATGGTTATTGGGTCGTGCCGGCGAACGGAGCGCGATCAGATTGCTTCCGATCCGGTCTCGCCGGTGCGGATGCGAATGGCCTGCTCGACCGTCGAAATGAAGATCTTGCCGTCGCCAATGCGTCCCGTCTTGGCGGCGTTTTGAATGGCCTCGATGGCCTTGTCCAGCATCTCGTCGGACAACACGACCTCAACCTTCACCTTGGGCAGAAAATCGACGACGTATTCAGCACCGCGATAGAGCTCGGTATGGCCCTTCTGACGGCCGAAGCCCTTGGCCTCGATCACAGTGATGCCCTGCAGGCCGATTTCCTGCAGCGCTTCCTTCACCTCGTCGAGCTTGAAGGGCTTAATGATGGCCTCGATCTTTTTCATGTGTCCCCACTTTCCTCCGCCTGCCGGTCTCAAACCGCGTCGCTAAAGGCCGGCGCCGGCTGGCGCCCTACCGAAGCACGCGCCATGCCAGATGGTAAATGCATCCCTAAGCTAAGGCAATTCAGCGCGTTAGCTGTGGCCAATCTGCGCCTGACACGAGAACGGGCACTCAAGTTGCCCGTGTGATAGGCATTCTGCATAGTTTTTAGGCCGTTACAAAGCAAGCAAGCGCTGTCCTCTATCCCTAGACCGCGAACATGACCAGCGCCAAGGTCGGTGGCGGTGCCGAAACAGTCACGGCCAAAGGAGCAACGGTCCAAAATGCAAAGTGACCGCGGTGGCGAGCTGCTAACTACCAAGGAAATGGCCCGCGCGGACGCAGCCGCCGTGGCTGCCGGCGTGCCGTCCCTGACACTCATGGAGAACGCCGGTCTAGCCGTCGCAGACGCCGCTTGGCGGCATCTGGCACGCGGCGACCATGTCGTCGTGATGTGCGGACCGGGCAATAACGGCGGTGACGGCTTCGTAGCCGCACGCCATCTTGCGGAGCGCGGCTGCAATGTGAACGTGGCTCTGCTGGGCGACCGCGCGGCTCTCAGAGGCGACGCCGCGGAAATGGCGCGCCGCTGGACCGGCAACGTCGCGCTCTTACACTCGTCTGTGCTGTCGCCGGCTAAGGTTGTCGTTGATTCGATCTTCGGTGCGGGCCTCACGCGCGACGTCGATGGCGTCGTCGCAGACATGGTGCGCGCCCTCAACGAGCGACCGAGCGGCGTGCACGTGATCGCTGTGGACGTGCCCTCGGGCATCGACGGCGATACGGGAGCGGAGCGCGGCATCGCTGTACGCGCCGATGAGACTGTCACGTTTTTTCGTTTGAAGCCGGGTCATGTCCTGCTTCCCGGCCGCCGCTTGTGCGGGCCCGTCACCGTAGCCGACATCGGCATCCCTTCCGACGTGCTGATCGAGATCGCACCCAAGGCGCACTTGCTGCATGCTGGGAGCGGAGCCGATATCGCTGCCGAGTTTCCCTGGCGCACGCTTGCAGCTCACAAGTATGTGCACGGCCACGTGGTCGTCGTCTCTGGTCCGGCATTCCAAACCGGCGCGGCGCGACTTGCTGCGCGCGGCGCCTTGCGTGCCGGTGCCGGGCTCGTCACCGTCGCGTCACCGACTTCGTCGCTCATCGAGAACGCAGCGCATCTGACGGCCATCATGCTGCGAGCCTGCACCGGCGCCCGCGACCTCACCAATATGCTTGCGGACAAGCGCAAGAATACCACCCTGATCGGACCCGGGGCCGGTTCTGGATCGGAAACCGCCGAGATGGTTCTTGCCGCACTGGGCAGCGGCGCGGCCGCCGTGCTCGACGCGGATGCGCTGACGTCGTTCGCCGGCGCGGAGATCGAAGGTGTGGGACTTGGATTCACGTCGAAGCCCGAACAGCATCAGCATACCCCGGCCGCGTTGTTCGAAGCCATCCGGGCCATGCCAAACCGCGCCGTCGTCATGACACCTCACGAAGGCGAATTCGCGCGCCTGTTCGGCAAACCCAATCCCCTTTCGTCCAAGCTCGACCGGGCAAGAGACGCCGCCGCGCAATCGGGTGCCACGATCGTTCTCAAGGGTGCCGACACCGTCATCGCCGGACCGCAAGGCATCGCGGCAATCGATACCAACGCGCCGCCATGGCTGGCGACTGCTGGCTCGGGCGACGTACTCGCCGGCTACGTCGCCGGACTTCTGGCACAGGGCATGCCTGCCTTCGAGGCCGCCTGCGCGGCCGTTTGGCTGCATGGGGAATGCGCCAACGTTTTCGGTCCGGGCCTCATCGCGGAGGACCTTCCCGAAATGCTGCCGCGCGTGCTGAGCGCGCTCCACGCCGGCCTCTGACAGCCCTCCACGATCCTGCCTCAGCGACGTCTCACTCTTCCGGCACCATCGTGTCTGGGCGTCAGGCCCATTGGGGGCACGCCGAAGGAACAGACTTGTTCATGCAGCCGACGAGGCACACAGACCGCCACCCTATCCTGACGCTCTGTGTCGGCACCGTGCTGATCGCGGCTCTGTCGCTCGCACCTGCTGAAGCAAACGCCGACACACTGGCCTATCCATGGCCGCGCGCCTCTCAGAATAACGATACGCTGAGCGAGCGCATCCCGCCTCCCGAGGGATTCGTACGGCGACCTGTGCCCGCTGGCAGCTTCGCCGACTTTCTGCGTTCGCTGCCGCTGGCACCCCGAGGCAGCCTCGTCGTCCACTACGACGGCACACCGCGCGTGGCGCAGAGCGTCCACGTCGCAGTCGTCGATATCGACATCGGCGACCGTGACCTGCAGCAGTGCGCCGATTTCGTCATGCGGTTGCGCGCAGAGTGGCTGTGGAGCCAGGGCGCCAAGGATGAAATCGCCTTCAACTATACCGGTGGCGGACGCGTGCCCTACCTGCGCTTCGCGCGCGGCGAACGCCCCAGCGAGGACGGCCGTCGCTGGCGCCGCTCGGGCACGCCGGACGACAGCTACGCCGGTCTGCGCCGTTACCTCACACAGGTGTTCGCATACGCGGGCACGGCCTCGCTTGAAAAGGAGCTCGACGACGTCTCTGCCAGTGGCACTCCGCAGATCGGTGACGTGGTCGTCAAGGGCGGCTTTCCCGGACACGCCGCCTTGGTCGCCGACGAAGTCGAGAACCCGCGGACGGGCGAGCGGCGTTTCCTGCTCGTGCAAGGCTACATGCCGGCACAAAGCCTCCACGTTCCGCGCAACCCAGACTCAGACACCGGCTCTCCCTGGTACGCGGCGCCGATCCGCTGGCCACTGCGCACACCCGAATGGTCGTTCCCAGAGGGCAGCTTGAAGCGCTGGCCGGCGCATCCCAATCGCCGGTAAGGACAGTCAGACCCGCGCGTCAGAAAGGCTCGAGCGCAGCGCCTCCGCGAAGAGATCGATGTCGCGATCGAGACCGCAAGAAACGCGGATGCAGCGATTGAGCGGCGCCACCCCCGGCATGCGCACGAACACGTCCTGCGCCAGGACGCCATCGAGCACCTGCTTGGCGAATGCCCCGTCGCGTCCACAGTCGATGGCGACGAAGTTGGTTGCCGACGGCAGCGGCCGCAGCCCATTCCGCCGGGCGACATCGCTGATGCGCTCCCGTGCCCGTGCAATGCGTCCGACCGCCTCGCGCAGATACGCCTGGTCCTGCAACGCCGCCAGCGCACCGACCTGGCCGACGCGGTTGATGCCGTAGTGGTTGCGCGCCTTCTCGAATTCGGCAATCAGATCCGGGGCCCCGAAGCAATAGCCGATGCGGGCGCCTGCGAGGCCATAGGCTTTAGAGAAGGTACGATAGCGCAGCACGTTGGCGCGGCCCGTACCGATCGCCGGCATCGTGCCTTCCGGCGCCGTATCGCCGTAGGCTTCGTCGAGGATCAGCAGCATCGTCTCTGGCACGCGCTCAATCAGCCGGCGCACCTCTTCTTCCGGCCACCACGAGCCCATCGGGTTGTCGGGGTTCGACAGGTAGAGCACGCGCGCCTTTTCCCGGATCGCCGTGTCGAGCAGTCGCTCGATGTCCTCACGGTCATCGCGGTAGGCGACCTTGACGAGACGCCCCGCATGCATCGCCACATGGAAGTTGAAGGTCGGATAAGCACCGTCGGATGTGACGACCACATCGCCCGGTGACAGCACGACGTGCAGCGTGAGGCCCAGAAGGCCATCGATGCCCTCGCCGATGACAACGCCGGTGATGTCGAGACCATGATGACGGGCGATCGCCGCGCGCAACTCGTAGCTCTCGGGATCGGCATACATCCAGTTCTGGGCGGCAGAGCGCTCCATCACGGCGACGGCTTTGGGCGAGGGTCCGAACACGCTCTCGTTGGCGCCGATGCGCGCGCGGAAAGGGCGGCCTGAACGTCGCGACAGCGCCTCGGGACCGACGAATGGCACCGTCGGCGGAATGGCACGGATGCGAGCGTTGACGAGGGGATGGCTCATGGAATGCCGCCTCCGGCGCGGCGGCGCGACTTGATCAGATGAGGCCCAGCTCCGCAAGCTCCCGGCGCATGCCTGCCGGCATTCCCGCAAGGCCGTCAGCTGATGCACCTTCCAAGTCTGGTGGCGCGTCAGCGGCATCGAGGTATCGCCAGCCCTGGAAGGCGCGCCGCGGCACGGGACGGACAGAAACGAGTGCGGTGTCCAGAAGCAGATGGCAGCAGGGCGTGCCGTCCTTCTTCTGCCCCTCCGCGAATCCGACGAGCCGCTGGCGCGCCTGGATCGTGCCGCGGATCACCCAGTAGAGCGATCCGCCATCGAGCAGCTCTTCCTGTCGGCGAGGCGCCTGAAACGTAGCGTGGAACAGCTGCGGCTTCGACTTGGCGCGGCGCATGTCGGCCAACCTGGCAGCCTGCCACTCTGCCAGATCCTCGATCGAGGCAGCTCCCACGCACAGCTTGACAAGATGCAGCGACATGCTCACCCCCAAACCATCGCAAATTCAGCCGTCTGGCCGGCTTCGGGTTTCGTCAGCGCACAGCGGTCGCCCGGTGCAGCGGCTCCATACGCACCAGGCGGCACACCGGCAGTCTACCTGAGTGACCTCCCTACCCTACGGCTTGACCTCATGGCTTGCGGAACTTGAGCGTCATGCGATCACTTTCGCCGATTTCCAGATATTTCTGGCGGTCGCGGTCCTTGAGCCGCAGCGATGGCGGCAAGGTCCAAACGCCTTCGGGGTGCCGGCGCCCGTCGCGCGGATTGGCGTTGATCTCGGAACTGTCGACAAACTCGAAGCCGGCGCGCTGCGCCATCTGCTTGACCTGCTCCTCCTGAACATATCCCGACAGGGCCTGCGGATCGGGAAAATCGTCAGGGTTCGCGCGATGCTCGACGACGCCGAGAATGCCGCCGGGCTTCAGCGCATTGAACATGGCGCGGAACATCGCTGCCTCGAAGCCGAACTTCATCCAGTTGTGCACGTTGCGGAAGGTGAGCACCAGATCGGCCGAGCCTTCAGGGGCAATGGCGGTCTTGGTTTGCGAGAGTTCGGTCACGACGACCTTGTCGAAAAGCTCCGGACGGCGGGCCAGCTTCTCGTCGTAGCGCGCGATCGCCTCCTGGACGCGCATGTCCTTGGCGTCACGGTTCCGGCCCGCGGCATAGTAGCGGCCCCTTGCGCGGACGAAGGGCGCGATGATGTCCGTGTACCAGCCGCCGCCCGGCCAGATCTCGACGACCACCGTATCGTGCTTCAATCCGAAGAAGGCCAGGGTCTCGCGCGGATTACGGTATCGGTCGCGCGCCTGATCGCTTGCACCGCGGTGGTCGCCATCGATAATCGACTGCAATGACGGCAGTGTGCGTGCTGCACCCGCGGGCGTCTCTGCAGTGGAGGGCTGCGTGAACGCGAGCACAAAAGGCAGCGCGAGGGCCGCGTGCATTGTCCAGCGCGGGCGCAATCTCTCGCCATGGGCCGCTTTCACCCTTGCGCGTTCTCCCCCCGTGATCGAACGCAGCCGCATCGCCTCCGTCTCCAACCATCCCCGTTCGGCAATGATACGCATGGACGGCCATAGGACAACCCGCTGCTGACTGCAATTTCTGGGACGGGAACAACCCCGCCGAACACGAGATGGTTGCACCACGCACGCTTCGTCCGCTAGGCACGGATCAGAGCTTGCGCCGAGGTCCGCACGGGAGCCCGCCCTCATGACGACGACCGTGAACGATCAGGCCTCGCCACAGGACGCGCTTGCCTCCGAGCACCGGTTCGGAACCGGCTTCTATCTCGCTCTCGTCACGCTCTCGGCCGCCATGGGACTCGCCGTCGAGATTATCGCCGGCCGGATGATCGCACCCTACGTGGGCATGTCGCTCTACACCTGGACGGCCATAATCGCCGTCGTGCTCGCAGGCTTCTCACTCGGACACTGGTTTGGCGGGCGCATTGCGATGCTGACCGCTCCCCGCGCCGCTCGATCGGCCGGACTGGCGCTCCTCGGCGCGGCCGCGACCACGGCAGCAAGCCTCGTCCTCATTCGCGCCATAACGCCAGCCCTTCTCGCCGCCAACCTCGGCTCTGTGCCCACGATCCTCGTCCTGACGACCCTGCTGTTCTTTGCGCCCAGCATGTTCGTCGGCATCCCTTCACCGGTACTGACCAAACTCGCTATCGATGCAGCGCCCGGGCGCATGGGACATACGCTGGGCCTGTTCTACGCCGCCGGTGCGCTAGGCTCCATCCTGGGCACGCTGGCGGCCGGCTACGTCATGATCTCTTGGCTCGGTACGCAGCTCTCGCTGCTGGTGATCGCGATTGCCTATGCCGCAATGGGCCTGGCGCTCGTCGCCAAGGCAGCGCACCTGGGTGCGCGTCCGGTTGCCGGTGATCTGGCAAAACCACTCGGCGCACTTCTTCTGCTCGCCGCAGCAGGCGCAGCTGCTGCCCATCGTTTCGACGCGCTCGTGCCATCGTGTGCGGTCGAGAGCCAGTACTACTGCCTCCGCATCGACGACGTTTCCGCCAATGTCGGAGCGGAGGCCCGCGTACTCGTGCTCGATCACCTCGCCCACGGCATCAACGTGCGCGATGCTGCCGACGCCCTCGTCAGCCCGTACGCCGCATTGCAGAGCGCACTCATCGAGACGCATCTCACCACCGCTGCAACGATGCGCGCGTTCTTCGTCGGTGGCGGCGCCTATACGGTGCCGCGCGCACTGTCGCATCGCTTTCCAGCCGCGCGCATCATCGTCGCCGAGATCGATCCGGCCGTAACGGGCGTCGCCCGCCAGCACATGTGGTTCGAGCCCGGGCCCTCGATCCACATCCGGCATCTCGACGCGCGCCGTGCGCTCGCAGCGCTGCCCGCGGGCAGCCTCGACGTCGTTGTCGGCGATGCATTCCACGACATAGCGGTGCCTCCACATCTGGTGACGCGCGAGTTCATGAGCCTCGTTGCGCAGCGTCTCGATGCGGGGGGCATCTACGTGATGAACGTCGTAGACAGCTCCAGGTCCCCAAGGCTAGCGGCGAGCCTTGCTGCTACGCTCGAGGGGTTGTTTCCCGTCGTCGAGCTGTGGAGCGAGCGCGATGACGGCAACACGAGCCGCCGATCGACGATGGTTCTGTTTGCCGGTCCCAGGTCGTCGCCTGCATCGCGGCTGACCCTCGGAGACGGGACCGTATGGGAACGCTGGACGAATGAGCGGGTTGCCAAAGCTGCCGCCGGGCTCGGAGCCATGGTTCTGACCGACGACTTCGCCCCCGTCGACCGCATCATCGGCGTCGAATGACGGCTTCTTCAGGCGCCACGCTCGCCGGTGACGTCGCGCAGCAGGCCGTCCTCCAGCCGCAACACACGGTCCATCCGGTAAGCCAATTCGAGATTGTGGGTCGCGATGAGTGCCGCAACACCGTGCTCGCGAATGAGACCTATCAGCTCGTGAAACACGCGCTCCGACGTTTTCGGATCGAGGTTGCCTGTTGGCTCGTCGGCGAGAATGAGGCGCGGTCCGTTGGCGAGCGCACGCGCAATCGCGGTGCGCTGCTGCTCGCCGCCCGATAGCTCAGCCGGCCGATGGTCCAGCCGCTCAGCAAGCCCCATTGTCCCCAGCAGCGCACGGCCGCGCGCCTCTGCGTCCGCTCTCCTTCGGCCGAGGATCATCTGCGGAATGACGACGTTCTCCAGCGCGGAAAATTCCGCCAGCAGCTGGTGGAACTGGTAGACGAAGCCCATCTCGGCACGGCGGACCGCCGTGCGCTCCTGGTCGTCCATGCGCGCGCAATCGCGGCCGTTCACCAGCACGTGGCCGCTGTCGGGCTGCTCCAGCAGACCCGCGATGTGCAGCAGGGTCGACTTGCCGGCGCCCGAGGGGCCAACCAGTGCCACCGCCTCGCCCGCCATAAGTCTGGCGGAAGCACCATTGAGCACACTGATCTGCCTGTGGCCCTGCCGGAAGGCACGGCGCAGGTCGGCCAGTTCGAGGACAGGGCGCGATTGATCGTGCATCAGCCTTCATCCTCACTCGTAGCGGAGCGCTTCGACCGGATCGAGCCGCGAGGCCCGCCACGATGGATAGAGCGTCGCCAATACGGAAAGCACCATCGCCATCACCACGATGAATGCCGTCTCCTTGAGGTCGATGTCGGCGGGAAGCTTGTTGAGGTAGTAGACCGACGGGTCGAAGATGCGCGTGTTCGTGAGCCACGCGACGAACTGACGGACGGCCTCGATGTTCCAGCAGAACACGATGCCCAGGATCAGGCCTGCGATTGTGCCGACGATCCCAATCGATGCGCCAGTGATGAGAAAGACGCGCATAATGGCGCCTTTCGTCGCGCCCATGGTGCGCAGGATGGCGATGTCACGGCCTTTGTCCTTCACCAGCATCATGAGCCCGGAGATGATGTTGAGAGCGGCAACAAGCACGATGAGCGACAGGATGATGAACATGACGTTGCGTTCCACCTCGAGCACAGTGAAGAACGTCTCGTTGCGCTGCCGCCAGTCGCTCGTCTGGATGGTGGGCCCGCCGGCGCGGCGAATATCGGCCTGGTAGGCGTCGACTTTTTCCGGATCGTCGACAACGACCTCGAGCACATCGACCGCACCGCCCCGCGAGAAGTAGCGCTGTGCCTCCTTCAAGGGCATGAACACCATCATGCGGTCGTACTCGGACATGCCAAGCTCGAAGACCGCCGAGACGAGGTAGGGCTTGGACCGCGGCGCGGT
>JBFWNY010000057.1:0-13715 GCA_050250815.1 Hyphomicrobiaceae bacterium
GGCCTCGCGCAGCAGCTCCGCAAGATCGGCGTCAACGTCAACCAGATCGCCCATCACTGCAATCGCTTCCAGGTGCCGCCGCCGGCAGAGCTCGCGCCCTTGCTCGCCGAGATCCGTTCGCTGTTGAGCACCGCCTGGTCACGCCCGCGCGAGTGATGCCATGGTGCCCAACATCGCCAAGAGCGGATCGAGCTTTCGCGGTGCCGGCAAATACTACCTGCACGACAAGGCCGCGGAACGTGACGGCGAGCGCAAGCCCGAAACGCACGAGCGTGTGGCTTTCACGTCGACGCGCAACTGCGTCAACGACGATCCCCATCGCGCTATCGACGAGATGTGGGCGACGGCCGCCGCGCAGACGGAACTGAAGCGCGCGAGCGGACTGTCGCTCGGCGGGCGCAAATGCACCGATCCCGTCAAGACGATTTCGCTCAGCTGGCATCCCTCCGAGACGCCGACGCCCGAGCAGATGATCGCCGCTGCCGACAGCTATCTCACGCGGATGGGCTGGAACGAGCATCAGGCGGTCTATGTCGGCCACAACGACACCGCCCATCCCCACATCCACATCATCCTCAACCGCGTGCATCCCGAGACCGGCCGCGTGCTCGATGATCGCAAGGATTATCGCCGTGCGCAGGAATGGGCGCTCGATTACGAGAAGGAGCACGGTCGCATCTTCTGCGAGAAGCGGCTCGACTACGAACGCGCGCCGCACGAGCGCCAGCATGCGCACGCCAACGACAACATCCCGCACGATGTCATCCTGCTCGCCCGCCCGCAGGAGCAGCAGTTCCAGCAATCGGAGATGTCCCGCGAGGCGCTGGACCGGCTCGAGCGCGATCTTCTGAAGGCCGATCAGCGCGCCGAGCGCGAGGCCTGGTTCGCCGATGGCGCCACGCTCTTCAAGGACACCCGCAACGCCGTCTGGCGCGAAGTGAAAGAAGAGTACCGCGAGGATTGGAAGCAGTTCTATGCCGAGAAGGCCGCGCGTGAGGAAGAGGCGCGGGAAGCATCATCGAGTGCGGTCGGGCGTGCGCTGTATTTTGCTCGTTCTGGCGACTGGGAGAACGCGCGCGCCGCATTCGGCGACCGCGATGCGGTCATGCGCGTGGTGCGAGAGGAATTCTCCGAGCGAGCGCAGGCCTTGCGGACCGAACAGCGTGACGAGGTGCGCGAACGCCAGACGCTCGCCTGCGATGCCCTGCGGATTGACCGTGAGGACGGTTACAAGGAGCTGCTTGCGCGGCAGGCCGCAGATCGCGCCGAAATGCGCGAGCTTCATGCCAGCGGCGAACGCGCGGCCCACCTCGTCGCCCAGACGCTCGATGTCCGCTCCGCCAACCAGAACCTCGATCCAACCGCCCGCACACCGGTCCCTGCCAACAGCAATGGCGAGCGCGATGCTTCCGCTGCCCGCGTCGGCAATGGCCCCGATGTCCGCATCATCGATGGCGTGCCGGAGCCGATCGGCACCGCGCCCAAGACCGCCGAGCCGCTGGTCGCGCTGGAGATGCCGACCGTGGCGCCGGAGGAGCGTGACGCCGCGCAGATCCGTGACAACGCGCTGACCGGTGCTGCCGATCTCGGCGCCGGCATGATCGGCGGGCCAGCAAGCTATCTGGCCGATCAACTGGCCGAAGCGTTTGCGCCGACGCCGCCGGAGGTGCGAGAGGCGCAAGCCAAGGCAGCCGAAGAGGCGCGTGAAGCAGCCGAGCAGGCCAAGCCCGCCAATCCGTATCTGCGCCACGCTGGTGATGCCGAGCAGAAGGCGCGCGATGAACGCGAGCGTGAGGAGCGCGAGCGCTACTGGGACGACGCCCTGGAACGACGACGGGAACGGTAACGGGCGCATCGGAAAGGCCGAGCCGAAGCACCCTCGAAACCCGGAAGGCCCAATCGGAAGATGGTTCAAGCCTGCGCAGGGCGCTCAAGGCCGTGCACGCCGCCGAACGCGATTTGTTATGGGCCGCACACCGCGCCGCGCTGTCGGCGCTGCTGCAGATGCTCGCGAGCGATGCCGCACAAGCCATGGCCGACAAGTCACAAGCGATCAGCGCGCATCATGCCTCCCGCACAGCAGCGCTCGATCCATCGCTCACACCCGAAGCGAGAGCCGCTGCCATCGCCCGCATTCGCAGCGAGGAGGCCGCCGAGCTTGCCGCCATGCTGCTCGAAGAAAACCGCCGCGCCGCTGCCCTGCGCTCATCCCGCATCGCATCCCTGAAGGCTGGCCTGCGCCAGATGTCTTCGGCACAGCGCATGCGTCATCGCCGCGAGCGTGCCGCGTTGTCAGTTGGTTTGCATAACCGCTCACGCCTCGTCGGTCAGTACCGCCAGCCCTTGCAAGCCGTGCGCACACTCGCGCGGCGACTCCGGCGGTGAAGTGTTGCGTAGCGCGGTCGATCCTGACCGATTTATCGCGGCCGTCCGACACGCCAACTCAAAAGGCCAGCGCGGCCGGTCCAAACGTTGACATATCGGTGTTGCGGAGGCTGTCTGGCGTTGACCCTGCACCCGCCAGTGCCTGATACTTCTGGTCCTTTCGTTACCGCAATCTGTGACGAGGTTCCGCCTGTCCACTTCCTCGAGCCACACACGCAAGCCCTACGAGGCGAGCCCCTACGCCGCGCTGCACGCCAAGACGCAGGACGCCGAGGCAAATACCATGGCTGCAAGTGACACGCCTGCGAGCGCATTGCCGCGTCCGGCGAACGAAGAGGCGGCGCGGCTTGCCGAGCTACGCGCAGCGCTGTGGGCCGCCTTCGAGGCCGGCAACGTACCCGCGGGCCTCATTGATCTCACCATGGCCTATACATCGGCCTTGCGGCTCGAAATGAGCCTGACCACAGGCGCGCGCACCGCCATCAGCAGGGCGGGCGCCACGGGACCGCCATTGCGCAGCCGCGGATGACGGCATTCATGAAGATTAATGTGGCTGATTGAATGGCAGCGAATTCGGCAATTGGCGAATTCGTCCATCGTGCGTGGCCCTTTGAGAGTAATTCCGGCGTTGACTCGTTATGGGGCCGTAAAGATAATGATTTCATGATTTTAGAATGCAGCCAGATACGCGCCGCGCGCGCCCTGTTGAATTGGAGCCAGTCCGATCTCGCCAAGGCCGCCCAGATGGCCAACTCCTCGATCAAGAACGTCGAGAACGAGAACACGTCGGCGCGCCGCGAGACCATCCTGCAGATCAAGGATGCACTGGAAAGCAACGGCATCGAGTTCCTGCCCGGCTCCGGCGTCAAGCTGAAGACTGACGTCGTCACCACCATCGATGGCAAGGCGGCCACGTCTGCGCTGTTCGAAAGCCTCTACACGACCGCACACGCCAGCGACGATCGCGAGATCCTGGTGCTGGGACTCGATGAAGCGTTCGCCGTCCAGTACGACGGCCTTGCCCGCGTCGAGCAGCACTACGCCCGGCTGCAACGCGCAGGCATTACGCAGAAAATCCTGGTGGGCGAGGGGACGACCGAATTCCTCGCAGAGACCACGGCCTACCGCCTCCTGCCACGCGAGCGCTTCGGCAAGACCGTGCCCGTCTACATCTACGGCGACCGGATCGCCTACCATACCGGCACGCTGCGCCGCCGCACCATCATCATCGAGGACAAGGCGCTCGCCCAATCGCAACGCGCGATCTTCCATTCGCTGTGGAACGACGCCCGCGGCCCCCTCAGTGTCGATGTGAAACCGTGGGGAACAAGGGCGGCACGAGGTGCCACAGGACGATAAAACTGTAGCCACGAAACTCGTTGATAAGTATAGGGTTTTCATTGATTTCACTTGCCGAATCCCCGAGCATTCCAGGTTCTAGTGTCGCATCGGCGGCGCATTGTTTCAGGCTACGGGTGGGCACATATGAAACTCTTGAAATTCCGAGTCACCGATTTCCGATCGGTGCAAGACAGTGGCTGGATCGAATTGGACGATGTTACCGCGCTCATCGGCGTTAACGAATCTGGGAAGTCCAATCTGCTGCTGCCACTATGGAAGCTCAACCCGGCACGTGAAGGCGAGCTTCATCCGACATCAGACTATCCTAAGTCCCTCTTCACCGCGATAAGAGAGGCACCAGAGGATTTCGCGTTCGTCACTGCGCTGTTTGAGACCGCCGAGCATGCCGCTGTCCTGGCCGCAAAAGCTGGCATCACGACTGAGGAGGCCTCGCTTGTCGAGGTCACTCGCCACTATGACAAGCGCTACACCGTTGCGTTCCCGAAGTACGCGCACATCAACGACATTGAAACGTCCGAGATCCGCAGCCAACTCGAAGCACTGCTCGCAGACGTTGACAATGCCAAGGCCTTGAAATCAGAAGCCAGCTTCGTCGATGGGCTGAAGGCAGGCGTGTCGGTGGCCATCACTAGATTGCCAATCGGCCAAACGATGACCGCGGCCGAAGTCCGCTCGGTGCTCGATGCCGTGTCGGCCCTCTTGCCTACTGATCCGGCTAAGACCAGTGCCATCGCCCCGCTGCTGCACCAAGTGATCGAACAACTTACGGGCACCGTCGCTTCAGTTTCACAGCCAGACCCTGCGGCAAGCGCCGATGTCATCAAGCTGGTGGTCGAGTCGATTCCAAAGTTCGTGTACTACGCCAACTATGGCAATCTCGATTCAGAGATCTATCTCCCGCACGTCGTGCAGAACCTCAAACGCACTGACCTAGGGGCCAAGGAGGAAGCCAAGGCGCGAACGTTGCGCGTATTGTTCTCGTTCGTTCGTCTGAAGCCCGAGGAAATCCTCGAACTCGGCCGTGACTTCAAGGACCCGCAGAATCAGAACCGCCAACCTACCCCCGAAGAGATCGCCAAGGTCGCCGAGGCCAAGCGTACCCGTGCCATCCTCTTGCAATCGGCCTCTACGTCACTCACTAAAGAATTTAAGGCGTGGTGGAAGCAGGGCGACTATCGTTTCCGGTTCGACGCTGACGGCGATCACTTCCGCATTTGGGTGTCCGACGACCGCCGTCCAGAAGAAATCGAACTCGAAAGCCGGAGTACCGGGCTGCAGTGGTTCTTGAGCTTCTATCTCGTCTTCCTGGTCGAAAGCGAAGGTCAACACAAGAACGCCGTGCTCCTGCTGGATGAGCCAGGCATGTCGCTGCATCCGCTTGCGCAGCGCGATCTTTCGGCGTTTTTTGAGAGCTTGGCTGTCCAGTCGAATCAGATCGTCTATACCTCACACTCGCCTTTTCTCGTCCAACCGGATCGGCTGGATCGAGCCCGCAAAGTGTTCGTCGCATCAGACGGCACCACCAAGGCAACTCCCGATTTACGCGGCGGTCAGGGCGATCCTCAGCCGGGAGCAGCCTATGCCGTCTATTCCGCGCTCAATCTGAATATCGCTGAGAGCCTACTGATTGGCTGTATGCCGATTATCGTCGAAGGCCCCTCAGATCAGCACTACTTGACCACCATCAAGACCCTCTTGACAGCAGCGGCTGCCATCAAACCCGCGAGCGAGTTGGTGTTCCCGCCGGCCGGCGGCGCCAAGTCCGCGCGTATCACAGCAGCCATCCTCACTGGTCGAGACGAACAGCTGCCGGTCATTCTGTTCGATGATGACGTGGTTGCTCGCTCGGCTATTAAGGATCTGCGTTCCAATCTTTACGCCGCTGCGCCAAACCGCCTCTTGTCGTTGAAGGAATTCGTCTTCGATGACGCGGAGGTCGAGGACCTTTTCCCAGCGTCCTTCCTCGCCGAGATCATGGATCGCATCGAGCGCCGTCCAGAGCAGCAGTTAGTTGACGTAATCAAGCCGAACGTGCCGTTCGTGCCACAGGTCGAGGCGTGGGCCAAAGCGAACAGGATTGAACTGGAGAAGCACTGGAAAATCGCGCTGTCGTTGGAGGCCAAGAGGCGTGCGCTGCAACGAGGTATCGACGCCTTCGACAAGCAGACCACCGATTGTTGGGTGAAGCTGTTCGAAGCATTCATCAAGTTGCAGCACGCATGACGCCTCGCCGTAGGTCTATGTTGTTACTGCTGATGACAGAGCACAGCCGTGGGGTAGGGCCGATCGAAGTACGTGCAGTATCGAAAGCCCGGCATTCGGCAGCTATGGCCCGCTTGCTGCTTGCTTGATGTGCACCGCAGGATAAAGACTTGACTTATCCGACGTTTTGCATCATAGTCGCCAGCTATGACGGCAGGATCAGGCTCTCTCGAACAGCAGGCTCGCGCGCTTCTTGCGCGCAAGGGCGTCGTGCGCGTGTCAGAGCTCGTCGATGCAGGCATCACCACCGCCACCATCTCGCGCATGCTGAAGCGTGGGGAGGTCATCCGCCTCGGGCGTGGTCTCTACCAGCTGCCCGATCAGGCGGTCGATGCCAACCACGATCTGGCGATCGTTGCCGGGCTGGTGCCGTCCGGCGTGATCTGCCTCGTATCCGCGCTGGCCTTCCATGAGCTGACCGATACCATCCCCGCCAAGGTGTGGATCGCCATCGGCTCCAAGGATCGCAAACCCGCCATTGCGCATCCGCCGGTTCAGGTCGTGCGCTTCGCGCCGGAGATGCTCGGGGTCGATATCGAGCGGCATGTGATCGACGGCGTCACCGTGCCGGTGACCACGCCCGCGCGCACCGTCGTCGATCTCTTTCGCTATCGCCAGCGGCAGGGACCGCGCTTCAAGAGCAGCCCCGGCCTGACGCTGGCACTGGAAGGCCTGCGCACACTGCTGCGCCAGCGGCGCGCCGCACCCGCCGAAATCGCCCGCATCGCCGAACGGCTCGGCGTGTGGAAGGCGATGCGGCCCTATGTGGAGGCACTGACCTCGCATGCGTAGACCCGCCAACATCGGCGCATCTGTACGTGCGCGGCTCCTCAATCTGGCGCGGGAGCGCAACCAGCCGTTCCAGCTGCTGCTGACGCGCTACGTCCTGGAGCGGTTGCTGTTTCGCCTCAGCCGCTCCGCCCATCGCGACCGCTTCGTGCTGAAGGGTGCCATGCTGATGGCTGCATGGTTCGATGATCCTCACCGGCCGACGCAGGATCTCGATCTGCTCGGCTTCGGCAATCCCGATCCCGCCGCCATGCTCGCCGTGTTCCGCGAGGTGTGCGCCGTGGCCGAGGACGATGGCGTCGCATTCGATGTGGGAGCCCTGACTGTCGAGGATATTCGGGAGGACATGGAATACGACGGGCTGCGGCTAAAGACCTTCGCCACCCTCGATGGTGCGCGCATCCGCGTGCTCGTCGACATCGGCTTTGGCGACGCCGCGGTTCCTGAGGAGCGGGAATTGCCGGTACTGCTCGATCAGCCTGCACCACGGCTGCGCGTCTATCCGCCCGAAGCCGTCATCGCCGAGAAGTTTCAGGCCATGGTCATGCTCGGCCGTGCCAACAGCCGCATGAAGGATTTCTACGACATCTGGGTGCTGGCCACGCTTGGCGATATAGACGCCGATCGTCTGGCGGCAGCCATCCGCGCCACGTTCGAGCGGCGAGGCACGGCCATCCCCGAAGCGCTGCCCGACGCCCTGACGCCCGCCTTTGCCGATGACCCACACAAGCAGCAGCAATGGACGGCGTTCGTCGCCAACGTCGCGATGCAGCCGGGTACGCTCGCCGATCTCATCGCGGTGATCGGCCCGTTTCTCATGGCTGCGGCGGAGAGGGCGCGGGGAATTTAGTCATGCTGATCCTGATCAGTTCAGCCGCTTGGGATCGCGCAGGATGCCGTCCAGGCCTTCTTCGTCGATCGAGCGCATGAGTTCCGCATACGCGTCGTCATCGGTATCGAACTCGCCATCCCAGACGATCGAGTTGTTGTCGCGGTCCACGACCTCCAGCGACCACTTAGTGTGAGCCAGCCGGCAGATGACGATCTCGACGGTGATGCCGCCGCGCGTGAGCTTGCCATTGTGACGGGAGTTGATGATCTCGGGATCGTCCAGGTCGTCGGTCATGCGGGCCTCGTCGTCGTTGCTGCAAGTTACCTTCGCCCAACGATCGACGAAAGTGGTTTTGCCGAGGAAGATTCAACGTGACCGCCGGGACTGACGTGGTCGCCGTTCGCTCTGCGGCATCACTCACATCGCCATCAGCAGGCGCTCAACCTCGGTTGACGCCGATTTCCGCACGACCTTGATCCGGACGGTGATCTTCTCTTGGTACGTGCTCGACGCATTGGCCGCGCGTAAGCTGCACACGACCTCGCCCCTCAGCTCATCCGCACTCTCCGCCGGAATGAAATGGCCACCCAAGCTCATCGGTGTTCCGTGCAGCCATTGCTCGCAGGTCAGAGCGTATTTCTGCACAGGCTCACTGGGGCGTTCGGGCGTATAGTAGAATGCGTGCACATCCCGGGTCCTGTCTGGCAATGAGGCCAACATATTCCTGAAGGGAGACACGGGCACGATACTGCCCCGCTGCATGCCGTACAGGTCGAGCATGGAGCTGATACTGTGCGTCCGCCAGCGGCCTTTAGGAGGCTTTGGTGGTTTGGGAAGTTCCAGCGTCTTTGCGGGCGGATCATCTTCCGGATCAGGCTCTCTGGGCGGCGTCATGAGCATGAAGTTACCCCGCGCCTCTAACGTCACCAACGTGTGCTCAGCCGCCCGTGTCCCTGTATTCGCCAATCGGAAAGCGAACGGGGGCCATGGCGTTGCCGCCTGCAGCGCATCGTGCAGCCCTCTCAGATGAGTTCGGCACCCTTGGATCCAGCCAGGGTAGGCTTCATTCTCGTAGTTCGAGATCTCCGCTTCTGTTGCCGGCTCGAACGTCTCTGTCAGGCCGGTCAGTGCGATTGCCAATCCCATATCGCTCCTGAGCCGGCGCGTCTGTCGTTCGCGCAGACCGAAGTCCTTCGCCTGAGGATAGAGGTGCTTCAATCGATCAATGATGTCATCGATCTCCGACGTCGTCATCGCCTCGAATACGGTCAACTCGCCAGTGATGATGCCGATGGCCTTGCCCTGTCCGTCGACGGCATCTGCCGTCAGCACCGGCTCCGCCTTGAGCAGGCGGTCGCGTTCCTGCCGAAGGGCGGCGTTTTCCTTGTCGCGCTCGTCAGGTTCCGGCTTCAAGAGCCAAGTGTCAGGAATGGGTTTCCGTGCCAGGCCGATCATCAGTGCTGCCGCCTTTGGCCGGCTATCACCGGATAGTAGCCAGAGCGGCTCATGAAACGCACTCAGTGCATGCGCGCATCCAACCAGACGATGATCGGCGCGCGTGTAGTCAAAGCTTGGATGCAGCGACGCCGTAGGTGCAATATGGGGACAGAGTTCGAGCACGACACGGGGCCGCTCCTCACGCACGATCTTTGTCAGTTGATCGGCATCGAGGATTTCGTTCAGTAGCGCAGAGAAGATGCGCGATTTTCTAGCGACGCGCGAGTTGCCCTGCGCCTTGTGCCTGTCGATTTCCTCCATGACCGGATCGGTGACGAGAATGCGAACCTCGTCATAGTCAGACCATGCCGACCAGTCGAGCTGATGCAGCGGCTCGCACTGTTCGAACAAGTTGGTATCGGGAACGAGATAGGCCGTCTTGTTGGTCATTGGACACTCAAATGCGGGCGATCGATCGCGCGGTCACAGCGTCACGAATCGACCGATTGACCCTTGATTATGCGGCACGCCGTCTCGTGCAGCAATCTGACACCATGATGGCTCACCTAGTGATTCGTTGGCCGTGACACAGGAAGAAGTGCGGGCGTCTCCCCGCGCGGATGCGCGCGGGGCCAGGCTCTAGGGCGCCGAAGGAGCGCCCCGGAGCCCGCGGATACCGTGATGATGCAGGCCGCGGTCTCCGCCTATCCAGGTGACGATCCTTGACGCAGGCAGCATGGCAATACGTACCACTGCATAGTCGCGCGCACGCCCAAGCGGCGGCTCAGACCTCACCAAGAAAACAGCCCCGGGGCTGCAGGGAGCCGTCCACGCGCACCCCCGGGCGGGTGAAGGCGCGCGATGGCCGGCTCCAGGAAAACAGCCCCGAATTCCGCGGAGCTCGTCAACGAGAAAGACGAACAGGAGAGGGCTCCGACCAATCGGCCAAGCTCCGTGGCTCAAAGGGCTGCACCATTTTCTCTGCCCCCCAGATGCCAGCTGTCAGCTTGCAGGAGCCCGCGTCTAGTTTCGTTGCAGACAAACCCAAGACTGCAAGGAAACTTCTCATGAGCACGACCGAACCCAAACCCGACTACCCCGAAACCGACAACGGCTTCTTCATCAACGCCGGAACCCATAGTGGCTGGTTCAAGACACCCGCCGGCGACATCTACGACATCCGCAAGCTGGAACCCCGCGAGGTGACCGATCCGCGCGACGGCACCGTCACCACCATCTGGGGCGGCTATGCCGCAGCGCGCGATCGTGAACTCGCCGCCAGGGACGCCATCCTGCAAGGCGAGTTCAAGAAAACCGGCGAGCGTCCTGCCGAGCTGTTCCAGCCGGAATCCAAGGACATCCCGCTCTACATCACGCTGCGTCACCGCCCCGGCAAGGGCTACTCCGATATCGGCTCGTTCTGGAATTCCAAGGGCCGCTTCACCGTTCTTGCCCGCGACCTCGAAGGCAAGCGTGGCCTGCGCTTCGCCGGCAACGTGCTCGACTGGAAATCATCGGCAGAGCTCGAAGCCGAACGCGGCGCCAAGGCACCGAGCGACGCTGCACCCGATGCCGCAGCCGCGCGCGGCAGTGCAACGGCGCGCGCCAAGAGGGGCCGCGACAAGGCTCCGACCGCCGAAGCCTGAGCAGCCGATCAAGCGATGCTTTTGGGAACGGGACGTTCGGCAGCGAGCCGTCAGCACGCCAGCCGGGCGTCTCCTTTTTTTGCCGGGGCCCCTCGGGGCGAACCCCCGCAAAAAAAGGAGCGCTCCCCATGAAACCGAAGACCACCAAATCCAAGACGACCAGATCAAAGGCAGGCAAGCCGCGCACGTACGACGCGTTGAAGCCACGAGGCGAACCGGAGGCGCGCCAACGGCTCGATGTACACGAGGCCATCACGCAGAAGATCGTCGCAGCCATCGAAGCCGGTGCCGGCGCATTCGAGATGCCGTGGCATCGCCCCGGCGTCGCCTTCACCATCCCGAAGAACGCGCTGACCGAGAAGCCCTACAAGGGCTCCAACGTGCTGTCGCTCTGGATCGATGCCGATGTGAAGAAGTACGAGCACCAAGTCTGGGCAACCTACAAGCAATGGGAGGAACTCGGTGCACAGGTGCGCAAAGGCGAGAAGGGCTCGCTGATCATCAAGTACGGCGAGTGGGTTCCGAAAGAACAGCGTGAGCAAGCAAGCACCGCGGACGCGAGTGACGACGAAGATCAAAGCAAGCGTCTTTATGCCAAGCCCGCCTGGGTGTTCAATGTCGGCCAGGTGGACGGCTTCACCATCGCAGCTTCCGCACCGCGACCCGATCTCACCGTTCGGCTCGCCCATGTCGATGCCTTCATCGCCGCGACCGGCGCCGAATTCCGCGAGGGCGGCCAGCGCGCCTTCTATCGTCACCGCGACAGCAGGGGCGAGGGCGACTTCATCCAGATCCCCGAACGCAATCTGTTCTCCGGTACCGCCACCTCGACGCCGACCGAAGCCTATGAATCGACGCGTCTCCACGAGCTCGGCCATTGGAGCGGTGCCGACCATCGCCTGGCCCGCGACTTCGGCCGTTTCGGCGACCACGCCTACGCTTTCGAGGAACTGGTCGCTGAGCTTTCCGCCGCCTATCTCTGCGCCGGCCTCGAAATCACCAACACCCCGCGCATCGATCACGCCCAGTACATCGCCAACTGGCTGGAGGTGCTGAAGGGCGACACCAAAGCAATCTTCACGGCCGCCTCACTCGCCACCAAGGCCGTCGATTATCTCTACAGCCTGCAGCCGAATGATGATCCCGGTGTCGATGCTGCAGCTCGTCCCGATGTTGGAGCAGAGGAGGGCCATGCGCCGGCCCGGCCCGCCGATGATCCCTCACAGCGCGTCAGCGCCGCCCGCATTGCTGGAGGGCCGCGCCAATGAGCAGTGCCACGACCCCGCGCCGCAAGCTGCCGCTCGAGGCCTTCACCGAATGCTGGTACGTCCCCGGCGAAACCTCAATCGTCGATCTCATCCATCCCGATGACGGTTTGACGCTGCACGCCCACGAGAACGCCGCGCAGATCCACGCCCGCTATCCCTTGGCGCAACGCTTGGCCTTCGAAGACGCCTGGAAGCTTGCCGATGCCGCCGGCACCGCGCGTTACAGGCAAGACATCACCGAGGTCTCAGAGGCGCAATTCAACGATGCGCTCAACGTCTTGCCGCCGGTCGGCTGGACCACCAGAAACGGCGTCGAAAGCTTCCGCATCTCCGAGCGCCTGTGGGGCAATCTCACCGACATTTATGCGCGGCTGGGTGACCGGTATTTCAAGCTGGTCGACGATATCCGCGTCCCGGCCGCCACCATCGCCGAGCGGGTTGCAGTCTATGCAGCGGCGAACACTCGCTCGGACAATGACGGCAGTGATGCGCCCCGGCGCGACCCGGAAACCGATGCCCGCCTGCATGGCCGCGCGGCCACTCGACCTGCTCCGAGGCCGGGGAACGGCTCATGAGCGGACCCAAGCACGATATCCAGCGCATCCGCGTCAATGCGCAAGGCTATGACAGTGACGGCGCCTACTGGGGTGCCGGTCCCGATGTCTTCATCGCCACGTCCGAGGATGGCAGCGATCAGATCACGGTGCGCGCCCGCACTCTGACCGAAGCCAGGAAGCGCATCGCCGACGAGATCGCGCGCAAGCCTGGAGAGGCATCATCTGAACGCCAGCGGCTCGGCGGCAACGCACCGCGCCAGACGCGCTACCAAATCCAATGGCGCGATCCCGTAAGCGAGACCACCATCACCGTTCGCATCACGCATGCCCGAGACTATCTGAGCTCGGGCAACGATCACCTGGAGATCGAAAGCCTGAGACCGAAGAAGGCGCCGCTGCCGATCAGCGAAACGGGATACCGCTCGCATTTCCTGCCGCCGCTGGATTTGATGAATGCCGGGGGCCCCGTCACCTTCGTCACCGCCTGGCTCGATACCGAGGCCAAGGGCAAGGGCTGGAGCAAAGCGGTCAACACCAAATCGCAGGGCGATTTGTTCGCTTGGGCCGATGCCCATGCAGAGGTTGGCACTCGCAAGCGTGCGCCCAAGTCCCGGTCTCCGAAACCGAATGCACCGGCAGGGACGCGGAAGTCCAAGCGCGGCACCTCCGCCGACAACGGCTAGCACCATGGCAAGGCTGACCCGACAGGCGCGCAAGGAACAGGGCGATGCCGCCGAGGCGCACTTTCGGGCATGGCTCAACCGCTGTGTGCTCCCGCATATGTATGTCGAGCAGTCGCCGCTTAGCGTGCCGCAGGGCCTGCGCGGCGAGATCAAGCGACCGGATTTTCTGGTGGGACTTCCGACCATCGGCACGCTCGCCTTCGACGTGAAGGCGAAGTCGATCTACGACGAACACATCCTGATCGACGCCTACGAGCATCGCACATTCCGGAACTTCGAGACCTTCTTCAATATTTCGGTCTGGTACGTCTGCTTCCCGCCGGCCGAGCCGCACGTCTGTCACCTGTTCCTCAACCGGGATCTCGACGGCGAGCCTGTGAGCTGTCATGGCCGGCCGGTGCTCGCCATGCCGCTCAAATCGACCGTCACGACCGATCCGCGGCGGGATTTCCTGGGCGTACTGGTCGGGGCGATCAGCTTGCGATAGTCGAAAC
>JBFWNY010000058.1:0-12993 GCA_050250815.1 Hyphomicrobiaceae bacterium
GCGACGGCCCTCGTCCCCATCGCCGATCGCATTGTGCTTGTGGCGCGGGCCGGCGACACCACCCCTCCGACGCTGTCGGAAACGGCAGGCATTCTCGCGCATGCCGGCGACCGGCTCACAGGTATTGTGCTCAACATGTCGGAAAGCGGTCCGGCCTGACACGCTTGCGGCACCGTGCAACTCCATTGAGATCGACCGTTCTGAGGCGCGCCGCGGGGCAACTCGCGGCGCGCCTCATCGCGATCGCGTTTGTCACTGAGGGACGGGCAAGCGCCTTTAACGGTTCGTCCACCATGCCGGGGGGCGCTTGACGCACGCTGCGACCCGTCTTTAGCGGCGGCATGCGGATTGCTTCCACCTCGCTCAGGGACCCGGGAACCACTCGAACGGCTTCCGGCAACGTCTTACGCTCGTGGGATTTTCCGGTGTGACCGCGAACGTGCTTGAACAATGGTCCGGTTTGGTGTTGGTGAGCAGCACGTAACTCTCAGTACAACTATGATGCAGTCCAGCGTAACGTCGCGTCATTACGGCAACCCGAGCTCGGCCACGAGCGTCGCAGCGGGCATCGAGCATCCCGTGCTCGCTTCCGTTGATGGCTGGGGTATCAACCTCGCCCGCATGGATGATGCGGTCGCCGCAATCGCGAGCGCCGCCGAGCGCGGTGAAAGCTGCGCGGCCTTCACTCTGAACCTCGACCACCTGGTCAAATTGCGGACCGACGCGCGCTTCCGCGACGCGTACCGGCACGCGCGCTTTGTGACGGCCGACGGTGCTCCGGTTGCTCGTCTCGCGCGCCGCCAGGGCGCGGCCGTGGAGCGCACGACGGGCGCCGATCTCGTCCTGCCGCTCATGGAAGCTGCCGCGGAGCGCGACCTGCCCGTTTATCTGTTCGGCTCCAGCCCTGGCGTGCTGGGGCGCGCCGGGGCTCGCCTCGCCGCCAACACCGGATATCGCTTGTCGATCGCTGGCAGCGAGGCTCCGCCCATGGGATTTGATCCGCAAAGTCCCTCGGCAGATGCTGCGCTCGATCGCGTCGCCGCCTCGGGCGCGCGCCTCTGCCTGCTGGCGCTCGGCGCTCCCAAACAGGAGTTGCTGGCCGCGCGCGCCGTAGAACGTGGCATTCCCGTCGTGTTCGTATGCATCGGCGCGGCCCTCGACTTCCTCGCCGGATCGCAGACACGTGCACCTCGGGTTGTTCAGCGAAGCGGCATGGAGTGGGCCTGGCGGCTCGCAACAAATCCCCGCCGGCTGGCGGGCCGCTACGCGCAGTGTGCGCTCCTTCTCGCCCGCCTGTCGCTGTCGCACGGAAATCCGCAACGCAACGCAGCATCCTAAAGGAGAACACGACCGTTAACGACGTCAAAGGGGCAAACCACTAAACATCGCGATCATGCTGCCGGCGGGCACCGGCCGCCGAACGCCAAAGAAAGAACCCCCTGATGCAGCCGACCAAGATCTTGTTCTACACGCACGGGTTGGTCGACGGCGGTGCCGAGCGCCTATGGGCCTGTCTGGCGTCCGCCTTCCAGAAGCGCGGCTACGACGTTGTCTTCGTCCAGGACTTCGAAGCGGACGACAATCGAGGCAACCTCGATCCTGCGATCCCGCTGCACACACTCGGGCGGGGTCACTTCCGCGCTACGTGGCGGCTGTCGCGAATTCTGGCCACCGAGAAGCCGGCGCTTGCCATCACCGCTGTCGGCGGTTCCAACACAAAGCTTCTCGCCGCCCGTGCACTCTCCGGCCACCCGATGCACGCGATCATCTCCTATCACGGCTATAACGAGTGGAAGACCGGTTGGCTGAGCTGGTTCACCTACTACTTCCTGCCCCTGCTCTCTCGCCTTGCCGACCGCACCATCGCGGTATCCGAAGGTTTGCGCGAGGAACTGATAAAGCGCTGGGGTGCGGAGCCCGGTAAGACCATCACGATCCACAATCCGGTGTTCTTTCCCGAAGTCGCAGCCCTGCCCTCGGCAGCAGAACTCGCGCACCGTGACAATACGGTGCTCGCGGTGGGGCGTTTCGTTCCGGAGAAGGATTTCCGAACGCTGATCCGCGCCTTCGCCCGTGTACGCACACCCAATTCGCGCCTCGTGATCCTGGGCAAGGGTCCGCAGCGCGACATGCTCGTGCGAGAGGTCCATCGCCTCGGATTGGGCGAGCGCGTTTCCATGCCCGGCTACAGTCGCGAGCCCTGGGCCGCTTATGCGGCCGCCAAATGCTTCGTACTGTCGTCAATTTCGGAGCCCTTCGGCAACGTCATCGTCGAAGCGATGGCCTACGGCCTGCCGATTGTCGCCACGGCGTGCTCGGGACCTCTCGAGATCCTCAGGCACGGCCGGTTCGGCCGCATCGTCTCGCTCAAGGACGAAGTGCAGCTCGCGCAGGCTATCGACGACACGCTGCAGGAGCCGGGTGAGCCCTTGGAGCGCCGCCGCCGTACCAACGATTTCTCGTTCTCGGTCCGCGTGCCTGCCTACGAGGCGCTCGTCTCCGAAGTGCTCGGGGCATCCGCCTCACGCAAGACCGAGACCGTCGGCTTGGCCAAGGCAAGCCCGGCGGAGGATCACGCATGAGCGTGAGCGCGGGTGAGCGCCGACCCCGCCGGGTCTACCTCGACCTCACGCACCTCGGCCGGCACGTCACGGGCCTCGAACGGATTGCGATCGAGCTGTTCGAGAAGGTGAACTTTGCCGGCGCCGAGGTCGTTCCTGTCCGGTCGCGCGGCATCGCTTCCATGATCGTCAAGCAGCAGGTTCTGCTGCCGCTGCTCGCTCTTATGCATCGCGACGCGCACTTCGCCTTTCCCGGGTTTCCCCCATCTCCGCTGATGACCCTGTGTCCGGAACGCGTGGTACTCTACGTCCACGACCTGTTCCTGATGACGCGGCGGCAGGACCTCGGATTAAAGGCACGGCTCTACATGGCCTGGCCCTTCCGCATCGCGATTACACGGCTGAAAAGGTTCCTGACGAACTCCGCAAAGACCCGCGCCGAGTTGCAGCCACATGTGCGCAAGACTGCCGAGATTGCACTCTACCGGCCGCAGGTCGGCAACGTATTCGGCCTGTCCCCGGGAGATCGCATCTCGCGTTCAGATCGCCCGCAGCCACTGCGCATGGTCGCCGTCGGCACCGTCGAACCCCGCAAGAACTACGGCTATGCAGCGCGGCTGCGCGCGGCACTCGCAGCGCGCGGATACGAGGGTGCCGAGCTGCACATCATCGGCCGCGCGGGCTGGGGCGAGGACGCCACCCGCTTGGCCGGCGAGCCCGGCGTGACACTGCACGGATACCTATCCACCGACGAGGCCCGACGGATCATCGAGCACGCTGACATCTACCTTTCGACGGCGCACGACGAGGGCCTGGGCTTGCCGCTGCTCGAAGCGCAGTTCGCAGGTCTGCCTGTTGTGGTCGCCGACATCCCCGTATTCCGCGAGGTGCTGGGCGCGAGCGGCATCTTCATCCCGCGCGACGATGCCGATGCGGCGGCCGCGATGATCGACCGGCTCGTCTCCTCGCCCGGCTGGCGCCGCGACGCCGTGATGGCAGCCCGAACCAACCTCGATTTCTGGAACGAGGCCGCCGCGCAAGACAGTGCTCGCGTCCGCTCCATGTTCTCTCACGACGCGCAGCAGCGTCTCGCCGGCGCCCGGCTTGCCTCGCCCGAAGGCTAGCGGACATGAGGCGCTCGCAACACGGCTTTCCCAACCGGCGCCGCGTTCTCTCTGGTGCGACCTCCCTCCTCGCCTCAACCGCTGCTGGCCCGGTGTTTGGGCACCGGGCACTTGCCGCAGCGGCGGAACGGAGCAAGGCGGAAGACGGCGCCACGTCGCTCGGCACCCTTGCCATTGCCAAGGGGATCGATCTTGGCGCCTCGTTCGCCGTACACGAACTCGACCAGCCCTATGGCCAGGCGTACGCAGCGGCCTACCTGAGGGACGCGCGCACACTGACGAGCGAACTCTCGTTCAAGATGTCGACGCTGCGGCCGGCAGCAGACACGCTCGACTTCGCGCCAGCCGACCGGCTCGTGGAATTCGCGACGCGCAACAGACTGAAGCTGCGCGCCCACACACTCATCTGGAACGATGCTCTGCCGCAGTGGATTCACCGGCTCGGCCCCGACGAGGTGCGGCTGCTGTTCGAGGCGCACATCATGACGATGGTCGAGCGCTATCGCGGCCGCGTCTGGGCCTGGGATGTCGTCAATGAACCGATCGGGCCGTGGGACAGGCTACCTGGGAACCTTCGCAAAGGTCCATTCCTGACGGCCTTCGGCGAGAGCTACATCGCCCGCGCGTTCCGCGCCGCGCGGGCATTGGACGGCAGCGCGATTCTGGTTCTCAATGAAGCGCAGACAGAGAGCGACGACGAGAACGGCAAGGTGTTCCGCGACAGCCTGCTCGCCCTGCTGAAGCGATTGAAGGCGGACGCCGTCCCCATCGACGCCGTGGGATTGCAGTCCCACCTGTTCTCGGACAAACCCTACGACTTCGCGAAATTCGTTGGCTTCCTCGACGAGATTGCAAGCCTCGGCTTTGCCATCCACATCACCGAACTCGACGTCAACGACCGCGCATTTGCCGCCGACATCAGACAGCGGGACGCCGCGGTCGCCGATCTCTATCGCAGGTTCCTGACCGCAGTTCTGCCGCATCCCGCCGTCAAGGCACTCACGTTCTGGCAGCTGGCCGATCACACCAGCTGGCTCTGGTACGAAGCCACCTCTGGCGCCAAGCTGCGACGCGAGCCCCGGCCTCTTCTTCTCGACAAGTCGTTCCACCGCAAGCCCGCATGGTTCGCTGTCGCGTCCGCGCTCAAAGCGATGCCGCCGCGCTGAGCGAACGTGTCTTGCCCTTGCCAAAGCGGCGGTCCTGAAGCTCACGATGGTTCTGGTAGCATTTGGCGAGCTGCACCGCGGGACGGAACTCCTTGATTTCGGCGGCAACGGAGTCCGGCGTCATCAGCCCGGACCGCTGCGCTTCACGGATTGCAACGAAAGCGTCCGCCAGCCGGTCGGCCATGTCCTCGCTGCTCGCCGAGCGGGCGACGAGATGGCCGCTGATGCCGTCCTTGATAACGCTTTCCAGTTGCGGCAGGTGGATGGCGCCCACCGGCCGGCCCGATCCCAGCGCCTCCAGCACCGAGAACGGCATGCCCTCGAACTCCGAGGTCAGGATACCGGCGTGCGCGGAGGCGAGCACGTCGGCGACACCGCCCGCCGTCTTGAAGCCGTGCAGGGTCGTGTGCGCCTCGATGGCGCTGAATTCGGGGAAGCGGTTGGGATCGCTGGTACCCATGTAGTGGAAGCGCACGGCCGGGCCGATCTTGTCGGCAAGGCGCGCGATCGTCCTGAACATGAGCGATGGCACCTTGAAGAGATCGAGCCGGCCGGCGAACGCAATGCCGAACTCGTCGCCCCGGGGGAGCGGGCGCGGCGAGAATGTCTGCGGATCCACCCAGGTCGACAGCGTATCGATCTTGTGAGCCTCACCAGGATAGGTCGCGCGGATGCGCTCGGTGATGATCGGATTGACGCACAGGAACTTGTTGCAGGCCTTCACCGCCAGCCATTCGTTGATGTTGTGGACGTAGCGGTAGCTCTTCAACAGGCTGTCCATCTGCATCTTCGGCGCGCCCTCGCCATGCAGCATCTGCACGAACGGCACACCCAGCGCGCGCACCAGCGTCGCGAACTCCACGCGTTGCAGATCGACGCTGGTCGGTTGCTCCTTCAGCACCGACCGAACCCTGGGCAGGTGCCGGAGCAGGCCCTGCATGAACTGGAAGTTGATCGATTGTGAGATGGAGCGCGCCGCCTCCCTGGCGCGGTCGTCAGGAAAATGCAGCACGGGGAGAAAGTCGAAGGACTTGCCGCGAAATTCCTGCCGCGAAACCTTGCCAAGCTCCAGGTCGCCCCGCGCGTCGACGCCGATCATCAGGAACGTGAAGTCGTCGGGAAGGAACGCGATCATGTCGCGGATGAAGGTCTCAAGGCCGCCGACCTTGGCGCCGCGCGGATCGAAAGAATGGATGACCGAAAGGCGATAACTCATGTTCACTCGTCCGAATTGCATGCTGGACGCCCTGTTCATCCCAAAGGCGGCCGATCTGCCGCATGCTGGGTGCGCCAGCTAGGGCTTAACAAGCTCCGTGCCAGCACCTGCCGGGCGCCGAACGCTCGGCACGCGACTTCCCGGTCTGGTGAAGCAACTCTTGAACTCCAGCCTCATGCACCGCCCGCGCGCCGCAATCGCAGGCCGGAAAGCAACAGGCCGAAGGCCCGTGCAGCCGCTGACGGATAGAGTGCTGCAAGCACCACACCATAAACAATCGCACCGACGACGACCGCTATCGTGATCGACGGCAATGTGGCCGCGAGAGGCATCTGTCGGACGGCGACCAGCATGGCCAACGTCGCAACGCCCACCTTGATGGCATCCACGAACGGCAGCGCATAGCGATACCAGTGCCACCCGCAGGCGAGCGTTACGACAAGGCTTACGCCGGCACCTGCCGTCGCGCCCGCAACGCTGCCTGGCAGGCCACCCAACCAAAGCCCTATCCCAGCTCCGCCGAGCGATAGCACGGCATCGATGATGTCGTTTACGAGCGGCACGACCGGCCGCTCGTGCAGCAGAAAGACCTGTTCGCCGAAGTGAATGCGCAGGGCGCGGATCGCACCGGCGGCAATGGCCAGGGGCAGAATGGCGTGCGTCATCTCGCGGAACGGCGCCGCGACAAACAGATCGGTGAGTGGTCTGGCTATCGCCCATAAGCCGGCGGACGCCGGAAGCATGGCGATCAGCAGCAGAACGCCGTTGCGAACAAGCTGCGCCTGGCCTTCGCCCATGCCGCCCTCGCGTGCCCGGCGCATGGCGAGCGGGAAGGCCGCGGCCGTCACCAGCATCGCCGCGAAGCTCGCAGCCCGCAGTCCCAGCGCCCAGCCGACCGTCAGCAGGCCGACCGCCGCGGCGCCCTCGAAGAACTCCACGAGAAAGCGCAGGCCATTGCTGGCGATCCACGTGAAGACGCCGCCTGCGAGCAGAGGCAGCCCGTAGCGCAGCGCAACCTTGATGATGTCACCGGACGCCTGCCATGGCCGCCAGCCGATCTCCAGCCGAAGAACTGCGAGAACCAGCGTCAACACCTGTGCAATGGTATAGCCCCACAGAACCATCGCCGCGCTCTGCTCGACGTAGGCCACCAGAAGAATGCCCGCGGCGAGGCCCACGACGGGCCAGACGATCTGCAGGATCGAGTAGGTCAGCGTGTCGTGCGCCGTGCGGGCGCGGTCGGTGAGCTGGGTGATGATCGCCCGCGTCATGATGCACGACAGCGCAGCGAGCACGAGAGAGACCGTCCACTCCGTTTCAACGGTCGCCACTAGTGCCGCGACGATGATCACGGATGCGGCGGTCGATACCGCCATCATCATGCTTTCCGTCTGGAGGAAGCGTTGGCGGTCTTCGGCTGTCGCGGCGCTGTCGAAGTAGCGCATCGTATAGAGCGTGAACCAGAACATCGTGGCGATGTAGGCAAGCTCCTGCGTCGCCATGACGAGCGCGAACACACCCATGCGCTCGGGCGTGAGAAAGTGCGTCCAGGCTATCACCGAGACGAGCTGAAAGATTGGCCCGACGAGTTGCGCGGGCAGATAGAGCAGGGTCTGCTTGATCAGCATCGATTCCGTGCCGGTTGCCTGTCGCGGCCGTGAGAAGCTTCGCTGCAAGTCGTGCGCCGTGCAGGGCCCGCGACTTTCGTGCGAGCCCGTTTACCATATGCGCACGCCGATCCGGGAGTTTCTGTAGACCACTCTCGCCGTGCCGCGGCGCTTGCAGGAGCCGAGCTCATGAGGATCGAGATCATTCAGGATGCCCGGCGGCCGCTGCGCTGGCACGGCGAGCTTCGTCGCCGCCTCGCGGCACTGCCCGCGTCGGAGCGGGACGCTTCGGGGCGCGAGGTTCGGATCCGTCGTTCTGAAACGGGACACGCCGGCTTCTCGCCGCCGCCATCGCTGACCGCGCTCCTGCTCCTCGATCGCACGTTGGCAGGACATGCGCGTGAAAGCCTCGCCGACACCGTCAGCTCCGAGGGTCAGCATGCGGGCGGTGCCGTCGCTGCTGCCGACCTCGTGATCAACCTCACCTCGGCGCCTGCGCCGGGCAGCGGGCCGGCGGCAGAACAGGCCCCGCGCATTCTGACGCCGCTGTTCGACGGTATACCGGGTGAGGCCGCGCTGTGGAGCGCGCTTCTCAATGGCCGAGGCCCCGAGCTGTCATTGATGGACTCCCTCGGCGCCGAGCCATCCGCACTCCTGCGTCCGGCACTCGAGACGCCACATCACCTGCTGGCCAGCGCGGACGCCGTACTCTCTCACCTCATTGGTCTCATCGTGCGCCGCGTCGCGACCGTCGAACGCCACAGTGAGCAGCGGCAAATGAAAGGTAAGATCGATGCCGCAACTCGTCCCGGCAGGTCGGACGCAGCCACAGCCGCCGCAGTCACGTTCCTCGGCCGGCGTCTTGCCGACAAGGCCGGCCGCGTCATCGCGCGCCTTACGCGCAGCACGCCCAAGTGGCAGGTCGGCTGGCGGCACACCGGTCAACGCATGCTACCGCATGCCGCAGCCGCGCGCTTCCGCTTCCGCCCCCTACCTGACGACGGCCACCGCTACTACGCCGACCCGTTCGCCTTCGAGCGCAATGGCATCGTCCACGTCTTCGTCGAGGAACTGCCGTATGCAACCGGTCGCGGCATCGTCTCGCACTTCACCATCGGCGCCGACGGCACCGCCTCGCGTCCCATGCCGGTCCTGGAGCCAGCGCACCATCTCTCATACCCGCAGGTATTCGAGCACGACGGCGACATCTACATGCTGCCCGAGGCGTCGGCGTCCGGCCGCCTGACACTCTACCGCGCCGACCCGTTCCCGGCTCGCTGGGTTCCGCAGGCTATCCTGATCGACGAGCCACTACACGACGCCACACTGTTCGCGCGCGACGGCGAGTTCTGGATCGCGGCCAACACGGTCGAGGGCCTGAGTTCGACGTGGGACACGCTCGCGCTGTTCAGCGCGCCGGGCCTTGCAGGACCCTGGACCGCACATCCGCACAACCCTGTCCTCGTCGACCTGAGCCGCGCGCGGCCCGCCGGCGCCCTGTTCGCAGCCGATGGCACACTGTGGCGTCCCGCACAGGATTGCTCTGCCGGCTATGGCGGCGCACTGGCGCTCAATCGCATCAACCGCCTCGATGCGAAGACGTTCGCGGAGGAGCAAGTGGCGACACTGCATTGTGCGGGTCTGGGGCCGGGCTCGGGGCCGCATACGCTGAATTTCGCACACGGAATCGAGCTCATCGACCTGTTCGCGCCGCGCCTCGCCACCGGCACCACCAACGTCGAGGTCGTCCTCGCTCCATGCGCGCCGTAGGCGCCACCACGGCTCGCCGCATCACAAAAGCTGTTGGCGAGACGTGCTGGTTGCGGGCTATAAGGGCGGCGCCGGCCGGCTTAGCTCAGTTGGTAGAGCACCTGATTTGTAATCAGGGGGTCGGGGGTTCGAGTCCCTCAGCCGGCACCAAGAAATTCAATCAGTTAGTATGTTTTTGTCCGTAGACAATTTGGTCTTTGGGTAGCGCATGGGTAGCAGAATCGGTGGTGCTTTGAGGCGCCGACGGGTTCCCTCATGTGGATAAGCGCAGGGCGTCTGATCGCTTGCTTGCTACAATACCTGCATGCCCGACAGCCCCGACATCGGTCGCGACGCGCCGCGACAGGTCGCGACAGACCGCGACTTCACCTTGGCCCTCGAGGAGGTCGCCGAGCGCTACGTTGCGAGCGGCCATCCGCGAACCATCCGAACGCTGCAGCGCTATTGCGCCAACGGCCATCTCGATTGCCAGAAGGTGCAGACCGCACTTGGCGACAAGTACCTCGTCGCGCCGTATTCCGTCGCGCGCCACATCGCCCAGATCAATGAGGTGATTGCGTTCACGGATCAGGCGACAAGTCGCGACCAGCCGCGACCGGCCGCGACCGGCCGCGACACCCGTCGCGCTCCAACCAGGCCACGTCATCCACGACACGCCCCAGGCGACACCCGACGACATGTCGCGACCTGTCGCGACAGACCGCGGCGGCAACCGGGATAGTGGAGCAGGGGAGATGACGTCGCGCGCACTGGAGCGGCTGGAAGAAGAGAACGGCTTCCTGCGCGATCAGATCCAGACCAAGGACCGGCAGATCGATGCGCTGCTCGAGCGCGATCGCGAAACCAATGTCCTCGTTCGCGGTCTGCAGGAAATGTTGACGCCGTTGCTAGGTCCACGACATCGCGAGCCGCGCGAGCACGACCCGAATGCAAGCTTGTGAGCATGCAAGCGTGCGCATGTTGATAACAACGGCTAGCACATCCTGAGGGCCTATAATGCTAACAAGGCCTATGGATCACATTGCCGGCAACCTAGCGCGCATCCAGCACAACATCGAACTTGTCGGCGCCGATCCGGTCACGCGTGGCGGCTTCACGCAGGTGCCGAACGTCATACTCAAGTCCGACGCCATCTCGCCGGGCGCGAAGCTTGCCTATGCCATGCTGCTGCACTACGCCTGGGCAAAGGATCACTGCTTTCCTGGTCAGGAGCGCCTGGCCAACGACATGGGAGCTGGCAAGCGAAGTGTCATCCGCTTCATGGCGGAGCTCGAGCGCGCGGGCTACATTGCTGTCAAACGCCGCGGGCTAGGGCAGACGAACCTCTATCAGGTGTTCCTGCAGCCGACGAAGAGAACCAGGCCGGCGCGCCGGGGCACGGTCTGAAGTGCCAATTTGGCATTTCTGGAAGTGCCAATCTTGAAGCTCTGGCGATGCCAAAATGGCACCTCCTTCTATATAAGAATACCCAGTGGAATAATACTCATATCAAAAATACTCAGGAGGGGAGACTTTGAAATTAGAAAACGAAAATCCAATACGTCAAGGACGGCAGCTATTCCATGGCTCTATTGAGCCAATTCTCATGGGCTGCTTCGCAAAACAGATATTGTGCGATATGTGCCGAGTGGCTCTTTTGCGCGCTGCTCCGTTGCGCCAGAGGTTCTGGTGCGCCAGGCCGCAGAGCTGAGACGGGCGGATGCTGAAGGGACGCAAGAAAGAGCTGTGGGACAAGGCCGAGGCTGAACGCCAGCGTTGCCACGAGTGGCTACGGGGCTTCATGCGCGATGGCCAGCCAAAGCCCTTCTCCAAGGCTGAGTTGTGCACGATCGCCATGCGCGACCTCAGAGTTTCCAAGTGCTCGTTCGACCAAGCGTGGATCAGCGCCATTGAAGAAAGCGGCCGTCACGACTGGTATGAGCCTTTACGTGCGCGGCGGCGCAGGACGCATTAGGCACACTACCCTTCCCATCGTTCGGATCTATCGGACACGTCGCGATACTTGGGTATCGAACACGTCCGATAGCCCCTGCAAAAGCCCCTATGCTCGGTTTGTAGACCTCGCGCGGACGCGCGTGCGGCCAAAGGCCTTGCGCGACAAGTTATTAGCCTCCCCCCACTGTCGGGCCTGCAGCCCGACCCCGCGCCGCCGCCCCGCATTTCGCATGGCCTTAGCGAAATGGTTCGGGGCAAGGCGCTCGCTCCGTCGCACGAAAACAAAAGGTCAAACGTCGTTTCGTGTGCTCCGTCGCTCGGCCGGCGGCACGGGGTCGGGCTGCTCGAAGTGGCAGCCACGTCCGACCGGGCAGAGCCCGTCGGAACGTGGGCCACTTCGGCGCCGACAGTGGGGGGAGGCTGGAATGCAGTGGAGCGCCTTTTCGGAACACGTCACGATAGTCCTCGCCGGAAGCTGCGGGCTATCGAACGTGTCCGAAGTCGGTGCGCATTCTTGTCTCGCCGCAAGCGGCGAGGAATGACAAGCGGATCGCAGTGCCTCGCACGGCTTTTCGGAAGCGCGTCCCGATAGTCCTGTAGGGCTATCGAACACGCGTCCGAAGTCGCCCGCGCTCGCGCGCTTCCCTGCCCCGTGATAGAGTGGGGCCATGATAACCACGATCAAGCTCACCCCGGCCCAGGAGGCCTGGCTCGAGGCTCAGGTGGCGGCTGGCTCCCTGCCCTCGCTTGACGATGTCGTGCGCAGTGCCATTGCCGATCTGATGACGCTCGCAAACGACGATCTCGCCTGGGCGCAGCCCTATGTCGACGAGGCGCGGGCCTCTGTCGCACGCGGCGAAACCGAGAGCGCAGAGAGTGTGCTCGCGCACTTGGAAAAGCGCATCACGTCGCTCAAGTCGGCATGACCCGGCTTATCGTCGCGCGCGCCGCGCGCGGCGACCTCGACGGCATCCTCGAATACCTCGAGCGCGAAGCCGGCCGGGGCACGGCGCTGGCCTACGCCGAGCGCTTCGCCGACGCCTTGCGTCGTGTCATCGAGTTCCCGGGTCATGCCAGAAGGCGCCCCGCGCTTGGCGCCGATACGCGGGCCGCGATCGTCTACCCCTATCTGTTGATTTACGACTACGACGCTGTCGTTGATACCGCGACGTTGTTGCGCGTGCTGCACGGCAAGCGCGACATCACGCGCCTGATCATCAAGGATCCGAGACGGGATTGACGTGGTCGGTCTCGGGGCGTGTCGGGGGCTTCCCGAACGGCAGGTCACAGGTTCCATAGCGGAAGGCCGAAGGTGGCTCTCGACGGTAGAGGTTGACCCCAAGCTGACGAAGTGCACGCGCTCAACACTCTCGTTGCAAAATTGCAGGGTATGCAGGCGGTGACGCTGTGCGCTGCAACACACGTACCTTGAGAGCCTTTCGGCACCGATGGCTGCTTACCCCTCGGGTCCGTCTCCGTTCTCGCCGACGAGACGGGCCAGCTACGGACGAACCGAGACACGGACGATCGGATGTCGTGTGCTTTCCACGCGTAACATGCCCGTGGTTGTCGGAATTTCCGGTTGACCTTCGAGACACGTTTGGTTCTCGGATT
>JBFWNY010000059.1:0-12536 GCA_050250815.1 Hyphomicrobiaceae bacterium
TGCGCTGCAACACTCGTACCTTGATAGCCTTTCGGCACCGATGGCTGCTTACCCCTCGGGTCCGTCTCCGTTCTCGCCGTCGAGACGGGCCAGCTACGGACGAACCGAGACACGGACGATCGGATGTCGTGTGCTTTCCACGCGTAACATGCCCGTGGTTGTCGGAATTTCCGGTTGACCTTCGAGACACGTTTGGTTCTCGGATTGACTGAGGGCCAAGAGCCGTGACACGCCGTGCCTGGGAAGACACGGCATTGCGCAATTGCGTGCCGGCCGGCCGAAGTCATCTTGTCAGTCGTCGGCCCGCGCTCATAGCATGAAGACTTGGCTCTAAGACGCTGTCGGTGATTTTTTTGCACTCGGCTCTACGCATTCTGCTGGTTTGCGCGCTCCTGTTTCGCGCGTTGGTGCCGGCGGGCTTCATGCCCGCAGCGGCAGCAGATGGCCTGACGATCATCATCTGTAATGCGTTGGGCGACCTACGGACCGTTACGCTCGACGACGAAGGCAGCCCCGTTCCCTCAAAATCGGACAAGTCCTCGCACGAGCGCTGTGCGTTCGCGGCAAACGTCGCACTTGCGGCGCCGCCCTTGAATTTCACGTCAAACCTCCAAATGGTCGAAGCCGGCGGCGTAACTCTGGCTGCCGAAGGCACCTTGCGCCCGTACGTACGCGCCGGCCCGCCGCTGGGCTCACGTGCGCCACCCTTCAACTCCTGACACGACATTTCTGCGCCGCCCGCTTGAGCGGCGTCTTGCACGCACGTGCGCGTGCTCGGTCAATCAGGAGCACATCCATGTTTGAATCCTCCACGCGCAAGGCATGGTCCTTGGCGCTCGTTTTCTCGGCTTCACTGAGCGCGGTCGCCGCGATTGCGTCCGGTGCACAAGCGCAGCAGACGGCGCCCGCTGGAACGCCACCGGCACCTGGCACGACACAGCTTCCGCCGGTGATCGTACCTCAGACGCAAGCCCCTCCAATTGCACCGGTGGCAACGTCACCGAAGCCGAGCGCCGTTGCCCAACCCGCGCCTGCGCCTATTGTGAAGCCTCCCAAGCCGAAGGCCGTCACGAAGAAGAAGCCAAAGCCGCCGCAAGCGGCCAAGCCCAAGCCTGCACAGGCAATCGCACCGCCCGCCAGCGAGCCACAGCCCGCTCCTGCGTCACCCGCCACCGCGCTCGGCAGCTACAATCCTGCGCTCGTCGTGCCGGGGCTGGCGCTGCCGCTGCCGCCCGGCACGACGTTGACGACGGCCGGCCCGGTCGATGGTTATCGCGCGCTGACGGCGATGTCGTCGACCAAGACTGCTACCCCGATCGAGCAGATCCCCCAGTCTATTCAAGTCCTGCCCCGAGCGCTGATCGCAGATCAGACGAGCCTCTCGGTCGACGAGACCGTCCGCAACGTCAGCAACGTGCAGTCGTTCAACGATCTCAACATCGCCAACACCGATATGGCGGGATCGAAGATCCGCGGCCTCAAGGCGGAGCAGTGGCTCGACGGGCTGATCGTCAACTACAATACCGGCGATCGTGACGCCTTCGCCAACGTGGAACGGATCGAGGTTCTGAAGGGTCCATCGGCGATTCTCTATGGCGGCGGTTCGGGCGCTCCTGCGGGTGGCGCGATCAACGTGATCTCGAAGTTGCCGACCGATCGAGCGGGCGGCGAGGTCGGCATAACTTTCGGCTCGCACAGCTTCGCGAGGCCGTACTTCGACATCAACCAGCCGCTCACAGCCAATGGCACTGTCTTGTTCCGGATCACTGGCGAATACACGTCCGCCGACAGCTATGTGGACGTGCTGGAGCAGGACCGCTATTCGATCAATCCGACGCTGACCTTCACCAACAAGACAGACACGACGCTTACCATCCAGGCGCGCAAGTCGCGCTTCGAGCAGCAGGCCTATGCCGGGCTGCCCGTCGTCGGAACCGTTGCTGGCAACTTCCGCCTCGATCCCGATCTCTTCGTGGGACACCCGGGCATTCCGCGCAGCTTCACCGAGGTCGAAGGCGTTACCGTCACATTCGATCATCGCTTCGACCCGGTCTGGTCGTTCAACGTCAAGGGTCGCTGGAGCCGGTCTGGGTTCGATCAGAACTCGCAGGGTCCGCTGAGCGGCGTGCCCGACGTCGCCCCGCCGTCGACCTGGAGCCTCATCAATACCGAAGTTGCGCAGGAACAGGAGGAGTTGACGATCAACTCCAACCTCCAGGCGCGATTTGGACTAGGACCGACGAAGAACACGCTTCTGATCGGTGCCGACTACAGCCGATCCACGGACCAGGGCCACATGTGGGTCGATTTCGGTGTCTTCCCCGTCGACCTGCAGAACCCTGTGTTCGCGACGCCGTACGCCGACCCCGATCCCACATCGCCTTTCTTCTTTCCGTTCTTCGATTTCGAGAACGTCTACAAGACGAAGGGCGTCTATGCTCAGTTGCAGACGACGATATTCGACCGCGTCCACCTGATGGGCGGTGTGCGGTGGGCCAACATCGAAGTGGACTACCTGGAGAAGGCGTTCTTCGATCCTGCCACCTTCATGCTGACAAGCCGACTGTTCTCCGTCGATGAATCGAAGCTGCTGCCGCGTGTCGGCGTCGTCGTCGACATCATCGATGGCCTGTCGGTCTATGCCAGCTACAGCGAGGGCATGCGGTGGGCCGGCTTCAACCAGGCGCTCGACGTGAAGCCGGAGTTCCACGAAAGTCGAGAAGCTGGCCTCAAGTTCAAGGTTTCTGACCAGTTGAGCGGCACGATCGCCGTGTTCGACATCGATCGCAGCAATATTCCCGTGATTCTAGGTGGGTTCGTCGGCGCGCTTACCAACCAGCGTGCGCGCGGCTTCGAGACCGACCTCATCTGGCAGCCCAACCGCAACTGGCAGGTGCTCGCGAACTACGGCTACACCCAGGCGGAGATCGCCTCCGGCGCGAACGCGGGCCTCAAACTGGTCGAGGTGCCGGCCCACTCCGGGCGGGTCTGGGTCAACTACACCTTTGATCCCGACGTGCTGAAAGGCTGGAGCGTCGGTGCCGGTGTCTATGCCGCATCCGACCAGTACGTCGATTTCGCCAACGTCTACAAAACGGACGGCTACTTCACTGTCGATGCGCGGATTGGCTATGAGAACGAGCGGTTCGCGGCTTCGCTCAACGTCAAGAACCTTACCGACGAAAACTACTTCGTGCCCTATTCGTGGTTCGGAGGTCAGGTGGCTCCAGGGACGGACCGCGCGATCTACGGCACGCTGGTCGTGAAGTACTGACGCTCGGCCCTGGTTCCCGAAGATGGCCGGGACTGCCGCCGTCCATCCCCCCGTCGCTCGGCACGGCCTCGCCTCCGTGCGGGGCGACCCCATTGCACGTGAGGCTTCCATTATGAGCATGACCAAGCGCGATCTTCTTGGTGCAATGGCCGTGGCGATGGCCGGCGGCCAGCTCGCCGCCACCGCAACGGCCACCGAGGCTGCTCGACAACCGGACCACGACATGGCCGGCATGCCCGCCTCATGGCACGGGTCGGAGAAGATTGCGTTCCTCGCCTATCCCGAATTCACGTCTCTCGATCTCGTCGGTCCGCACTACATGCTGGGCAGCCTGATGGGCGCAACGACAATGATCGTCGCCAGGACGCGCGAGCCGGTCGTCAGCGACATGAAGCTCGCGATCCTGCCGACACACACCTTCGCCGAGTGCCCGGCCGACCTCGACATCATCTGTGTTCCCGGCGGCTCGACCGGCACACTCGCCGCCATGCAGGATGCCGAGACGATCGCTTTCCTCAAGGATCGCGGCGCCCGCGCCAAATACGTCACCAGCGTCTGCACCGGCTCGCTGGTGCTCGGCGCTGCCGGCCTGCTCGACGGCTACAAGGCGACATCACACTGGGTAACGCGCCACCTGCTCGCGGAATTTGGCGCCGAGCCCGTCGACAAAAGAGTCGTCATCGACCGCAACCGCATCACCGGCGCGGGCGTGACGGCGGGCCTCGACATGGGCCTCCACATGCTGGGCCAGTTGCGCGATCCGCTCTATGCGCAATCCGTCCAGCTTCTGGCCGAGTACGCGCCCGAACCGCCCTACACCGCCGGCACCCCCGCCAGTGCCCCCGTGGAGGCCCGTACGATGATGGCGGGCATGTTTACGGGCCTCGTCGCCGACATGAGGGACACGGCGCGCCGCATTCGGGGACAACGATAGGCGCCTGCTCCGGTCGAAACTCCCGGTTCGGAGATTGCCAATCCAAGGCTTTGCTGATTCTGTCGCGCCGCAGCAATGTTCGTAGCGATGACCTCCGAATCCCGTGTCGCGCTGAAAACACACCGCAACTGATCGTCCGTGTCGCCGTTTGGTCGGTATTGGCCCCGATCCTCCGTCGTCGCCGACGGTGGCGACCACCGCAACCGGACATCGGTGGCCGCGAACTTTGCTACACTGGATGTGACCGCGTCTAGCGGTCGGCATCTGCCCCCGGCTCGTCTCGTCTCCCAGAACGACGCGTGACCTGCCCCGCCCAGTGCGGGCGGCGCTCCGGCTCGGATGCCGGCCCATGCACGGGGACGACGCATATCGGATCGGCACGGCCACGCGCGGGCTGTCTCTCGACGTGCCCGTCGCACTTGAGATCGACGATCATCGCCGGCATCTCCACGTGATCGGTCGCACCGGCACCGGCAAAAGCACGCTGCTGATGAACCTGATGTTGGCCGATCTCTACGCCGGCCGCGGCTTCGCGCTGCTCGATCCGCACGGCGATCTGGCGACCGCCCTGATCGACGCCGTCCCGCCGGTGCGGACGGCCGACGTCATTTATATGGACCCGGCCGATCTCGACCATCCCGTCGGCTTCAACCCGATGGACCGCGTGCCGGCCGACCGGCGCCCGCTGGTGGCCGCGCAACTGGTCGCGGCCTTCAAGCACCTGTTCGTCGACTCGTGGGGGCCGCGGCTCGAGTACGTGCTGCTCAACGCGCTGCGCCTGCTACTTGACGCGCGCCAGCCGAGCCTGATCGCCATGCCTCGTCTGTTCGTCGACGAAGCGTATCGTGGCCAGCTGCTGCGCACCTGTCCCGATCCGATCGTGCGCCTGTTCTGGACGCAGGTGTTCACTGGCTACGGTGAGCGCTTTGCGAGCGAAGTTCTGAGCCCGGTGCAGAACAAGGTGGGCGCCGTGCTTGCGGTTCCTGCCCTGCGCAACATCCTCGGCCAGCAACGCTCGACCATCGATGTCCGGCGCATTATGGACAGTGGCCGCGTCCTCATCGTCAATCTGGCTAAAGGGCGGCTGGGAGAGGGCCCGGCGCACCTGCTCGGCGCGTTCTTGGCCACCGCGTTCGCCCAGGCGGCCGAAAGCCGGAGCGAGGTGCCTGAGGAGGAGCGCCGCGACTTTCACTTGGTCGCCGACGAATTCCAGAATTTTGCCACCGACAGCTTCGCCTCTATTCTGAGCGAGGCGCGCAAATGGCGCCTGCGGCTGACACTATGTCATCAGTATCTGGCGCAGGTCAGCCCCGGCCTCCGCCAGGCCGTGCTTGCCAACGCCGGCTCGCTCGTCGTCTTCCGCTGCGGTGCTGCGGACGCAGAGGTGCTGGCGCCCGAATTCGGGTTCGAAAGCACGCAGGCGCTGACGGACATCCCCAACTTCACCGCCTGGGCCAAGCTGCTGCGCGGCGGCATGCCCGACGACCCCGCGCGTGTCGAGACCGACTACCCGGCCTTCGAGCATCGCGGCCGCGACGGCGCCGTTGTGCGTCGCACCAGGGCGCGTCACACCCGGCCGCGTCGCGCGGTGGAGAAATCCATCGAGCGGATGCTCGGGCTGCCCTGAAATCTTCGCTTTCGTTGCGCATACATTGGTTATGCGGGCTGTGTGATGCGTATTTGCAGATCGATTGCCATCGTCATTGCGATTGTCGTGCTGCCGTTTTCTGGGCCCCCTGCGGCGGCACAGGAGACGCGGACGTTCTTCGTCTTCAAGTCGATCTGCAACGCTGGCTCTCCCCTGCCGACCTTCACGCCGACGTCCCACAACGTCTTGCATGAGGTGCGGGGCTGGAGCACGACCCGCGCGCAGGCATGCACCACCGTCGTCGATGCAGCGCTGTTCCCCGGCGATCGGCCGCGCGAGCGGCAAAAGTGCGCGACCTACGACATGGTCGACTTCACGGTGATGTGCCGCGGCGGCGCGGTGTCGGCCGCACGCTGGACAGCAGCCACGCATTCGCAAAGTGATCGCTCGTTCCAGCTCGACGGCGACCGGCTGGTCGTCACCCTCAAGGGCGGTTCCGGTTGGGGCGGTTTGCCCCGCCGCGGCTTCAGCGGTCTCACGCTGGCGCAGGGTGGCACAAGCGCCGCCTATCTGCCGCCCGGCCTCGGCTTCAATCCGAGGCTCAACCTGCATCAGGTCGCGCTTCCCTGGCGCGAATTCGTCTCCGGCCAGGCAATGGCCATCGACGCCCTGACCGCGAGTCCGCCGCCGCCCGCGGTCGCGGTGCCGGGCTGGGTGCGCATGCTGCAAACGCTGTGGCCCTGGCCGCAGCTCGTCATCGGCATTCCTGCCCTCATCTACGCGTTTGTCGCCGCCTTCGGTGTGCAGCAGAACGCGAGCCTTGGCGGCATGACGCTCGCGATCGTCGCGGTGTTGGCCCTTATCGGGCTGTCGTACTCGAAGCTGCCCGCGACGCTGCCGCAGCTGGAAATCGAGCGGGTCCGCCAATCGGCGCGCGCCGCCGAGCAACAGCTCGCGCAGGCCGAGCGCGATCGCGCTGCCCTGCGCCAGATCATCCGCGTCTCGGATGCGACCGGCATGGTCGAGCCGGTCAGTGCCGACGACGTGCAGCGCGCCAAGTCCATGATGGGCAAGCGGACCATTCGGCCCGCCACCCACCAGCCGGCAGATCCGACGTTCTGGGCGGCAGCGAGCCTGCTGCCGAGCCTCGTGCTGTTCGTGCTCTTCGTACCCGCCTTCGTGCGGGGCTGGCACTACCTGTTCGTCCCCCATCCGGCCGGCCCGGTGGTGGCGCCGGCCCTGAGCAGAGGTGAGCTGTTCGAAAAGCGCAAGCTGGGCGCTGCGCTGCAGCCCGATTCTCGCCAGCTACAGCATCACCCGCCGGCCTACCAGACCCGCAACCTGCTGGAGAAGGCCGTGGTGCTGAAGGACAAGATCATCGCCGATGCCGAGATCGCCGAGGCCGCCATGCGCCGTGATCTCGCCCGGGCCCAGCAGATCGAGGCGGAGGCCGAGCTGCGCGCGGCTCGCCGCAGGCTCCCCTGGTGGAAGAGGTGGATGGTGTGATGGGTGACGACGACAAGAAGAACCTACCGGCTGCACGATATGACAACGTGCCGGCACGTCCGGGCGGCGATTACCTCACATCGCCGGTGCGCGGCCGCTCCCTGATCGGGCGCGCGGTCAGCCGCTTCGTGGCGCGGCTCAACGCGGCGACCATCCGGGACAATATCGATCAGGTTAGTGCGCTGCAGGACTATGCAAAAGCGCGTGGCGCCCTTGCCGACGCGACGCTCGATGCCGAGCTGCGCATCCGCAACTACGTCGAGCATCGCGACGACCTCATCCAGGAGCAGCACGAGGCGCATCTCGACCGGATGGAGGAGAACCGCCACCAGCGCGACCTCAACCGCCGGCGCCGCGAGCAAACCCTGCTGGCGCTCGATGGATCGGCCGCCCGCAGCGCCATCGAAGAAGACTACGATCTCAAAATCGCGCGGGCCAAGAAGGAGGCCGAGCTGGCCGAGGCGGCCTGGCAGGCCGACCGCGCCCGTTGGGGCCGCGAAGCTTTCAATCAGACGCTGCCCTTGCGCAGGGAAAAGATCGAGCACCTCTACAAGACCGGAGCCCTGGACGAGGAGCTCGATCGCCTGCTGCGCGAGCGCGAGATCGCCACGCAGCGCAGCAGGATGGCCGCTGCTGCTGGGCCTGGCTCGACACCGTGCGCGGAAAACTCGACGGTGGCGCAGCTCCTCCGTGAGATCGACGAGGAGATCGAGCTCGCGCACCGCACCCATGCCAGCGACGAGATCAAGGCCACACTGTACGCCATGCGGGCGCGGCTGCAGAGCAAGCTTGCCGATCGCGGCACTCAATCGGAGTGACCGAACATCGCCGCGCCGCGCAAACCTTCGAGGACAAGGCCGACGCGCAAGACCCTGGCTGAGCGCGAGGCGGCCTTTCGGGCGCGGCACCCTCACCTCGCCACGCGGCAACAGGTCGCTTCCCAGACACCGCCCCGGCCGATCGATGCGATCACGCTCGGCGCCGATGACGGCAATAACCCCATCCGGCTCGAGGATACGCCGCGCCTGGAGCATATGCACGCCATCGGCGCGACCGGCTGCGGCAAGAGCACGTTCCTGCTCAACTGCATCCTGCAGGACATCGCCCGCGGCCGTGGGGTATGCGTGCTCGATCCGCACGGTGGCCATCCCGACAGCCTGATCAATGCGCTGCTGCGGTTCCTGCACGATCACAACTGGCTCGCCGCGCGCAAGGTGCACATCATCGCCCCCAACGTCCGCGAGCACGTCGTCGGCTTCAATCCGCTGGCTCCCCTGCCCGACACCGACGTGTCGGTCATTGCCGGCGCCACCATCAAGGCGTTCGAACGCGTCTGGGGCGACGAGGATACCCACGCCAAGCCGACCACCCGCCGCCTGCTGAGGTCGGTGTTCACGGCGCTAGCCGAATGTCACCTGACCATTCCCGACGCCGTCGATCTGATCGACTACGACGACCACACGCTGCGACTCAACGTGCTGAGCCGTCTTCAGGACGATATGGCGCGCCGCGATCTGGAGCGCATTCAGCGCCTCGCAGAGAACCCGCGATCGCTGGAGACCTTCGAGGCCACCGTGCTCGGCCCCGCCAACCGCTTGGCCGAGTTCGTCGCTTCGGACGCCATCCGCAGCATGCTCGCCATGTCGCGCGAGCAGCAGCCGCCGGCGAGGACCATTGATCTCCTCGACATCATGAACCGCGGCCACATCCTGCTCGTCGATCTGCAGCATGGCCCACGAGTCGACGAGGCCGGCACCGATCTCCTCGGCAAGCTGATCTTGCGCTACCTGTTCCTCTTGATGACCCATCGCAAGCCGTATCAGCTGCCCGGCGACGAGGCTCTCAGGTTCCATCCGTTCTTCGTCTACGTCGACGAGTGCCACCGCTTCGTCACCGACGACGTCGAAAGCCTGTTGACCCAGGCCCGCAAGTTCGGCATCGGTGTGGCACTGGCGCACCAATACCTGGCGCAGCTGGGCAAGCCGCACGACAAGATCTACGAGGCGGTGCGCAACTCGACCGAGATCAAGGCCGTGTTCCGCATCAAGTCGCCCGAAGAGGCGCAGGTGCTTGCCGGCGACGTCATTCCCCTCGATCTGGAAATGCCGGTCGCAAAGAGCATCCGGCCGACCCAGGTCGGCTTCGAGATCGGCCACCTCAAGTCGAGCAGCTACGCCGTCCACGAGGGCGAGGGCCAGAGCAGGGCGGAGCACGAAGCCCAAGCCATCGCGCGCGGTCGCACCGCCATGCAGCATTGGATGCGCGGCGTCGGCCAAGCCATCAGCCGCAACAGCGGCAGCGGCACGGCCAGCTCGCTCGGAACCGGAACGTCGGAGGGTCTCAACACGGTGCAGAGCCAGATGGACAGCATGGCCTACACCTATGATCCCAACACGCAGACCTTCATCGGCTTGCCCAACCCGCTGGGCATGAACATCGGCAGCGCGGCCGGCGCCTCGACGGCCCTCTCGTCGGCGATATCATCGCAGCGCTCGCACAGCACCAGCAGCTTCCAGTCGGTGAGCGAGAGCGAGAGCATCCAGGAGGCGGAGGGCGGCGGCATTGCCAACAGCGAGAGCGTATCGAACTCACGCGGCACATCGACGGCGCAGCATACCACGCGCGGCGTGACCGACTCGGGCGGCGCGTCGGAGGCCCTGTTCCCTGTGTACCGGGACCTGCCGACGTCCTTCCACTCCAAGGACAACGTCCTGCACATGGCCGCCGAGACGCTGCGCACTTTGTCCGTCGGCCGTGCTATCGTGCGGTTCCGCAGCACCGTCACACCGCTCAACGTGCCGCCGCCGCCCAGGACAAAGCCGACATGACCAAGAGAGCCATGCCGTCGCTTGCGGATTTGATCGCGCAGACCCCCGGCGCGCAGACGCGCGAGGCGGCCCACGCGCACATCGAGGCACGCCGGGGGCAATGGCGCGCGGTCGATGCGAAGCCCTCAGGCGACATCACCCAGCCAGAGCCGATGCCGGCGATCGAAGACGTCGAGCAATTCGCCAAGGGGTTCTGGCAGCGGAAGATGGAGGACCAGACGCCGAAGCGGGGCGGCAAGCCAAAGCTTGTCGTCGACAACGACGATGATCCGCCGCCCGACCGGCCGGCTTGAATTTCACGACAGTACAAGAGCGAACCGCTCCGCCTTCAGTCGTCTGCTTTCAGACAGCAACGGCCGCGGGAAGCCCGCACCCTGACGACATGGGCCAGGAGCCGAAATAAGAAAGTTCAATGTGATGCGATGCACCATCCCACTCGGGAGAATGACCGATAAAGTATGATCCTCAGAAATGGCCCCATCGTGGACGTCTCGGGAGCAAGGACACACGTAATTAGCAGACTGCCACTACAATTCTGCACGTGATGTGAACAGAATTTCCGTTCCCGTCCTCCCGAAAATATTTGCTGTTTTCGAAAGAGCGGAGCCGGTTAGAGAACAAAGACGTTAGGGCGCCTCGGGGCCGGAAGTAACCAAGGGAGCCGAATAGGCGGTGCAACGCATGAGTTTGTCTCGCGGAAAGCCGACTCTCACCACTCCTTTAATAGTCGATCCGGCAAACTGAAATGAGATAATATGATGTGCTACACGTCACAATCGACCTCGGTCTTCGATTGGCAATTGAAATTGGTCTGGCATGCATGCGCGACATCAATCTGAAAGCCACTGAATATTTCGATGCGGTGGCCCGGCTAGGAACAGTAACAAAGGCCGCATCGGAACTCGGCGTTTCTCCGTCGGCCGTGAGCCAACAAATTCGGCTGCTCGAAATGCAATTCGGCGTGAAATTGTTTCGGCGCGAGAAGCGCCGGCTCGTCCTGACGCTCGACGGGGACCGCTTGTTTCAGACGACGACCCAAGCCTTCGCGGCACTCCGCAATGCGCGAGGCGCCATCAGCCGTCAACGCAACACTCGGAGCCTCGCCATTAGGGTGTCGCCAAGCTTCGGCGTTCGCTGGCTTGGTCCGCGCATTGCAGGATTTGCTGCCGCCAACCCGGATTGGAATATCCGAATTGATGCGACACCGGAATTCACGGCGTTCGACGCAGAGGCTGTCGATTTCGATTTGCGGTACGGGCTCGGCGGGTGGACAGGACTCACCGTCAATTATGTGATGCGTGATCTTGTTCTGCCGATGTGCAGTCCGAAATATTTGGATAGGTGGCAAGGTGTAACCGATCCAGCCGAACGCCTTCGCGACGCCCAGCTTATCGACAGTATAAAGATGCTCTACCGATGGGATGTCTGGCTGGCGGTCAACGGAATCGAATTGGCAGAACTCACTTATCCGTTCTGCTTCGACCGCTCGTCGATGTCGATCGAAATGGCAAAACAGGGCGGCGGGATTGCTTTGGACAGCGCGATGCTATGTCTAGGTGAATTGGAACGCGGCGAGCTAATCCCTGTCGTTCCCACCGTTCCCGCAATCGAATTTCCAGCCTACTGGTTCGTATGCCCGCCGCGGCATCTCAGTCGTCGTATTGTCAAACGCTTTGCGGAATGGATCAGGGCAGAAGCTCAATCTCACCAAGAGCGCGTGCGAAGCGTGCTCAAGCAACTTGGCTGTTCGTTCAGGCAAGCCAACAGTTCTGAACTCCCACTGCTGGTCGGCGATCAATAGATGGTCAGAGCCGGCAAGTACGAAATCAGCGCTAGAACAAGCAGTGCCACCAAGTAAAAGGGCAACAGTGCCCTCACCACCTCGCCGATACCACAACGCGCGATGGCCGCAGAGATGAACAGTGTCGTACCCACCGGCGGAGTATAGAGGCCGATTGATAGGTTCACGACCATCATTAATCCGAGCTGAACGAGATCGAGGCCGATCGCCTTTCCGATTGTCACGAATAGCGGCCCAAGTAGCAGGATAGCCGCAGGCAGGTCGAGGAAGCAGCCGACGATCAGCATGACGATGTTGAGCGCCAGGATAACCAGCCAAGGTTGGGTGATCGAACCGGTGACCCAAGCGGCAAGTCCCTGTGGGATTCGCTCGGCCGTCAGGATCCACTGAATGACGGACGATGCCATGATGATAATCATAACGGCGCCGGTCATCATCACCGTATCGACTGCCGCGCTCCACACGGATCCGAACGACAAAGAGCTATCCCCAGAAGTTGGTGACGGCGTGAATCGGTGAAGGCGGCATATCGTGGGGTTTGTTGACGACCTCACTTCTCCACCAAAGGAGCGATATGCCGTGCCCAACGATAACGTGACGAAACT
>JBFWNY010000060.1:0-12456 GCA_050250815.1 Hyphomicrobiaceae bacterium
CGCGCTTCGGCGAGGGTCTGCCGGAGGCGGCTGCCTCGCTCCTGAAGCTTATTGCGAAATAACGCCGCGCTCGGCCAGCAGCGCGGCGATTGCGCCCCGCAGCTCGGCAATGCCATCCCCGGTCTCTGAGGACGTCGCGATGAGCAGCGGGTAGGCCGCAGGCCGCCGCGCCACGATCGACTCTGTCGCGCGCGTGACCGCTTCGAGCGCCGTCGCAGAGATCTTGTCGGCCTTGGTCAGCACGAGCTGGTAGGAGACGGCGGCCGTGTCGAGCATCTTCAGCACGACTTCGTCCACCGCCTTCACGCCGTGGCGCGCATCGATCAGCACGTAGACGCGGGCGAGTGTCGAACGACCGCGCAGATAGTCGTTCACCAGCGCTGTCCAGGCATCGACCTTTTCCTTGGGTGCCTTGGCGAAGCCGTAGCCGGGCATGTCGACGAGGCGGAGGGCCAAGCCTTCGGTGACGAAGAAGTTGAGGTCCTGAGTGCGCCCGGGCGTGTTGGACGTGCGCGCCAGTCCCCCCTGCCTGACGAGCGCATTGATGAGGCTCGACTTGCCGACATTGGAGCGGCCGGCGAATGCGATCTCCAGCGTATCGGACGGCGGCAGATGCTCGAGCGAAGGGACGCCTTTGAGGAACGACCACTGGCGCTCGAACAGCCGTCGTCCGGCCTCGACATCGCTCTCGTCCGGCGCCGTCATCGCTACTTCTTATCGCGACCGCCGCCGAGGAGTTTGGCGAGCGGGCCAAAGGTTGCGCGCATGTTGTCTCCGAGCGGTATCTCGACTCCCTGCCGCTTCATGATGAAGGACTGCTGGATGATCGAGAGCACGTTGTTCCAGGCCCAGTAGATGACGAGGCCGGCGGGGAACGAGGCGAGCAGGAACGTGAACAGCACCGGCATCCAGTTGAAGATCATCTGCTGGGTAGGATCGGGCTGCTTGGGGTTGAGCTGCATCTGGGTCCACATCGTCACGCCCATGATGATGGGCCAGGCGCCGATGTGCAGGAACACGGGCACGTCGAAGGGCAGCAGACCGAACAGATTGAAGATGGAACTCGGATCGGGCGCCGAGAGGTCCTTGATCCAGCCGAAGAAGGGTGCGTGGCGCATGTCGATCGTCACGAACAGCACCTTGTAGAGCGCGAAGAAGACCGGGATCTGCAACAGGATCGGGAGACAGCCGGCGAGCGGGTTGATTTTCTCTTTCTGGTAGAGCGCCATCAGCTCCTGCTGCTGGCGCGCCTTGTCGTCCTTGAAGCGCTCGCGCAGCTTCTCCATCTCGGGCTGGAGCTTCTTCATCTTCGCCATCGACTCGTAGCTCTTGTTGGCGAGCGGGAAGAAGGCCGCCTTGACGATGACCGTCACGACCAGAATGGCGATGCCGAAGTTGCCGATCAGCTTGTAGAGCCAGTCGATGAGATAGAAGAGCGGCTTGGTGATGAAGTAGAACCAGCCCCAGTCGACCATCAGGTCGAACTGCTTAATGCCGAGTTTGTCCTGGTAGCCTTCGACGATCCCGACCTGCTTTGCTCCGGCGTAGAGGTGCGATTCCACCGTATGGCTTTGTCCGGGAGCGATGGTGACCGGCGCTTGCAGGAAATCGGTTTGATAGGTGTCGGCGCTCAGCAGCGGGCTCTGCGCGGTGCCGGCGAAGGTGGCGCGAAACGGCGTCTTCTGATCGGGGATCAGCGCGGTTGCCCAGTACTTGTCGGTAATGCCGAGCCATCCGCCCTTCGCATTGTCGATGGACTTGCGCTTCTCGGGCTTGCGCGCATCGGCGTACGTGATCTCCTGCAGCCCCTCGTCGCCGGCCACGCCGATCAGTCCCTCGTGGAGGATGTAGTAGCCCTGCACGAGCGGCGTTCCGTAGCGGTAGATGCGGCCATAGGAATGCAGTTGCGCCTCCGCCGGCGCGCTCGATATGACGCGGTCCTTGATGGTGAACAGGTAGTCCGCATCGACCGCAATGGTGCGCTCGAACTTGAGGCCGGTGCCGTTGTCCCACGTGAGCGTGACGGGGGTTGCCGGCGTCAGCTCCTTGGCCCCCGTCGCGGCCCAGACGCTGTCACGGTCGGGCATCTTCTGCCCCGCGGTGGCGCTGACCCATCCGAGTTCGGCGAAGTAGGGTTCGGGCGCGTCGGCCGGGGAGAGCAGCACGACGTTGGGGCTCGAGGGGTTCACCTTCTCGCGGTACTTGGCGAGCACGAGATCGTCGATCCGTGCGCCCTTGAGGTTGATGCTGCCGGTCAGCGAGGGTGTCTTGATCGGAAGGCGGCTGCCGCCTGCGACGGCGGCGGCGCGGCTCACACCCGGCGTATGCGCGGCCGGCGCGGCAACAGAGCCCGGTGGCGCGACTGGCGCCGTCGTGGTGGGGGCGTTGCCAGGAACGGCCGGCGCGGTGCCTTCGGTGGCGGGCGCGGCCGGTGTAGCGGTGGTCTTGGCCGGCGGGGCGGCCTCGCGCGCGACACGCTCCTGCTCGGCTTTCATTTTGGGGCCGGCGTAGAAATACTGCCAAGCGAACAGCACGACCATCGACAGGGCGATGGCGATCATGACGTTCTGCGAGTTGTCAGGGTCGCGGTGATTCATCGGCGCCTCGAAACGCGATTGCCTTGGATGGCGGACGTGACCGGTGCTTTGCGAGGCTCGGCAGTGTCGTGACTGATGCCGCTACCGCTCGGGCTCCTGCCGGCGTTTTTCCCGCCTGGGGTGATGCACGCGATGAAACGCGTCTTCAAGTTCCTTTTTCAGCGCCTCGAAGTCTTGGCTAAGCGCCGCGGCGCGGGCCACCATGACGTAGTCGTGGCCCGGCTTGGCGCAGCGCTCGGCGAGGGCGTCGACCGCGGCTTTTAGACGGCGGCGGATGCGGTTGCGGATCACCGCGCCGCCAAGCTTCTTGGTGACGGTGAAGCCGAAACGCGGACCCGACGTGGGATCGGCGGCCCTCGGTTTCGTCTCCAGCACGAAGCTTGGTCCCGCATGGCGTGCGCCCCCTCTGATGCGGAGGAACTCGGCGCGCGTCTTGAGGGTGGGCGGAGACAAGGCGATACGAGGGAATGGGGCGGAGAGGCGGTCTGCTTCGGGGCGCGCCGCGGGTCCGTCCGCGGCCAGCGTGATCCCTGGGATCAGGCGCTCAGACGCTTGCGGCCCTTGGCGCGGCGACGGGCCAACACCTTCATGCCGCCGGTGGTCTGCATACGGGCGCGAAAGCCGTGCCGGCGCTTGCGGACGAGCTTGCTCGGTTGATAGGTGCGTTTCACGTCGCAGTCTCCCAAGGCGTCGGGCGCGGAAGGCGCCCATAAAAGAACCTCGCCCGCCACGCGCGGCCCCGAACACGGGTCCTCGAGCGTCCGGGCGATGCCAAATTCCGAAAGTGCGCGCGTTATAGGGGTGCGATGGGGTGGTGTCAAATCGTCAGGCCGGGCGAGGGGCCCCGCTGCCAGCCGCCCGCCAGCCGGCCAAAGCAGGACCGGCGCCTCCCTTCTGCGCGGGTTTGGGGGTGTTCACGGCCGATCAACCCGGCGCTCGAAGTCTTCACGACGGCTTGATACCCCGCTGGCGGCAGTAACGAGGTCCGCAGAGGTGGCGAACTCCATGCCACAATCGCTGGAGCAGAGGCGCGGACATCATGGACATTGCAAATATTCATACTTCGGGCACACGGCCCAGTGGCGGCCGGGCGTTGGCACGGCTGGTGGCAATTCTTGGCGTCGCTTGTGGGGTGGCTGTTCCAGTCCAGTGCGCCGTGGCGGCGACCGTGACGGACACGTTCTCCGCCCATCAGGCCGGGTCGGCGGCAACCGTCGACCATGCGGCGTGGGACCAGCTGCTAAAGACCTATGTCAAACCGGCCGCCGACGGCGTCAACCGCGTCGACTACAAGGCGTTCAAGTCCGGCGGCCATGCCGCGCTCAAGTCCTATGTTGCGCGCCTCCAGCAGAGCGACCCGACCCAACTCGACCGTGCGGAGCAATTCGCCTACTGGGCCAACCTCTACAACGCAAAGACGATCGAAATCGTGCTCGAGCACTATCCGGTCGCCTCCATTCGCGAGATCTCGATCGGCGAGGGGCTGTTCGGGTTCTTGAAGAAGAGCGTCGGCGCGGGTGGTCCGTGGAAGGCACAGGTCCTCAAGGTCAACGGCCAGAGCCTCAGCCTCGACAACATCGAGCACGACATACTGCGGCCGGTCTTCAAGGACGCGCGCGTGCACTACTCCGTGAACTGCGCCTCCTACGGCTGTCCCAACCTGATGACCGAAGCCTTCACCGGCGCGAAGCTCGAGCAGCAGCTTGACGCGGGTGCGCGCGCCTTCGTGAACCACACGCGCGGCATTCAGGTGAAGAGCGATGGCGCCATCCGCGGGTCCTCGATCTACGACTGGTTCCGCGCTGACTTCGGCGGCTCGGATGCCGGTGTGCTCGATCATGTGCGCAAGTACGCGACGCCCGATCTCGTCACCAAGCTCGCCGGCAAGACGGCGATCGCCAGCCACGACTACGACTGGCGGCTCAACGACATTGAACGGTGACCGCACGTGCACCAGCGGATAGACCTATTGCCGCGGCCGAGGCTGCGCTATCGAGGATGTGACCGATGACGCGACACACCGAGCCGTCCGCCTCCGCTTCTGCGGCGAAGGCTGAAACACGGGCCGATCAAGTGAGCAGCCTGCGGCGCTGGGCGCCCCTCATCATCATCGTCGCGCTGATGGCGCTCGCCTGGGGACTGGGCCTGCACAAGTACCTGTCGTTCAAGACGATCGGGCTCAACTACGAGGCATTGAAGGCGTTCATCGCCGACAACATCGTCGTTGCAGTGCTGGCGTACATGGCGCTCTACATTGCCGTCGTGGCGCTGTCGCTGCCCGGCGGGCTGGTGATGACACTGTCGGGCGGGCTGCTGTTTGGGTGGCTCACCGGAGCGGTGGCGACCGTCATAGCGGCGACCATCGGTGCCACCATCATCTTTCTGGTCGCCAAGACTTCGTTCGGCGAGAGTCTTGCGGCCAAGGCGGGACCCTGGATCGGCAAGCTGCGCGCCGGTTTCCAGGAGAACGCGTTGAGCTATCTGCTGTTCCTGCGCCTCGTTCCGGCATTCCCGTTCTTCGTCGTCAATCTCGCGCCGGCACTTCTGGGTGTGCCTTTGAAGACTTACGTGCTGGGAACGCTCGTAGGCATCATCCCCGGCACGACCGCGTTCTCCGTGCTCGGTGCTGGCCTGGGCAGCGCGGTCGAAAGTCAGAACGCCATCTACAACGCGTGCATCGCCGGCAAGAGTGCCGCGGACGCCGCTGCCTGCCCCTACACCATCGATACCAAAGCGCTTGTGACGCCCGAGCTTCTCGCCGCGTTCGCTTTGCTGGGTGTCGTCGCCCTCATCCCCGTTGCCATCAAGAAATGGAGCAAGCGTAATGCGCGCGCCTGAAACGTCCCGAATGGATGTCGATATCTGCGTCATCGGTGCAGGCTCCGGCGGATTGTCGGTCGCCGCCGCCGCCGCCGCCTTCGGCCAAAAGGTCGTTCTGATCGAGAAGGGCCGGATGGGCGGCGACTGCCTCAACTACGGCTGCGTGCCTTCCAAGGCGATGATCGCGGCGGCCCGGCGGGCCCATCACATGCGGCACGCGCGTCCCTTCGGCATCAATCCGCTCGAGCCTTCCGTCGATCCGGCGGGCGTGCATCGCCACGTGCACGAGGTTATTGCAGCCATCGCGCCCAACGACAGTGTCGAGCGGTTCACGGGACTCGGCGTGACGGTGATCCAGGCGCCCGCCCGTTTCGTCGACAAGCAGACCGTGGTTGCCGGCGATCACCGGATCACTGCACGCCGCTTCGTCGTCGCGACGGGATCGTCGCCCGTGGTTCCGCCGATACCGGGTCTCGACGGCGTGCCCTACTTCACCAACGAGACGGTCTTCGACAATCGCGAGCGGCTGGCGAAGCTCATTGTCATCGGTGGCGGTCCGATCGGCATGGAGCTGGCGCAAGCCCACATGCGTCTGGGCTCAAAGGTAACCGTGCTCGAGGGCATGAAGGCTCTGGGCAAGGACGATCCCGAGATGACGGCCATCGTGCTCCGCGAATTGCGCGACGAGGGTCTCGACATTCGCGAAGGCGCCAAGGTTACCGCCGTGTCAGGCACAGCGGGCGATATCAAGGTCACGATCGGGGAAGGCGATGCGGCCGAGACCGTCACGGGTACGCATCTGCTCGTCGCGGTCGGGCGGCGTGCCAACACCGCCGACCTCGGTCTCGACGCAGCCGGCATCAAGCACGACCGGCGCGGCATCACCGTTTCCAGCGGGCTCGTTACCTCCAATCCGAAGGTCTTTGCCATCGGAGACGTGACCGGCGGCCTTCAGTTCACTCACGTCGCCAATTACCACGCCGGCATCGTCATCCGCCGCGCGTTGTTCCGCCTGCCGGCCAAACCCGACACGCGCATCGTGCCGTGGGTGACCTATACCGATCCTGAGCTGGCCCACGTCGGCCTGACCGAGCAGCAGGCCCGTGATGCGGGCCATAAGATCAACGTGCTGCGCTGGCCTTATCACGAGAACGATCGCGCGCAGGCCGAGCGCGCAACTGTGGGCCATGTCAAGGTCGTCACCAACGCCAAGGGCCGAATTCTGGGCGCATCGATCGTGGGCGAGCATGCTGGCGAGCTCATCCAGATGTGGGCGCTGGCGCTGTCGCAGAAGCTCAACATCAAGGCCATGACCGGGTTCGTGTCGCCCTATCCCACGCTTTCGGAGATCAACAAGCGTGCCGCATACAGGTTTTACGCCACCGCGCCGTCGAGCCCGCTCGTGCGCAAGGTCGTCAGCTGGGTCGCCAAGCTCGGCTGACGGCGCATCCCGCGACAGAGCGTGGCACCGCCGGTGCCACGCCTGGCGCGTCGAAAACCGAATTCGGCAACTCGCGACGTAACCTTGCCCGGCTATGCTAATGTCCCCGCGCCGGAGCGGCCTGCGGGCCGCCCGGCGCGTCGAATGCCGGCCACGGCCGGAGCCTGATCGGGACGGAACGTGGAGCACGAGGCCAGAGAGACGTTTCGCACGCCGGAGCAATCCGCGCCGCCGCCGCCGGCGCGCGGCTCCGTGCGCAACGTCATTGACGCTTCGCGCCGCGGCTGGCTGAAGCTCAGGCTGCCGGCCAAGCTGCTGCTGCTGACGTCGCTGTTCGTCATGCTGGCGGAAATCCTTATCTTCGTGCCCTCGGTCGCAAACTATCGCGTGTCGTGGCTGTCGGACCGTCTGACGGCGGCCGAGATCGCCTCGCTCGCGGCCGAGGCGGTGCCGGGGGGCGCGGTGCCGCCCAAAGTGCGCGCCGAACTGTTGCGGACCGCACAGGTGAAGGCGGTCGCAATCCGCCGCGATGGCCGACGCCGGCTGGTGCTGTCAGCGGACGAGCCAATGGCGATCGATGCGCACTACGATCTGCGGCCGCGCGAGGACGGGCTGGTCGGCAGCGTTCTCAACCGTCTTTCGCTCATTGGCGATGCGTTCGCGACATTCGCCTATGGCGACAGGCGCACGATCCGCGTCACGGGGGCAGTCGGCGCGGATCCGGCTGACTTCATCGAGATCGTCATACCCGAGTGGCCATTGAAGAAGGTGATGGTGCGCTATGGGCTCAACATTCTGGCCCTGTCGATCATGATCTCGCTCATTACCGCCGCACTCGTCTATCTGGCGCTGTCCTACCTGCTGGTGCAGCCCATGATGCGCATCACGCGCAACATGGTGCACTTCTCCGCCAATCCGGAAGACCCCGAGCGCATCATTGCGCCTTCGGCTCGCGCCGACGAGATCGGTATCGCCGAGCGTGAGCTCGCGCGCATGCAACGGCAGCTATCGCAGCTCTTCCTTCAGAAGAACCGTCTCGCCCAGCTCGGGCTCGCCGTCAGCAAGATCAACCACGACTTGCGCAACATGCTGGCTAACGCACAGCTCATCTCCGATCGTCTGACCGCGATCGACGACCCGACCGTGCAGCGCTTTGCGCCCAAGCTCATCGCTTCGCTCGACCGCGCCATCAACTTCTGCAACGACTCGCTGAAGTTCGGCCGCACGGAGGAGGCAGCACCTCGGCGCGAGCTGATGCGCCTGCGTCCTCTGATCGAGGAGGTGGGCGATGGCCTCGGTCTGCCGCGCGAGGGCGTCGCCGCCTGGCGCATCGACGTCGACGAGGTGTTGCGCATCGACGCCGATCGCGAGCACCTGTTCCGCGTGTTGAGCAACCTCGTGCGCAACGCACTGCAGGCGATCGAGGGGCAGGACGAAAGGACGCGTGAAGGTCTTGTCCAGGTGCGCGCATGGCGCGACGGGCGCAAGGTCTGGGTAGAGGTGCGGGACGACGGACCGGGCGTGCCGGCGCGCGCCCGCGAGCATCTGTTCAAAGCCTTCCAGGGCGGCGCGCGCAAGGGCGGCACGGGCCTGGGGCTCGCGATCGCGGCGGAACTCACAGCCGCGCACGGCGGCAAGCTCCGGCTGCTCGACACGGAAACGGGAGCGGCCTTCCTGATCGAGCTGCCCGACCGCGCTGTGTAAGCATTTTGGACGCTATAGTGTCGTGCAAGGGCGCTGTAGGAGGGGCAGCCGGCGAGGGCCCGAATACCCGGATTTGGCCCCAGGCCGCGGGTCGGCGACAACGGGCTTGCGCCGGGCTCAGCGAGCGACTAGTAGTGTCGCCTCCCAACGGGCCCCGCCTTGCGACGGCCCGGCAGGCGCTCGCGCTTGGCTGCGCGAACGCCCGGCAAGCGCCCGTAGCTCAGCTGGATAGAGCACCAGACTACGAATCTGGGGGTCAGAGGTTCGAATCCTTTCGGGCGCGCCATGATTTCAATGACTTAGAGAGTGTTCTCCGTTCTACGAATTTTGCCGTGGACGCACCGTGGACGCAGATCTTCGTGTGTCGGCATGATGCCCACGATGAACTGAAGTTGTGATCGAACCCACTGCAAAGTTTGCGGCTCCGCAAACCTGCGAACTGAAGGCGCAACTTTCTTGGCAGCACCGCGACCGAATCGGTCATTCGTGGTTGCAGCCATGGAAAACAAATCGCTCGGAGCAGAAGAGCGGCTCGCCATCCTCTGCGAAGCCGACCAAGGCGGAAGCGTCAGCGAAGTCTGCGCGCGCCACAGTATAAGCCGCCCGTTGTTCTATCGCTGGAAGCGCCGATATGCGACTAGCGGACTGCGAGGTCTTAGTGACGCTCCGCCGATCGCACGGTCTCATCCGCTCACGTTGAGCGAAGCAACTCAAGACCATATCGTTGCGCTGGCTCTCAACCAGCCGGATGCCAGCATACGGAAAATCGCTCGTCTCGGTCGGCCGGACGGCGAGCCGATTTCCACACCTACCGTTGCTAAGGTGCTGCACGCTGCAGGGCTCGCCACGCGACATGATCGTTGGACGAAACTAGAAGATCTCGTCGAGCTCGGCGCGTCAGTCACATCCGAGCAACGGTCTTTCCTCAGGGCGATGAACCCCAATTACAAAGATCGTGATGACGTTCCAAATCAGCCCGGCACGACTTGCATTGCCGGCATCATTAATACACTGCCATCGGGGAGCATTCACACGATCCGCATTGTTGCGGTCATTGACTCTTTCAGTTGTTTTGCCTTTGCGAGAGAGTATTCTCCCTACAACGAAGAAGAGACCGCCGAGCGCATTCTTCGCGAAGCATATAATTATTTTCGCGAACATGGGGTGTCCTGTGAACGATACATCATCCAAAAGCACCGGGCGCTTCGCGAGCTAGAGCAGTACCGCGAAGTGCAGTCTATCCAGCATAGCGGTTACATTGAGCGCTTCCGCAGCCACTTTCGTGGAACGCTGATCAAATGGCCGGCACAACATGCCTTGGAAGATCAGCTCTCGATCTGGCTGAAGATCTACAATTCCACGCCGCTCGCGGGGTTTCCGACATTCGGTCAGCGCCCGATTGACATTCTGACGAAGCACTTTGTGTAAACAAAGGTCGCTTACAATTAACTTTGCATGAAATTAATTTGTTTTGATCATCATAACTGGGTGGCCGACGGGTTTTATTGCGTAGCGATCTCCCCCCAACGCCTCAAAGGACATTCGAAACTCTAGCGATGACGGCACGTCCCCCGCGTGCCGCAAGGAGCCCCCTTATGCCTGACGACCCTCCGCGTCACCTCATCATCATCAATGCGAAGCTGTTGCGTAGAATGGTGCCTTACACCCTGACCCATATCCGCCGGCTGGAGTTGGCGGGACGCTTTCCGAAGCGTGTGCCGCTCGGCGCGAACCGAGTCGGCTGGATGCTTGTCGAAGTCGAAGCGTGGATCGAAGCGCGAAAATCCGCTCGCGTTGAGACGAAGCCGAATAGCGATCAGTACGATCTCGGTTTCGACCCGGTCTAACTCTCACCGCCTCGCGCCGATCGCGGCGCGGGGGCACTCACCCCTTGTCCTCGTCTTAGCCATCCGGTGCCCCCCTCGCCGGTAAAGGAGACCCTATGCCCTCATCACTTGAGCACTTCACCCTTGACGACCTGACAACGCTTTTCGTGAGCGTTGCCGCATCGCCGGAAGCAGCGACGCTTTTCGAAGAACTGAGCTGGCTGCGAATGACCATTCAAGCCGTCATGTTCGTGCATCGTCATTGCGGCGCGTATTTGCAGATCCCGTTTGCGCCTCACATGCACAGGTAGGTTGTTGGGCGGGGCCCGAATGGGCCCGGCCCAATTCGGCTAGTCCCGCGTTCCCCAAAAATGCACTTGGAACTTTGGCAGGTCAGCCTTGCGATCCGGCCTCAACAGATTGTCCGTCCGGTTCGGGTAGCCCTAGCGCCCCCTGCTCCGGCGGCGCGTTCCTGAGCTTGTAGCCCTTCACGAAGGCAAGTCTGTCGCCGTTGAACATGAAGCGGATGTTCACAAAGAACGTGCCGTCATACGGCGAGCGGAACAGGAATTCTTTTTCCAGCAGCTCGCGCAAGCCCCTTCAAAATGTCGCCGGAGCGAGCGCGCTCTCGTCCTGACTGAGATTGACGGTGTCCCTGCCCGGCGCTTCCCTTAGCGCCGAGTAGACGATCTCGAACACGGCGAGACCCGCCTTCGACAGACCCGATGCTTGTTTGAGACCAGCCAAGTAGAGCTTCACGAAGCGCTCCTTGTCGACTTCCTCGAACTCATAGGCGAAAGCTGCGCCGCGCCCGAGAATTTCCCCGGTGCCGTTATCGACCACGAAACCCTTGTGGGTATCGCCGATCTGCACGCGCTTTGCCTTGGCGATCTCGTTGGTATCGGGCACGCTTGGATTGGTCCGGTACACGGGAATGCCGTGCTTCTCACGGATCGCGCCGGGCCTTTGTTCGATTTTGTTCAATTTTGCCCCCTTTAATTGGATAATTATGAACATGAGTGTGATTTAATCTGCTCAATTAGCAATACCTTTTTTGAGCAAATAAAACCCGAAACTGATTCTTTTGAATCAAAAATTGATTCCACGCCCCGGCAATTCTGCGGCTTTGCGGTTATTTCCTTCTTATAAATATAATAAGGGCCGAACCGGCCGGGCATCGAGCCGTAGCGGTAGCGCGACGCGAAAGCCCCTCACGGGTAGCGAAAGCGTCGCGCGGACTGCTAGAACATGGACCCATGGCAAGAGCCGTTCGTGACCGGCTACGACACGGCAGCGCCAAGGCCGCAATTTGCTCGGCGGGTGGTTACGTGGCCAACATCGCGCCACAAGCCGATGCCATCACGTACAGTGAGAGCGGCAAAGCATGTTAGTTCGGGCATATTGCGGTCTGGGGCACGCTTCAGCGCGGCCCAGTGCTCTGGACCCACCAAAAACCATGGACTGATGCGCGAAGGTTTGTCGCCGCGCGTCGCCATCGGGCCTAGCCGCCCCTTCCCCAGCTTCAAGGCCAAGACGAGCGATCGCAAGCGCGATCGGCCTTGAAGCCGTGGCCCCTTGGTCGTCTCAGCCGGCCCGGCGACGGCGGCTCCGAAAACCATGGGCGCGAGAACACCCCCTTTATCCATGACAGACCTACGGTGCCACGTACTTGCGGAAATTGCGTAACTACGTCATTGCGTAACCGCGATGTTCCGGCTGTACGCAAATACGGTTCTGCGAAATCCCGTAGATGCGAAACTACGGTCTTACGGCTTTGACCGGCTGCGCCGACCGTCCGGCACCATATCGCTCTCTGCAATCTCAAAGCCGTCTTGTCGCAAGGCCTGCATGACGACATGCCGGATGCTTGACCTCTGATCGAGTGCGGCGCGGCGCACCGCCGTCATCAAATATTCCGGAACTTCGATGGTCAGCTTTTCCTGTATTGCCGCTAATGGCGCGGCTAGCGGGACGGCCGCAGGCTGTTCGCGCGGCGGTCGCGTCATGGTCGGCACGCCGAGCGTAGCGTTGATCCGGTCGAGTTCGGAATCATCGACATCGAGAGGGC
>JBFWNY010000061.1:0-12076 GCA_050250815.1 Hyphomicrobiaceae bacterium
TACCAAGATGCGATGAGGGAGAGCCTGCGGACTCTAAAGTTGGAGCCCGTGGCGGACGCGAAGGCCGAAAGACGCAACTTGGGTACGGTGGTGCAGTGGTCCCGGACGGGGCTGCACATTGGAGCACCACCGGCAAGCCGACGGCGGCGGTCACACGACGCAATTCGCAAAGAAGACCCCCAAGCGCCGAGTGATCAGCGTCGGGATGCCGGACACGTTGAAGGCAGCGTCGGATGATTCGCGGGGGCGGGTCCAGGGGGCTGTGAAATGCCAGTTGAAAGCGTGTGGAGCGAGCGCCGAAACGCGAGAGGACAAGGTGCCCCTGTCAGGCGCCGCCATCCGACTTGTCGGAACTCGGAGGGTCGACCTTGAACGCCGTTACGATGTCGGACAGGCTGGTCAGAAGGCGATCGCGATCGTCGCTGGACAGCATGGCGACCACGGCCTCGTCGACGGCGACGGCGAGTGGGACCACCTCTGCCATGACACGCCGTCCTTCGTCGGTGAGCCGCACGGCATACGCACGAGCATCCTCACGCGTCCGCCGCCGCTGCAGCAGCCCCTTCTTGAGCATCCGCCGCACGATGTCGGCAAGAGTAGAGCGGTCGATCCCGGTCTTTTCGACCAAGTGCGTCTGGCTGAGGCCCTCGTAGTTCCCAACTGTTGCCAGCACGGCGAACTGACGAGGCGTGAGATCGTGGGCGCCCACAGTACTCTGAAAAATGTCGGCTGCGCACTGTCCCGCCCGATGCAGCATGTGAATGGGCGAACGCTCAAGTTCTACCGCCGGCGTGTTCGCCGCGGTTCCACCCTTCGACCTGACAGGCTTTTTCTTTTTCATGGCCACGGATGGGGCCTCGCCTCGCACGGGATTGTGAATCATCTCGGGCTGCACAGCGTTCAACCCACCTGGCGAGGAAATACGATTGGACTGTTTGCGTCCAGCGTAAAGGTTTCGTCATATGAAGAAAACCTTTAGTCGGATGTTGAAATAAAACGCGGAAATCGTGCTGAAATGCAGGTGTACGTAGCTTTCGTGATCCAATCGTCCGTGCAGCCGCATGTCGCGTTTCTGCAGAGTTGAGAGGCGTTTCTCAGTCGCTGTCGCGCACAGTATCGGATGGCGCGACGTCCTCGAGCTGGTGAGCGCGGATAAGTCCGAGTTGGGCGATAGCAAATACCATCGTCAACGGCATGATCCCGAACGTCTTGAAGGCAACCCACGTGTCGGTCGAGAAATTTCGCCAGACGATTTCGTTCAGCACGGCAAGCAGAACGAAGAACAGGGCCCAGCGGAACGTCAGCTTCCGCCAGCCGTCATCGTCAATCAGGAACGCGTCGGCAAAGATGTGACGCAGGAGAGAGTGGCCGAATGCCAATCCGCCGAACAGAATGGTTGCGAAAAGCGAATTGACGATGGTCGGCTTCATTTTGATGAACAGGTCATTTTGCAGCCAGATCGTCAATCCGCCGAACACGAAAACGAAAACGGCAGTGACGAGCGGCATGATGGCAATCTTGCCGAACAATAAACGGGACGCGACGAGCGAAACGACGGTGGCGGCCATGAAGGCCTGGGTCGCGACGAAAATTCCGGCAACGGAATTGGTAATGAAGAATACAGCGAGCGGACCAATCTCGAGGGCGAGCTTGAGGACCTGCATCAGGCCCGAACCGGGTTCGGGCTTGTCGGTGTTGGCGGTCATCGCGGCAACCTTCCCGGTTACTTGCCGTGCCGATGGTTCGGCAGGTCGTGGGGACTTCTCGTGGGCGGAGCCGTGGTGAAAGGCCGGTCCTCAGAACTGCCGCGCGGGGCCAGGGCGCCGCGAGCCGCTTGTGCGGGGGTCGACAAAGGCCTGAGCGAACTCGGCGACACCAGGCCTCGGTCCGGGAGCGGCCGGAATCGCGGTTGCCGCTGTGGCGGCGGCCGCGGCGGTCGTGCCACCGGCGGCCGACGCCTCCTCGGGTTCGGCGATCCTGTAGCGCTGCATGAGGCGCGTGAGAAACCATGCGTAGGCACCTGAAAGCGGCATGATCAGCGCGATCTTGAAAAGGATCCACACGTTAACGCCGTCCATCTGATAACCGAGGATATTGTAGATGGCGTCGTCTTTGAAGGTCAGCCGCACAAGCTCGTTGGCCACCGCCGTAAAGACGAAGAACCAGGCAAAGCTCCACGTAAATCGATCCCAGCCCTCTTTCGTGTAGTGGAATGTCTTTTCGAACACGTACTTGAAGAAGTTTCGGTTCATCCAAAGGCCGACGAAGAGGAATATTGCGAACATCGCATTGAAGATTGTGACCTTGATCTGCACCCACATCGGATCATGCGTGATGATCGTCAGCGCGCCGAAGGCAAGCGTCACGCTGGACGCGATGAGAGGGAATGCAGGCAGCCGCTTGAGCACGATCCGCATCGCAACGATGGCGATCACCGTGGTGATCAGCAGTGCCCACGTGCCCGCCGTGATCCCGTAGGCCGCGTTGACGATGAACATGGTGACGAGTGGTCCGAACTCGCTAAGGATGTTCACAGTCTGTTCGGCGTTGAACGGATAGAGCTTCTTCAGATTCATGTGCGCCCGTTCTCTTTCACTGTCCGTCTCACGGTCTGGATTATCTCTTTGCAATCCAGTTTCATATGTCCGCGATCGCCTTGGCGAACGCGGCCGCGTCGAACGGCTGAAGGTCGTCGATACCCTCGCCCACGCCGATGGCGTGAACCGGAAGGCCGTGCTTTTCGGCGATGGCAACGATGATCCCACCGCGCGCCGTGCCATCCAATTTCGTCAGAACGAGGCCCGTCACGCCCGCGCGCTGTTGGAAAACTTCCACCTGTTGCATCGCGTTCTGTCCGGTGGTCGCGTCGAGCACCAGAAGGACGTCGTGAGGGGCCTCGGGGTCGAGCTTGCGTAGGACGCGCACGACCTTCTCCAGCTCCTCCATCAACGACTGCTTGTTCTGGAGGCGGCCGGCCGTATCCACGAGAAGGACGTCGTAGCCGCCAGCTTGCGCGTCGCGCAGTGCGTCGTAGGCGAGCCCGGAGGCATCGGAACCGACCTCGCGTGCAATGACGGTTGCGCCGCTGCGCTGCCCCCAAACCTTTAACTGGTCGATCGCCGCGGCGCGGAAGGTGTCTCCCGCCGCCATCATGACTTTTCGTCCCTCCGCGGCGAGCCGCTGGGCCAGCTTGCCGATGGTCGTGGTCTTGCCGGTGCCATTGACCCCCACCATCAGGACGACGTGCGGCTTACGTCCGGAATCGATCCTCAGCGGCACGGCCACGGGCGCAAGAACGCGCTCCACTTCGGCCGCCAACACCGCTCGCACCTCGTCGGGCGAGATGCCTTTTTGATAACGGGTTGCCGAGAGTGCCTCGGTGATACGCATCGCGGTTTCGACCCCGAGATCGGCCTGGATCAACAAGTCTTCAAGGTCCTCGAGCGTATCAGCACCGAGCTTTCTTTTCGTAAAAAGCCCCGTGATTCCATCGCTGAGCCGCGAGGAGGTTTTCGACAGGCCGCTCTTGAGCCGCGACAGCCAGGAGGATTTCGGCGGGGCCTCTGGAGCATCTCCGTCCAATTCGCGCGCCGCGGCAGGTCTTGCCGGAGCTTCGTCCGCCGATGAGATGCTTGCCGGCGAGGCAACGCTAGGGGCGGGCTCGGGAGGCGTGGAAGCCGTCGCTTCCATCGGAGCGATCAAGCCGTCTTCGGGCGTGGCGGGGGTCTCGGGGTCCCGCGCCGCCTCTGCAGGCTCAATCTCGTTTTTCTCCTCGCCCTTGAACAGGCGGGAGAGAAATCCCTTCTTGCGCTCGGCGGAGGTCATGGTCGATCTCCAGAGACGCATTCGACAGCGCTCAACCGCTCGCCGTCATGCCCCCCGATGGCAGCCATGACGACCGTGCCGACGGGTGCCGGCGTCGCAAGATTTACCTCCGCGAATTGCGGTGTGCGGCCCAGAGTGGCGCGCTCCATCAGAACCGGCGCGGTCGTGCCCACCTGTGCCGACAGGTAGCGGGACAGCGCCGCGTCGGCCACGGCGCGCAGACGCTGTGCGCGTTCCTTCACGGTGCGGCGGTCGACCTGCGGCATGCGTGCGGCCGGTGTTCCCGGACGTGGCGAATAGGGAAAGACGTGGACGAACGACAGGCCGCACTCGTCGATGACGGAGGCGGTCGCATCGAACAGCTCCTCCGTTTCGGTCGGGAAGCCCGCGATGAGGTCGGCGCCGAAGGCGATGTCCGGGCGCAGGGCACGCGCCTCCTCGCAAAAGCGGACGGCGTCGGCACGCACATGGCGGCGCTTCATACGCTTCAGGATGAGGTCGGAGCCAGACTGCATGGACAGGTGCAGGTGCGGCATCAGCCGCTCCTCCTCTCCCAGGGCACGCATCAGCTCGCCGTCGGCCTCGACCTGATCGATCGAGGAGAGCCGGAGACGCGCTAATCCCGGCACCGCCCTGAGGATCTGGCGCACGAGCCGGCCAAGTTTGGGTGCCCCCGGCAGATCGTGGCCCCACGAAGTTATGTCGACGCCGGTGAGCACGATCTCAGCGAACCCCCTGTCGTCGACCAGACGCCTGATTTCACGCACGACGTCGCCAGCGGGTACCGATCGAGACGGGCCGCGCCCAAACGGAATGACGCAGAACGTACAGCGGTGGTCACAGCCGTTCTGAACCTGGACATAGGCGCGCGCCCGGCTGCCAATACCGTCGATCATGTGAGCGGCGGTCTCACGCACGCTCATGATGTCGTTGACGGAGACGCGCGGCAGATGGTCGACGGCGAGCGCGCGGAAAGTCTCGGCCTGCAGCTTCTCCGCGTTGCCGACCACGTGGTCGACCGCTTCCATATTGGCGAACCTCTCCGGCTCGATCTGCGCGGCGCAGCCGGTCACGATGATGCGCACGCCGGGGCGCTCGCGGCGCAGCCGGCGGATCGTCTGGCCAGCCTGCCGGATGGCCTCCTGGGTGACAGCGCATGTATTGACGATCACGGCATCGGACAGTCCGGCCGCGATGGCGTTGCGCTTCATGACCTCCGACTCGTAGGCATTGAGCCGGCAGCCCAGCGTGATGACCTGAGGACCAGCCGTCTCCGGTGTGGGGACATGCAGTTCCCGGTTCGCGGCCTCGCCAGGAGGCTCGCATCCTCGCGTGTCTGAAACGTCGTCGCGCATATTCTCAGGAACAGCTTTCGTCTCGTTTCCGGGGTCAGGCCGGCAGAGGGGTGAGACCGTCGCGCTTCAAGGCGCCGCGGAATTCAAGCGTCGCCGGCCCGGTCATGAGGATGCGGTTGTCAGGCGTCCAGGTGATGACGAGGTCGCCGCCGGGAAGATGCACGCGAACCGTACGCTCGGTCATCTTCTTGCGCATCGCGCAGATGGCAGCGGCGCAGGCCGCGGTACCGCAAGCCTTGGTCAGACCGGCCCCACGCTCCCAGGTGCGAATCTTCAGCGCCTTGGGAGACAGAACCTGCGCCACGGTGATGTTGGCGCGCTCGGGAAAGATCGGATGGTTCTCGAGCAGCGGCCCGATCCGCTCCAGTTCGATCGCCGCCACGTCGTCAACCCAGAACACGGCGTGCGGGTTGCCGACGTTGACGACCGCGGGGGAGTGAAGGATCGGTCTGTCGATCGGGCCGGCTTGCAGCTCGATCTGCCGCGTATCGTGAAAGGGCTCCGCGAGCGGGATCTCGTCCCAGCGGAAGCGCGGCTCGCCCATGTCCACCGTGATGTTGTCGATCGTCTTGACGCTGGCCGACAGGTCGCCCGCCGGGGTCTCGATGGCGATTTCGCCGCTGCCCTTTTCCTGTGCGACCAGGAATGCGACACAGCGGGTGGCATTGCCGCACGCGCCGACCTCCGAACCGTCGGCGTTGAGGATGCGCATGCGCACGTCGGCGCGGCGCGACGGCTCCAGCACGATCACCTGATCGCATCCGATTCCGCGCTCGCGGTCGGCCAGATGCACCGCTTCCTCCGCTTCGATGCGCACGGGCGCGGCGCGCCCGTCGACCACGACAAAGTCGTTGCCGAGGCCGTTCATCTTGACGAAGGGAATGGTGGTGGGTGGCGTCATGCGCCCATATATGGCGAGGACCTTGGAAAACACAATTCGCAATCGGGCGGCCTTCCGGGACCTCCGCCAGGCGGCTGTCCGAGTGTGGCGCGCGGGACCGAGGGGCGCCTCGGCAACGAAAAGCTCAAGCCGGTGGGGGCCATCATGTCGCATCAGCGCAACACGGGCGAAGACCTCGCGCAACACGATGCCGGCTGCGCCTCCCGTTGGGTCACGCGGTTCATTGAAGGCGTTCCCCGAGACGGCACGCTGCTGGACGTCGCCTGCGGCAAGGGGCGACACATGCGGCTGGGGCTGGCGATGGGCCTGCGTGTGGTGGGCGTCGATCGAGATCTGTCAGGCGTCGCCGATCTGCTCGGCGAGCCCAGGGCGGAATGCGTCGAGGCCGATCTGGAGTCGGGCGCACCCTTCCCGCTGACGGGCCGAACCTTCGACGCGGTGGTCGTAACGAACTATCTGTGGCGGCCGATCATGGACGCGATCCTCGACGCCGTGTCGGAGGGCGGCTTGCTGATCTACGAGACTTTTGCCGCCGGGCAGGAGCGTCTCGGGCGCCCCAAGCGGGCCGAGTTCCTGCTGCAGCCCGGGGAGCTGATCCGCATCGTGGTTGCGGATGGGCGTCTCATCCCACTGGCCTACGAACATGTTCGGCTGTCTGGCCCGGATCGCATCGTCCAGCGCATCGCGGCCGCTGGTCCGAGACATCCCTGGGCGGCGATGCCGCCTCCCGGCACGGCGGCGACGGGATGACATGCCGGTCCGTCAGACCCATATGCCCGTATGGGTGAGGAGCGGCGATGCGCTCGGGGCGAGCCATGTCCGCTGCCAAATGCGCCAGAAGGGACTTTAAATGAACAGGACCGAAGGGCGGTCGATTGCTGCCCGTCTGCCGTGGCGGCACATCGCCAAGCCCGGGGTCGCTCTTGCCGCCGTGCTCGCCGTGCTGAGTTTCTATTTCGGGTTGCCTCAGACGGCAGGAGCCGGGCAGACGGACGCGCCGGAAGCACCCAAGACGGCGATTGCAGTGACCGAGATCGGCAAGGGTCTCGCCAACCCCTGGGGGCTGCAATTCCTGCCCGATGGCCGCATGCTGGTGAGCGAACGGGCCGGCAAGCTGCGCATCGTGACGCCGGACGGGAAGGTTTCCGCGCCCTTGGCCGGCGTGCCCCAGGTTGCCGCGCGTGGGCAGGGCGGCCTTCTCGACGTGAGGCTGGCACCGGACTTTGCCTCCTCCTCGATGCTCTACCTTTCCTTCTCCGAGCCCAGAGGCAACGGGGAGAGCGGCACCGCCGCTGCGCGCGCGTATCTGACGCTCGACAAATCTGGCAATGGCCGCCTTGACGATGTGAAGGTGATCTTCCGTCAGAACCCCGCGCGTGACACCGCCCATCATTTCGGCTCGCGCATCGTGCCGGCCGCCGACGGCTCGCTGTTCGTTACGACGGGCGATCGCGGCGCGGGCAATCTGGCTCAGGATCCGGCCACGACCATCGGCAAAGTCATCCGCATCATGCCCGACGGCACACCGGCCGCGGGCAATCCGCGCAAGCCCGGCTGGGCACCGGAGGTCTACTCGATCGGTCACCGCAACATTCAGGGCGCAGCGATCGATCCGGCCACCGGGCGGTTGTGGACGGTCGAACACGGCGCGCGCGGCGGCGACGAACTGAACCATCCCGAGGCGGGCAAGAATTACGGTTGGCCGGTGATCAGCTACGGCCGCAACTACAACATGACGCGCATCGGTGTCGGCACGAGCCAGGAAGGCATGGAACAGCCGGTCTATTTCTGGGACCCGTCGATCGCGACTTCCGGTCTCGCCATCTACGACGGCGCTCTGTTTCCATCCTGGAAGGGCAACATCCTGGTCGGCGGGCTTGTCGGCGCGCGCCTGTCTCGTCTGGTCATGAAAGATGGCGCCGTCGTCGCCGAGGAAGTGCTGCTGGCGGATCGCGGCGACCGCATCCGCGACGTGCGCGTTGGCCCGGACGGGGCCGTATATCTACTGGTCGATGAGTCGAACGGTGCAATCCTCAAACTGACGCCTGCGTCGTGACGCCGGTGCGCCAGGCCAACGCAGCGACTGCTCTGTCGCTGTTGTCAGTTTGCCGGGTGTCCGACATGATGCCGAAAAATGTCGCAACCAGTGTCGCGACGGTGCGCGGCGGGCAATCGGTACCGGGAGGTGAGGATGGCGGGCGAAGCGGCGGTCGAACCGCCGGAGAAGGTGGTCAAGACGAAGTCTGACTGGCCCGACGTCAACAAGATCAGCGTCGAGGATCTGATCGAAGCTCTCGCGGCGGGGATTCGCGACTTCAGGGCCGCGCCCAAGTATGGACTGTTCTTCGGCGGCATGTATGCGGTGGTGGGCTGGCTGCTGCTCGTCATGCTGTTCCATTTCAAGCTCAACTATCTGGTCTATCCGGTCGCCATGGGCTTCGCGCTGATCGCGCCGTTTGCCAGCGTTGGCTTCTATTCGGTGAGCGACTTTCTGGAGCGCGGCAAGCCGCTGTCGTGGAGCGCCGTCTTTGGCGCGGTGCGCGCCGGTTCCAAGCGCGACCTCAGATGGATGGCGCTCATCACCGGCTTCACGTTCTTCATGTGGATCGACTACGCGGCGCTGCTGCTGCTGAGCTTCCTGGGCTTCGATGCGCTGGGCCCGCAATTCTTCGACCTGGTGTTCGGCACGCCGCAAGGGCTGTTCTTCCTTGTGGTCGGCCATCTGACCGGAGCCGTCATCGCCATCATCGTTTTCTCGATCTCCGTTGTCACCTACCCCATGCTCTACGACCGAGACGTCGATTTCGTCACAGCCATGGTGACGAGCGTGCGTCTGGTGTTCGCCAATCCGGTGACGATGCTGATCTGGTGCGCGTTCATTACGGCACTGACCGGCTTGTCGCTCATTTCGGTCTTCCTGGGCCTGTTCGTCATGCTTCCCGTCCTGGGTCACGCCAGCTGGCACCTCTATCGCCGCGCTGTCGGCCCGCAACCGGCGGCGTGATCTCGACGCAAGGGAGAAGCCATGGAGCGGAAAGCCGTAGATGCCGATCCCGTGCGCTACGTGCCGCCGGTTTACCGGCCGCCAAGCGAGTCGGCCTCGCTCATCCTGCCTGTGACGGACGGCTGCTCGTGGAACCGCTGCACCTTCTGCGAGATGTACACCGACCCGCAGAAGAAGTTCCGGCCGCGCGGCGAGGAGGAGATCGTCGAGACGATCCGCCGTTGCCGGGACGTCTACGGCAAAGGGGCGCACCGCGTCTTTCTTGCCGATGGCGATGCGCTGACCCTGTCGGTGCGCCGGCTGTCGACGATCCTGAAAGCTATACGGCGCGAACTGCCCTGGGTGCGCCGGATCTCGAGTTATTGCCTGCCCCGCAACGTCCGCAACAAGTCGGTCGACGACCTCAAGGCGCTCGCCGATCTCGGCCTTTCGCTCGTCTATGTCGGCGCCGAGTCGGGCGACGATGAAGTGCTGACGAATGTCAGCAAGGGCGAGACGTTCGATACGACGCGCGAGGCGCTCGACAAGCTCGGCGCCGCCGGCATCAAGCGGTCGGTGATGATCATCAATGGCCTGGGCGGGCGCGCCTTGTCGCGGCAGCATGCGGAGAACTCGGCCGCGCTGATGAACGCCACGCAGCCCGAATTTCTCTCCACGCTTGTCCTCAGCTTCCCGAAAGGACGGGAGCGGTTCCGCGCGGAGTTCGAGGGCTGGGAGGAACTCACCATCGAGGAACTGATCGGCGAGATGGAACTGCTGGTATCGCGTCTGGAGCTCGACCGCACGGTGTTCCGGTCGGACCATGCGTCGAACTGGCTGGTTCTGCGCGGCATGCTAGGTGCGGACAAGGAGCGGCTTCTCGCCCAGATAGCAGTGGCAAAGCTCGATACGGCTGCGGTACGCCTCCGGCCCGCGTGGGCTGGCGGGCTCTGATCGAACGGTGATTGCCCGGCCGCCTGTCAGGATTCCCGCGGCCACAGAAGGCGTGCGACGGCCAGAGCGAAGACCATTCCGGCGAGCTGAGCGGCGATGAACGGCGCAGCATTGGCCGGTGCGATACCCGCGAACGTATCCGTAAGAGTACGCGCGATCGTCACGGCAGGATTGGCGAACGATGTCGAGGCGGTGAACCAGTAGGCTGCGGTGATGTAGAGTCCGACGGCGTATGGCACCGCTTTGGGATCTGCCTTGAGGCATCCGAGGATGGTGAGCACGAGGCCCATCGTTGCCACTGCTTCCGCGAACCATTGTCCGCCGCCCGTCCGCACGGTGGATGACACCTGCCAGAGCGGCAGGTCGAACATGGCGTGTGCGGCGACGACGCCGGCTATCGCGCCCGCGACCTGAACCGCGACGTAGGGCGCGAGCGTGCCGAGCGGCAGCTCGCGACGCAGCGCGAAGGTCAGCGAAACGACGGGATTGAAATGGGCGCCCGAGACGGGCCCGAGGACCAGTATCAGCACCACGAGGATGGCGCCGGTGGCCAGCGAGTTGGCCAACAGCGCGATGGCGACGTTACCGCCTGCGAGCTTTGCTCCCATGATGCCGGAGCCGACCACGGTGGCGAGCAGGAAGGCGGTGCCGAGGCCTTCGGCGATGAGCGTCCGGAGAGCAGGCATTGCCGTCACGATTGCCGGGCCTTCGCGGTAGCCCCCTCCAGTCCACCGATGCGGTCGAGGTGTCCTTGCAGCTTGAGCGCATCAAGGCTGGCAAAGGGGAGTGCGGCAAACGCCTCGATACGCCGCGACAGATAGCGGAAGGCCTGCTCGAAGGCGCGCTCCTTCTCGAGGTCGGTGCCCTCCACCGCGGCCGGGTCCTCGATGCCCCAGTGCGACGTGACCGGCTGTCCCGGCCACAGTGGACACGCCTCGCCGGCGGCGCTGTCGCAAACGGTTATCACGAAGTCCATGCGTGGCGCGTCGGGGCCGCTGAACTCCTCCCAGCTCTTCGACCTGAAGTCCTCGGCGGGATAGTTGTGGGCGCGAAGCACTTTGAGTGCGTACGGGTTGACCACGCCCTTGGGCTGGCTGCCGGCCGAGAAGGCGCGGAACTTGTTTCCGCCGACGCGGCGCATGATGCCTTCGGCGAGGACCGAGCGCGCGGTATTGCCGGTGCACAGGAACAGAACATTGTACGGCGTGTCAGGCACAGCAGTGCTCCCTGGGTCTCAACTTCACTTTGGCCTTGCGGAACGTCGGTCGCCGGCGGCTGCCTTGGGTTTTCGCAAGGCGGGCGCTTGGCGCGCCCGCGGCGGGCAGCAGGGCTCGATGCGCGCGAGAATTGGCGCGCACACCTCGGGTCTGCCGCCGCAGCAGTCTTCCAGCAGGAACACCACCAGCCCTTGCAGTCGCGTCATGTCAGCGCGGTAGACGATCGAGCGTGAATGGCGTTCCCCGCGCACGAGCCCGCATTGGGAGAGCTGTGATAGGTGCGATGACATGGTGTTCTGCGGGACGTCCAGGCGGCGCGCGATCTCACCGGCTGGCAGTCCCCCGGGCTCGGCCGCGACGAGCAGTCGGAACGCACCGAGCCGGGTTGGCTGGGCGAGCGCCGCGAAGCAGGCGAGGGCTGTCGTTTCATCCATATATCGAGAATTATCGATATTTTAGACCGGGCGCAAGGGGATTGTGGTTTTCGTGGTCCGGCGTCGACGCGATGGGAGTGGCCACGCGGTTCAGTCCACGTGTGCGGACAAGGATCCCTGGGCCAGGGGACACGGGGCTAGGGATTGTCGGGCGTGAGCCAGAGCACGGCCCAGCCCTTCTGCGGCTCCAGCAGCCGGATCAGGTTGCGGCTCGCGTCCCACGTCGCGGCCAGCGGAAGGGAGGCGAGGATGCCGGCATCCTGATCGGCCAAATCGGAGGGACAGGGGGATTTCTCGGGTTCGGACGCCTTGGCGGCCACGACAATGCGCACGGTCGTTTCCGTCGCATCGTAGGTGCCTTCGAAGCGCGTGCAGCCGGTCGAGCCCATCAGCTTGCCGTCCTTGAA
>JBFWNY010000062.1:0-11163 GCA_050250815.1 Hyphomicrobiaceae bacterium
GGGCGGTCGAATTTCCAACCACCGCGTTCAGGGTACGCGCGCGCGCCGAAGGTACAAGCTGTTTGCGGCTATCTCTCGATAGGATTGGATTATCAGATCGCCGTCCGTGCACGTGATGTGCACTGCTTCAACTCAGATCTAATCGGATGAAGCAACGCTGACGAGACGTTGCACGAGCCGGCGCCGGCGCCAGGCCAGAACAGCATGAAAGACGAGAACGAGCAGCGGGCCGGAGAGAAGATTCGCAGTGGCCAACCGCTGGCCCAGTCGCTCGACGCCCTCACGCATTTCGGCTCTTAGTTGACGAAGCTCAGCGCGAAACGGCAACAGGGCGCGCGTCAGTTCGTGCACCTTGCCCTGTATCTCACCGGGAAGCTCGCTCAACGTTCGAGCGCCCGAAACCTCCAGAACCTTGGCGACGTTCTTCTCGACCTTTGCGATGCGCTCGGTCAGCTCCGCTTCGCGGGTGCGATACCGCTGTGCTGCGTCCTCCAGCATGCGATGAATGCGCGTGAAGGGCCGCGCGAGGCGGCCGCGGGAACGGATTCCCTGAAGCCCAGGTAATCCCGTTGCCGCTTCCACAAGATTGAGCAGGAAACGGCTGTTATCGTTGAGGGGGCGGGACAGCGTGCGGCCTTCACCAGATGCCGACTGATAGACGAGCGGATCGAACAACCAGTCGACATCGGCCACGACGAAGACACGGGCCTGACCGGTCGAGGAATGGTGCACCGCACGCTCGATTGGGGCTGGAGCGGCGGAATAGGCGCTGTCGAGCGATCCGCGCACCGCGGCTGCCAGAACTCGTGCGCCGCCTTCGCTACGCAGTGCCGCCGCAAGTGCCGACGGATCGCCGTCCTTGAACCGGTCTCGTGGCAATACGCCGGCGTGAGCGGACGTCGTGATCAGGGCCTGCGCAGGACGTCCGTCCCCGAGCACGAGCCTCCCCGGTTCGGCCAGACCGATTTCCGATAACCCCGCCGTAGCCTGATGGCTCGACGAGAGCTGATCGCGCCTCACCCTCAGCCAGAATGGATAGAGGAAGCGCTCGTCGCCCTGCCCCACTGTCGACGCCAGGTCCGGATCACCGACGACGTCGGAACCATCGAAACTGATGCCGTACCGAGCAAGCACATCGGAAATGTCATTTATCTCGTCGCCGGGAGCTGGAACGGCCGCATTGGAGGCCGCATTGAAACGCACGAAAGCGTCCAGAGCTACCACCAGCCCCTTGCCGCCCATCACATGCTGGTCGATCGCATAGAGCATCGATGGCCTCAACACGGATGCGTCGGCGACGAGCAACGCGTCGAGATCCTCGGGCAATGTCTCAGCGAAATAGGGCACGACAGCAACGTCGTAGCTGCGCTTCAGCTCCTCGAGAATCCCAAGCGCCGGATGCGGCTCACCCGCATTGCGCGGACTGAGCAGCGACGACAGCACTCCGACACGCGGCGTTCGATCCCGTGCAAGCCCTGTGAGCGCATGTGCCACGTCGTATTCGAGCACCGGCGCGCGCTCTGGGTTGAGGTAGCCCAGCGTTGTTCGCCGTTCACCCGCCTCCAAGACGAGCCCGAGCATGAAGCTGCCGCCAGCCGAGAGGCCGATGTCGCGCACACCCGCCGCGCGCGCCGTGTCCTCGGCTTGCGTATCGGGCAGAACGTCCAGCTCGACAAGATCAATGCCGCTGCCAGACGCCCTTGCGAGGCGGCGCAGCAATTGGGTTGCCCGGTATGCATGATCCCGAATCGAAGCCGGGATGTCCGGGTTCGATCCGCTCCAGTAGAGCGTCATCAGGGTGCCCGCTTTCGCGGACGCCGCGATGCGCCGCGTTTCACTATGCAGTGTCAGCTCCCGCTCCTGCGTGAGGTCGATGCCGGCGTCGAGACGGCCCAGAAGCGCGACGACCGCCGCTGCCGTCAGCACGCCAGCAGCGGCGGCCCCTGCTGCCACGGCATGCGCGCGCGCCGATTGGCGCTGCCCTTCCGAGCGCCGCCGCTCGATCAGCGTCGCCGCGCCAACCAGCCCAAGCACGGTGGCGCAGGTGAAATAGCCGATAGCTTGCGCATCGAAGCGGCCGGTCGCCATGACCTGCAGCCACCGCCCCGGTGAGAGATCCGGCAGCACCCAGATGAGCGGCTGCAGCCAAGTGCCGCGCAACAGCGTGGTGAAGGCATCGGCGGAAAGAAGTTGCAGAACGAGGAGCGCTACCAGACCCAGCACGTAGCCGCCAACGGCATCGCGCGTTGCCGCAGAAGCGAGCAACGACACCGCGAGCGCCGTCGACAGCAAACCGGCGGCACCAATGTAGCCCGCCAAGGCGCGTCCGACGTCCAGATCGCCAAGCCAGGCCATGGTCGCTGCGAACGGCGCAGTCATCGCGAGCGTCGCCAGAAGCAGGGCAATCCCTGCAAGCCACGTACCGGCAACCAGCGCCAGAGATGATGCGGGCCAGCTCGCCTTCAGTTCGAGGCTTCGGTCACCAGCGGCATCGGAGAACGCCCGCATCGCGAGCGCTGGAACGAACACCGCTGCAATCCAGGGCAGAAAGGTCCACTGGAGGTCGAGGCTCGCGACGTCCGACTGGTAGACACGCCCGACGAGAAACGTCGCGATGCCCAGAGCAAGCAGGAAGCCGGCTTGGAAAATGGCGGTCGTGCGCGCGGCGGCGAGCTGACGCCACTCCGCAACGGCAGCGTCGGTCGAACCAGCCAGGCGCGAGGTCAAACGCGCGAGCAGCGTATTGCGAGCCACCAACGAAGGTATGTGTTCGTCGTGGCCAGTCATGCCGGTGCCTCGGCACTGGACGTCGTCAGGCGCAACACCGCCGGGGCCAGTCTCCCGCTCGCGTCGAGCAGAGAAGCTATCGGGCTGTCCGCCACGACACGCCCCTGTGCGATGACGATGGCGCGGTCACACAGAGCTTCCGCTTCCTCCAGAATGTGCGTACTCATAAGGATGGCGCGCTCGGGCGCAATCGACTTGAGCAACCGGCGCATCGACTCTTTCTGGCTTGGATCGAGCCCGTCGGTCGGTTCGTCGAGCAACAGAACCGGCGGATCGTGGATGAGCGCCTGGCCCAGCCATGCTCTCTGCCGCCAGCCTTTCGAAAGCGTCGAGAGCGGGCGCGAGGCGACGAGAACGAGGTCAAGGACGCGCATCACGCGGGCAACCGCTGCATCGCCGCGGGCGCGCGCAAACCCATGCCCCCGCGCCGCCACCAGAAGAAACTCGGCAACGCTCAGATCGGCGAAGCCGTTGGCTGCCTCTGGCAGATAGCCTACCCGGTGGCGTGCCTCCTCAGGATGTACACCAACGTCGATCCCTGCGATGCGCGCGGTGCCCGAGGCCGGGCGCAGAGTGCCCGCAAGCATACGTAATGTGGTTGATTTGCCTGCGCCGTTGGGCCCCAGAATCCCGACGATCTGACCCGCCGGTACATCGAAGCTCACGCTCGCCACAGCGACCGTGGCGCCGAACGAGCGGCCGAGCCCATGCGCCTCGATCAGCATCGGCGTTGGCAGAGGCTGGCGCCGCTGGTGATCAGTGGGAAGGACATGTGACGCGCGCAGGCCGCCATTTCAGCGTGGGATACGTTCAGCGCGACGACAGGAAGCCCGCAGCGATGAACAACATGACGGAAGCTATCGTGAGGACGTAGCCGATGCGCGTCAAGGCCCGCGGCACCGGTCGCGGGGGCGCATTGGGATTGGCGTTACTCATCAGCGTTCCGGCGGTAACGAGAACGGCACCGAGGATCGCCAATGCGATGACGACATGGCGCTGCGCCAGACTGGAGATCAGCTCGAACATGCGGTCCCCGGGCTTCGCCAAGCCGTCGTTGCGCGATACCGTCAGTGCCCTGCGCCGGTCGAATAGTTCTTGGCGAAGCTCTTCGAGGCGGCCGACGTGCGGAAGCTCTTCATCGCCTCCTCATGCAGCAGGGCCATCGCGTCACGCTTGTACTCGAAGGCCTTGGTGGAACTCAACATCGTGTAGTGGCGCGGACGCGGCAGATCGATGGCGATCACCTTGCGCACGGATGCCGGAGTGTTGGACAGGATCACCAGCCGGTCGGCCAAGAAGATCGCCTCGTCGATCTCCGATGTGACGAACAGGTTGGTACGGCGGTTCTCCTCGAACAGCCGTAGGAAGAACTCCTGCATCAGGCCGCGTGACATGGCGTCCAATCCGCGAAACGGCTCATCCATGATCATGATACGCGGATCGTTGATCAGTGCGCGCGCCAGCTCCGCACGGCGCTGCATGCCACCCGACAGTTGCAGCGGGTACTTGTGCATGAACTCGCCGAGACCGACCTTGACGAGCAGGCGCTTGGCTTCGTCCTCCAGCGCGGCACCCCGCAAATCACCTCTGAGCTTGGGGCCGAAGATCACGTTCTGGTACGTCGTCTGCCAGGGAATGAGCGCGGTCTCCTGGAACACGACCATCCTGTCCTTGGCCGGACCGGTGACGGGCTTCCCGTCGAGCAGGATTTCGCCGGTATCGGGCATCTCGAACCCGGCGATGAGATTGACCAGCGTGGACTTGCCGCAACCTGAAGGACCGACGACGACCGTCAGCTTTCCCGGCGGGATCTCCAGGCTCATGTCCTCGATGACCTGCTGACGCTCCCACTCGTCACCATAGGCCTTCGAAACGTTGCGCAGCTCGAGACGGCTCTTGCCGATGGCGTGGGGATCATCTCCCGCGGCCGCGCTGTCCTTGGTATCCAGCATTTCCGTGTTGCCTTTCACATACCCCAACGCCTGTCGCGTTCTTGCCTCGTCCGTCCGCGTTGCAGGGCCGTCAGAAGAGGCGGCGCCAGGGCATCAGGTAGTCACCCAGCCAGCGGATGGCACTCGACGAGATATAGCCCGCGATGCCAATCGAGATCATGCCGACCACGACCTGCTCGAGCGACCCGCCCATGTAGGAGTTCCAGATGAAGAAGCCGAGGCCGCCGCCGCCTTGCGTGCCGCCGCCGGAGATCATCTCGGCCGCAAGCACGACCTCCCAGGTGATGCCCATGCCGACCGCCGCACCGGTGAAGATCGAAGGAAGCGTGCCGGGCAGGATGATCTTGGAGAACAAGTCCCACTGTGAGGCACCCATCGACTGCGCAGCGCGCAGATAGCGCACATCGATCGTTCGCGCGCCACCCAGAACGTTGATGACGATGGTGAAGAACGCGCCCAGGAAGGTGACGAATGCGATCGACATCTCATTCGTCGGCCAGAAGATCAGCGAAGCGGGCACCCAAGCCAGCGGCGGGATCGGACGCAGGATCTCGAATGGCGGGAAGAACAAGTCCCGGAAGTACTTGTTGACCGCCAGTGCCAAGCCGAACGGAATGCCCAGGATCATGGCTGCCGTGAAGCCCGTCAGCACGCGCTTGAAGCTTTGCAGCCAGCTGTCCCAGTAGCCGATCTTGGGAATGATATCGATCCAGGCGGCAAACACAGCGGTTGGCGCCGGTATGAGGCCGACGAAGGGGAGCGTGTACTCCTTGCCGAACCACTCGTCGAAGCGCGAGCCGATCTCCCAGAGCAGAAGAAAGATCGATATGGCGAGCACGCCGCGCCATAGCGACGGGCTTGCGATCGCCTTTTCCAAGGCCGATCGCCTGCGCACGACAGGCGCCATCTGCTCGGTGTGTGCAACGTTTGCCATCCGTCCGTCCCGGTCGCCTGTTCCCCACCTGCCGCCTTGAGCCGGCAGGTGCCGTTCAATCCCACGCCGCACTAGGCGGCCATTCATCGTGTAATCGTGCCTGCTTCTTCGTCAGGCCAGCTCACGCTCGCCAGCCTGGAAGGCCTTCACGGCCTCCTCGTGGACGGCATCGTTGACCTCTTCGACGAGCTGCCGGAACGCCTCGGATGACAGGCTCTCGTAAGTACGGGGACGCGGAATATTGACCGTTACCGTCTTCTTCAGGCTGCACGGCCGCGTCGTAACCACGTACACCTTGTCACCGAGGAAGATCGCTTCCTCCAGATCGTGAGTGATGAAGAAGATGGTGACCTTGGTGCGGTCGTAGGTCTCGAGCAGCGATTCGTGCATGATCGACTTGGTCAGGGCGTCCATCGCGCGGTAGGGCTCGTCAAGCAGCAGCACCTTGGGCTCGTTGATGAGCGCCCGGACGATCTCGGCGCGCCGCGCCATGCCCGAGGATACTTCGCCGGGATATTTGTCACCGAAGTCGCCCAGCCCCGCCTCGGCAAGCATCTGGTACGCCTTGTCGCGCGCCTCCGCCTTCGACATGCGCTTCTGCACGATCGGCCCGTAGGCGACGTTTTCAGCAAGCGTCTTCCAGGGGAAGAGCGCGCCGTTCTGGAACACCACCATGCGGTCGGCACCCTGCGTCGCCTTGGGTTTGCCGGGCCCGCACAACAGCTCGCCATCGAGCCTGATTTCACCGGCCGTGATCGAGTGGAAGCCGGCAATGGCGTTGAGCAGCGTAGTCTTGCCGCAACCCGAGGGGCCCACGATCATGCAGACCTCGCCCGGCGCGATCTCCATCGAGCAGTCGTCGACCGCGCAGACGTTGACACCCTCGGGATCGTAGATCTTCGTGACGTTGCGGATCGAAAGCGCGCCGCCCATCAGGCGCGCGCCCTGAACGGAGCGCGGTTCCAGCGGACTTGCGGTCTTGTTGCTCGTGGTCATGAGATTCATCGTCGCCTGTCTTTCGTTGCCGCCGCCCAACTCAGCGGCCCTGAAGGGCAAGTGCCTTGACGTGCCACTGCATCAGCCAGTTACCGACCAGACGCACGAGAACTGACGTAAACCAGCCCACGAAGCCCAGCGTGATCATGCCGATCACCATCGGCACCGTGACGTTGTTCATGTAGGAGTCCACGATCAGGTAGCCAAGGCCGTGGTCGCCGGACACCATCTCGGCTGCGACCAGCGAAAACCACGCGACACCGATCGAGATCTGCAAGCCGGTGAAGATGTAGGGAAGCGCGCCGGGCACCACCACATTCTTGAAGATGTCCCACTTGCTGGAGCCAAGACAGCCCGCAGCGCGGAAGTAGGACTCGTCGATCGATTGCACGCCAAGCATCGTGTTGAGCGTCGTGACGAACAGCGAAGCGAGCGTGGCGAGGAAGATCACGGGGCCTTCGAACCCCGGAAACATAAGGATCGCGAGCGGCACCCACGCGAGGATCGGGATCGGGCGCAACGTCTCGAGAATTGGAAACGCGTAGTCGCGAACCTTGCGCGACCAGCCCATGAATAGCCCAAGCGGCACACCAATCGCCGTGGCCAGCGTGAACGCTATCGCGATACGCCGGCAGCTTACGAAGATGTGGTTGTAGTAGTTGTCCGTGAATACCGAGATGCCCTGGAACGGCGTCGGTGAGAACCACTCCTTGGCGACAGTCACGGGACCGGGGATCTTGTCAAAGCGGTCGACTCGCAGGCCTTCGCACAGCAGCCAGTAGACGAAAAGCCAGAGGCCGATCCCCAGGAAGGTTAGGTAGGGCTTGGGCGTCAGCAGTGACTTCTTGAAGCGATGCCACACGAGCGCCATGCCGGTCGGCGCAACCATCCGGGTGCGAGCGCCCGATCGCAATATGTCCTGCTCGGTGGTGGCCGTCATAGTATTCCCGTTCCAAGGTTCTTATCGAATGCCGCGTCTTGGACTTGACCAAACGCGGCCGCAATCGCCTCACCATCGACGGAGCCCGTCGTGGGGGACGCGCAAAGGAGACAGCCACAACGATCGGCTGCGGCAAGGGCGCGAAGCACCTCAGGCTCCGCGCCCCTCGCCGTGACTCAATCCTTGAAGTCTGACGTCGGCTTGGCCGTGATCTTGCCCAGCGGGCTCGCGAGCTTGCGCTTCTCGAGCACCTTGCGCGCGATGCTGTCGTCGACGCCGCCGTCGCGGATCTTGTCGGCCGCGGCCGGCTTCTTCGGCAGACTGTAGAGGAACGCGGTGGCATCGGTCAGCAGTTGCTTGACGCGGTCCGATACCACGAAGTCGAGCTGCAGCTTGACCGACCCTGGCGCGCTGTCAGAGCCGTAGAGAGCAGCCCAGAGCACCTTCTTGTCGATCTGCTCGGTCTGGCTTTCGGCCATCTTGGCGACCTCGCCGGCATTGTTCATATCGGCAAGGAATAGCTGTGAGTCGAGCTCACCTTCCATCCACGCCTCGACCACGTCGGGACGCTGCTCCATGAGATCGTTGAGCATCACGATGAACGCGCCGTCGAGCGCGTCGAAGTCCTCACCCGACGCCACGCGCTTGGCGAGGCCCGCCTTTTCGATCTTCGTCGCCGTCGGCTCCCAGATGGCGGCGGCGTCGAGCTTTCCGGCACGGAAGTTCGTGGTGATGACTTCGATGTTCTGGTTAAGGTAGCTCTCCGGCTTGATCCCCGCCTTCTTGAAGGCGAGCTGCGCGAAGCGGTCTGTGCAAGCGCCGTGCGGGGCCGACGTGATCTTGCCGTCAAGCCACTTCACCGCCTCGGTGCCGTTTGCGAACTTCGGTGCGTCGTTGCGCACGAGGAAGATGTTGCACTGCTGCTTCGACGTGCCGGCCACGCCGACGATGCGGATGTCAGTGCCGCCGCGATCAGGCAGGTTGCGGAAGGTCGCAGCGATCGAGGGCATGTCGCCCATGTAGCCGATGTGCTGCTTCTCGCCCGTCATGGCGTTGACGATGACGGAGCCCTGAAGACCGACCTGAAATTCGACGGTCGAGCCCGCGGGCAGATACTTCTTCCAGAACTGCTTGCCGTTGTTGACGATGCCCGACCAGGATTCGGTGTAGTAGGGCTGATAACCGACGACCAGACTGACCTTCTCGCCCGGTTTGCCGAACTCGACCTTGGCCGCGGCCGGTACCGTGACGGCCGCCACGGCAAAAGCCAGAGTCGCGACGCTCGTGGCCAGTGAATGGTGCAGACGCATGTGCGCTTCCTCCCGAAGCTTGGCAGTTGGACCCGGGAGCTTGGTGCCCCTCTTGGTGTTCTGCTTGTGTGTGCTGCGTGTCGGCCAGACGAACGTTCCAGGCCGGTTTTGGGCTGGAAAATCAGGCCGCAGTCATGATCGGTCGCCGGTTGTTGTCTCCCCTTTTACCACAAGCGCTTGAATTGGATAGTGTTTCAGGGCGTACGGTAGGTTGCGGACAAGGTGCCGCCGATACGCGCTGATACCTGTTGTCGCACCTCCTATCGCACGCTGCAAAGGCCAGCTTGTAAAATCGGTAGTGTAGATGCGGTGATACCTGCAACCTATCAAAGACCAATGTTAATGGACCCGACCCACACTGCCGAGGTCGGAAGAATTAGGCTGAACCAGGCCCGCGCCCCCCCCACCCCGAGCGGCGGCGTGCAATATGCGACTTCGATCACACGATAGGGACTTTTGATTGTTTGCGCCTATCGCGAGTGTGGCACACTCCGGGATGGTACCCGGGTGCCATCATCAACGATATTGTTCCCGGACGCGTTCTGGCGGAGCAGGGCGAGCAAGAACGACCGAGCGCCGCAGCCCACAAGCCGTTCGCCACAAGCGGAAAACGTAACGAAAACCACGAAGGCTGCGCGGGTCGCGCGCGGCATCAGCAGGAGGAATACGCAGGATGCCAGCGAGGAACCATGGCCAATGGTTGGCCAAGCCGAAACTCCAGGGCGGCGAGTGGATCGATAGCCGCGTCTATTCCGATCAGGCGATCTTCGAAGACGAGCAGGAGCGCATCTTCAAGCACGTCTGGGTGCCCATTTGCCACGAATCCGAGTTGCCCAACGCCTATGACTTCCGCACCAGCAGCATAGCTGGAGAACCCATCATCGTCGCGCGCGGTCCCGACAAGGAAATTCGCGCCTTCCTCAATGTCTGCCCGCATCGCGGCATGCTGCTGGAGCGCCGGCCGTCCGGCAGCTTCCTCGAGGGTCAGCCATCAGGCAACCCGAAGCGCATCACCTGCATGTTCCACGCCTGGCAGTTCGACTTGAAGGGCAACTGCGTCTACGTGGCCCGCGAGAAGGAAGGCTACCAGGACCGCCTTTGCAAGGAGGACATGGGCCTCAGGCGTCTGCGTTGCGAAGTGAAATTCGGCGGGTTCGTCTGGGTCAATCTGGACGACAACCCGAAGATCGGACTCGAGGAATGGGCGGGCGAGCCGTTCGAGTGCCTGAGGAAGAGCATCGACGCAGAGCCGCTCGAAATCTTCCACTATCACAAGGCTATCATCGATACGAACTACAAGCTTTGGCACGACACCAACAGCGAGTTCTATCACGACTTCATGCACTACCATAACCGCGTGACGGGCTTTAACGACGCCTACTTCGCGCGCAAGAACTTCGCGTTCAAGCACGGTCACGTCGTTGTCGGCACGTTCGAGGTCAATTACGAGGCCTACGAGGGCTTCGAGAGCCGCGGCGCGCTCTCATTCCCGCACCTGCCGCCCAACCAGTGGTACATGGTCGATCTGTTCCCGGGCATGAACTTCAACCTGCGCGGCTCGGCGCTGCGTTGCGACATCGTCACGCCGCTCGGCCCCGACAAGGTGATGATCGAGTTCCGTGGTTTCGGCCTCAAGCGCGACACGCCCGCCGAGCGGCAGACGCGCATCAATCACCACAACTCGATCTGGGGTCCGTTCGGCCGCAACCTGCACGAGGATCTCATCGGCGTCGCTGGACAGGGCACGACGATGCGCCCCCATACCGAGCCGCGCCAGATCCTGCATGGCCGCCACGAGAACCAGACCATTCACGACGAGATCGGCATGCGGCACTACTACGACGAGTGGGGCCGCTGGATGGATCGTCTACCCAACGATCCGGAGAAGCCTTGGAACGAGCGCAACGCCGAGGGTGCGGTCGCCGCGGCTGAATGAGGGCTTGCGGGGCTCTCGACGCGTCACGGCGCGGTCGGGACCATAAAGACGGGCGGCTGCCGTGCAGGCGCCGCCCGAAGTTCTGAGACGGCGCGAACTGTTGCCCGATCCAGCCGCCCCGAGAAGAGGCGCGGTTCACTAAACTCGAAAAATAGCAAGTCCGGAGGAAATGCCATGCCAGCCAACGGAGCCGACGCCTCCTCCATGGTGCGCGACACGATCTACCAAGCCACGATGGCGCTGGACGACCAGAAGTGGGAGGACTGGCTGGACCTGTGCGACGCCGACTTCCACTACGCCATCACCGC
>JBFWNY010000063.1:0-10523 GCA_050250815.1 Hyphomicrobiaceae bacterium
CAGTTGCCGAAGCTCGTGCTCGGTGCCAAGTTCAAGGACGGGCTGGAGGTGGTCGCGACCGCCGATCCACAGCCCAAAGCCGCCGCCTGAACCCTCAGGCCGTCACCAAGATTCGGCGATAGCTCGCAACGCTTGCGAACAGCCCCGTCCGGCGTTGGAGGGATCAGCACAATATGTGCCAATTGGGGCGTAGTCTGTCGTACACGCACGCTTCGCACTCAAAGCAATGGTCGCGTCTGGCGTACCATGGCGACCGTTGCCGCGAGGTCGACCTTGCCTGAGCCCAGCACCGGAATGGCGCCCACCACCATGATCGCCTTGGGCACCCACAGCTCCGGAAAGCCGTGTCCGCGTGCATGGGCGATGAGGGTGCGCTGATCCGCTGCGGCCACATCCGTGACCAGTACGAGTTGCTCGCCCTTGCGGTCGTCGGGGATCGAAACAACGACATGCTGATTGTCGGGCCAAAGGCCGGAGGCGAGGGCCTCGACGGCGGCGAGCGAGACCATTTCACCGCCTACCTTGGCGAAGCGCTTGGCACGGCCGCGGATTGTGACGATGCGGTCCTTATCGCCGATCGTTACGATGTCGCCGCTATCGTGCCAGCCCGCTGCGGGTGGGTGCAGGACGCCGGGCAGGCCAGGAAGCAGATAGCCCCGCAAGACGTTGGGGCCGCGCACAGAGAGTTGGCCGCCCTCGGCGATTCCCTCCACCGGATCGAGCCGCGCCTCGATGCCCGGCAGCAGGGGGCCGACGCTTCCCGCCCGGTTGATGTTGGGCAGGTTGCACGAGATCACCGGCGCGCATTCCGTGGCGCCGTAGCCTTCCAGAATTTGCGCTCCGGTTTCCGACCACAGCCGACGCGTCTGCTCCTTCACGCGCTCGGCTCCAGCGATCACGTAGCGGACGCTGCCCAGGTCTCCCGGCTCTGCGGCGCGTGCATAGCCCTGGAGAAAGGTGTCGGTCGCGAACAGCACGGTGGCGCGGGTTTCCGCGATGGTGCGGGCGACCTGTCGGTAGTGCAGAGGGCTCGGATACAGCACGGTGCGCATCCCACCGGCGAGCGGCATCAGAGTCGCGGCGGTCAGCCCGAAAGAGTGGAACATCGGCAGCGGGTTCAGAACCACATCGCTCGGCGTCAGCATCTCTCCGGCATGGGCCAGGATCTGATGTGCGTTGGACAGCAGGTTCGCACTCGACAGCACGACGCCCTTGGGCTCGCCCTCGGTGCCTGAGGTGAACAGCACGACGGCCGCGTCGTCGGGGGCAAGCGCGTGCCGGCGGTGCACGGTGCGCGGCGCCTGCGCCTTCATCGCGCCAGCGAGCTTGTCGAGAGCGCCGATGCTGGCGCGCACGTCCTCCAGATAGACGATCGACACGCGTCTGCCCGGCGACGGCTCGACCTTCTCGATCATGCTCACGACGTCGCCGAGCTTGGCGGTCTCGATAAAGCGGCGCGAGGTGAGAATGACGCCGATGGGACCGGTGCGAATCGCCGAGCCGAGGGCGCGGGCGCCGGCGGTGAAATTTAGCATGGCCGCAACCCGGCCGAAGGCGTTGAGCGCCATGAGCGTCGTGACCGCGCCAGCAGCATTGGGCAGCAGCACCCCCACCATGGCCTTGCGCGGCGCCAGCGGGGCGAGCTTGGCGCCGAGCACGAGGGCTGCGAGCACGAGCCGGCCATAGGTGAGCGTCTGGCGGTCGGCGTCGACGACGATGGGCTTGTTCCAGCCGTGCACGCGGGCGGCGTCGAGCAGGGCGCCAAACAGCGTGGTACGCGTAGCCCTCGCATCGAACGGCAAAGCATCGATGTTCCGCGGCGCCGCGCCTGGATTGGCCGCGCCGTCCGGATGTGACTGGGAAGCCGTGGGCGGTGTGTGAGGCATCGCTGTGCGGGGCGGAGAGGGAGCGCGGACGGTCCGCATCGGGGTGTGCGCGCAGCATGCGTCGGGCCCTGGCCCATTGCAATGGGAGCGCTCCACGCAAATCAGACCGAATTAGCTCCAATTGCAGCAATCGGCTTTACGGGTCCGTAGACGTTGGGCGCCTACAATTGGCCGTTCGACGTTAATGGAGGCGTAAGGTGGGCCACGGCGAGGCGGCAGGGGACAAGGGCATTGTGCTGCTGCGCTCAATCCGGCGAGAGAGCCGCCGGCTGCGATCGGACGAACGCGGCGCCGTTGCCATCGTGCTCGCCATCACGATCTCCGTTGTCCTGTTCATGGCCGCGATCGCTGTCGACGACAGCCGGTGGACCAGCGAGTGGATGCAGGACCAGTACGCGCTCGACGCCGCGCTGCTGGCGGCCTCAGACACTTTGGGACTCCCCGAGGAGGAGGCGCAGGCGCGCGCGCGGGCGGAGGCCTACTATCTCGCAAACCGTCCGGACGGCTCGGCGCTCGATCTCGTGGAACTCAAGCTCAACAGCGAGGAAGGCGTCGTAGAAGGTAGCACCCGGTTTGACTGGAAGGCCACGCTGCTGCGCGCTTTCGGCTATGAGCAGATGAGCTTGGGTTCGAAATCCCGTGTCGTGCGCGGTGGAACCGCGGAAATCGCTCTCGTGCTCGACAATTCCGGTTCCATGGCCGGCAGCTATATCGAGGACCTCAAGACGGCGGCGTCCGATCTGGTCAACGTAGTGTTCGCCGGCGCGGAGACGGCCGACCAGACAAGTGTGTCGGTGATCCCGTTTGCTGGCTCGGTCAATATCGGGCCTCAGTACCGCGGTTCGGGCTGGATCGATTCCGAAGGCGCGGCTCCGCTCGATGCAGAAAACGCCGTCGACGAGCGCTCCCGGTTCCAATTGTTCGACGATCTTGGCGTGGCATGGGCCGGTTGTGTCGAGGTTCGCGCCGAGCCATATGCGACCTCCGACACCACACCCGATGCGGAGACGCCGGCAACCCTGTTCACGCCGATGTTTGCGCCTGACGAGCCCGACGATTCCAACGACGCAGGTAAGTCGTACGCCAACAGCTATCTCGTCGACGACGGAGGCACGTGCCCCAAGCAGGAATGCACGTGCCCGGAACGGCGCAGCAACGGTGCATGCAAGTCGTCGCCCGGCTGGGTGTTGACGCCCATTTCCGCCGCCGAGGCACAGGCTGCAACCTGCAAGTACAAAGGCGAGCAGGTCGGCTATGCGTCGGCCTCGCCCGACAACTGCCGCCGCGCCAGGCCAAGCGGTGCGGGCCCCAATGCGTATTGTACGACGCGGCCGCTGCTGCCGTTGACGAGTGAAAAGACGGACGTGCTAGCCGCGATCAGTGCCATGGGCGCCAATGGGATGACCAACATCGCGGAGGGAGTCGGCTGGGGCTGGCGAACGCTTTCACCGTCGCTCCCGTTTGCCGAGGGGCGCAGCTACCATGATGCGGAGAACAAGAAGATTCTTATTGTCATGACGGACGGCGAGAACACGTACACGGCGACCTCCGACCACAACCGCTCGCGCTACGGAGCGCTGGGCTACGCCAAGCCCTACCGCACGCCCGATGCGGGGCGGCTGGGAAACTCCTACTCGAACAGCGGATTTCTCTCGGTGATGAACGCGCGTACCCGCGCCGTTTGCAGCAACGCCAAGGCTCAAGGCATCAAAGTCTATACTGTGGCCTTCCGTCTCGAAAGCAATCCGACGACGCTGTCTTTGCTGCGCGAGTGTGCGAGCGAGACGCGCGATGCTTACGTGGCTTCGGACGGGCAGGCCCTGATCGATGTGTTTCGCAACATCGGGCGGGAAATCTCGAGCCTGCGCATATCGAACTGAGCAAGTTGCTCGGGGTCGCGTCGTACGTCCACATCGTGCCGTTCAGCTCTGGTGCCCTTTCGCGGCCGATATAATCGAACGATGCAAGTCACTGGTTGTACGCGGTGTTTCCGCCTCAAATTTCGCTCCGCAGCAGATCGATAGGCATGGCGCGCCGGCAGTCAACCTGTTGAAAACCTGTTGACCCAAGCTGGCATTGCCACAGGCATTCCGCTCCCGGCGTGGAGACACCCTCGCCTTTCCTCCAGACTGGCCACGATTTCCAGTTCCAGTTCGCGTCGATCAACGGGAGGCAATTGCCCTCCGCGGCAGGCTGCTGCGTGCGCCGCTGCGGACCGGGAGAAGAGGTTGTGATAATGCGAGAGTATCAAACGCGCAGGGCAGGGGGCGGCTTGACGGCCGGCTTTGCTGCGACATGGATCGCGGCGGGCTTGGCGCTGGCGGGCGCGATCCTGCTCGCCGCGCTCGGCACCCAGGCGCATGCCAACGGCGGCGGCGATTCCGCTGACGCCCAGCACCGCTCGATCCTTCGGGTGCCCGCCATGCCGGGCCGCTCGATCTCCAAGAAGGTCTCGATCGGTCTCGACAAGTCGATGTTGATCGAGGTGCCGACCGATCTGCGCAACGTTCTTGTCTCCAATCCAGACGTCGTCGACGCCGTCGTTCAGACGACGCGCCAGGTGTACCTGCTCGCCAAGGCGACGGGCGAGGCCAACGCCTTCTTCATGGGGCCGGATGGCGAGCGCATTCTGTTGCTGGAGGTATCCGTCGTGCGCGACCTGGGCGCGCTGCACGACATGCTGGAGCGCCTCATTCCCAACTCGCGCATCCGCGCCGAAATGATGGGCGACAACGTCGTGCTGTCGGGCAGCGTCGATACGCCGATTGACGCCAACCGCGCGGCCGAGCTCGCCGGCCGCTTCATCAAGAAGCCGGACGGCGTCGTCAACATGCTGGATACGCGTTCCAAGGAGCAGGTGCTGCTCAAGGTGCAGGTCGCCGAGATCCAGCGTGATGCTCTGAAGCGCATCGGCGTCGACGTGCCGGGCGCGGTACTTCAGGCCGGCAACTTCACATTCGCGAAAGTCATCCAGAACGCGTTCCCGATCACCAGTCCGCTCGTGCCCAAGGCGCTGCCGATCGATGCCGTAACGGCGCCGGTCGTGCGTGCCGGCGCTGCCCTGCAACCGACGTGGTCAACAAACAATCAGTCGGTGACGGCGATGATCGAGGCGCTTGAGCGTTCCGGCGTTCTCAAGACACTGGCCGAGCCCACCTTGACAGCCATGTCGGGTGAGAGCGCGAAATTCCTGGCGGGCGGTGAGTTCCCCGTGCCGATCGCGCAGCAGAACAACTCGATCAGCGTCGAGTGGAAGCAGTTCGGCGTCAACGTCGCCTTCAAGCCGGTGGTGCTGACCGAGGGCCGCATCAGCCTCAACATTTCCGCGGAGGTGAGCGAGATTTCGCCCGACGGGTCGGTCAACCTCGCCACCATCACGCTGCCCGGACTCAAGGTGCGCCGCGCCGAGACGACGCTGGAACTGCCATCCGGAGCGACGCTTGCGATGGCCGGACTGCTGTCCGACGAGACACGACAGAGCGCGGAGGGCGTGCCGGGGCTCAAGAACCTGCCCGTGCTGGGTGCTCTGTTCCGCTCCAACGACTACCGCCGCCGCGAGACCGAACTCGTGATCCTGGTCACTCCGTACATCGCCACGCACGCCTCCGCCAAGGAACTGGCGCGCCCGACGGACGGCTATGCGCCCGAAAGCACGCTGCGCGAGCTGTTCTTCGGCAACATCAACCGCATTTACGGCCACAGCTCGGTGCCGCGCGGGCGCTACCGCGGCGACTACGGCTTCATCATCGACTACCCGGGAGTGAAGGGATGACGGGCATTGCCAAATTCGCCGGACGCCCGCGCCTCAGCGCTGCCGTGACCGTGCTCGCTGCCTTCGCCATCGCGGGCTGCCGCGAGCACACGCGGCTCGACGCGCCGACGGCCGCTGTGCTCAACGACCCGGCCAAGCGTCATCCCATTGCATTCTCCGCGCGCACCGAGGCGCTCTACGTCGAAGTGCCGTCCGACCGGCGTGGCGGACTGAGTTCCAACCAGGAGGGCGATATCATCCGCTTCCTTGGCCGCTACAAGGTCGAGGCGCAAGGCCCGCTCGCGGTCAGCGCGCCCGGTACGCCGCGCGGTCACATGGCGGCCTCGCGCTCGGTACGCGAAATTCAGGATCTCATTGACCGGGCAGGCATCCCGCCCGAGGCGTTGCGCCAGGAGCGCGCTCGCGGACGCGATCCGGGTGGTCCGAGCGTCAAGCTGTCCTACCAGCGCGCGGTCGCGCTGGCGCCAGTTTGCGGCAGCTGGCCGGAGGACGCCGGCAGCGTCGGCCGCGAGCGCCTGCCGCTCGAGAATTTCGGCTGCGCCAGCCAGCGCAATCTGGCTATGACAGTGGCCAATGCGCGCGACCTTCAGGTGCCGCAGGAGGAGACGCCCGCCGCGAGCGAGAAGCGCACCGCGTCCTGGTCGAAGTATACCGGTGCTGGCGCGCCGTCGAGTGGCGGAGGCGGCGCTGCATCGTCGTCGGGCGCTGCGTCCGCGCCGGCCAAGAAATAGACTGGCCGCCCGGCCGGGCGGCAGCATCGGCGATATGTCAAGGCGGCGGCGGACGTAGATCCGTGCCGCCTTTCACGCTTCTCGCGGCCCGCTCGGTCATGGTCACGCAGCCCGGAAGCTGAGGCGTGCGCTTGCGGTTGCAGTTCGCTCCACAGGCATGCGAACAAGCAACGTGCCGTACGATGACGGTGATGCGCGACAGGGTTGGCAGGATTAGCGTGGACATGCCTGCGATGGGCTTGAGACGCACCGTGGCGCTGGTCGCCGCCTTGAACCTTGCCTACTTCGGCGTCGAAGCGACGGTCGCGGCACTCATACAGTCCGTGTCGCTGTTTGCCGACAGCGTGGATTTTCTCGAGGATGCCGCCGTCAATGTGCTGGTGCTTGTCGGGCTTGGGCTCGCTGCCGGCTGGCGCCGCCTCATCGCGCTCGTCCTTGCCGCCCTGATGGTGATACCCGGCGTCGCGGCACTGCTGACCGCGGCCGGCAAGCTCCTGGACAGTGCCGCCATCGTGCCCGAACCCATGCTGCTGACTGCGACGGGGCTTGGAGCGCTCGCGGTCAATTCCGTTGCCGCGCTGATGCTGGCGCGTGTGCGTGACCGCGGCGGCAGCCTCACGCGCGCCGCGTTTCTTTCGGCGCGCAACGACGTGCTGGCCAACATCGCCATCATTGCGGCGGGGCTGATTACGGCCCTACGGCCTAGTATCTGGCCGGACCTCATCGTCGGGCTCGCCATAGCCGCGATCAACATCACGGCGGCCTGGGAGGTCTACGGTGCGGCGATGGGCGAAGGCGACGACGACGATGTGAGCGCGATCAGACCCTGATCACGCAGGATAGGAGCCGCGTCGGACGGAGAGCGCCGGTGTGCCGGCGCCCCCGCAGACCCGCTTAGCACGGCGTCGACGGTCAGCGATTGGGATCGAGGGCATCGAGCATGGCGCTCGCCGGTGTGCCGTCCTCATCGGAGCGCGGAGGAGCGGCACGCGACACCTGCACGCCGGTGCGCAGCCCCTCAAGATAGCTCATGTTGGCGCGTGACACATCCTTTGGCAACGCGGCCTCGCTCACGGCGCGGGCTTCTTCGATCTGGCCGCTGAGGCCCAAAAGCAGGGCGAGATTCTGCTTCGCGCGCCCATTGGCCGAGCGCGACGTTGCGGCACGCCGCAGCATCTTTTCGGCCTCCGCATGACGTCCGTCGAGTGCATAGGACAGCGCGAGATTGTTGAGGATGGAGGGATGGTCAGGCGCCAGCACGAGCGCCTCGGCGAACGCCTTCTGGGCGGCGGGCTGATCGCCGCTCGCCGCAAGCGCTGAGCCCAGTGCCGACTTGATGCGCCAGTCAGGCGCTGTGGACTTCTTGTCGGCTTTGCCCAGCAGTGTCTTCGCTTCTGCAATCCGGCCGCGTTCGAGGGCCAGCAAGCCGCGCTCCTTGATGACGGCGATGTCGCCGCTGGAATCCTGATCCAGAGCTGCGGCAGCGCCTTCGAGATCCCCATTGGCGCGGAGTTGGCGAGATTTGGCAATTGCCGGATGGGAGACCGCTTCTGGAGCATCTCCCGCAGGCGAAGCGGGAATCGTCTCAGCCTTGGAGCCGGTGCTGGCAGGCGGCAATGCAGAGGTTTCGATCTTGGCGCTCGAATCGGGCTCCGCGGACGCAAGCGAATCGAGCTCCAGCCCGCTCCCCGCACAGCCGCCAGCGAGGAGTGCCGCTACCGCTGCCGAGATGAGCGGCGAGGCTCGCAAGATGGCTGCGGTAGGCGCACTTGCGCGCGGCATATTGGGTATGAGGGCAATTCGCGACATGGTGCCTCCTAGGCGTGCGGATTGCCTGCTGCCCGTTGAGACAGGCAGCCGTGCAAAGCCGACACAACGCAATTTGAAGCGGGTTACGGGATGAACAGGTATGACGCGAACAGCGACACGGTCGGACGGAATGCAGCGGCGTCCAGCGATAGCGGCCACACGGTGCGCGCTGCGGCAGGAACCGGGCGCCCATATGCAACTTGACGTCCAACACACGGCATAGATCCGGATGGGAAGCCGCGCCACGCTCCGGGTGGTTCTTCCCCGTTATCCCCAGGTGCGACAGAAGAACCACAGGTTCACGGATGGCAGCGCGGAACCGCGCGCCGTCACAGTGGCGTCAGGGCGTGCTCTGCCAGCCTGAGCGTCTGCTCGGCACTTCCGCCGGCGGATATGGTCGGCCACTCGATGTGGCCCACGCCGCGCGCGATCTGGGCCTCGACCACAGCTCGCGTCGCGTCGGAAGCGTCACCTTCGCGGCGCGTCACGCGATCGGCGAGGATCGCGGTTCCGGCTTCGAGCCAGATGCCGTCGAACGGTACGCCATGCCGCCGGGCGATGTCCTCAGCCGCCTCTCTCTCCTGGGATGTGGAGAACACCGCATCGAGGATGACGCTGTGCCCCGCAGCGATCACCGCTTCGGCGCGTGTGAACATGCGCGCATACGTGCGGGCCGATTCCTTGCGGGTATAGGACGAAGCGGGCAGGCGCTCGGTCTCGGCGACTCCGGCGAGGAACTTGCGCTCCAGATCGCTGCGCAGGTGGACGGCCCCGGCGGTGGCGTGCAATCGGGGTGCGAGTGTTGCTGCGAGCGTGGATTTTCCGGTCCCGGATAGCCCACCGATGGCGACCAAACGCGGCTTGCCCGGCTGCAGGTAATTCACGGCGTCGTCGAGATAGGTCTTCGCTGTCGCGATATCCTGCGTGTTCGCATTGCCGCCGCGTGTGTCCAGCATGGCCCGCTCGGCTGCGACCATGGCGCGGATAGCGGCGCGCGCCGAAAGGTAGAGGGGCAGCAGCGCCAGGGCTTGGAGGGTCGCGATGTCGCCCGATGCCCACAGGTAGCGATTGAGGATGACATTGGCGCTCTCTCGGCCCGCCCGATGAAAGGTATCCATCAGCAGGAACGCCAAATCGTAGAGCGTGTCGACCGTGGCGATGTCCTCGGAGAACTCGATGGCATCGAACGGTACGGGACGGCCGCGCCAGACGACGATATTGGCCAGATGCAGGTCGCCATGGCAGCGGCGGACATGACCTTCGGCCGCGCGACGCATCAGAAGGCTCTCGTGCCGCGTGATCGAGGACCAGGCAGCCTCTCGCCAGAACGCAGTCGCAGCGCTGAGCGATGCGATCGGTGCGGCATCGATGGCGTCGCCGACGTCGGTCACGATGCTGCGCATCTGGCGAACGGGGTTGGCACCGATGGCCGTCTGAGCCCGGCGGTGCATGGCCAAGACCTCGTCAGCCGCCGCCTTCAGTAGAGGAGTGTTCAACGTGCCGGCCGCGGCACGCGCGCTGAGCAGGTCCGATTGCGCGAACGCCCGCATTTCGACCGCCCACTCGACGGGCGTGCCGCGCCCGCCGATGGAAAGCTGGCCGTCGTCACGTGCCACGATCGGCACGACGCCCAAGTACAGGTCGGGTGCCTGCGGCTGGTTGACCTCCAGCTCGCGCAGGCACATGGCCCGCCGCTTCTCGAGCGTCGAGAAGTCGAGATACGGCAACAGGACCGCGCGCTTGATCTTGAGCGCGCGATCCCGTCCGACGAAGACGTGCGCAATGTGCGTCTCAATGTGGCGGGGGCGCCCCGCATCGACGACGCCCTCGCCCTTCAGGAACTCGACCGCTGCCGATTGGCCCGCGTCAGCGGAAAGGGCGGCGGATAAGACATTGCCCGTCATCGTCCTCGTCACCCGGTGCTGCGGCGGGAAGGGCAAAGCGACGTGAAGCTGTGGCCTTCAGCAGACCGTCGGCTCGCACAGACGCACGTCGAACTTCTCGTGGGGACTGTTGCGGGAGAAGTCTACCTCGCGGCGGTCGACGCACCGTGCGCGGCCCTCCATCTTGGTCTTCCCGGCGAGTTCGAACTCGCGGACGAACAGCACCTTTTCGAACTGGCAGTTGAATTTTTCCTGCATCTGAAGGGCGAGCACGCTCTGCCACTGGCTCGGATCCTCCGAGGTGCCCTGCGCGTGCGGCTCCGTGGCGGGCAAAAGACAGGCGCACGCCGCCGTGGCGAGCGCGATACGGGTGCACAGCATTAGCCGCCGGCCGTTTCGTCTCATGTTGTCCTCGCTTGTGCCGGCGGAGAGCCGGCGTCTT
>JBFWNY010000064.1:0-9836 GCA_050250815.1 Hyphomicrobiaceae bacterium
CGCCGCCGCCGCCAGCGTGACCGTCCCGGCTCAGGCCGCCGACACGCTGGGCGGGAAGAGTGTCCACGAGCGACTGACCGAGCAGGGCTCGTAACCCAACCAGCCTGATGGGCTCGCAACAGAAAGATGAGGAGCACTTGCCATGAAGACCTTCGTACTCGCCGCCCTGTTGAGCATCGCCGCCGCCGCTAGCGTGACCGTCCCGGCTCAGGCCGCCGACACGCTGGGCGGGAAGAGTGTCCACGAGCGACTGCCCGAGCAGGGCACTCACCCGACCCGGCGCCGACCGCACCCAACCGGTCGTCGCCCCCCACTGCCGCTCCCCGAGCGACCTGATGACCATGAGCAGAACAATCTAACCGCTTCATCAACCGCAAAAAATTCAGGAGATGACCATGACCAGCCTGATCAAGATCGCCACCCTCGCGCTCGCTCTGGCAGCCGGAGCAGCCGGCTCCGCGCAGGCCGACCCGCTGCTCGCTGACCTCGCTGCCAAGGGCCAGATCGTGACGACCGCCGGCATCGGCGGCGGCAATCACTGAGCCCAGCGCCGTCCCTCCTGCCCGCTCCCTCCCCCCCCGGGAGGGACGGCCGCTTTGCCGGTTCGGAACCGTTTCGCCGCTGCTAGCAGTCTTTATGACGTGCTGCTAGAGCATTGTGCCGCAACGCTTTTTTCTAGAACTCCGTAATGATTCGTCGCTACCATCGGCTGGCTGAACCAATAAGAAAGTCAGGAGACGCCTGCCAACCACGCCTACCCGAACGGGAGACACCATGGCTCGCGACGACTTCACAGACATGCTGCAGGGGTACAGCCTGACGACGGCCGAGATCCTTTACCGGCTGCCCGATCATCCCGCGCTGCTACAGAGCTACATCTGGCAGGAGTACGACCTGCACCCGCGCTTTCCCCGCCTGCGCAAGTTTCTCGACTTCTGGGAAGCACATCTGGAAGGGCCGCTGTTCAAGGTGACCGTCAGCCACCGCAAGCTGATCGGGGCGGCAGAATTCAGAATCGCGACGGCCCGCTACGCCCTCAACTGAGCAATCCCCGCCCTGATCGCAATCCGTGGCCAAGCTTTCTACGCTGCCGGATCGCTATCATGAACGTGGAAAAATACGCCGTCGCTCCATAGGCCGGCGCCGCTCGCGTGCTCTTCGTCGAGTCGCTGGGCCAGTTCCCAGGCGACGGCGCGCGTGGCTAACGCCTCCAGTCGTCCGCGCACGAGCACATAGGGCTTGAAGCCTTCGCCGGCGCCGTCGCGGGCGAAGCGCAGCGGATGCGCGCGCCCCACGCGAACAACGTCGTCGACATTGGTGCGCAGCACGATGCTCTGGTCACGTCCTGCACCCGACATCTCCACCTCGACGGCGAGAAACGGCGCATCGGCTACGGCGACATCCACCTTCTCGACCGGCGTCACCAGATAGTGTCGGCCGTCCTCATCCCGTCGCAGAACGCTGGCGAACAGTTTGACGAGCGCCGGCCGTTGTATCGCGCTGCCGCGGTAGAGCCATGTTCCGTCGGCGAGAATGCTAAGCCCGATGTCCCCGCAGTAAGCCGGGTTCCAGCGCTCGACCGGAGGGAATTTCCGCTGAGCCTGTTCCAGCGACCTGAGCAGCGGCCCCAAACCACCCGGCATTTCGGCTTCCGTCACGCTCGCGCCCCAGGCTCTCGATCACGCAACCTTTTACTTGGTTACGGAGTGTTCACTTGACCCGGGCGATGGGGGTGGGGATCGTCCCCCGTCTCATCCGACCGACCGGTCCTTCAAGACAGACCCAACTGGGCTATAGTCACCCCATGACAACACTGACGCAGACGGACGACAACATCGTTCCCAAGATCGAGGCCGCAGCCGAACGTGTCCAGAAGGCGCATCGTGCCGCAGGAAGCGTGATCTACGGTCAGGACGAGGTCATACAGCGAGCCCTGATCACCATTCTCGCCGGCGGACATGCGCTGCTTATCGGCGTGCCCGGCCTCGCCAAGACGCTGCTTGTCGAAACGCTCGGCACCGTCCTGGGGCTGGATGCAAAGCGCATCCAGTTTACGCCGGACCTCATGCCGTCCGACATCATCGGCGCGGAGGTCCTCGAGGATGCACCCGGACAACGGCGCTCGTTCCGTTTCATCAAGGGGCCGATCTTCACGCAGCTTCTGATGGCCGACGAGATCAACCGCGCCAGCCCCAAGACCCAGTCGGCATTGCTGCAGGCCATGCAGGAGCATCACGTCACAGTCGCTGGTCAGCGCCACGACGTGCCGCATCCATTCCATGTGCTCGCAACGCAGAACCCGCTGGAGCAGGAGGGTACCTATCCTCTGCCAGAGGCGCAGCTCGACCGCTTCCTGCTGCAGATCGACGTCACCTATCCCGATGTCGTCGCAGAGCGGCGCATGCTCTATGCGACGACGGGCAGCGAGCAGACGCGCGTTGAGCATGTGCTGACGGCAAGCGAGCTGCAGCAGATCCAGCGTCTCGTGCGCCAGCTGCCTGTGCCCGACAAGGTTGTCGAGGCGATCCTCGCGCTCGTGCGGTCGGCGCGTCCCGACACGGGCGCCAATGCCGATGCGGATCGCTACATTGCCTGGGGCCCCGGTCCGCGCGCCAGCCAGGCGCTGATGCTGTGCTGCCGCGCCCGCGCGCTTGCCGATGGCAGGCTGGCGCCATCGGTCGACGACGTGATTGCGCTCGCCGAGCCGGTGCTCAAGCACAGGATGGCCCTGTCGTTCGCCGCACGTGCCGAGGGCCAGGAGCTCAGCGCTATCATCGCGCGCCTTACGCAGCAGCTGGAGTAGACCGTCGATGACGGCGGCCGCCAAGGGCCAGTCGAGCGATCACACCAAGGTCGGGGCGGAGATGTTCGCCCGCGAGCTGGAGGCGCATGGCCTCGCCGACCGGCTTCCAGACCTCGTGCTCGAAGCCAAGCGCATCGCCGCCACCGTCGCCCACGGCATCCATGGTCGGCGACGTGCCGGACCCGGCGAGACGTTCTGGCAGTTCCGCCAGCTGCAGAGTACCGACGACGTGCAGCTTATCGACTGGCGGCGCTCGGCCAGCTCCGACCACCTCTACGTGCGCGAACGCGAATGGGAAGCCGCGCATACCATGTGGCTGTGGCCGGACCTTTCGCCATCCATGCGGTTTCAGAGCACGCTGGCGCCCGCGAGCAAGATTACGCGCGCCGTTGTACTCATGCTCGCAGCGGCCGAGCTGCTGGTACGCGGCGGCGAGCGCGTGGCCCTGCTCGGCCTGACACCGCCGACCGCGAGCCGCCGTGCCTCGGTCAAGCTTGCCGAGGCGCTGGCCCAGCATGTCGACAGCCCGATCCTGACAGAGAGTCTGCCACCCAAGGCACGCATTGCGCGCTTCTCCGGCACAATCCTTCTCTCCGACTTCCTCGATCCGCTCGATGACATCCGCGAGCGCCTGGAGCGCCTGTCGGGAGAAGGCGTCAACGGCCATCTCGTGCAGGTGCTGGACCCTGCCGAGGAGACTCTGCCCTACACCGGGCGCACGGAGTTCCTGTCGCCGGAGGGCGGCGCGCATTGGATCGCCGATCGCGCCGAAAGCCTGCGGGCCGCCTACCGGGAGCGGCTCGAAGCCCATCGGGCCGGACTGATGCGCATAGCCGAGCGGCTCGGCTGGACGTTCCTCGTCCACCACACCGACCGTCCAGCCTCAGAGCCGCTGCTGACCCTGATCATGCGCCTGGGCGCTGGCGGCTACCGCTGGGCGGGTCCGGCCGCCGGCAATGCGACACAGGGAGGACGCCCATGAGTCTCGGCATCCTCGCCTTCGTCAACCCCTGGCTGCTGGCTGGTCTGGCCGCTCTGCCGCTCATCTACCTGCTGCTGCGCACCGTGCCGCCGCGTCCGCGGCAAGTCACGTTCCCGCCCACGCGCATTCTCGTGGGCATCGACAACCGCGAGAAGACACCGGCCAAGACGCCTTGGTGGCTGCTTCTCATTCGCCTGCTCGCGGCCGCGCTCGTCATCCTGGCGCTGGCCGAGCCGGTGCTCAATCCGACGCGCGGCAATCTCATTACCGGCCGCGGGCCGGTCGCCATCGTCATCGACAACGGCTGGGCCGGCGCGGCACGCTGGTCCGAGCGCAAAACGACGGCCGAGCGCATGCTGGCGGCCGCCGAGGCCCAGGGGCGACCTGTCGCCGTGGTCGCAACCGCTGCCGTAAGCAAGTCCGTATCGGTGAAGCTGGAGGCGCCCAGTGCGGCACGCTCGACCCTCGCAGCGCTCGCGCCCGAGCCTTACGCGCCCGACCGCACGAAGGCTGTCGAAGCGATGGCTGCTACGCTGTCCGGACAGCAAAAGGACGGCATCAGTATCATCTGGCTCACAGACGGCATCGACCACGGTGACGGTGAGGCCGTGACCCAGCGCCTGGCCGCGCTCGGCGCGAGCGGATCGTTCCTAGTCGTCGAGGATGGCCCTGAGACACAGGCGCTCGGCCTGACCGCCGACGTTGGCGCCGGCGGACGGCTCGAAGCGACCGTTCTACGCGCCGCCGGCGAGGGTGCGCGCGCAGGCGACGTGCACGCGTTCTCTGCGCGCGGCGAACGGCTGGGCGAAGCGCCGTTCAGGCTCGGCGCCGGCGAAACCAATGCGAAGATCGTTTTCGACATGCCGCTGGAGCTGCGCAACCAGGTCACCCGCGTCGAGATCGCGGGCGAGCGGTCCGCGGGTGCCGTCAGCCTCGTCGATGCGCGCTCGCAGTGGCACCGCGTCGGCATCCTGTCGGGTGAAAGCACGGAGCAGTCGCAGCCGCTGCTCGCGCCGACCTACTACATCGAGAAGGCACTCGCGCCCTACTCGGAAATCGCAAGCTCACGCAGCGCCAATCTCGCCGCGGCCGTCGACGAAGTGCTGAAGCAGAACGCCACGGTGCTCATACTGGCCGACATCGGCACGCTGACGGGCGATCTCGCCGACCGTGTGTCGCAGTGGGTGGAAAAGGGCGGCGTGTTGGTGCGCTTCGCCGGACCCCGCCTGGAAAAGGGCGGCGACGGCCTGCTTCCGGTGCCGCTGCGGATCGGCGGCCGTACGTTGGGCGGCGCCCTGTCGTGGTCGACCCCTCAGCCGCTCGCCGCGTTCGAGGACAGCAGCGTATTCGCCGGGCTGAGCGTCCCTGAAGACGTCAAGATCAACCGCCAGGTGCTGGCCGACCCTGCCCGCATCGGGCAGGACGTCGCTGTCTGGGCACGTCTCGCGGACGGAACGCCACTCGTAACCGCGCGCAAGCGCGGCGACGGACAGATCGTGCTGTTCCACGTGACCGCAAACTCCGACTGGTCGAACCTTCCTATTTCGGGACTGTTCGTGGAGATGCTGCGCCGCGTGGCCACCCTCGGGCGGATCAGTTCCGCTGCAAATCCAAAGGCTGGCGGCGATACGACGAGCGACACCGCCGGATCCAATGCGGGTCAGGACGCCGCTGTCCTGCCGCCCCTGCGGACCCTCGATGGCTTCGGGCTACTCACTTCTCCGCCGCCGACCGCGCAGGCCATCGCTGCGGCGCGCATCGAGACGAGCCCCCCGAGCCTCGACAACCCGCCCGGTTATTACGGAACGGAAGGCGCGCCGCGCGCCCTCAACATTCTGAAGCCGCAGGCGCAGCTCAAGCCGTTACCGGCACTTCCGGCCGGTGCCCAGCGAATTGGGACTGAGAAGGAGACCGCCCGGCCGTTGAAGGCCGAGCTGCTGATCGGCGGGCTCGGGCTGCTGCTCCTCGACATGCTGGCGGTCGTGCTGCTGAGCATGGGCGGCATGAGCGCTCTGGGTCTTGGCGGCCGGCGTCCGGCACCGGGTGCTGCGGCCGTGCTTGCGTTGTTCGCTGTGGCCGTGTGTACGGGCCACGCAACCGACGCGCTCGCCCAGCGCAGTGGCACGCCAGCCTCCCCTGACGCACTTGCCGCCATCGCCCGGCAGGCGACCGGCAAGGTAACCTTCGGCTATGTCATGACGGGCGATGCATCGACCGACGAGGCAAGCCGCTCCGGCCTTGCCGGTCTCGCGCGCGTGCTCGAAACACGCACCGCCGTCACGCCCGGCGAACCACTGCCCGTCAACATCACCGATGACGAGATCGCCTTCTTCCCTGTCCTCTACTGGCCCGTTCTGGACAGCGCCGACCCGCTGCCTGAGAAGACGCTCGCCAAGATCGATGCGTATATGAAGAAAGGCGGCATGATCGTCTTCGACACACGCGACTACGGCCGCGGCACTTCGAGCGGTTTCGGACTGTCTGCGGGACGAACAACGCCGCTGCAACGGATCCTCGGCCAACTCGATCTGCCGCGCCTCGAGCCCGTGCCCGAGGGCCATGTGCTGACCAAATCGTTCTACCTGCTGCGCTCATTCCCCGGCCGCTGGGACGGCGGCCAGCTGTGGGTCGAAGCGGATTCATCCTCGCAGTCGGAAGGCGACAGCCGGCAGGCGCGCCGGTCCGACGGCGTCACCTCGATCGTGATCACGTCCAACGACTTCGCCTCGGCGTGGGCACTCGATGAGCAGGGCCGGCCCATCTACCCGGTCGTCCCGGGGGGCGAGGCGCAACGCGAAATGGCGTTCCGAACCGGCATCAACATCGTCATGCATGCGCTCACCGGCAACTACAAGGCCGATCAGGTGCATGTGCCAGCACTTCTCGAACGGCTCGGCCAGTAGGAAGCGCCAACGATGCATTGGTCCGTCGATTTCGCGCCGCTGGTCCCACCCCCGATCATCTGGGGCCTCGCGATTGCCGCGCTCGCCGCGGTGGCGCTGCTCATCTGGCGGCGCTCGCGCGGCGCGCTGATGCGCGCGCTTGCGGTGATGGCGTTCCTTGCCGCGCTCGCCAATCCGACGTTGCGGGAGGAGGAACGCGAGAGCCTCGCCAACATCGCCATCGTCGTCATCGACGAGAGCACGAGCCAGTCGCTTGCGCGGCGCCCGGAGGAAGCCCAGGCAATCCGCACCGAACTCGAAGGGCGCCTGTCTGCGGTCAAGAACCTCGAGATCAAATGGGTCCCCGCCGCGCGTCCCGTCGAGGGCGCAGCGGCGGGCACGCAACTATTCCAGGAGATCAACCGCGCGCTTGCCAACGTGCCGCCTGACCGGCTTGCAGGCATCGTTCTGATCACCGACGGACAGGTGCACGATGTGCCCAAGTCACGCGCCGCGCTCGGCTTTGACGCGCCCGTGCACGCGCTGCTGACCGGGCAGCCGGACGAATTCGATCGTCGCATCCACGTCCTGCAGGCGCCGCGCTACGGCATCGTGGGGCAGTCGCGCGAAATCGAACTCGTCGTACGCGAGACGGGCAGAGCCGGCCGCGCCGGCGAAGCGGTCGAGCTTACCGTGCGCCGCGAGGGCCTGCCGGACGAACGCGTGACCACCGCGATCGACCGCACCACGCGCATCGAGATGCCGTTCCCGCATCCTGGCCAGAACATCCTGGAGGTGGAGCTTGCCACTGCGCCCGGCGAGTTGACGCCAGCCAACAACCGCATCGTCGTGGCCGCCGAGGGCGTGCGCGAGAACCTGCGCGTGCTGCTGGTCTCGGGCGAGCCGCATGCGGGCGAGCGCACGTGGCGCAACCTGCTCAAATCCGATGCCGCGGTAGATCTCGTCCACTTCACGATTCTGCGCCCGCCCGAGAAGCAGGACGGGACGCCGATCAACCAACTCTCGCTCATCGCCTTCCCGACGCGCGAATTGTTCTCCGACAAGATCCGCGACTTCGATCTCATCATCTTCGACCGTTACCAGCATCGCGGCATCTTGCAGCTTCTCTACTACGACAACATCGCCCGCTACGTCGAAGATCACGGCGGCGCGCTGCTCGTTGCGGCCGGCGACGACTATGCGGGGCGCTTCTCGCTGCATCGAACGCCGCTTGCCAGCGTACTGCCGGCGATCCCGACCGGCCGCGTCATCGAGCAGCCGTTCAAGGCCGACATCACCGAAGATGGCGACAAGCATCCCGTGACGCGCGGACTTCCCGGTGCCGCCAACCGCGTCGCCTCTCGCGAGTCCGACTGGGGCCGCTGGTTCCGGCAAGTCGAGGTGCGACCGCAGCGCGGCAGCATCGTCATGCGTGGCGCCGAGGACGCGCCGCTGCTGGTCCTCGACCGCAAGGGCAAGGGCCGCGTCGCGCTGCTGACCTCCGATCAGGCGTGGCTGTGGGCACGCGGCTTCGACGGCGGTGGCCCGCACACCGACCTGCTGCGCCGTCTTGCGCACTGGCTGATGAAGGAGCCGGACCTGGAGGAGGAGCATCTATTTGCATCCGCCAAGGGCCTGCGTCTCAAGATCGAGCGGCGCACGATGGGTGAGAGCGTGCCGCCCGCCACCGTGCTGACGCCGACCGGCAAGAGTTTCGAAGTGACTCTGGAAAAGCAGTCGCCGGGTCTTTGGACTTGGAGCGACGAGGTGAAGACGCCGGGCCTCTACAAAGTGAGCCAGGGCGAACTCTCGGCGATTGCTAATGCGGGCGTCGAGGACGTGCGCGAGATGAGCGAGGTTACGGCAACACGCGACAAGCTCGAACCGCTTCTCTCCGAGACGGGCGGCGGAGTGTTCTGGACGAAGCGCACAGGGCTCGCCGGTCTGGCGTCCGGGGCATCTGTCGACGTGCCGCGCATTTCGATGATGACCCCGGCCCGCGTGATGGCCGGCAACGGCTGGATGGGCCTGCGCGACCGCCAAGCCTATGTGACCCGCGGCGTGAAGCTGACGCCGATGTTCACCGGGCTTGCCGCACTCGCCGCCCTGCTCGCGCTGATGTCACTCGCTTGGTGGCGCGAGGGCCGGTGAGGCCCTCCACCAAACGCGCAACAAGCGTCAGTCGCGGCGCGGGCCGCGCGTCATGCCGCGTGCCGCCAGATAGATGCCAATACCGCCGAACAGCGCATTGATAGCGTTGAGCGCTGTGTTGAACAGCTCCCAGTTGGACGCTGTCGTCGGAGCACCGCGCGTGCGGAAACTCGCCGGCCCGGCACCGCCCACTTTCGAGGGGTTGCCCGCCAGTTGATCCATGACCATCGTCGATAGCGGCGTGAGGAACCACGCGGCCGAAACCGCCAACAGCACGAGGCCGAGAAGCACGAGACCGAAGCTGCGACCTTTGCGAGCCATATTGCACCTCGTCAGGTTCATATCGCGCGGCGAAGTGAGCCGATCTTCGATCGCGCGTCAACGACTTTGCGCCGTCTGAATGTCACCGGCGTGGCGGGCGTCAGCCGGCAAGACGGAGCAGCAGCACGCCCGCCACGATGATCGCGATGCCGGCAAAATCGATCGCTCTCAGCCGCTCGCGAAAGTAAAGCCACGAAACCAGGATGGCGAAGACGGCCTCGATCTGGCCAACAGCGATGACATAGGACGCGTTGGCGAGCGTGAAGGCCGTGAACCAGCAGATCGACCCCAGAGCGCTAGCTGCACCGATAAACGCGGCCTGGGCGCGGTTTCCCCATATGCCGGCAAGAAAGCCCTTCTCCCGCCAGGCGAGCCAGGCGCCAATCAGCACCACCTGAAACGCGGTGACCACAACCACGGTCACAGCGGCGCGCAACATCACGGCATCGCCACCCAACGACAGGCTCGCCTCGCGGATCGACACGTTGCACACCCCGAACATCAAGCCTATGAACAGGCCTGTGCCGGCGGCGCGCGGATCAATGCGAATTGTCATCGAACGATTCGCCTCGCCAATCGCCGCCGGCCCCGACCGGGCCGACAGCATCAGGGCACCGGCCAGCGTCAATCCTATCGCCATCCAGCCCGCCGCCGCGATGTGGTCGGAGAAGAACGTGGCGCCGACGAGTGCGGTGAC
>JBFWNY010000065.1:0-9654 GCA_050250815.1 Hyphomicrobiaceae bacterium
CAGGCGGCTGGGAACTCAACGTCACGGCCCTGTTCGGCATTCTCGCGCTCATCGCCGCCATGCTCTGGTTCGGCCAGGCCAAGGGCGACGACGCGGTCGCCGCCGCCAACTGGTTCAATTCGGAGACGGCGCGCACGATCAAGAATTTCGCGCTGTTCGGTGCCATTACGGCGCTGGTGCTGGCCTTCGTCATCGCAGCCACCAAGAGCGACGTTGGCGCCAACTACGTGCAGAGCGCGCGTCTCATCATCAAGAACGCCGTGTTGTGGGTGATGTTTCTTGCCTGCATGACCACCTCGGTCTTCTTCTCATTCGACTCGCTGTTCTCGACCATCTTCCCCGCCGAGGAGCGCAAGCGTGCCGCCGAGATCCGGGCGACCAACCAGGTGGCCGGCGTGGTCTCCGACATCGGTACGCTCGCCGGCAGGCGACGCATCGAAGCCGCGCGGGAGCTGTTCCGCGCGCCGGCCTGGGCCAACTACGAGGCCGAGCTCGACAAGGTCGTGGCGGTAGCTCGCCAGGCGCCCGAGAAGATCCGCGAAGAAATGACCCGCGAGCTCGAAGAGCAGAAGAGCCGTATCGCCAAGCTCGAGGAGCAGCGCGCATCGGCGTCAGGCGGTCAGGCCGGTCTCCAGACCCGCAAGATTCAATTGACCGAGGAGCTATCGCGCATCCAGGCCGAACGGCCCGAAGCTGTTGCTGCGTCGAACGCGCAGAAGGTCGTTGTCGCGGAGGTGCAGAAGCGGCTCGATGAGCAGCGCACCAAGGTGCTCGCCGAGGAAAAGGGCGTCGAGGGCTCTCTCAAGATCGGCCGCGGCAAATTCTGGCGCGAGGCCAAGATCGAGGAAGAGAAGATCATCGCCGAACTTCAGATCGCGCGCGAGCGTCTGCGGGGACCCGATGTGCGAGTCGAGACGATCGACAAGCGCATCTCGCAGATCAAGGGTGAGCTGGCACAGATCGACGGCGACCTCGCCAAGCTGCGCGGTGAGGCCGACACGGCCTCGCAGATGATCGTCGTCGCCAAGTCGGGCAATGCGACGATCAATGCCGAGCGCTTCGATCCGTCGGCAGGCGTGGCCAACCTCGAGCGTGAGCGTCAGCTGTTCCGGCAGAAGCCCGAACGCGAGACGCTTATGAGCCTGCAGCAGCAGTGCGCCGCGCTTGTCTCCGCCAGCTTGAAGGTGGCCTCGCTGCGCGACGCCGCCGCTGCGATCGATTGCGACCCCAAACAGGCGACCGAGGCCGCGGCCCGCGTTTTCGTGCTCAACGCGGGCCTGAAAGCTTTCGCCGACAACTGCGCCGGCGGCGAGAGGCTGCCCGCCAATGGCGGCACCGACGCGCTGCTGGAGTTCGGCCGCCGCTGCCTGCAGGATGCCGGCCTGCCGAGCCAGGATTCGGCGGCCATGGGCGCCTCGCTGTCCAGCATCGACCTCAATCGCGACGACAAGGCGCATCGCTTCGTCGTCACCTGGAATGCCTTCCAGGATGGCAACCGCCTCGCCTACCTGGCGCTCGCCATCGCCATCGCCATCGACAGCCTTGTGTTCATGTCGGGTCTGTTCGGCGCCAACGCCGTGCGTTCGCCGCTGTCCGACGTTCCAAGCCTGAAGGCGCGCTCCGCCCAGCAGCTGGAAGCCATAATCGAGAACGCATTGCTGCCTGACACCTTCACCAACGCCGACGCGGTGCTGGGCGCAATGCAGCCGATCACGCCAACCGACGGCTTCACGCAGGAAGTGATCGTCTCGCTCGACGAGACGATCAATCGCAGCCGCGTGCTCAAGGTGCTGAATGCGGCGGCAACGATCGGCGCGGTGCATCGCGACGTCAATCGCCCCGAGCGCTACCTCGTGCGGCCCGAACTGTTCGAGTTCTTGTCGGGCGTCGCCAAACGCTCGTTCGAGAGCAACAAGGACAACGTACGCAACGCCGAGCTCAAGCAGATCGTGACAGTGGCGTTGCAGCCGGAGGTTGGCGTCAACGCCGTGATCGTGCTCGACAACATGGAGCCGATCAACGAGGCGCACGGATTCTCATCGCAGATCAGGCTCTCCAACGTCGCGGCCTCCGAACTCACCGTGGTACGGCGCGTGCTCAATGCCGGTGCCACCGTCAAGTACGTGCAGCGTGCCGAGCGCAGCGACAAGAACCCCGAGCACGACCTCTATTTCGTGCACGGCCAGCTCTACAAGACGATCGCGCTCATTGCCGCCGCACATCCGCGGCCCGAGGTGCAGCTGCCCAAGCTTCCACCGGTTGTCGCCGCGCCACCGATCGATGGCGGCTCGCTGACCGGACGCAGCAAGGCGCTACCGCCGCGCGCGCCGGAGCGCACGCGCGTGGCCCCACCGACGCAGCAGGTGACCGTTGAGCCGCTTAGCGACGGCGATAAGCACCATTGGGCGAGCCTCTACACCGGCCAGCTGCTCGCCGCGATCGGTCTCAGCGACCGCACCGTGGAAAGCCGCTTCGCGGGCGAGGGCGTGCAGGAAGCGGCGCAGGCCGCGTGGCGCCAGCTGCATCAGCATGCCCAGCGCAACGACGAACTGCACCAGTTGCTGCGCCAGCATCAGGCGCAGCAGGCGGCAGAACTCGACAAGATGGTCGACAAGCTTCGCGCGGCCGCGCAGGTCGACCAGCGCAGGGTAGACATCCTGGAGCGCGCCGACCATGAGATCCGCAAGGCGCTCCCGAGCCTGATGCTGTTCCCCGAGACCGGCCTAGTCCGCTTCCTCGTCGACGCGCTCGAGTCCGCTGCTGCGCCTGACGATGGCCAGCAGCCCGGCGAGGATGCGCTGGTCGAACAGCTGCGGCAGGTGAGCGACCTCATGAGCCACGCCGACCTTGGCGACGCCGACTCCTGGGTGCGCATCCGCGAGACGCTCGCCGACGAGCCACGCTCGGGATTCCCGCGTATCGTCCAGATGCGCCGCCCGCCGCGCAACGGCACCGGCAACCAGGGGTGACCAGCAGCGTCCCCTAGGGGGCTCCGCGCTTCGATTGACCGTGGCCGCGATGCCGCCTACACCCGCGCACGCAAAAGCGGCAACCACGGGCAGGCCATCATGGGCGCGACATCGGCACACGCAAAGATCACCCTACATAAGGGCGACCTTCCCAAGAACCTCGATCTCGGCCCCGCGGTCGCCGTCGACACCGAGACCCTTGGGCTCAACCCGCATCGTGACCGGCTGTGCCTCGTGCAGCTCTCGTCCGGCGACGGCTCGGCACATCTCGTCCAGCTCGGCGCGGACGGCTATCGTGCGCCACGCCTCAAGGCGCTCCTTGAAAATCCTCGAGTTCTCAAAATCTTCCACTACGCGCGCTTCGATCTGGCCGTGCTGAAGCGCTATCTCGGCGTCAATACCGCGCCGGTCTACTGCACCAAGATCGTCTCCAAGCTGGTGCGCACCTATACCGACCGGCACGGGCTCAAGGATCTCGCCGCAGAACTCGCCGGAATCGAACTCTCCAAACAGCAGCAGAGCTCGGACTGGGCGCGATCCGACCTCAGCGAGGCCCAGCTCGCCTACGCCGCCGCCGACGTGTTGCATCTTCACGCCATCAAGGCGCGGCTCGACGAGATGCTGGACCGCGATGGCCGGCGCGGCTTCGCCGAGGAGGCCTTCCGCTTCCTGCCCACACGCGCCGCGCTCGACCTGGCGGGATTCGAGGAAACCGACATCTTTTCTCACTGATCGGAGCATCGACAGTCAGGCGCCGCACTTGCAGGCCCTTGCGCCAGCGCCACACTTCCCGCCGTTTATCGGCCCAGCGATTGCGCCGCGTCGCACAATTTCCCAATTTTGGGCTGAAGGTCCGGCACTTTCCCGGACATGCCACCCTGACGGGGCTACAACGACCCATGGCAATCCCCTCCCATCGCGACGGCCTGGGGCCCTCGGCGCGTGCCGCCGGCGGCTCAGGCATCGTCGTGGCCGTGGATCGTGGACGCCGGGTCGCCAAGGCCCGCCGCCACTCGACGCTGGTGCGCATCATGCGCATCGCGTTGCCCGTGGGCGCCTTGGGCATCGTCCTGTTCTATGCTGGCACCATGCTCGATCTCGCCGGCTGGCGAGGAGCCTTGCCGAGCCTGTCGGTACCAAAGATCCTTCCCGAGCACCTGACGATGAATAACCCGCGTTACCGCGGGTTTGCCAACAATGGCAGCAGCTACGTCATCGAGGCCGCCACGGCGCAGCAGGACTTGAAAAATCCTGCCGTCATCCGGCTCGCCACGATCACGGGCGTGCTGACACGTGCCGACAAGAGCAAGACGCAACTCAGGGCGAATTCAGGCGTCTACAACAGCCAGCGCGAACACCTGCTGCTGAACGGCAATATCCGCATCACGTCCGACGACGGGGCATGGGCGCGCTTGACGGTGGCCGAGGTCGAGCCCAAGACCGGGCTCATATCATCCAAGCAGCCCGTTGCCGTGGGCAATCGGACCAGTACGATCCGCTCGCAGGCCATGGTCATCCGCCAGAAGACAAAGGAGATCACGTTCACCGGCAAAGTCCACGCGACCCTTCAGCCGGCCAAGGGCGACCAGGTCAAGTCCGCAACCGCGCCCGACCCTGCAACGCCACCCGCCAGACCGGCTGAGGCCAGCACGGGCGAAACGGCGGCCGCCAATGCCTCGATCGCTAAGCTTTTCGCTGCTGGCGGCGGGCCGGTCGACGTGCATGCCGACCGGCTCGACATCGACGATGTCAAGAAGACGGCAGTCTTCACCGGCAATGTGCGCGCCACGCGCGGCACTTCCACGCTCACCACCCCGGAGCTGCGGATTGCCTATGACGGCGCCCCATCGGGCGGGCTCGCCGGATCGTCGGCGCAAGCCGGCGAACCGGCGTCGCGCGCCAGCATCAAGACGATCCTGGCTGCCAACCCGGTCGTCATCAGCAATGCTCCTGACACGCGCGTCACCGGCCAGACCGCCATGTATGACGCCGCAAGCAGCACGTCCACTATCGACGGCGGCGTCGTCATCCAGCGCGGCACCGACACGCGTATCACTGCGCCGACCGCCACCTACGACCAGCAGTCCGGCCGCTCGACACTCATCGGCGGCGTCGCCATCGATCGGGCGCCCAGCACCCGCGTCACGGGGCGGAACGCGGCGTTCGACAGCCGCTCCGACGTCGCCATGGTGGAAGGCGACGTCGTCATCGTTTCAGGCGCCGACCGGCGCGCCACTGGAGAGCGGGCCGAGTTCGACAACCGCAACAAAACTGCGCTGCTCACCGGCAACGTCGTGCTGATCCAGGGAGGCAACATCCTCAAGGGTACGAGGCTTTATTCCGATCAGAACGCGAAGCGTACGGAGCTGACGGCCGCTGGCGAGACCGGCTCCGCGCCAGGGCGCATTTCGGCGCATTTCGTCCAGCCCAAGGACCAGCAACGCAAGGCGCGACCGGCCGCTGCCAAAGCAGTGCAACAGGAGGGCGGCGGCTTCCTCGCCGTTTCCAAGTTCCGGAGCAACCCCAACGCACCGGTCGATATCGCCGCCGACCGCCTCGTCGTGCACGAGGACAGGCACGCCGCCGTGTTCTCGGGCGACGTCCAGGCCGACCAGGGCGGCTTCAAGATCCGCACGTCGGAGATGACGGCCTTTTACACCGGCGGTGCGGGACTGGGCACGATCGCCGAGGACCCGTCTCAGCCGGCGCAGCCTGCCAAGGACAAGGATCCGGCGAAGGTCCCCGCGCGGCTCGAACGCATCAAGGCCAATGGCAAGGTGATCGTGACTTCGGTCAACGGGCAATCGGCCACTGGCGACTGGGCGGATTTTGACGTCAAGGCCAACACCGCCACGGTAGGCGGCGACGTGGTACTGAGCCAGGGCCGCAATATCGTGCGCGGCACCAAGCTCGTCATCGATATGACGACGGGCGAGGCAACCATCAATTCCGAGGGGCTGACTGCGCCGCAGGTGTCCTCCGGCAACCCCGGCGCGGGATGGCGCGCGGAGCGGAAAGCGGCACGGCCAAGCGCCGTGTTCTTCCCTCAGCAGCTGCGAAAAGCCGCCGAACGGTCGGCCGCCCGGAAGCAGGGGGGGGAGAAAAAGACCGGCGCTGCGGATGCCTCCACCTCGAGCTGGCAGCCGACCACCACCTCTCGCCCCCCCGGGGGGCCGCAGAATTGACAAGCAGCCGCACTTACCGCCCCATGAGAGCCAACGTGACACATCGCGCGCAGGAGCCGGCGTGCTGAAGAAGCTTTTCAACTCCAGTCCAGGTGTTCCCGGCGCCGGCGGCGGTTCGGGCAACCCTTACCCCGCGGGCATGTCGACGGCCGATACCTACGGCGGCGCACAGCACGCGGGGCTGCCATCCGATCCGGGCTCGCACGCCGTTCCCGAACTGGCCGACATCGCCGCCGATCTCGCCCTCGACGAGCCGGCTGACGGCGAAGGCTTTCTCACCGTTCATCAGATCAAGAAGGCCTACAAGAAGCGTACGGTCGTGCGCGGCGTGAGCCTCACGGTGGGCCGGGGCGAATCCATCGGACTGCTCGGCCCCAACGGTGCTGGCAAGACGACGGTCTTCTATATGATCACGGGCGTCGTCCCGGCCGACGCCGGCAACATCACCCTCAACGGCGCCGACGTGACCCGCCTGCCCATGTACCAGCGCGCCAGGCTGGGCATCGGCTACCTGCCGCAGGAAGCCTCGATTTTTCGGGGACTGACGGTCGAGCAGAACATCATGTCCGTGCTGGAACTGGTTGAACCAGATCGCCGCAAGCGGCGGGAACAGCTGGAAAACCTGCTGGAGGAGTTCGACATTGCGCGGCTGCGCAAGTCGCCCTCGATCGCGCTGTCGGGCGGCGAGCGGCGGCGTTGCGAAATAGCCCGTGCGCTGGCCTCACGGCCCTCGTTTATGCTGCTCGACGAGCCGTTCGCCGGCATCGATCCGATTGCGGTGGGCGACATCCAGCAGCTCGTCCGGCACTTGACCGATCGCGGGATCGGCGTTCTCATCACCGACCACAACGTCCGCGAAACGCTGGCGTTGATCGACCGGGCCTACATCATCTACGACGGCCAGGTTCTGACACACGGTAACCCGCAGGAAATCATAGCCAACGAAGACGTCCGGCGCGTCTATCTCGGGGATATGTTCGTTAATGGGCGTTGATTATACCTGAGCGGTGTCGACGCGGTGGTCGCATTGGGCAGAGGGTATGGCGCTCACAACCAAGCTCGAGCTGAGACAGAGCCAGCAGCTGGTCATGACGCCCCAGCTGCAGCAGGCTATCCGTCTGCTCCAGCTCTCCAATCTCGAGCTGACCCAATTCGTCGAAACCGAGCTGGAGCGTAATCCGCTGCTGGAGCGCGCCGAGGGAGCCGACGGCCCCGCCGACGAAACGTCCGAGCGCAGCAGCGACTCCACCAATGACCGCGACGCGGGCGGCGAAACGGTCAGCGCTTCGGGGGACAGCCCCTTCGATGCCGGCATGAACGGCTCCTATTCCGATGCCCCTGCGGGCAACGGAGCGCAGGCGCCCGAGTCCGGTGGCGACTCCGGGACAGGTGACTCCGGCGGCGGCGAGGATGCGTGGCTCGACCTCGCCACCCCGAGCACGGAAGCGGCAAGCTCACTCGATACCGAATACGAGAACGTCTACCCCGATGACAGCGCCAGCGACGCGGATGCCGCGGGCTGGGCCAGCATGCGCGTGCGTGACAACGGCTTCGGCGGCGAGGACTCCAACCTGGAGGCCTATGTCTCTGCGGACGTGTCGCTGAAGGACCATCTCACCCAGCAGATGCCGTTGCTGTTGTCGGAGCCGGCCGAACGGCTGGTCGGACAGTATCTCATCGATCTCGTCGACGATGCGGGCTACCTGCCCGCCGACCTGACCGCCCTCTACGAGAAGCTCGGCGCCAGCGACCGGATGATCGACGTGGTGCTCGCCAAGATGCAGACCATGGACCCTCCCGGCGTGTTCGCGCGGTCACTCGCCGAATGCTTGGCGCTGCAGCTCAAGGAACAGAACCGCTACGACCCCATGATCGCGGCTCTGCTCGACAACCTGTCGTTCCTCGCCCGGCACGACCTCGCCGGGCTTCGCCGCGCGGTCGGCTGCGATATGGACGAACTCACCGACATGATCCACGAGATCAAGCACCTCAATCCGAAGCCGGGCCTAAAGTTCGGCTCCGTCGAGGTACAGCCCGTCGTCCCGGATGTCTTCGTGCGCCCGGCCCAGGACGGCAGCTGGCTTGTCGAACTCAACAGCGAGACGCTGCCGCGCGTGCTGGTCAACCGCACCTACTATGCAAAGGTGTCGCGCAAGACAGCATCCGACCAGGACAAGGGCTACCTGCTCGAGTGCCTGCAGACCGCCAACTGGCTGGTCAAGAGTCTCGACCAGCGAGCCCGCACCATCCTGAGGGTTTCCGAAGAGATCGTGCGCCAGCAGGACGGCTTCTTCACCCACGGCGTCCAGCACCTGAGACCGCTGAACCTCAAGACCGTCGCCGATGCCATCCAGATGCACGAGTCGACGGTCTCGCGCGTGACCTCCAACAAGTACCTCGCCTCCCCGCGCGGCATCTTCGAGCTCAAGTACTTCTTCACCTCGGCAATCGCCAACTCCGAGGATGGCGAAGCCCATTCCTCAGAAGCCGTCCGTTTCCGCATCAAGCAGTTGATCGATGCCGAGACGGCCCAGTCCGTCATGTCGGACGACAAGATCGTAGAGCGCCTCAAGACCGACGGCATCGACATCGCACGCCGCACGGTCGCCAAGTACCGCGAGGCGATGCGAATTCCGTCCTCTGTTCAACGTCGCCGTGAGAAGCAGACGACGGAACGCGTTGAAAAAATGCATTAATATTGGGCAGGTCGTGGCATCCGGTGCGACAGCTTTGCCCACAGCTCACGGCCCGTGTGCCTCTTTGCAATGCTGCTACGTGCCGTTATTTGACAGGGGTTGGCGCGCGAACTACCGTTTCGCTCATGATGTGCGCAGGCTGGGCCAACGCCCAGCGTTGCGTACCGCGCCGGACCAGCTTCTTGCGACGGGCCGATCGATATGCCGCCTTATCGCAAGTCCAATATCCGGGCCATCGGGCCCGGCGCCCGTGCTCTTTCCTCACGACGGTGAGGCCGGAACACGGGCTGGGTGTCTCGGGTATCCGCTTCGACGGTAGCCCCGTCGTGGCGTCAAGCTCCTCCTACGCGCAGGCTCAGAAAATATGACAATTCAGGTAACTGGTAAGAACGTCGATGCGGGCGATGCCTACAAGACCTACGTTCTGGCCAAGATTTCCACTGTTCTGGAGAAGTATATCGGCCCTGAAATTTCCGGCCACGTCCGCCTCGAGAAGGAGCGCGCGGCCTTTCGAACCAACTGCTCTATCCGGTTGCGTACCGGGCTGCAGGTCGAGGCGCACGGCGATGGCGCCGATGCTTACGCGAGCGCCGATGCGGCCATGGAGCGCCTGGAAAAGCGAGTCCGCCGTTACAAGCGCCGCCTCAAAAGCCACCAGAATGGCCGCTCGCACGAGGGCTTCGGCAGCGAAACGCCGGCGCGAGTTTACACCGTTCAGTTACACCATGCAGATGACGAGGAGCACCCCGAGTCGGAAACCGCGCCCGACCGGCACCCGGTCATCATCGCCGAGGCTGAACGGGG
>JBFWNY010000066.1:0-6928 GCA_050250815.1 Hyphomicrobiaceae bacterium
GGCGCGGCGAACCGCTCGCTGCCCGCGCTGTTCGCCACCGGTCAGTTCACCGACGTCCGCATTGACCGCGAAGGCACCACCGTCGTCGTCAACGTCGTCGAGAACCCCGTCGTCTCGCAGGTCGCCTTCGAGGGCAACAGCGAGGTCGACACCGCCACGCTGCAGGCCGAAGTCAGCCTCAAGCCGCGCTCCGTCTTCACCCGCGCCAAGGCGCAGGGCGATGTGCAGCGCATCCTCGACGTCTATCGCCGCCAGGGCCGTTTCGCCGCACGGGTCGATCCAAAGCTGATCGAGATCGGTGAGAACCGCGTCAACGTCGTGTTCGAGATCACCGAAGGTTTGGCGACCAAGGTCAAGAGCATCAATTTCGTCGGCAACTACGCGTTCAACGACTCGCAGCTGCGCGACATCATCACGACGACGGAGGCCGGCTGGTTCGACTTCCTCAAGGGCACGGCGGTTTATGATCCGGACCGCCTGAATCTCGACCGCGAGCTGCTGCGTCAGTACTACCTCAAGAACGGTTACGCCGACGCGCGCATCGTGGCGGCCAATGCCGAGCTCGATCGTGATGGCTCGGGCTTCTACATCACGTTCGCGGTCGAAGAGGGCGAGATCTATCACTTCGGCAGCGTGACGATCGAAAGCTCGCTGACGCAGGTCGATGCCAACGCCTTCTACGGCGAGATCCTGACCCAGCCTGGTCAGGTCTATAATGGCGCCAATATCGACAAGACGGTCGAGAAGCTGACGCTGGCGATTGCCGAGCAGGGCTATGCGTTCGCCCGCGTGCGGCCGCGTGCCAATCCGGATTTCGCAAGCCGCACGATCGGCCTCACTTACATCGTGGACGAAGGTCCGCGCATCTACATCGACCGTATCAACGTCATCGGCAACACGCGCACCAAGGATCACGTGATCCGCCGCGAGTTCCGTCTGGCGGAAGGCGACGCCTACAACCCGCTGCTGGTCGATCGCGCCAAGAAGCGCCTCGAGGCACTTGGCCTGTTCAAGGCCGTCAAGGTCAACCGTTCGCCCGGCTCGGGTCCGGACCGCGTATCGATCGACGTGGTCGTCGAGGAGCAGTCCACCGGTGAGCTGTCGTTCGGCGCTGGCTACTCGACCGCGGAAGGCGTCATCGGCGATATCTCGATCTCGGAGCGCAACCTGCTGGGCAATGGCCAGTTCCTGCGCCTCAAGCTGTCGGGTTCGTTCGAGCGCCTGCAGGTCGAGCTTTCGTTCACCGAGCCGCGCTTCCTCGACATGAACCTGTCGGCGGGCTTCGACATCTTCCACAAGGAGATCGACCAGACGTCGACCTCGGGCTTCAAGAGCCGCAAGACGGGCGCCACGCTGCGTCTCGCCTATCCGCTCGCTGAAGACCTGTGGATGCAGAACTACTATACGTTCTCGCGCGACGAGATCTTCGACGTGCAGAACAATGCGTCGCTGGCCATCAAGGATGCATGCGGCGATACGACGTTGCTGCCGGGGGCGCCGGCGAACTGCCAGCAGACCGTCTACTACACGTCTCTGGTGGGTACCTCGCTCACCTATGACCGCCGCAATCATCCCAAGAACCCGACCAAGGGCTACTACCTGACCGGTGCTGTCGATTTCGCCGGCCTGGGCGGCGACGCGCAGTTCGTGCGTCTGTCGGCGGAGGCTCGCGGCTACTACCCGATCACCGAGAAGATCACGTTCGTTGCGCGCGCCGTCGCCGGCCATATCGAGAGCTGGGGTGGCGACGACGTCCGCATCCTCGACCTGTTCTTCCGTGGCGGCGAGACCATCCGCGGTTTCGAGCGCTCGGGTTATGGTCCTCGTGACTTGACACCGGGAAGCACGCGAGATGCTTTGGGCGGCAAGACCTTCTGGGCGACGACCGCAGAGGTTCGCTTCCCGCTGCCGCTGGTGCCCGATGACATCGGTATGTCAGGTGCCGTGTTCGCCGATGCGGGCTCGCTGTTCAGCGCGACAGGCCGCGCGAGCAATGCCATCATAACCAATGGTGGTGTTGTCGGCGACGATGCCACCATCCGCTCGTCGGTCGGTGCGTCGATCCTGTGGAACTCGCCGGTGGGCCCGCTGCGGCTCGACTTCGCCAAGGTGCTCAGCAAGGCGTCCTACGACGAGGAGCAGTTCTTCCGCTTCGGCGCCTCGACCAAGTTCTGACGAACGTCGGCTAGGCGACCTCAAACTTCGCTGCATGGTTCAAGCGCCGGCCCAAAAGGGCCGGCGTTTTGCCTTTGCCACAGCCGGACCGGTCGAGAGAGCCGCTTGGTCTACGTCGTCGGTAGGAGCTGAACGGCTTCCCTCGCGGTCGATCACGCTCTAGGGTGCAACCGCCTTTTGCAGAGTCGGCGGGCTTGGCGGCCATCTTGGCCTGCCCGATCTCAACATGGCCGCCGCGTCCGCGTGTTTTAGGCGCTCGCAGCGCCGCGTTGCCAGCCCACCTTCTCGACTGCGCTGCAACCGCGCGGTGAGCACGTCCTCAAGGGAATTCGACCCATGCAGCATCCTGGCTTCTTCGATCGGGCTGGTCCGTTCTCGATCGCGGATGTCGCCAGGGCCGCCCAGGCCGAGATTGCCGGGGAGGGGGTAGCCCGCGATCACATGATAGGGGACGTAAAGCCGCTGTCCGAGGCTGGACCGACGGACGTGACGTTCCTCGACAACCGCAAGTACCTGCCGCAGCTCGCCACCACGCGAGCCGGCGCCTGCTTCATCCACCCTTCGCTTGCAGCCGCGCGCGTTCCGGCCGGCACGGTGGCGCTCACCAGCAAGGTGCCCTACCGCGCCTTTGCGCTGTCGCTGGCGCTCTTCTATCCGGATGCCATGCGGCCGAAGGCGGCGCGGGCGGACATCGGTACGCACGTCGATCCGACCGCACAGATCGAGGATGGGGTCGAAATCGAGCCGGGCGCGGTGATCGGCGCGGGTGCTGCAATCGGCCGGGGCACGCGCATCGCCGCCGGCGCCGTGATCGGATACCGCGTACACGTCGGGCGGGGCTGCTATGTGGGCCCGCAGGCGACCGTTACGCATGCGCTGGTCGGCGACCGGGTCATCCTGCACGCGGGGGTACGCATCGGCCAGGATGGCTTCGGCTTCGCCATGGGGCCTTCCGGGCACCTGAAAGTGCCCCAGATCGGCCGTGTCGTCATTCAGGACGACGTGGAGATCGGGGCCAACACGGCCATCGACCGCGGTGCGCTTAAGGATACGGTGATAGGCGAAGGCACCAAAATTGATAATCTCGTACAAATCGGGCACAACGTGATCATTGGACGTCACTGTGTCATCGTCGCCCAAACGGGCATATCCGGGTCCACCGAGCTGGGTGATTTTGTCGTCATGGGCGGCCAGTCGGGGACCGTTGGCCACATCAAGGTCGGGACCGGTGCCCAGATCGCGGGTGCCTCCCATCCCAAGGACGATGTCCCGGCCGGAGCACGTTATGGTGGCACTCCGGCGCGGCCCTTGAAGCAGTGGGCGCGGGAAATCGCCGCTGTGACCCGGCTTGCCGGGCGGAAAAGCGGTGAGACGGGTCGGGACGAGACGGAGTAGGTATCGCGTCACCGGTGTAAAGCCGGGCATGAGCCAGTGAAGCGTTGAAAATCAACGCGAGACGAGAAGAGACGGACGATGAACGACGCATCCCAGAAGCCGAGCCTCGGCACCGCAGACATCATGCGCGTCCTCCAGCTGCTGCCACACCGCTACCCGATGCTGCTCGTCGATCGCATCTACGATATGAACGGCGACGAGAGCTGCGTCGGCCTCAAGAACGTGACGATCAACGAGCCGTTCTTCTCAGGCCACTTCCCGCAATTCCCGGTCATGCCAGGCGTACTCATCATCGAGGGCCTCGCACAGACCGCCGGTGCGCTATGCGTGTCGAGCCTCAAGGAAGGCTACAAAGCCGAGCTCGTTTATTTCATGGGGATCGACCGCGCGAAGTTCCGCCGCCCCGTGGTTCCCGGTGACCAGCTTCACTATCATGTGCGCAAGGTCCGCAATCGCGGCCGCGTCTGGAAGTTCTTCGGCGAGGCCAAGGTGGACGGGCAGGTTGCGGCCGAGGCGGAGGTGAGCGCAATGCTCGCCGACACAGCCGAGGCGCGGGCATTCGCGAGCAAGCATGGCTGAGACATTTGTCCATCCGACCGCTGTTGTCGAGCCGGGAGCGCGGCTCGCCGCGGGGGTCAGGATCGGACCCTTCTCGATGGTCGGCGCCAACGTGGAGCTGGGCGTAGGCGTCGTACTCGTGTCGCTCGTCGTCGTCGCGGGTCACTCGAGCGGCGGGGCTGGCACGCGCATCTTTCCGTTCGCTTCCATCGGGCACCAGCCGCAGGACCTCAAATACAAGGGCGAGCACGCCACGCTCGCGATAGGCTCGGGCTGCGTCATCCGCGAAGGCGTGACGATGAACCCGGGCACGGCGGGCGGCGGATCGAAGACCGTGGTCGGCGACAACTGCGCCTTCCTCGCCAACAGTCACGTCGGACACGACTGCGTCGTCGGCAACAGCGTCGTCTTCTCCAACAACGTGATGCTGGCCGGCCATTGCACGGTTGGTGATTACGCCATCCTGGGCGGTGGCGCGGCGGTCATCCAGTTTGCGCGGGTCGGACAGCACGCGTTCCTCGGCGGCATGTCGGGGCTGGAGAACGATCTCATTCCCTACGGCATGGCGCTGGGCAACCGCGCCTACCTTTCCGGCCTCAATATCGTCGGGCTCCAGCGGCGCGGCTTCTCGCGCAGCGACATCCACGACCTGCGTCGCGCCTACCGCCTGCTGTTTGCCGCCGAGGGCACGCTGATGGAGCGCGCGGAGGATGTCGCCACGGGCTTCCGCGACCATCCCATCGTCGCGGAGATACTCGAATTCATCCGAGCCGGCGGAAAGCGCTCGCTGTGCACGCCGCGCGAGGCGTCCGAAGCCTGAGGCGGGGGGCGAGAGATGGCTTCCGCCGCCGCGCGCCGCATCGGTATCCTGGCTGGTGGCGGCAGCCTGCCGCGTGAGATCGCCGACAGCGTGGCCGCGCGCGGCCTGCCGGTCCACGTCGTCGCCCTCGAAGGCGAGGCGGACGCCGACTTCTCGCCCTATCCGGTCACGCACGTCGACTGGGGACAGCTCGGCCGCATGGTCGAGGCGCTGAAGCGCAACGCGTGTACCGATCTCGTCATCATAGGCCGCGTCCGCAGGCCCGACCTCGGACGCATCAAGCCGGACTTGGGTTTCGTGCGGGCGCTTGGTTCGGTCGCGCGCATCCTGGCGGCTGGCGGCGACGATGCCGTCCTGCGCGGTGTCATCCGCTTCTTCGAGCGTGCGGGACTGCGGGTGACGAGCCCTGCCGATCTGGCGCCCGAGCTGATGGTGGCGGCCGGTCCACTGGTGGCGCCGGGTCTTTCGGAGGAAGCTCTGCGCGATGCCCGATTGGGTTTTGAAGCCATCGCCGCGCTCTCGCCCTACGACATCGGTCAGGCGGTCGTGGTGAGCGGCGGGCGCATCGAGGCGTTGGAGGCGGCGGAGGGGACCGATCGCATGCTGACGCGGGTGGGAGATCACCGGCGCCGCCTCGGCACGATCCAGGGGGCCGTGTGCGGTGTGCTGGTGAAGCGCGCCAAGACCACGCAGGATCGCCGCATCGATCTTCCCGCGATCGGCCCGCACACGGTTGCGGGCGCAATCGAGGCAGGTCTAGCCGGTCTGGCCGTCGAGGCGGGACGCGTGATGGTTGCCGCGCGCGAGACCACGCTGGAGCGGGCACGCCTGGCGAAGCTGGCAATCGACGGGATCGCGATCACGTCGCCTGTCGTCGCTGCGGTCCCGCGTGCAAAAAGGATCTCGGGCCGGCTCGGACGGCTTGTGGGGCGCTGGCGCGGCGAGGCTCCGCTGCTCCGCAAGCTCGGACGCCATGCACCGGCGCCGCGCATCGATCGTGATGCGCGCCGTGCGATCGAGGTGCTTCATGCGCTCGGCGAGCGCGTGGACTGCACCGCTGTTGTGGTCGCGCACGGGCACGTCCTTGCCGTCGACTGTGGCGAGGGGGCGCTCGAGGTCGTGAAACGCGCCGCCGGGCTCCGTCAGTGGGGAGACCGGCGCCTGCGCCTGCGTTCTGGCGTCGTCGCGATAGCGGGGGGGCGGCACATCTTGCCGGACATCGTGAACGCGGCGGCTGACGGCGGCTTCGCTGGCATTGCCGTTGGCCTCAAGCGCTTCGCGGCAGGGGTCGGCGCGGAATCGACGGCCACTGCGGATGCCCGCGGCGTCTTCATCGCCGCATATCCCCGCAGCGAGGATGAGCGCCATGGCTGACGCAACCGATGTCGAAGGCGAGCTGCCTTCCGAACGGCTCGGCCGCGAAGCCCGCGTGCTGGGTGCCGCGCCGCGCGACATCAAGCTCATGCTGGTAGCGGGCGAGCATTCGGGCGATGCGCTCGGGGCCAAGCTGATGGCGGCGATCAATCGCAGCGTCACGGGCCGCGTGCGGTACTTCGGCGTCGGCGGCGAGCACATGGCCGCGCATGGGCTGACTTCGATCTTTCCGCTCGAAGAAGTTGCGGTGATGGGGCCGCTGTCCATCCTGCCGCGTCTGCCGCGGCTCGTGCGCCGCGTCTACCGCACCGTCGATGCCGCGGTGGCGGCCGAACCCGATGTTGTCGTCATCATCGACAGTCCCGAGTTCACGCACCCGATCGCAAAACGGATACGCAAACGGCGCCCCGCGATCCCTATCATCGACTATGTGAGTCCGAGCGTGTGGGCCTGGCGACCGGGGCGGGCGGCGCGCATGCGCGCCTAAGTCGATCACGTCATTGCCCTGTTGCCGTTCGATCCGGAAGCACACCGCCGGCTGGGCGGGCCTCCAAGCACCAATATTGGCCATCCGCTGATCGAGCGCTACGGGGACATGCGTGCGGA
>JBFWNY010000067.1:0-6751 GCA_050250815.1 Hyphomicrobiaceae bacterium
AGATCGTCGGGGTGTGCGCCGCGACCCATCGACTCGCCGTGCGTGGAGAAGATCAGCGTCTCGATGTCGCCCATGCCCGCGCGTTCGAGCATCTCGGCAAGTGCGAAATGCAGCCGCTCGATGGCAAGCGTCGCCGATATCTGGCCGATGAAGCGGCCGGCATCTGAGAAGCCCGTCTGCAGGCTCATGCGCCCCCGCCCGCGCACATAGTCGCGGTAGGCCTTCTCCTCCAGCAGCCGCTCGAGCAGCCGCGGGCCTCCATCCAGGCCCTCCGGCGTCTCGAACAGGGGCGAAATGTCGACGATGTCGGACACGCCGAACAGCTTGGCGAAGAACACGGCGATGAGGACGGTCGCCGGCGATTCACACTCCGCGATCAGGAACCGGATCGGCGTGTCCGCATCGACATGCTTCTTGATCTGCGCGATGAGCGCGAACTGCCTGATGGCCGTCGCCGTCTCGAGTTGCAGGGTCTGAAAGTTCACTGTCTCGCGCTGTGCGGCAGCGATCATCTCGACGATGCGCCGCAGCGACTGGTCCTCCGACAGATTGCGCGTCCACGGCTCGTGCACAAAGGCGCGGAAGGCGTTGTGTAGCTGCGTGGCGTTGATGCGCACATGGATATGGGCGGTCCCCAGGCCCGTCGCGTCGATAAGGCCGTTGAGCGCTGCGAGCTGCCGCTTCATCTGCGGCGCCGACACCTGGGCGACCATCTCGTCGATGAGGCTAGTGATTGGCTTCGTTGAAGTCAGATTGTAGCTGTCGCCGCGCGTGATGATGTTGGCGGCCCCGGCCAGCGCACCCCCACCCTCGACCGCATTCTTGAGGCCCTTGACCTGCTCATCGACTGCGGCGATGCCCAGATCGAGCTTGCCCGTGATCTGGCGCGCCACTCGCATGATGCCCTCCTCGTCGGAGATGCGGTGGCGTATCGACAGAAACCGCTCGCGAATGTCGGTCAGGGCGGCGCGCTTCTCCTCGAGCTTGAGGATGAAGGACTTGCTCCACAGAATGTCTGTTCGCCCGTCGAGATCGTAGCCGACCCAGCTCGCAATCGTCGCGAGCCGCGGTCGTATAGCGTAGGCCCGATCGCCGAAGCGCTGCGCGGCCACACTGAAGAAGCTGTTCAGCAGATCGAGATAGGCCGACCGGAGATTACGCACCGCTTCCTGCGCGCGCGCATGCTCATAACCCAGATCGATGGCGTCATCGGGCCGGTGCCGCGTGCCCAAGCGGCCCTCGTCGGGGCCCTCGCCATTGGTGGCGATCTCGACCATGCGACGCGTCAGGCTGTCGGAGAGGCCGAACGTCGGATGCGCGGTAAGAACGATGCCGTTGCGGGCGCGTGTGAAGCGCTCGGAGAACTGCGCGAGGGCCGTCTCGTCGTCGGCGTCTGACGAAATCCTGGACTCCACGAAAGTCTGGAACTCGCGCAACGTCTGCATGTGCTCGACGTAGCCGACGCGTTCGCGAAGACGCCGCGCACGCTCGATGCAGGCGCTGTCCATCAGCCGGTTGGCGAGCGCTCGAATGTCGTCCAGTGAAAGCTCGCCTGCTTCGAGCTTGCGTGACATGTCGAAGGCGATGCTCACGATCGGGTTGAGCTGCGGCGTGTCCGGCACAAGTGTGCGCAGGCGGCGCAACTCCCTGGCCAGCTCGCGCTCGTCGAGCCCACCTGCTGCTACCGGTATGGTGTGCTCCATGGCTCAATCTCCGCTGGGTTGTCGATGGGGCGTGCCGCAATCACCGGGCCGCATGATGCTGCGTCGCTGCGCTCCTGAGCAGGCGCACGGCAGGATCAATCGCTCCGGGGCACGAGGCCCCGGAGCAGTTGGGGCGACCGCTAGGGTCGGCCCTTCGCGCTCCGCCATCGGCGGTGAAGCGCGCCGGGTCGCTCAAGCGACCTTCTTAAGTGTGCTGACGACCTTGGCCATGGTCGCGCCCATGTCGGCAGGCGTCGGGCAAATCGTGACGCCGGCGGCGCGCAGGATCTCGACTTTCTCCGCCGCCGACTCGCCGAACGCCGAAACGATTGCACCCGCGTGGCCCATGCGACGCCCCTTCGGAGCCGACAGGCCCGCGATATAGGCCGCGACCGGCTTTGACATCCGCTCCTTCGCGTACTGCGCGGCCTCGGCCTCCTGCGGACCGCCAATCTCACCGATCATGAGCACGGCGTCGGTCTCCGGGTCCTTCTCGAAGTCCTCAAGGATGTCGCGGAAGGACGAACCGTTGATCGGATCGCCGCCGATGCCGACGCTGGTCGAGACACCGATGCCCAGAGCCTTCATCTGCGAGGCCGCCTCGTAGCCGAGCGTGCCCGAACGGCCGATGATGCCGACACGACCCTGCATGTAGATGTGGCCGGGCATGATGCCGAGCATCGCGCGACCTGGGCTGATGGTACCGGCGCAGTTGGGGCCGGTGAGCCGCATGCGCGCTTCCTTCTTGTAGCGGCGCATGTAGCGCTTCACGCGGATCATGTCCTGCGCCGGAATGCCGTCGGTGATGCACACGCAGTATTTGATGCCGGCGTCCGCCGCTTCCATGATCGCATCGGCTGCGAACGGCGGCGGCACGAAGACGATGGAGGCTTCCGCACCGGTCTCTTCGACCGCACCCTTCACCGTATTGAAGACGGGCCGGCCGAGGTGTGTGGAGCCACCCTTGCCGGGCGTCACACCGCCCACCACGTTGGAGCCGTAGTCGATCATCTCCTGGGCATGGAACGTACCGATGCGGCCAGTAAAGCCCTGGATAAGGATAGGCGTGTTCTCGTTGATGTAGATTGCCATTGGTCCGATCCTCCCTGGTCAGGCTGCAGCGGCGTTGGTCTTGGCGGCGGAGACCGCTCTTTCGGCGGCCTCCCGCAGCGTCTCGGCAGTGATGATAGGCAGGTTCGCCTGCTCGAGAATCTTGCGGCCTTCCTCGACGTTCGTGCCGGCCAGGCGGACGACGACGGGCAGCTTGATCTCAAGATCGCGGATTGCCTCGACGACGCCCTTGGCGACCCAGTCGCAGCGGTTGATACCGGCGAACACGTTGACGAGCAGCGCTTTGACGTTCTTGTCCTTGAGTACCGCGCGGAACGACTTCTGGACGCGCTCGGGGCTCGCGCCGCCGCCGATGTCGAGGAAGTTAGCCGGCTCTCCGCCGGCCAGCTTGATCATGTCGAGCGTCGCCATGGCGAGGCCCGCGCCGTTCACGACGCAACCGATGTCGCCATCGAGCCCGACGTAGGAGAGACCGCGGTCGGAGGCGTAGGTTTCGCGCGGATCCTCCTGGCTCTTGTCGCGCAGCTCGGAGATCTGCGGCCGGCGGAACAGTGCGTTCTCGTCGAAGCTCATCTTGGCGTCGAGCGCCAGGACATTGCGATCCTTGGTGATGACCAGCGGATTGATCTCCACCATCGTGGCGTCGAGATCGCGGAAGGCGCGATAGGCACTCATGATGATGCGCTCCAGGCGCTGCACGAGCTCGGGCTCGATACCGAGTCCGAAGGCAACCTCGCGCGCCTGGAAGGCCTGCATACCGACGGCCGGGTCGACGGTCACACGCAGGATGGAGTCGGGCTCGCTCTTGGAAATCTCCTCGATGTCCATGCCGCCCGCTGCCGAGGCGACGACCACGATGCGCTCGGCAGCGCGGTCCATCACGAACGACAGGTAGAACTCCCGGTCGATGTCGGTTGCCTCTTCGATGTAGAGGCGCGAGACGAGCTTGCCCTGCGGTCCAGTCTGCACAGTGGCAAGACGCTTGCCGAGCAGCGCGTCAGCGGCGTCCCACAGCTCGGTATCATTCCGGCAGAGCTTGATGCCGCCGGCCTTGCCGCGGGCTCCAGAATGAATCTGCGCCTTGACCGCCCAGCGCGAGCCGCCGATCTCGTTGGCCCGGTAGGTCGCCTGCTCGGGAGAGTAGGCGAGGCCGCCGCGCGGCACGGGCACACCGAATTTGGCGAGCAGCTCCTTGGCTTGATACTCGTGAATGTCCATCTGCAAACCTCCTTGTGAGAGCGTTCCGCTCGACTGTTCTTTTTCTTCTTCATGGATTCCGATGGTGGACCTCGGCCAAACGTGGCCTCAGCCCGCGCGACGCTTCTCCGACGCCGCGATCTGCTCGGACACGACGATGATGTTGCGCGCCATCTTCTCGGACGCCGCATCGATCATCTTGCCGTCGAGAGAAGCCGCACCCTTGCCCTGCGCCTCAGCCTCCTTCAGCGCAGCGATGATGCGATGCGCCTTGTCGACTTCTGCCGGCAGCGGCGAGAACACCGCGTTGGCGAGCTCGATCTGCGAGGGATGGATCGCCCACTTGCCTTCGACGCCGAGCGCCGCAGCACGCTTGGCACCGGCCGTGTAGCCGTCCGGATCGGAGAAGTCGCCGAACGGTCCGTCGATGGGGCGCAAGCCGAAGGCACGGCAGGCCACCGTCATGCGCGACAGCGCGAAGTGCCACTGATCGCCCGGATAGTCGGGATTGAGGCCGCCGATCACCGTGGTGCGCGCCTTGTTGAAGGCCGCGTAGTCGGCAACGCCGAAGTGCATCGCTTCCAGCCGGCTCGGTGCCGCCGCAATCGCCTCGACATTGGCCATGCCCAGCGGCGTCTCGATCAGTGCCTCGGTGCCGACGCGATTGGTCAGCCCCTTGGCCACCTCGATCTGGCTGACGATGCACTCGACCGTATAGACGTCGGCAGGCGTGCCGACCTTGGGAATGAGGATCGTGTCCAGTTTGGCGCCGGCCTGCTCCATGATGTCGACGACGTCGCGATACATGTAATGCGTGTCGAGTCCGTTGATGCGAACCGACACCGTCTTGCCGGCACCCTTCCAATCGAGATCGTTAAGGGCCTGGATGATGTTCTTGCGCGCCTGCTCCTTGTCCGGCGGCGCCACCGCGTCCTCGCAATCGAGGAAGACGAAGTCGGCCGCGCTTTTGAAGGCACGATCGATCATGGTGGTATTCGAGCCGGGGCAGGCGAGCTCGGAGCGCTGAAGGCGCTGCTTGCGGAGAGGATAGAGTGTGAAGCTCATGGCATGCTCCTGAAGGCGCAATCGGCGCCGGATGCAATGGGGGCGGGCGCGGCCCTCGGGCCTCGCGCACAGCGCCACATCTGGGGAAAGGGTGGCGCGTCTGCGCCACCCGCCGGCATCAGGCCGCCTTTTTGGCAGAGGGGCCGCTGGCCGCGGTCGCCGACTTGGTCGCCGTGGAGCGGAAGTACTCCGCCGCAGCACCCGTGCCCGAACCGGCCTTGATCTTGACGCCGCAGTCCAGCAACGCCATCTCGACCGCGAAGAGCACACCGCCGATCATGAACTCGTCGAGTGCGCCAAGGTGGCCGATGCGGAACACCTTACCCGCCACCTTGTTGAGGCCGGTCCCCAGTGACGTGTTGTATCGGTAATAGGCGGTCTTCAGCACGTTGGTGGAGTCGATGCCCTCGGGTACGAGGATCGCGCTAACCGTATCGGAATGCCACTTGGGCTCCTTCGCGCAGAGCTTGAGGCCCCAGGCATCGACGGCCTTGCGCACGCCAGTGGCGAGACGGGTGTGTCGCGCAAAGATGTTCTCCAGGCCCTCATCGGCGATGAGGTCAAGAGAGGCGCGCAGTCCCCGAATGAGCTGGGTAGCCGGCGTATAGGGGAAGTAGCCCAGATCGTTCGTCTTGATCATGTCCTCGAACGAGAAGAAGCAGCGGTTCATCCGCCCGTTCATGTTCTTGTTTGCGTCGAGCGCTTTCTGGCTGACTGCGAGAATGCCCAGACCCGTCGGCAGCATGAAGCCTTTCTGCGAGCCCGACACGCAGCAATCGACGCCCCACTCGCCCATACGCATGTCGAGCGAGCCCACCGATGACACGCCGTCGACCATCAGCAGGGCCGGGTGCTTGGCCGCGTCGAGCGCCTTGCGCACGCCGGCGATATCGCTTGAGACGCCGGTCGCAGTCTCGTTATGCGTTGCAAACACCGCCTTGATCTCGTGCGCCGTGTCCTTGGCAAGGATATCGGCATACTTCTCGAGCGGTACGCCCGTGCCCCACTCCTCGTCGCACAGCACGACCTTGAGCCCGAGCCGCTCGGCCATATCGACCCAGAGCAGCGAGAACTGCCCGAAGCGGCTCATGAGCACCTTGTCACCGCTGGCGAGCGTGTTCTGGATCGCCGATTCCCACGCGCCCGTTCCCGATGACGGGAAGATGAAAACCCGGCCGTCCTTCATCTTGAAGACCTTCTTCAGGTCCTCGAAGATCGGCAGCGTGAACTTCGGAAACTCCGGAGAGCGCATGTCCTCCATCGGCAGGTTCATGGCCATGCGCACGCGCTCAGGAATGTTCGTCGGGCCCGGGATGAACAGGTGGGGCTGAACCGGCATCGTGTCTCCTCCAAATGGCACGTCGTTTTTGTCTGGGTTGCTGCAGATCGACCCCGGCGGACCTACGTAAAGCGCTAGCCGCCGTTTTCCGTCAGTCGATTTGCTTGAGCAACCGAGGCTACTTTCGTGCGAATAGCCATCGGCCGCAACACCCGCCCGGCAGGAAAAGAAGGCCGAACGGGTAGGCATCTGCCAACCCGTCTCGACCGAACTACCCGAGCGGGTAGCCCATCGCAGTCATCTGGGTGGGATTGCTGCAGCGCGCGCCACTGTTTCGCTTCGCTATATGCGCGCTCGATAGCCAACGTGCGCGCGAATGCCGCACAGTAGGTCGCGCAATGGCCGACGCAAGCGTCGGCGCGTGCCGTTTGCTGCA
>JBFWNY010000068.1:0-6558 GCA_050250815.1 Hyphomicrobiaceae bacterium
TTCAGGGGTTGGTTTCAGAAGAACGTCTTCTTGCAGGGCACGAACTTGCCGAAGCGGTAGAAGCCGCAGGTGCGGTGCTGGTTGAAGACGTGGAAGCCGTGGCCGAAGCCGAAGCGGTGTCCACCGAAGTGACGGCCGTGGTTGAAGCCGCCCTTGAAGCCGCGGAAGCCGCCCTTGGCGTCGGCGGTGTCGATGGCGGAAACCGAGAGGGTTGCGGCGAGGGCGGCGAGGGCGAAGGACTTCAGCATCTTGCTCATGATCATCTCCTGTTTGTTTGTAGATTGACTTGTCTATTCTCTGAATGTCTCGGCTTTGCTTGTGTTCGCCGCTGACAAGTGGAAGATGCCGCAAGTCGTTCCTCGGGCGTGTTTCGGGAATGACAGGTAAAGTACACGCCTTGTCACAAGCCTGTGAGACGATCGTGTCGGGTCACGGCGCTCAACAGCAGCGCTGTCGAAGCCGCGCCCAGATTCGGCGTATAGAGTTGGCGACGCATGGGCGCGGGGAGATGAGGCGACGATGGCTGTTTGCCGTTGGGGAGGCGCGAAGGCGATAGGCCAGCGGTCGGTGTGTGCCGGCCGTTTCGTTTCGCTCTTTCTGCTGGTCCTTTCGTGTCTCATTGCTGTCGGCGGTGGTGGTGCCCCGGTGCACGCGCAGTCTACCGAGGATGCGGGCGGGGCGAGCTACATCACGCCATTCCCAGGAGGCGACACCTACCGGCTCGGCGTGGTCGGCGATCACCTGGCCGAGGGCGTGAACTACGCTCTGCTCGAAGGCCTCGGCGGCGATGCGCGCGTGGCCATCGAGCGCAGGAACGTTCCACTTCCCGGCTTTTCGCGTCCCGATTTCGCGGAGCAGATTCGCGATGCGGCGCGCGCGGTGACGGACGCCAAGCTGCACGTGTGCGCCGTCGTGGTGGGAGCCCAGGATCGCTGGGCTCTGCGGCTGCCCGACGGGCGCCGCCTGGCCGTTGGCTCGCGTGAATGGCGCGAGGCGTACGGCGAGCGGGTCGACAGCTTGATGAAGGCTCTGAAAGGTGCCGGCGCCGCCGTCTATTGGGTGGGACTGCCCATCATGCGGCGCGGCGAACCGGACGAGGCCGCGCGCGCGATCAACGAGGTCGTGCGCGAACGGGCCTATCTTGCCGGCGTCAAGTACATCGATGTCTACCAGGGCTTCGCGGGGGAGGACGGCGAGTACAGCCCCTACGGCCCAGACATCACCGGCAAGATGCGGCTGCTGCGCCTGAGCGACGGCGTGCACATGACAGGAGCCGGCTATGCCAAGCTCGCCCATTTCGTCGAGCGCGAGGTAAAGCGCGACCTGGCGCAGGCCAAGAACGAGCGCGCGGTTCCACTGGCTGGCAACGAGGCGGAGCAGGCGATCATCAATCCCACGGCACACGTCCCGCAGTGGCAGACGGTATCGGATGCCGCGAGCACCGATGCCCGCCCGACTGGCGCGAGCGCTCCCAGTGAAGGTGGCGGACAACAGGCCGAGACCAGCCGGATCAGCCTGCGCACTCTGGATGGCGAAGGACGCGAGCAGATGGTCCCGATCGACATCGTGCGGCCGGCGATCCCGTCGGCGGTCATCCTCGCCGTCACAAAGCGCGAGAGCGCCGACCGGGCCTCGCAGATGGGCGACCAGATTCTGGAGCAGCTACCCGGCGGGTTGACGGTGATGAGTTCCATCACGCCGAGCGGCGATGCCCCGTCAGGCCCCGGCCGCCGCAAGGTATCGGCGGCGCAGACGCCCTATTTCCGCGTTCTGGTAAAGGGCGAGCGCATCGCGTTCCGCGAGGGCCGTGCTGATGACATCTCCTGGCCGCGGCCGGATCCGGCGCTGGCGCTGCCGCCGGAGGTACCCAAGTCGGAATCGGAGCCGGCGGCCGGCGAGGATTTCGGCATTCCGCTGCCTGTTCCCAACCCGCGCTTCGTTCGTTGAGCCGTACCGTCAAGCCCGCGTCAGCGTGAGCGTGAAGGCGAAGGCCGCCAGAACCAGGCCCAGAAGCGGGTAAATGAAGGCGGCAAACCCGAACAGGTTGACGGCGTAGGCCCACACACCGACGAGCGCCAGCAGGGCGAGTGCAACGCGCCCCGCGCTAACATCCTGCGCATGATGTTGCCGCCCTGCGTCGGCGTCGTGCGGGGAGTTGGCCATGGATCATATCTCCAAGTCAGAGCGGCCGCGGGCTCACATCGGAGCGCCGACGGCCTGCTCTGACTTAGATCAGCGAAAAGCCTGGCTGCAACCGGATTCTGATCAAGGTCAGAATCGGGTGCGAAATGAGCTGGGGGGGCGCGGCCTCAGCGAGGCAGCAGCGTCTTGCCCATCAGTGCCTTGTCGATGGCGTGAGCCGCCTGACGGCCTTCGCGGATGGCCCACACAACCAGCGACTGGCCGCGCCGCAGGTCGCCCGCGACGAACAGCTTGTCATGCCCCGGCACGGCATAGCTGCGGTCGTCGCCGTCGATGCCCTTGAAGCGTCCGCGTGCCACCACCGGAAGCCCCAGCTCCCTGACGACGTCGTCTTCGACCGGACCCGAGAAGCCCATCGCCAGCAGAACGAGGTCTGCGTCCAGTTCGCCTTCGCTGCCCGGCACGGGCTTCAGGCTGCCGTCGACGCGCGTGTACTTGAGCTTGCGAACCTTGCCGTCCTCGCCGCCGAACCCTGTCGTGGAGATCGAATATTCAGTCTTGGCGCCCTCGGCCTGGCTCGACGACACGCGCAGCTTGAGCGGCCAGTTTGGCCAGGACATAGCCTTGTTCTCCTTCTCGGGAGGACGCGGCATGATCTCGAGCTGGGTGACCGACTTCGCGCCCTGGCGGAAGGACGTACCGATGCAGTCCGAACCCGTGTCGCCGCCGCCGATGACGACGACGTGCTTGTCCTTGGCGGAGATCTGGTGGATGGCAGGTGGGATCTGCTCGCCCGCGACACGGCGGTTCTGTTGCGGCAGGAAATCCATCGCGAAGTGGATGCCGTCGAGGTCGCGGCCGGGGGCGGCGGCGAAGAAGTCGAACGGCTGTTCTGAGCCCGATGCCAGCAGCACGGCATCGTGACGGTCAAGCAGCTCGCGGGCCGACACGTCCTTGCCAACTTGCACGTTGCAATGGAAGCGGACGCCTTCCGACTCCATCTGGCGGACGCGGCGTGAGACGAGGCCCTTCTCCATCTTGAAATCGGGAATGCCGTAGACGAGCAGGCCGCCGGGCCGCGCGTTCTTTTCGTAGACGTGGACGTCGTGCCCGGCGCGCGCCAGCTGCTGGGCGGCGGCGAGGCCGGCGGGGCCCGAACCGACAACGGCGACCGACTTTCCCGTCTTCTCGTCCGCCGGCAGCGGCACGATCCAGCCTTCACCGAAGCCGCGGTCGACGATCGCGCACTCGATGGTCTTGATGGCGACCGGATGGTCGTCGATGTTGAGCGTGCAGGAAGCCTCGCACGGTGCCGGGCAGACGCGCCCCGTCACTTCGGGAAAGTTGTTGGTGGAGTGCAGGTTGTCGAGCGCCGACCGCCAGTCTCCCTGAAAGACGAGATCATTCCAATCGGGGATCTGGTTGTTCACCGGACAACCATTGTGACAGTAGGGGATGCCGCAGTCCATGCAGCGGGCCGCCTGCCGCTTCGTATCGCCCTCCGACAGTGGCGTGACGAACTCCCGCCAGTGCTTGATGCGCTCCTCGGCCGGGTCGTAGCGCCGCTCGGCGCGCTCGAATTCCAGAAAACCGGTTGGCTTGCCCATAGTCGTTTCCGTCAGTCCTGTTGCAGCCTGCGTCGCCTGATGCGGGTAAGTGGATCCGCGTTCAGGCCTTCGCCCGCGTCACGCCGATTTCCAGCACGCCGAGCCCGGTCGTATCCGCCGCCTGCGCCTTCGACAGTTCGGCAAGCGCGCGCTTGTACTCGACCGGCATCACCTTCTTGAACTTCGGCAGCCACACCGGCCACTCGGCCAGGATCGTCTGGGCCTTGCGCGAGTTGGTGTAGTGCGCGTGGCGCTGGATGAGGGCATGCAGGCGCTCCGCGTCGTGGCCCGACATGTCGGACATCACGTCGACCAGGCCGTGGCTCTCCAGATCGCCCTGCTGCCCTATCAGCTGCATGGCGGCTTCCTCGGCCTCCACGGGTTCCAGATCGACCATCGACTGATTGCACCTGCCCTCGAAATCACCGGCTTCGTCCAGCACGTAGGCGATGCCGCCCGACATGCCGGCCGCGAAGTTGCGACCGGTCGGACCCAGCACGACGACGACGCCGCCCGTCATGTACTCGCAGCCGTGATCGCCGGTGCCCTCGACCACCGCATAGGCGCCCGAGTTGCGCACCGCGAAGCGCTCACCGGCAATGCCGCGGAAGTAGCACTCTCCGGAGATGGCGCCGTAGAGCACTGTGTTGCCGACGATGATGCTATCCTCCGGTACGATGCCCGAAGCCGGGTCGGGCCGGACGATGAGCTTGCCGCCCGACAGCCCCTTGCCGACGTAGTCATTGCCCTCTCCGACGAGGTCGAGCGTCACGCCCGCCGCAACCCACGCGCCGAAGCTCTGCCCTGCCGTGCCCTTGAAGGTGAGCCAGATCGTATCTTCGGGCAGGCCGCCGTGGCCGTAGCGCCGGGCCACTTCGCCCGAGAGCATCGTGCCGGCCGTACGGTCGGTGTTCTTGATCGCCAGCTCCGACTTCACCGGCGTGCGCCCTTCAAGCGCGGGGCGCGCGATGTCGATCAGGCGGTTGTCGAGGACCTTGTCGAGCCCGTGATCCTGCCGCTCGCAGTTGCGCACGGCGACGCTCGCGGGCACGCGCGGCTTGTGGAAGATGCGCGAGAAGTCGAGCCCCTTCGCCTTCCAGTGATTGATGGCGTGGTCCTTGTCGAGCATGTCGGAACGGCCGATCATCTCGTCGAAGCGACGGAAGCCCATCGATGCCATGAGTTCGCGCACTTCCTCGGCGACGAAGAAGAAGTAGTTGATGACGTGCTCCGGCTTACCCGTGAACTTGGCGCGCAGGCGCGGGTCCTGCGTCGCCACGCCGACCGGGCAGGTGTTGAGATGGCACTTGCGCATCATGATGCAGCCCGCCGCGATCAGGGGCGCGGTGGCGAAGCCGAACTCGTCGGCACCCAGCAGTGCGCCCACGATGACGTCACGGCCGGTGCGCAGACCGCCGTCCACCTGCACCGCGATGCGGCCGCGCAAGCGGTTCATCACGAGCGTCTGGTGAGTTTCGGCTAGGCCGATCTCCCACGGGCTGCCGGCATGCTTGATGGACGTGAGCGGCGAGGCGCCGGTTCCACCTTCGAAGCCGGAGATGGTGACGTGATCGGCGCGCGCCTTGGCCACGCCGGCAGCGACCGTGCCTACGCCAACTTCGGAGACGAGCTTAACCGATACGTCGCCACGCGGGTTGGTGTTCTTCAGATCGAAGATGAGCTGGGCCAAGTCCTCGATCGAATAGATGTCGTGATGCGGCGGCGGCGAGATGAGGCCGACGCCGGGCGTCGAGTGGCGCACCTTGGCGATGGTGGCGTCGACCTTGTGGCCGGGCAGCTGGCCGCCCTCGCCGGGCTTGGCGCCCTGCGCCATCTTGATCTGCATCATGTCGGAGTTGACGAGGTACTCCGTCGTCACGCCGAAGCGGCCCGAGGCGACCTGCTTGATCGCCGAGCGCATGCTGTCGCCATTCGGCAGCGGCTTGAAGCGGTCGGGCTCCTCGCCGCCCTCGCCCGTGTTCGACTTGCCGCCGATGCGGTTCATCGCGACTGCGAGCGTCGTGTGCGCTTCTCTGGAGATCGAGCCGAAGCTCATGGCGCCGGTCGCGAAGCGGCGCACGATGTCCTTGGCCGGCTCGACTTCTTCGAGGGGTACGCTGGCGCGGCCGCCCTCGACCGCGCTCTTGATGCGGAACAGGCCGCGCATCGTCATCAACTGTTCGGACTGTTCGTTCACCTGGGCGGCGAAGGCGCGGTACTTGTCGGGTAGGTTGCCACGCACCGCATGCTGCAGGTCGGCGACTACGCCCGGCCGCCAGACATGGCTCTCGCCGCGAACGCGATAGGCGTACTCGCCGCCGACATCGAGCGCATTGGCGAGCACCGGCGCGTTCGAAAACGCCAGTGCATGGCGCTCACACGTTTCGCGTGCGATCTCACGCAGGCCGACACCTTCGATCTGCGTATGTGTGCCGGTGAAGTACTTGCGAACGAACGTGCCACGCAGGCCGACAGCGTCGAAGATCTGCGCGCCGCAATAGGACTGGTAGGTCGAGATACCCATCTTGGCCATCACCTTGAGGATGGCCTTGCCCACCGCCTTGATGTAGCGTTTCTTGACCTCGTCGGTGGAGAGCCCGGCCTCCAGTTCGGGAAGCATCGCTTCGAGCGTCTCGAAGGCGAGGTAGGGGTTGATCGCCTCGGCACCGTAGCCGGCGAGCGTGCAGAACTGGTGCACCTCGTGCGCCTCGCCCGTCTCGACCACGAGCCCCATTGAGGTCCGCAACCCCTGCTTGATCAGGTGATGGTGGACGGCCGACGTGGCGAGCAGCGCCGGGATAGGCACGCG
>JBFWNY010000069.1:0-5454 GCA_050250815.1 Hyphomicrobiaceae bacterium
CCAGTTGCCGAAGCTCGTGCTCGGTGCCAAGTTCAAGGACGGGCTGGAGGTGGTCGCGACCGCCGATCCACAGCCCAAAGCCGCCGCCTGAACCCTCAGGCCGTCACCAAGATTCGGCGATAGCTCCTTCGTCCCAGGCGGCGAGGATCAGGCTCAGAGCCTTCAGGCTCTCGTTGCCTTCGTCGATGTAGTCGAATGCGGTTGCCACTGTCGTCCCTCGGACCGCTTCGGGCTCGTCTGGCTCGCGAGCGCGGCCGACATGCCCATTGCCTCCCTTGCCGGCTTCGTGAGCGGCGATCACCGCACAGCTACCGAACACTTGCTTCTGATGCGTGCTGCGGACGCCCCGTTCGCCCACTGCCGCAAAGCCCTGTCTAGCATGGGTCGGCGACCCCGGAGACTATGCACGGCATTCATTGTAAACCCGCGGTGGCCGGCGCTCACGGGCGTAGTTCTGCAGCGTGAGTGGGAGACCTGTCGCATGCGGCCGATGCCGCGTCTTTCACTGTCGGCCCGTGGCGAGCGTGTCGGCGAGCTCGGCGCCTTCGATGAGGAAGCGATCGATTGCCGATCGAGCCGAGGGCGTGCAGACATTGTAGGTTCTGCTGTAGCTGCGGTAGCCCTGGTTGAAGCTGCGCGTCATGCGCGCCTTGCGCACGGGCGACGAGCCCTCGGACTTCATCAGTTCCTGCATGGTGTCGCGCCAGAACTGACCCTCGTTGGCGCCACACAGTTCGCGCAGGTAGTGGATTGCGCCCAGCAGCTCGGCGAGGCGCAAGAGCCTGGCATCGTAGGGCCGGCTGTCGGCGGGCTGCGGCGCGCCGTGAGCGCCGGGCGCCATCGCAAAAACGGCAAGCAGCAGCAGGGTGACAGCGCGCAACCCGCTCCGGCGTAGCGGCTTCGTTCGACTGCGGTGGCTGTCGCAAGCTCTCATCGCTGTGCGGCTTTCCAACTCTGGTGGCGGGACGGGTGCCCGCGGATACGGCCGAACCCCTAGCGCTGGCTCCCCGTAACGTCAATTCTTGGCGGGTTGGCGGCATCCAGGGCCGTTGTTCCTTCGGAGTTGCCCGACAACCGCGTCGCGGCCGTTTCAATCAGGTCGATCAGGCCTTCCGTCGTCGCCAGGGACCGAACATCGGCGAGGGGAACGAGCGCGGCTTGCGCGGCATCCGACGCCGCGACGGGCTGGCCCGGCCCGGCGCGGCCGAAATGAACATGGATGTCGAAGCCTGACCCGCTGTCGCCTGTCGCGCAGTCCGCCCGCACCCGCAGGATGCCCAGCGTACCGGCGATGTTCGCAGCAAGTCCGGTCTCTTCCAGCGTCTCCCGCCGGGCGGCCTCTGCCGGTGTCTCCCCAGGCTCCAGCCGGCCGCCCGGGGCACTCCACAGACCGGCGTTCGCACCCTGGCCCCGAAGAACCAGCAGGACGCTGCCGTCGCGCAGCAGGATGGCACTGGCAGCCATGATGACGCCAGAATTCGCGGCCTCGCCGACGGTCGCCGCCGTCGCAACGGCTTGTCCACTTGCCGTGCTAGGCTCCGGCTGCCGCGTTGCCACCGAACGGGGGCTTTCGAAGGAACTCGCCATGTGCTCGCGCTACTCGCTCACCTCGCCATCCGAGGCGGTGCGATCCTATTTCGGGGCGTTCGATCGCGAGGAGTTTCCTCCCCGCTACAACATAGCGCCGACGCAGCCAGTGCACATCGTGCGGCGCGACAGCCAGGGGCAGACCCGTCTCGGGCTGGTGCGCTGGGGCCTGATCCCGTCGTGGGTCAAGGACCCGGGAGCATTTACGACCCTGATCAACGCACGGGCTGAGACAGCGGCGGACAAGCCTTCATTCCGTGCCGCCATGCGCCACCGCCGCTGCCTCGTGCCCACGGATGGCTTCTACGAGTGGACGGGCCCCAAGGGCGCCAAGCGTCCGCATCTGATCCGCCCGCGCGGCGGCGGCCTGATGGCCATGGCCGGGGTTTTCGACCACTGGCTTGGCGCTGACGGCAGTGAGATCGAGACGATGGCGATCCTGACTGTGGCGGCCAATCGCACCATGCGCGGCCTGCACGACCGCATGCCGGCGCTCCTGGAGCGGTCCGAGTTCGGGGCCTGGCTCGACTGCACGAGCGGCCGCGCCGACATGGCAGCCGCGCTGATGCGGCCCGCGCGCGGCGATCTGCTGGAGATCATCGAGGTCAGTCCCAAGCTCAACAACCCGCGCAACGAGGGTCCCCAGGTGCAGGAACCGGTGTCGCCTGGGTTGTTCCAAGAGCTATAATCCGCCAACGGATTATGATGAGCCGGCGACGCCAATTCGGCTCGCGGCAACAGTTACCAAGTTAAGCCGTATTCATGTGAAAGGTACGCCGCTTGCTGCTAAGTGTCTGATCCGAAGCAAGGGACGTGAACAGCCGAACCGCGCCTCGCGGGGTGATGCTCGCCCAGGCGGGCGGAAGTCGCTAAGCTGCAACAGTCAAGTTCGAAAACTGCGGACCGCGTGTCTGCAGGCGGGGCGGTGCCGGGTCCGGCGCCGACCTTTTGGGTTCGCGAGTTCGCTAAGTTCGGCGCCGCTCTTCGGGCTCGGCGCCAGGGAGTTGAGTGCGATGGGTTACAAGGGTCAGGACCTCGATCTCAGAACACCTCAGACGTCGCGAGCGACGCCCGCCAGCGATCCCGGACCGATGCTAAACGGACCGCGCCACAGGGCGGGTTATTCCGGCGGCGAGGAAATCCCCATCTGGGTCGACGACACCCTGCTCGCCTGCTGCAACCATGCTTTCGATGTGGCACTCGCCCACCGCTCGGGTGAAGTGCGGCTGGAGCACCTGCTGCACGCGCTCACCCGCATCGACGAAGCAGTCGAGGCGCTCGAAACGCGCGGCATTAACGCCGCGACGCTCAGGCGTGACACGGTTACCGTGATCGCTGACGAGCTGCCGACTGCGTTCACCAACGGCAGCGCCACGCCGCGCCGCGCCGACTCGCTCGAAGAGGTTTTGCGCTACGCCGCCGCCCACGCGTATCAGCGCAACGCGCCCGCCGTGGTGGACGACTTGCTCTACGTGTTCCTCGATATGCAGCCCCACGTTGCCGGCTTGGAGCGGGCCGAGCGACTTCTTTCCGCTGCACGCTACGTGCGCGCCGATGCGGCCGAGCCACGTTTCCGCGCAGCCGCGCAGCCGGCCTACGTGTCGCCGCCACGCGAAGTGCTGCGCGAGCGGGTTCGCCGTACCACGGGCCGTTTCTATGTCAGCGATCCGCCTTCGGCGCCGGCGCGGCAGCAGGGCGACCCCGTGCAGCGCGCCACCGACCATTTGCAGAACTCCCGTCTCGATGCGATCGAGGACATGGTGCGCGCCCTGTCGGCTCAGATCGCCGGGCAGCGCGATGAGGCGCTCCTGGCCGCGCGCCCAGAGCATGGCGGACCGGCGTCGGTCGACATCACGCCGCTCCTCCCGCGTCTCGAGTCGATCGAGCGGACGCTGTCGGGTGTGCGTTCCACCGGCAGCATTGACCTTGCGCCCATCCTGTCGCGGCTCGAGCAAATGGAGCGCGCCGTGCATGCCGCGCGTCCGGTCGCCGATGTCGACATGGCGCCGGTGATGCTGCGCCTCGACCAGCTCGAACGCCTCGTGTCCCGCGTCGGCACCGGGGACATCGACCTGTCTGCCCTAGACCGCCGTCTGGGCGCCATCGAGGATCGTATCGACGGCAGCATCGCGGAGCGGTTCAAGGCGCTCGAGCTGCGTTTCGATCCCGGGCAGATCAGCAAGCGGCTCGACGGCATCGAGCTGGCGTTGATGGGCTCTGACGGCAGCACGTCGGGCGATCTCGACAAGCGTATCCGCGAGATGGCGGAGTCCGCCGCGCTTCACCAGACGACGGTGGAGGATGCACGCTACGCGCTGTCTTCTGAGATCGGCGAGGTGGTGGCCGCGCTGGGCGACCAGTCGACGCGCATCGCCAAGACGGGGGAGGGCATCCAGGTACTCGTTGGCGTGATGGACGACCAGCGCCGTGAGGACCAGCGGCAGATCGAGGATCTGCGCCAGCGTCTGCTCGGCTACGAGGCGCGCCTCGAGGGCCTGATTGCGCAGTCGAGCGAGGTGCTGGCCTCCTACGGTGAGGCTCTGTCCGCGCATCAGAACAGCGTCGATGGCTTCGCCCGCAGCACGTCCGCGTCGCTCGATCAGCACAACGAGGAGCTGTCGCAGGTGCACGACGCGCTGATGAAGCTCAACGCCAACCAGCATACGCTGGCGGGCTCCATCGACCAGTGGCGCACCGACGGGGCGAGCGACCTGTCGATCATCTCGACGCGCATGGAGACGCTGGAGCGTGCGGCCGGGCGCCCCATGGCGCTGCTCGAGACGCTGCGCACCAACATGGAGCACATGCACCGTGTGACGGTCGAGCGCTATCACCGCCGCAATCGCTTCTGGTACTGGCTGTTCGGCACCGACGACTGGGTGGCGGCGAGCTGGCCTTCGCAGATGGCTCGCATCGAAGACGAGCGCCGCGCCCTGATGCAGGGTCAGACGAAGGCGTGATGGCGCCACGCGCGCTCAGATCACCTTGCCGGGATTGAGAATTCCGTTGGGATCGAGCGCGTGCTTGATCCGCCGCATCATGTCGATTTCGACTGTGCTTTTGACGTGCACCAGTTCGTCGCGCTTCATGCGGCCGACGCCGTGTTCCGCGGAGATGGAGCCGTCCATCTCCACGACGAGGCCGTGTACGGCGGCTGCTATTTCTTCCCAGCGCGCGAGATAGGCCGCCTTCTCCATGCCGATGGGCTGCGAGACGTTATAATGCACATTGCCGTCGCCGAAGTGGCCGAAGGGCACGGGGCGCGCGCCTGGGCATAGGCGTGCGATGATCGCATCGGCGCGCGCGATGAATTCAGGCATGCGCGAGACGGTCACCGAGACATCGTGCTTGATCGAGCCGCCCTCGTGCTTCTGCGCGTCCGACATTTCCTCGCGCAGTTTCCAGAAGTCCTTCGCCTGCTGCAGTGACGTGGCGATCACGGCATCGGAAACGATTTCGTCCTCGATGGCGGCGCCAAGAATGCGCTCCAGCGCAGCGGCGGCACGGCCGTCCGTGTCGGACGACGATATCTCGATGAGCACCGACCACGGCGGGATTTCGGAGAACGGCGCGCGCACGCCGGGCACGTGGCGCGCGCCGATTTCGACGCCGTTGCGGCAGATGAATTCAAACGCCGTCAGATCCGATGCGGCTACCGCCTCGGCGCGCTTGAACAGCTCGAGCACGCCCGCGAGGCTGTCGAGCGCGGCGAATGCCGTGGCCTTTTCCTTGGGACGGGGAAACAGCTAAAGGGCCGCTGCGGTAATGATGCCGAGCGTACCCACGGATCCAACGAGCAGGTTCTAGAGGTCGTATCCGGTGTTGTCTTTCTTCAGTCCAATGAGCTACGACCAGACGCGGCCGTCG
>JBFWNY010000070.1:0-5344 GCA_050250815.1 Hyphomicrobiaceae bacterium
CGGTGAGAGCGGGTAGCTCATCACCTCATCCCGTGTGCCGAACGGGTCCCGCTCCCCCTGGACGATCAACAGCGGTGCGCTGAGAGCCTCAAGATGCTCCGTCCGTGGCTTCTCCGGCCGGCCTGGCGGATGGAAGGGATAGCCAAGCGCGACAGCGCCCGCGACGGTCCCGGCCGCCGACAGCTCGGCCAGCACCATCGTTGCCACTCGCCCGCCCATCGACTTTCCCCCGATGAGCAGCGGCAGCCGCGGCCCACCGTTTCCAGCAATGCGGCCGGCGGCGGCCTGCGTGATACTTACATACTCACCCCTCAGAAGCTCGGCACGCGGCGGCGGCCGCCGCTTACCCTGGGTCCGTCGCGCCGCCATGTACGCGAACTCGAACCGCCACGTCTCGACACCCACCTCCGCCAGCAGCGCGGCCATCGTCTCCATGAACGGGCTCGTCATCGGCGCGCCGGCACCGTGCGCCAACAGCAGACGCGCCACCGACGCGCCGTCTTCAGGGGTCGTGATGATGAACGCGGGTGAGTCTGAGTCCTGAACGTCCTGCATGGCTCGAGTTGTATGAGTTGGGCGCCGATGCCGCCGGGTGCACGGTGTCGCACCAGCATGGAATTGAGATCACGTGATCGGCAGGCCATCTAAACTGACGCCACCAGAGAGGATGGAGATGCACTGATGAGCCTGCCGGTGGAACTCAACGAAACGGCCGTAAGGCTCGGCATATTCCTTGGCGTGTTCGCCGTGCTCGCCCTTATCGAGCTGGCGATCCCCAAGCGCAAGCTCAGCCACGCCAAAAGCCGCCGGTGGCTCACCAACCTGTCAATCGTTGCGATCGACAGCATCCTTGTGCGCGCCATGGCGGCGCTGGCGGTGCCCGTCGCCGCAGTGGCCGCCGCCGTCTACGCTGCGGGCCGCGGTTGGGGCCTGCTCACTCTCGTCGATCTTCCAGCCTGGGCCGAGTGGATCATCGCCCTGCTCGCACTCGACCTCGCAATCTGGTTCCAACATCTGGTGTCGCACAAACTTCCGCTGTTCTGGCGGCTCCACCGCGTGCACCACGCCGACGTCGACATCGACGTCACCACGGCGATCCGCTTCCATCCGATCGAGATCGCGCTGTCCATGCTGTGGAAGATCGTCGTCGTGTTCGCCCTTGGGGCTCCGGCCGGCGCCGTAATCCTGTTCGAGGTCATCCTCAACGGCTGCGCCATGTTCAACCACGCCAACATCGCCCTGCCGCCGACGCTCGACCGCACGATCCGCACGCTGGTCGTAACACCGGACATGCACCGTGTTCACCACTCGGTCCTGAGGCGCGAGCACGATTCCAACTACGGCTTCAACCTGTCCATCTGGGATCGCATCTTCGGTACCTATACGGATCAGCCCGAGGAAGGTCATCACGGTATGACCATCGGTCTGAAACCATTCCAGTCCGAGGAGCCGACGCGACTTGGCTGGAGCCTGCTGCTCCCGTTCCGCGACCGAAACGGGGCATCCTGAACACCTCGCGAACCGGACGCTCCCTTAAAATCTGTCGCTCTTACAATGCACTATCAGGATGCACCCAGCCGCCGCTTTGTGGCGCTGGCCCGACCAAATTTCGCCAAATCGTGGTTTAGGGTGCATAATCTGAGCATACGATATCAAGTCTAGTGCCGCGTACGCCGACGCGACGAAGTTCCGGCGAGCATTGCGAGAGGTCTGTGAGACATGCGCTTCATGCGCGTCATACTGGTCTGCACTGCCGGACTTGCGGCGATGGCCCTGCCGCGGGAGGACGCGGCATCGCTGGGCGCAGCCGTCAAGCAGACCGGTCTAGGCGCCTACGCAATCGCGCGCCGCATGCTTGTCGCCCCGGAGGAACCAGCCTCCGGAACGGCCACCACCAGCAAGGCCCTGGGCAGCCAAGCCGAGATGGTATCTTCGGCGCCAACTTCGCGGCCTGTCGCCACTCCGGCCGTCGTAGAGTTGCGAGGAAGCACGCAGGAACACGCCCAGCCGGTTCCCGCCAAGCGGCTCACCTTCGTCGCCGATCGCTCGACACCGGGGCTATGGCCAACACGGGCGCAAGACGTGGAGGACAAGCCGGCGCACGCGACCGCACCTGCGGATGCGCGCATTGCAGACGCCGGGGTGATCGATAAACCTGTGGTGGTGGCTGCCGACGCCGCCTCCCAGACGGCTGATACTGTCGTGCCGGCGCCGCAGCCAGCGGTACGCCCCGCAAGGAGCGTGGTGGCCGAGAGCCCGGCGGCACCACCCGCGACAACCGCGCCAAAACCTGAACCTGCCTCCGCGCCGGACAGCGCCGCGAGTGGTGCGACGGAGGTTCGTACCATCGTTCCATCGACCGCAGTCGCAGCGCCGCCGCCGCCACTGCCGGCGACGAAACCCGAACCGCCCAAGAAGAAGCCTCCGGTGGCGGCCAACCTGCTTTTCGGCACTACCAAGACCGCGGCGCCATTGGCGGCACGGGCCATCGGCTTTTATTCGCGAGGCTGTCTGGCCGGAGCCAAGGCGCTGCCCGTCGATGGACCGGCGTGGCAGGCCATGCGCCTGTCGCGCAATCGCAATTGGGGCCACCCGCAGCTCGTGGCGCTGCTGGAGCGCTTCGCGCAGGAGGTGCAGAAGGAGGACGGCTGGTCGGGCTTGCTCATTGGTGACATGTCGCAGCCGCGCGGCGGGCCAATGCTGACGGGCCATGCCAGCCATCAGGTGGGCCTGGATGCTGACATCTGGTTGACACCGATGCCCGGTCGGCGGCTGTCCAAGTCGGAGCGCGAGGCTATGTCGGCCGTGTCCATGATCGACGGCCCCACGCGCGTCGATCCGACGGTTTTCACGGCAAACCACGTCAAAGTCATCAAGCGCGCTGCATCGTATCCGCAGGTGGAGAGGATCCTGGTCCATCCGGCGATCAAGAAAGCGCTGTGCGACGCATCGCCAGAAAAGGAGCGCGGCTGGCTCTACAAGGTGCGCCCGTACTTCGGACACCACTACCACTTCCATGTGCGGCTCTCGTGCCCGAAGGATTCTCCGGGCTGCAAGTCGCAGCCTCCGCCCAGACACGTCGATGGCTGCGGCAAGGAACTCGACGATTGGATCAAGCGACTGTCACGTCCAAAGAGAGTGGCACCGCGGCCGCCCATCGCCACGTTGCGCAAACCGCGAAAAGCCAAACCGCCGATTACAATCGCGGATCTGCCCAAGGACTGCAAAGTCGTGCTCGAGACGGACAACGAGGCCGTAAAGGAAATCGACCGCGCCGATCTCGAGAAGGCGGCGACCGAGCGCACCAAGAAGATCATCGATATTTCAGGAACGTCGCGTTCGGACCTGTTGGCCGCCCGCAAGAAGCAGGACTGAAGCCGCCTTTTTCACGCTCACTTCTTCGGTGCGGCACCGACGGCTTCGGTGCCGTTGTTATCCGCAGACTTTCTGCAGTCGGCGCTCGGGCTCGTCGAAGCGCTCGTTGCCTCACTGGAGCCGGCCTTGTGCGGCGGACATGCCGACATCCAGCGCTCGACAGGCTGAGCGGGGCCGGTCGGCGGATGCTTCGAACCATCCTGACCTTGGACGAGCGCGCCATCCTTCGTTCCGCGCAGCCATCGCGGCCATGAGGCGTAAGCATGACCTTCGTCAGCTGGCAGGGTCGACGCGCTGCGCTGTTGAGGCATTGAGCCGGAACCAGCCGGCCACCACACGCCGCTCTACGAGCGAGAGCCGGACGCAGTGCGGAATCTCCTCCGACAGCATCAGCACGAGTGTGCCGGCGCGCGGTGCTACCGTTGCCGCGGGCGCACCGCGATCTTCGGGCGAACGCCAGATGTCGAGTTCCCCGCCGTCGCCGGGTATCCACGACCGGTTGAGATAGAGCACGAACGAGACGATACGATTGCGCGCACCCGCTAGGCTGTCGAGATGACGCGCATAGAAGCCGCCGGGCGGATAGAACAAATACTGCGCCTCGAATTCGAATAGCCCGAGGAACAGCTTGCGGTTGAGGGTGAGCCGCAGATCCTCCGCCATTGCCAGGAGCATGGCGTCGACCGTCGAGGCCGCAGAGAGCCATGACGCCTCGACGACGCGTATGTCGTCTTCAACGCGGGTCTCGTCGAGCCGTCCGATGGCCGCGCGGTGCATCGCGCCCGCGAACTCGCGGGCCTCCACTTCGGCCGCGAGCAGTTCGACGAGGCCGCCGCTCGCGAAATCCTCGTCGATGGCGAACCCGTCACGTGCCAGCGCCTCGACCAGGGTGTCGAGCCGGTCTCGTTCCAGCGGCCGATCCGACATGGTGCACCGTGTGTTGCGCGCCTGTGGAGCGGTCCGTGTCGCGCGAGGGCACAGATCGGGATCGACCGGACAGCGGTGCGAAGCGCGCGGAATTAGCGCCTGGAGCTTCGATCCGGCAAGCGGAATCGCAACGCCCCGCTGCGAACACACGTGGAAGGTCGAACCGGGCGGCGAGGCGCCGCCGAACGGCGTCAGCGGCGGGAGCTACTCCGTCACCCCAAGACCGATCGGGCAGGTCACGCCCGTTCCGCCCAGCCCGCAGTAGCCATGCGGGACCTTCGCCAGATACTGCTGGTGATAGTCCTCGGCGAAATAGAAGTCCGGAGCCGGCAGCACCTCGGTCGTCACCCGGCCAAAACGGCGGGCTCGCAAGGCGTCCTGGTAGGCAGCACGCGATGCCAGGGCCGCGGCCTGCTGGCCCTCGCCAAACGTGTAGACGCCGGAGCGATACTGCGTGCCAACATCGTTGCCCTGCCGCATGCCCTGCGTCGGGTCGTGGCTTTCCCAAAACGTCTTCAGCAGGCGCTCGTAGGCGATCCGATCGGGATCGAACACCACCAGCACCACCTCGTTATGGCCGGTGAACCCGGTGCAGACCTCCTCATAAGTGGGGTTGGGCGTGAAGCCCCCGGCGTAGCCGACGGCCGTGATCCAGATGCCCTGGCCGAGTTCCCAGAACTTGCGTTCTGCACCCCAGAAGCATCCAAGCCCGAACATCGCCTTCATCATGGCATCGGGGTAGGGCGGCGCGAGCCGCCTGCCGAATTTGTAGTGCTCCTTGGCGGTCTTGAGCGGTTGGTCGCGACCGGGCAACGCGCTCTCCGCCGTCGGCATCACGACCTTCTTCCTGGCGAACAGCATGGCTTGCGTCTCCCACGATGGGTGGAGCGGGCATTCCCGCGCGATGATGCCACGTGACCCTGCCCCCATCTTGCCCTCGGTCATAACGAGAGTCCGTTCTGGTTTTGGGCCTGTTCGGCCCGGGCTCTGAACTCGGCTGGTGTCAACCCGCCGAGGCTCGTGTGGGGACGCGAGCGATTGT
>JBFWNY010000071.1:0-4145 GCA_050250815.1 Hyphomicrobiaceae bacterium
CCAATCTCATCGCCTACACCTGGCCGCTGCTGGTCGCCGCCGGCCTGATCGCCATGCGGCGCGTGGCGCGGCCGCTGCGCCTGGCGACGCTGGCGCTGGCCGGCTTCGTGGGCGCAGCGCTGGTGATCACCGGCGGCGAGCGGGCCCTGACGCTGCAAGGCGAGCTCTACGGTTACGCCGCGGCGATCGGCTCCGCCGTCTGCATGGCCTACTACACGCTGATGATCGGCCGCACGAGCGTGGCGCCGGAGCGGCTGCTCCTGCCCTCCGCGCTGGTCGGGCTGGCGGGGACGCTCGCCTGGAGCATCGCGGACGGGATCCCCACGGCCTCCGCCGGCGCCCTGCTCGGCGGGCTCTATCTTGGCGCCGGCCCGATGGGGCTGGGCTACTTCTTCTGGTCGAAGGCGATGCGCAGCGACGCCGGCGGCCGCATGGCGATCCTGGGCTATCTGACGCCGATCGGCTCCACGGCGCTGCTCGTCGCCTGGGGCGAGAACCTCAGCCACCTGGCTGCGGTCGGCGCGGCGCTGGTGATCGGCAGCTGCCTGGCCGTCGGCCTGCAGCAGATCGAAAGGAAGGCACATGCTTGACGAGGAGGAACAGCACGCCCGTCACGAAGCCAGCCAGCTGATGGCCGAATACGGCGCCGAGGCCTCGCTCTATGCTGCGCTCAAGGCGCAGCAGGCGATCGAGCGCCGCGATTATCGTCGCTGCGCAAAGTGGAGGCGCGTACTCGAAATATTGTCGACAGAGAAGCGCGACACAACCGTGAGCAATTACAATTAGAATTCCTAATTGGCGCAAATGGGCCAATCTAGATGATCTTCGCGGCGTGATGCCAGCATAGATCATTTGGGATTCGTTGACGAACTTTATCGACAGCCACGTTGGCAAGAAGATCCGCGAGATTCGGGTCGCAAGAAACCTTGCGCCCGATGAACTGGCCAGCGCGGCCGGGATCCGCATTTCCACGCTAGAAGAATACGAGAAGGGCAGCGCCCGTCTTCCCGCGCGGGAGATGTTGGCGCTGACGCGGCTTCTCGATGTCGACGTAGACGCATTCTTCAATGACCTTTCGTTCGGGGATACGGGGAACAGGGCTTGTCCGACCTCGTCGCACGTTGCGCCGTGAGCGCCTTGCGTGGATCAATCATGCGTTCCAGCGCCTCGGAACGCGGCCGGACGATACCGGTCGGCACAACCAATTCCGGAGGGCAGCGCCCTCGACACGAACTGGAGTAACCATTCCATGGAAAACAGCAGCAACGAGCAGCTGATCTCGCTCACAGCCGACATCGTGGCGGCCTACGTCACCAAGAACCAGGTGCCGGCCGGCGAGCTTTCGGCCCTGATCGGCCAGGTGCATTCGTCGATCGCCTCGCTGGCGGCGGGCGGCCCGGCGGTCAAGGAAGCGCCGAAGCCGGCGGTTCCGGTCAAGAAGTCGATCACGCCCGACTACATCATCTGCCTCGAGGACGGAAAGAAGTTCAAGTCGCTGAAGCGGCACCTCGGCACGGCCTATGACATGTCGCCGGACGAGTACCGGCAGAAATGGGGCCTGCCGGCCGACTATCCGATGGTGGCGCCGAACTACGCGGCGGCGCGCTCGGAGCTGGCCAAGGCCACCGGTCTCGGCCGCAAGCCGACGGCTGGACGGGCGGGCGCCGCGAAGCGCAAGAAGTCTGCCTGACCGCAGACAGCACGGTCGAGCCCACGCGAGCGCACCGCCGCAAGGCGGCGTTCGCGCTTGGGCCATCGACGCGACCTAAGCGTAGCGCCGTCGCACGCCCGTAACAATCCGCATCCACCTGTCGCAGCCGGCCCGTCGCGACCCCTGCCCTTGCGAGCGGCCTCTTCGATCGGCTAACCCGAACACGCGGCAGCGCGGCGGAGGGGCCATGCGGATCAAGCGCATCGAGACGTTCACCACCCAGTACATCGGCTTCGTGCGCGTCACGGCCGAGGACGGCAGCCAGGGCTGGGGCCAGGTGTCGACCTACAATTCCGACATCACTGCCCAAGTCCTGCACCGGCAGGTGGCGCCGCACGTGCTCGGCGTCGGGTTCGACGACATCGACGCGCTGACGGACCGCGTGATCGAGCGCGAGCACAAATTCCCCGGCTCCTACATGAAGCGGGCGCTCGGCGGGCTCGACACCGCCATCTGGGACTGGCGCGGCAAGCAGGCGGGCAAGCCGGTGGTCAGCCTGCTCGGCGGCACGCCGGGGAAGCTGCGCGCCTATGCCTCCTCGATGCGACGCGACATCACGCCGAAGGACGAGGCCGAGCGGCTGAAACGGCTGCAGGGCGAGCAGGGCTTCGACGCGTTCAAGTTCCGCGTCGCGGCCGAATACGGACATGACGTCGACGAGTGGCCGGGCCGCACCGAGGAGATCGTGCCGACCGTCCGCAGGGCGCTCGGCGACAAGGCGGCGCTGCTGGTCGACGCCAACAGCGGGTTCTCGCCCAGGCGGGCGATCGAGGTCGGCCGGATGCTGCAGGACAACGGCGTGGAGCATTTCGAGGAGCCCTGCCTCTACTGGGAACTGGAGCAGACGAAGGAAGTCGCCGACGCCCTCGACATCGCGGTGACCGGCGGCGAGCAGGATTGCGAGCTTCCGACCTGGCGCCGCATGATCGAGATGCGCGCCGTCGACATCGTGCAGCCCGACATCCTCTATCTGGGCGGCATCAGCCGCACGCTGCGCGTCTGCAAGCTGGCCAGGGCCGCCGGCCTGCCGGTCACTCCGCACGCCGCCAACTGGGGGCTGGTGACGCTGTTCACCATGCATCTGCTGCGGGCGATCGAGGGCGCCGGCAAATATCTCGAATTCTCCATCGAGGGCCCGGACTATTACCCCTGGCAATACGACCTGTTCGTCGACTTTCCCTATGCCGTCGAGGGCGGGCAGGTCACCCTGACGGACGCGCCGGGCTGGGGGGTCGAAGTGCGGCCGGAGTGGCTGGCGCGGTCCGCCTACCAGGCAAGCGAGCGATCGTGATCCGCCTTTCGCGGGCTTTCGATTGACTTTCGCGAGCGTCTGTCATTTTGTTCGGATATGGCAGTCGCAATGGGCCCGCCGGGTTCCGCACTGCCGACGGAGAAGCTTCGCCGGCTTCCATGCGTAACGTCACGGCACCTTCGCAATTCGCAGCTATGTCAATGAATTCCCGGATCCCTACGCAGGACCTCCGGCGTCAATATCGACTCATGGGCACAGAATGGGAGATCCAATCGTGAAGACGTTCATCAGCAACCGCCGCACCTTCCTGAAGGCGTCGGCCGCGCTCGCCGCGCCCGCCATCATCCCCTACAAGGTCTTCGCCCAATCGTCGGGCGAGGTGAACTTCACCGGCTGGGCCGGCTATCCGAAGCTCGCCGAAGTCGTGTTCCCGGCCTTCGAGAAGGCCACGGGCATCAAGGTCAACTTCACCGAATTGCCCGACCAGGACGCGATGTTCGCTCAGGCGAAGGTCGCGGTCGAGGCCGGCGGCATCGACGTGATCGAGCCGACGATCGACCGCTGGGGCGGCTGGAACGCCAACGGCCTGCTCGCGCCGCTGGACGAGTCGAAGCTGGCCATGGACAACTACCTGCCGGGCCTGGCCGACGGCAGCGCCGGCGAGAATTCGCGCGCCGACGGCAAGCTTTACTACGTCCCGTCGAACTGGGGCACGGAAGCGCTCGTCGCCAACGAGGCGAACGCCAAGCTCTCCTCGCCGCCGTCGCTCGGCGACCTGTTCAACGCCGAGAACCAGGTCGTCGTGCGTCCGCACTCGACCCTCGCCGCCATGGGCCGCTACCTCGACGCGCAGGGCAAGCTGCCCCGTCCGTGGATCGACGGCTACAAGGACATGGGCGCCATGGTTGAGCTGTGGGACATCGCGCTGGCCGAGGCGATCAAGGCCAAGGGCAATGTCGTGCAGTGGTGGTCGGGCGAGAATGAAGCCAATGCCGGCTTCACCGCCAACGGCGCCACGCTCGGCCTGAACTGGGATTCCACCGGCTACAATCTGCGCAAGGACGGCTACAAGTACATCGCTCCGGTGGAAGGCGCCTTCGCCTGGCACCAGGGCTTCGTGATGATGAAGAACGCCACGAACATCGACCAGGCGCACGAGTTCATCAAGTTCGTGTCGACGCC